>MESL01000057.1 GCA_001770955.1 Burkholderiales bacterium RIFCSPLOWO2_12_FULL_65_40 | reverse complement strand
TAGTGCGGGTTCCCGTGTGAAAGTAGGTCATCGTCAGGCTCTTACAGCCCAGTAACGCCCCGCTCAGCAATGAGCGGGGCGTTTCTGCTTGGGGAGGGCATTATTGAATAGCCAAACCCGACGGTGGGACTGGTACGACGAGAATGGAGTCTGCCTGCTTGCCAACGATCGGACGCATCAGATCCGATGCATCCTTGATGCCCAGATAGAGTCATGTTGGCACGCCATACTTCCTGTTCGCGCAGTCATGCGAAAGCCGACGGGAGGTGCCGCTGGATACGGTGTCCGTTCAGTGAGAGCACCGATGAGCGTAGCAAAGGTGAAACAGATCCATTAGGCCCGGAAATCGGCGAAAAAAAGGGAACGTATGTACGTTCCCTGATTTCGCTAGAGAAAGGGCTGCTTGGTGGCGCCCAGAGCCAACTCAGCCTTTGCGCGCCACACCGACGAGATGCTCGACCACCTGCAGCACGGCAGTCAGGCTGCCGGCCATGGTGCCATCGGTGTAGAAGCGGCCCGCCACACCCATGGAGGGGACGCCCTCGACCCCGTATGCCTCCTGGAGCTGTCCCGCGCGGCGCACCTGGCTGGCCACATTGAAGGAGTTGTACATCTCTTTGAACTTGGCCATGTCGATGCCGGGCTGTTTGGCCATCCAAGCCAGGATGGCGTCTTCCTTGGACAGGTTCACCTTTTCAACGTGGATCGCACGGAAAACACGGGCGTGAATCTCACCGAGTTTGCCCATGCCCTCCAGCGTGTAGAAAAGCTTCTGCTGAGGTGCAAAACTGGCATTGAAGGCGACTGGAACACGGCGGACGCTGATATTTTTGGCATCGGCAGCCTTGGCCCAAGCGTCGAAAGTGGGTTCGAAAGAATTGCAGTGGCCGCAGTTGTACCAGAAGAATTCGATCACCTCGACCTTGCCCGCGGGGGCATCCGTACCCACGGGCTTGCCCAGCTTCACATAGTCCTTGCCCTCCTTGGGTTGCCCGCCCTGCGCCAGCGCCGGCAGGGACAGGGCCGCAGTTGCAAGGGCTGAGGCTGCTGCGGTCAGGGTGAACGTACGTCGTTGCATGTCAATTTTCTCCGGTTGGGACTCGGCTGTGTGAGCCATGAGAGGTTGGAAAGTTCAGCGTTGAACACGCACCAGGGCCGACTCGACACCTGCGCTTGCCAGCTTGTCCTTTAGCTGTTCTGCATCGTCACGTTTGGCGAAAGGTCCGACGCGAACCCGGAACACATTGCGCCCATTCTGTTCGCGCTCGCTCACACGCGCTTCCCAGCCGAGCATGGCCAGCTTGGCGCGCTGGGCATCGGCATCCTGCTGGGTGCGAAAGGCTCCTGCCTGGACAAAATAGTCAAACGGATCCACGCCGCCGGACGCAGCGGCCCTGGAAGCGGCAAGGTCTCCGAGGGGATCGGCGGCAACCCTGCCTGCGGGTTTGCTGGCCGCAGGCTGGGCGGCCGAGGCTGCCGCCCCGGCGGGCGCGACAGTCGTGGAGGCCGTAGCGGCCACCGAGGCGGGCGTGCGGGAAGGCGTCTTTCCGTAGAGCGGAGAATTCGGATCCCAGTTCTTGTTCTTCTGGGCCTCGGCCGCGTCCTGGGTGCCGCTGCGGGTCGCCCCCTTGTTCAGAAAGGGGACCGGCACCTTGGCCACGTAGACCGCCACGCCCAAGGCCACGCCCAGGCCCACGATCAGGCCGATGATGAAACCGACGATGGTTCCGCCCAGTTGCTGTTGCTTCATACGTTGGTTACCACTCACATTCTGCGGGGGGCCGAAACGCCCAGCACCGCCAGGCCATTGTGCAATACCTGCGCGGTGGCGGCGACGAGCGCCAGGCGCGCGCGCTTGACGGCTTCGTCGTCCACCAGGATGCGCTCGGCATCGTAGTAGCTGTGGTAGCTGGCCGCCAGGTCGCGCAGGTAGAAGGTGACGTCGTGCGGCGCCTCACCCTCGGTGGCGGCGGTGAGCATTTCGGGGTACTTGGCCAGCTGCAGCATCAGCGCCTGGGCCTGAGGGCCGTCAAGCGCCCCAAGATCGGCACCGGCCAGGCCGGCCACGTCGCCACCCCAGGCCGTGAGCACCGAGCAGATGCGTGCATGGGCGTACTGCACGTAGTACACCGGGTTGTCGTTGTTCTGCTGCACGGCCAGATCGACGTCGAATGTGTACTCGGTGTCGGGCTTGCGGCTCAGAAGGAAGAAGCGCACCGCGTCCTTGCTGGTCCACTCGATCAGGTCGCGCAGCGTGACGTAGCTGCCCGCGCGCTTGCTGATCTTCACCTCCTCGCCGCCCTTGACCACGCGCACCATGGTGTGCAGCACGTAGTCGGGGTAACCTTGCGGAATGCCCACGTCGGCCGCCTGCAGCCCGGCGCGCACGCGCGCGATGGTGCCGTGGTGGTCCGTGCCCTGGATATTGACGACCTTGGTGAAGCCGCGCTCCCACTTGGCGATGTGGTAGGCCACATCGGGCACGAAGTAGGTGTAGGTGCCGTCGCCCTTGCGCATGACGCGGTCCTTGTCGTCGCCGTAGTCGGTGGACTTGAGCCACAGCGCGCCGTCCTGCTCGTAGGTCTTGCCGTTGGCAACGAGCTTGTTCACCGTGGCTTCGACGCGACCGCTGGTGTACAGGCTGGATTCGAGGTAATACTCGTTGAAGTGCAGATTGAAGGCCTGCAGATCCTTGTCCTGCTCGTTGCGCAGGTAGGCCACGGCGAACTGACGGATGTTGTCGTAGTCCTCCACGTCGCCGTTGGCCGTGAACTCACGGTCGTCGGCCTTGACGGTGGCCTTGGCCTTGAAGGCCTCGGCAATGTCGGCGATGTAGTCGCCGTTGTAGAAGTTCTTGGCCAGCGGGTTGTCGCCGTCGGTGGGCCAGCAGTCGTCGCCGGGCTTGAAGCCCTTGGCGCGCAGCTGCGTGCTCTTGGTGAGGGTGTCGATCTGCACGCCCGCGTCGTTGTAATAGAACTCGCGGTGCACGCTCCAGCCCTGCGTGGCGAACAGGTTGCTGATGGCGTCGCCAATGGCGGCCTGGCGGCCATGGCCGACGTGCAGCGGGCCGGTGGGGTTGGCA
Source organism: Burkholderiales bacterium RIFCSPLOWO2_12_FULL_65_40 (assembly GCA_001770955.1). Lineage (GTDB taxonomy): Bacteria > Pseudomonadota > Gammaproteobacteria > Burkholderiales > Burkholderiaceae_C > Simplicispira. The sequence continues at coordinate 42,229 of MESL01000057.1, read as the reverse complement.
GAGACGAATTCGACCAGCACACGCTCGTTGCGCGCGCTCTGGAAACCGAAGCGCTCGCCCGCGGCCAGCACCTCGCGCACCACTTCCTGCTTGGCGGCGGGTTTGAGGCGGATGTTCAGAAAGCCGGGTCCTGCGATCTCGATGGCATCGACCCAGCGCTGAAAGGCGGGCGTGGCCTCCAGCGCCGTCCTGAGCTGTTCGCCCAAAGCGCGCGGGTTGAGCTTGAGCGGCTTGGCCAGTTGCATGGCGGCGGTGCAGGCAAAGTCGCCGTGGGCCGCCACCTTGGGTGATTCAAAGGCCGCCCGCGCACCTGCGCCGGGGGAGAGTTGTTCCAGCTCGGCTGCCAGGGCAGCGAGCAATTCGGTTTTGACGGAAAGCATCCGGCGATTTTACGGGCGGGCGGTCCGGCAGCCGGGCAAGCTGCCGGGCGGCTTCAGCCGCGCGTCCCCACGCCCCGCGCCAGGAACACTGCCGCCAGCAACAACGCGCCCAGCAAGTGGGTCTCGATCATGATCCAGCGGCGTGCTGCGCGGATTTCCGCTTCGGGCGGCAGCGCGCCGGTGGCCAGCAGATTGCGGCGCCAGCGCAGGAAGGCGCGCGTGGGTTGCAGCGACATGAGCCAGATCGCCACGAACAGCGCTAGTTTGAAGTGCAGCAGCGGCTGTGCCCAGTACCAGTCCGCCCCCTTCATGCCCCACCCGATGCGCGCCAGCCCGGCCAACAGCACGCAGGCGGCAGACACCATGTAGATCAGGTCGAGCCGCACCAGCCGGTGCACGATGGCGGGGCTCATCCATTCGGTGCGGCACAGCGCGGTCTCGCTGGCCATGAAGACCACCATGGTCATGATGGCCACGAGGTGGAAAAAGGCGAGCAGGGCTTCCAGGGTCATGTGGGGGCTCCGGTTTTCCAGAATTGGGGTTGTTCGTAATGGTGCCGCAGGTGCTCGATCCACAGGCGCACGCGCAGCGGCAGGTGCTTGCGCTGCGGAAACAGCACGTAAATACCGTTGGGCGGTGCGGCATAGTCTTCCAGCACCGCCACGAGCTGGCCGGAGGCGACTTCGCCCTCCACCTCCCAGGTGCTGCGCCAGGCGATGCCATGGCCCGCCAGGCACCAGTCGTGCAGCACCTGTCCGTCCGAACAGTCCAGCGGCCCGCCGGGCTTGAGGTATACCACCTCGGTGCCGCCACTCTCGGTGGGCATGCGAAACGCCCAGCCGCGTGTCTGCGAGGCTTCGCTCGACAGCGTGAGGCAGTCGTGCTGAGCCAGCTCACTCGGATGGCGCGGTGTGCCGTGGCGGTGCAGGTAGTCGGGCGTGGCCACGCACAGGCGCCGGTTGTCGGCGATGCGCACGCTCACCAGCGAGGAATCGGGCAGGTCGCCCACGCGCACGGCGCAGTCGAAGCCTTCGCCGGCCAGATCCACCACGCGGTCGCTGAGGTTGAGCGAAATCGTTACGTCGGGGTGCTGTGCCAGGAAGCGCGGCACCAGCGGCGCCACATGGCGGCGGCCGAAGCCTGCGGGCGCCGTGATGCGCAGGTGCCCGCTGGCCTTGACGCCACCGGCCGACACGCTGGCCTCGGCGTTGGCCACGTCGGACAGCAGTCGCTGGCAGTCTTCCAGAAAGGCGCTGCCCTCGTGCGTGAGGCTGATGCGCCGCGTGGTGCGCACCAGCAGCTTGACGCCCAGGTGCTCCTCCAGCGCGTCCAGGCGGCGGCCCATGATGGCGGGCGCCACGCCTTCGGCCCGCGCGGCGGCGGTCAGGCTGCCACGCGTGGCGACCGACACGAAAGACTCGAAAGCCTTGAGTTTGTCCATGGACGCTGATTATGGAGACAAATACCGGCGCGCACTGCAAGGGGTGCAGGCGGGCGGAAACAGGCGTAAGAATACAGATAAAAAGTGCCTGCAGCGCTTATTCATAAGGCGCGTACAGCTATTTATTCAGTAGCATCCTTGAGCCGCGACTTCAGAAAACCCATGGTGCCGTAGCGCTGCACGCCGGTGTAGTGGTCGCGCATGAGCCGCTGCACCATGGCCGTGTAGGCCTCGGCCCATTCGGGGGCGATGGTGAAGTGGTCGTAGTTGACCACCACGGCCACCCGTTCGCCCAGGTCCGCCAGCAGACGGCGCACCTCCTGCTCGATGGCGGCGATGGTGGCGGCATCGCCAATCTGCAAGGCAGAAAAATCGATGTGCAACAACCGCCGCTCGGTGTCCAGCGCAAAGCGCTGTGCCAGCGGGCGGTTTTGCAACTGCGCGCGCAGGCCCAGCAGCTCGGAGCGGAACAGCCGTTCGTCCATAGGGCGCAGGTCAGCGCTGATGCGCGGGCGGAACGCCATGTGCGCCAGCACGTCGCGCTCCAGGTCGATGCCGGGTGCCAGCTCGATGAGTTCCAGCGCGCCACCGCCCCCGGGCTCCTCTGAAGGCACCAGACGGAACACGCAGCGCTCGGTGACATACAGCACGCGCTGGCCCCGGCGCAAGGCCTCGGCGCCGCTGAAGGTGCGGTGCTCCACCGCGCGCACGAACTTGCGCGCGCCGCCCTCGTGCACGATGCGCAGGCGGCCATCCAGGGCCTCCACCTGCAGCGCACCGGCCGTGAAGGTGCCGACAAACACCACCGTCTTGGCGTTCTGGCTGATGTTGATGAAGCCTCCGGCGCCCGCCAGGCGTGGCCCGAACTTGCTGACATTGAGGTTGCCATGCTGATCGGCCTGGGCCAGGCCCAGGATGGCGAGGTCCAGCCCACCGCCGTCATAAAAGTCGAACTGGCTGGGCTGGTCAATGATGGCCTGCGGGTTCACCGCCGCGCCAAAATTCAGCCCGCCCGCCGGGATGCCGCCAATCACGCCCGGCTCGGCTGTCAGCGTGACGAGGTCGATGATGCGTTCCTCGGCCGCCACGCTGGCCACGCCCTCGGGCATGCCTATCCCTAAGTTGACGACCTGGTGCGGGCGCAGCTCCTGCGCGGCGCGGCGCGCGATCACCTTGCGCTCGGAGAGCGCCATGGTGGGCAGGTTGTCCATGGGCACGCGCAGCTCGCCCGAGAACGCCGGGTTGTAGGGCTCGGCAAAGGTCTGCTGGTGGTGCGCGGGCTCGGTGGCCAGTACCACGGCGTCGACCAGCACACCCGGCACCTTGACCTGGCGCGGGTTGAGCGAGCCGCGCTCGGCGATGCGCTCGACCTGCGCGATCACCACGCCGCCCGAGTTGCGCGCCGCCATGGCGATGGCCAGCGCCTCCAGAGTGAGCGCCTCGCGCTCCATGGTGAGGTTGCCGTCCGGGTCGGCCGTGGTGGCGCGGATGATGCCCACATGGATGGGAAAGGCCTTGTAGAAAAGGTAGTCCTCCCCGTCGATGGGCATCAGGCGCACCAGGTCTTCCCGGGTGCGCTCGTTCAGCTTGCCGCCGCCGTGGCGCGGGTCCACAAAGGTGTCCAGGCCCACGCGCGTGAGCGTGCCGGGCTTGCCCGCAGCAATGTCGCGAAACAGGTGCGAGATCACGCCCTGTGGCAGGTTCCAGGCCTCGATCTGGTTGTCCACCGCCAGCTTCTGGATGCGTGGCACCAGCCCCCAGTGCCCGCCGATCACGCGCCCCAGCAGCCCCGGCTCGCCCAGGTGGTTCAAGCCGCGCTGCTTGCCGTCACCCTGGCCTGCGGCATAGACCAGGGTCAAATTGCGCGGCTGCTGCGTGGTGGCGAAGCGCTGGGCCAGTGCCACGGCGATGCTCTCGGCAAAGCCGATGCCCACAAAACCGCCGGTGGCCACCGTATCGCCGTCGTGGATGAGCTGCACCGCGTCGGCGGCACCCACGATCTTGTTCTTGTGGCTCACCCGCACGGCCTGGGCCAGGGGAGCGAGCATGTTGTCGGTGGGGTGTGTCATGGGTGAAGCGGGGGTGGTGCGTGCCGGGCAGCGTAGCGCTCACTCCGGTAGCGGGCTATCCGTGCGACTACCACTTTTGCAAAAAAGTCACTGGTTTTGCGCTTTTCAGGCTATTTATGTCTTTCAATCTTTGCAATAAAGTGCTGACATGGCCCTCCATCCCCGGTAGGCCGCCGTTTATCTCCATTACCATAGGCAACTCCCATGACCGACCGCACCACCGTCCACGGCCTGCAAGTGGCCACCCCGCTGTTCCGCTTTGTCGAAGACCAGGTGCTGCCCGGCACCGGCATCGACGGCGCCACGTTCTGGAAAGGCTTCGACGCCATCGTGTCCGACCTGGCCCCGCGCAACATCGCCCTGCTGGCCGAGCGCGACCGCCTGCAGACCGAGCTGGACACCTGGCACAAGGCCAACCCCGGCCCCATCAAGGACATGGTGGCCTACCGCGGCTTCCTCGAAAAGATCGGTTACCTGGTGCCCCAGCCCGCCAACGTGCAGACCACCACGGCCAACGTGGACGACGAGCTGGCCACGCAGGCCGGCCCGCAACTCGTGGTGCCCATCCTCAACGCCCGCTATGCGCTGAATGCCGCCAACGCCCGCTGGGGCTCTTTGTACGACGCCCTGTATGGCACCGACGCCATCCCCGAGACCGATGGCGCCGAGAAGGGCAAGGGCTACAACCCGGTGCGCGGCGCCAAGGTGATCGCTTTCGCCCGCGACGTGCTCGACCAGTCCGCCCCCCTGGCCAGCGGCTCGCACAAGGATGCCACCGGCTACCGCGTCGAAGGCGGCCAGCTCGTGGTGCAGCTCGCCAGTGGCAGCACCGGCCTGAAGGACGCCAGCCAGTTCAAGGGCTACCAGGGTGATGCCGCCGCGCCGTCGTCGGTGCTGCTGCAGCACAACGGTCTGCACCTCGATATCCAGATCAACCGCGCCACGCCCATCGGCCAGTCTGACGCCGCCGGCGTGAGCGACGTGGTGCTCGAAGCCGCGCTCTCCACCATCCTCGACCTCGAAGACTCCGTGGCCGCCGTGGATGCCGAAGACAAGCTGCTGGGCTACAGCAACTGGCTGGGCATCATCAAGGGCACGCTGACCGAATCGTTCGACAAGGGCGGCAAGACCATGACGCGCGGCCTCAACGCCGACCGCGTCTACATCGCACCCAACGGCGGCGAAGTGCGCCTGCATGGCCGCTCGCTCATGTTCCTGCGCAACGTGGGCCACCTGATGACCAACCCGGCCATCCTCTGGAAGGATGCCCAGGGCCAGCAGCGCGAGATTCCCGAAGGCATCATGGACGCCGTGGTCACCACCGCCATCGCCGTGCACGACCTGCAAGGCCATGGCGCGGGCCTGCGCAACTCGCGCAAGGGCTCGGTCTACATCGTCAAGCCCAAGATGCACGGCCCGACCGAAGTGGGCTTTGCCGCCGAGCTGTTCGGCCGCGTCGAAAAGCTCCTGGGCTTGCCGGACAGCACCGTCAAGCTCGGCATCATGGACGAAGAACGCCGCACCAGCGTCAACCTCAAGGCCTGCATTGCCGCCGCCAGCAGCCGCGTGGCCTTCATCAACACCGGCTTCCTGGACCGCACGGGCGATGAAATGCACACCGCCATGCACGCCGGCCCCATGATCCGCAAGGGCGACATGAAGACCAGCGCCTGGATCCAGGCCTATGAGCGCAACAACGTGCTCGTGGGACTGTCCTGCGGCCTGCGCGGCAAGGCACAGATCGGCAAGGGCATGTGGGCCATGCCCGACCTGATGGCCGAAATGCTCAAGCAGAAGATCGCCCACCCCAAGGCTGGCGCCAACACCGCCTGGGTGCCCAGCCCCACCGGCGCCACGCTGCACGCGCTGCACTACCACCAGGTGAAGGTGAGCGACATCCAGATCGAACTGGAAAAAATCGACGCCAACGCCGAACGCGACAACCTGCTGACCGGCCTGCTGACCATTCCCGTCGCCGCCAGCCCGAACTGGACCGACGCCGAAAAGCAGCAGGAACTGGACAACAACGCCCAGGGCATCCTGGGCTACGTGGTGCGCTGGGTGGACCAGGGCGTGGGCTGCTCCAAGGTGCCCGACATCCACAACGTGGGCCTGATGGAAGACCGCGCCACGCTGCGCATCAGCAGCCAGCACATGGCCAACTGGCTGCTGCACGGCGTGGTGACCGAAGCCCAGGTGCGCGAGACCTTTGAGCGCATGGCCGCTGTGGTGGACCAGCAAAACGCGGGTGACTCGCTGTACCAGCCTATGGCCGGCCACTTTGATACCAGCATGGCCTACAAGGCGGCGTGCGACCTGGTCTTCAAGGGCATGGAGCAGCCTAGCGGCTACACCGAGCCCCTGCTGCATGCCTGGCGCCTGAAGCTCAAGGCAGCGGCGTGATTAATCGCTATTAATTCAATAGCTTGTGACGCTTGATGGATAAGCCCTGGAGGCTGTTTTCATTCATAAAAAAAATCAACGGCACCCTCGGGTGCCGTTTTTCTTGACATGCCTCTCAGCCCTTTCGCCGCTCGGGCACTGCGCCGTCAGGCACGCGCGCCCGCGATGCCAGATTGAGATGCAGCGCCGCCTGGGCCATGAGGTTGGCTGACACGGGCGCCGTGACGAACACAAACAGCGTGATCAGCAGCTCGGCAATGCCGGGGCGGCCCTGGCTGAACGCCACCAGCATGGATGCCAGCAGCACGCCGCCCACACCCAGGGTGGATGCCTTGGTGGGTGCATGCAGGCGCATGAAAAAGTCGGGCAGGCGGGCCAGGCCAATGGCGCCCACCAGCAGGAAGAAGGCCGCGATCACGATCAGGGCAGCGGCGGACCATTCGATCAGGGGGTGCATGTTCGCTCCTAGGATTTATTCCACCACGTCGCCGCGGCTCAGGTAGCGCGCCAGCGCCACGGTGGAGGCAAAGCCCAGCATGGCCACCAGCAGGGCGGCCTCGAACAGCAGCGCGGTGTTCCAGCGGATGCCCAGCAGCACGATCAGCGCCACGGCATTCATGTAGAGCGTGTCCAGTGCCAGCAGGCGGTCGGTCATTTCGGGCCCGCGCAGCAGGCGCCAGGCACACAGCACCACGGCCACCGTCACGGCGGCCACGCCGATGTTCAATGCGATGTCGAGTGCGTTCATGCGGCCCTCCCGGTGGTGGCGCCAGCGCCGGGCGCTGCGGTGCGCGGCTGCTGGCGAAAAATCTGGAGCAAAGGCGCCTCGTAGCGCGTCTTCATGTCGTCGATCATGGCCTGCGCGTCGTCGCAGGTCAGGGCATGCACCAGAATTTCATGGCGCTGCTCGTCCACCACGCACGACACCGTGCCGGGCGTGGTGGTGATGATGGTGGCAAACAAGGCATTCACGCGCGGGTGGTCGCAGGCCAGCGGCACGGGCAGCCAGGCGGGCTGCATGCGCGGCAGCGGGCCCAGCACCAGCCGGGCCACCGTGATGTTGGCCACCACGATGTCCTTGAGCACCACCAAGGTCAGCCGCACGGCGGCCCCCCAGTGGATGCTGGAGCGTTCGCCCAGAAACGGGTGCAGCAGGCGCGGCACGATCAGGGCAATCAGCAGCGCCGACAGCAGGTGCACGGGCTCCAGGCTGTGCGACAGCGCGAGCCAGCTGGCGCCCAGCAGCAGGGACAGCAGCGGATGGCTGAGCCAGCCCGGTTTGCGCGCCGGATTGGCGGGGGGCGAGGTGTTGGGGTTCATCGGGTCTCCTCGGTGGGGGCCGCGGCCGGTGTGCGTTGGCCGTCGTAGGGCCGGGTGGTGGGGGCGCCGGTCATGCCCAGCACGGCGCGGGCGTAGGCGGCCTGGTCGGCCAGTTGCGCTGTGGCGGCGTCGGTGTAGCGCTTCACTGGGGAGGCCAGCACCGCCATGGCCAGCGTGAGCGCCATGAAGGCCCACACAGCAGACAACAGCTTGACGCTGGAGCCCGAGCCAGGGTTGCCCTGCCCTTCGTCGGGCTGGATATGCCAGAACACGATGACCCCGGCGCGCGCCAGGCCCACGATGGTGAAGAAGCCCACGCTGAGCACCACCGCCCAGACCCAGGCCTGCGCGGGCAGGCCCGACGAGCTCTCCAGAATCATCAGCTTGCCCAGAAAGCCCGGCAGGGGGGGCAGGCCCGCAGCCGAGGCCGCGCCAAAAATCATCATCAAGCCCAGCAGCACCGGCTCGCGCACCGCCGCAGCAGGCCGCAGTTTGTCCAGTGCCTCACCGCGCTGGGCGGCCATCAGCTCGACCAGCAGGAACAGGCCCGCAATCACCACCGTGCTGTGCAGCGTGTAGTACAGCGAAGCCGACAGGGTTTCAGGGGAATACAGCCCCACGCCCGCCAGAATAGTGCCCACCGACGAGACGGTGAGGTAGGCCACCAGCCGGCCCATGCTGTGCGCGGCCAGGGCGCCCAGCACGCCGAGCACGCTGGTGGTCAGGGCCAGCGGCAGCAGCCAGGCCTGGGCCGCAAAGGCGGCCTCACCGGCCTCGGCGCCAAAAATGCCCCAGTGCACGCGGATGATGCTGTACACGCCCACCTTGGTCATGATGGCAAACAGCGCGGCCACCGGCGCACTGGCCGAGGCGTAGGTGCCCGGCAGCCAGAAGTACAGCGGCACCAGCGCCGCCTTCAGGCCAAACACCACCAGCAGCACCAGTGCCGCCGCCCGCGCCAGCACGGCGCTGTCGCCCGTGAGCTGGCCCACGCGCAGGGCCACGTCGGTCATGTTGAGCGTGCCGGTGACGGCGTACACCAGCGCCAGCCCGATCAGGAACAGCCCCGAGGCCGCGAGGTTGAGCACCACATAGTGCACGCCCATGCGGAACCGCTCGCGGCCCTGGCCGTGCACCAGCAGCACATACGAGGCGATCAGCAGCACCTCGAAGAACACGAACAGGTTGAACAGGTCGCCGGTCAGGAAGGCGCCGCACAGGCCCATCAGCTGGAACTGGAACAGGGCATGAAAGTGGCGGCCCCGCGTGTCCCAGCCACCGGTGGCATACCAGAGCACCGGCACCGCCACCAGGTAGGTCAGCAGCACCATGAGGGCCGACAGGCGGTCGAGAACCAGCACGATGCCAAACGGCGCGGGCCATTCACCCAGCTGGTACACCAGCAGCTCGCCGCCGTTGGCGTGGCGCACCAGCTGAACGGCCATGAACAGGCCCAGCAACACCGACGCCATGGACAGCCGTGCGCCCCAGCGCTGGCGGCCGTCCGCACCGGTGCCGCCGGAGCTGGCCGAATCACCGATCAGCAACAGGCCCACGGCCGTGAACACCGGCAACAGCACCGACAGCACCGGGGCGTGCTGCAGCCAGAAAGCAGAGATCACATCCCACATCAGGCCTGACCTCCACTCTTGCCCGCAGGTGCCTGTGCGGCGCTGCGGTAACCCGGGGCGTGGCCGGGCTCGTGCCCGTCCACGTGGTCGCTGCCGCTCTCATGGCGGCTGCGCAGGGCCAGCTCGATCACAAAGCCGGTGGTGGCAAAGCCGATCACGATGGCGGTGAGCACCAGCGCCTGGGGCAAGGGGTCGGCCACGGGGCCATCACCCACCAGGATGGGCTGGGCGTTGGACCACAGGCGGCCCATGGCAAAAATGAACACGTTCACCGCATAGCCCAGCAGCGACAGGCCCAGCACCACGGGAAAGGTGCGCCCGCGCAGCATCAGGTAAATGGCGCAGGCCGTGACAAAGCCGATGCCGGTGGCCAGCAAAAATTCCATGCTCATGTGGGTTCCTTGGTGTGTCGCACGGCGGTGCAAGGGAAGGGGGGGTGGCGGGTGGCGGCGGTCATGCGGCGGGCTCCGGCGGGTGCGGGCTTGCGGCCTGCTGGGTCTCGCGGCTCACGGTGCCCAGCACCGAGATGGTCAGCAGCGTGGCGCCCACCACCACAAGGTAGACGCCCAGGTCAAACAGCGCAGCCGAAGCCAGCGGCAGCTCGCCCAGCAGGGGCACATGGGGGTGGCCATGGGCGCTGGTCAGGAAGGGGCGGCCGAACACGAATGCGCCCACGCCGGTGAGTCCGGCAATGCCCAGACCGGCACCAATCCATTTCACGAAGCGGCGCCCGCCCTGGCCGCGCAGCAGCAATTCGGCCTTGACCTGTCCCATCGACATGAACTGCAGCACCAGCGCCACGGCCGTGATCAGGCCGGCAATGAAGCCGCCGCCCGGCAGGTTGTGGCCGCGCATGAAGATGTAGAGCGTGAACACCAGCGCCACCGGCAACACCACCGCCGCCGCCACGCGCAGCAACAGGGGCTGCGCGGCAAAGGTCCAGCGGCGGCCCTCGGTGTCGGCCGTGGAGCGGCGCGTGCGCATGCCTTCCATGAGCGCCAGCACGCCAATGGCGGCAATGCCCAGCACGGTGATTTCTCCAAACGTGTCGTAGCCCCGGAAGTCCACCAGGATCACGTTGACCACGTTGGTGCCGCCGCCCACCGGCATGGACTTGTCCAGGAAGTACCAGGAAATGGAGTCGTGGTCGCGGGTGAGCAGCACCCAGGCCAGCCACGACATGCCCGCCCCCCCGGCCAGCGCCAGTGCGCCGTCGCGCATGCGGCGCAGGCTGCCGGACTCGCGCGGCGAGTGCTGGGGCAGCAAGGCCAGGCCCATGAGCAGCAGCACGGTGGACACCACCTCCACCGACAACTGGGTCAGCGCCAGGTCGGGTGCAGACAGGCTGACAAAGGTCAGCGACGTGACCAGCCCCACCACGCCCACCAGCACCACCGACTGGAACCGCTGGTGGTGCGTCGCCACCAGCGTCAATGTGGTGCCAGCCAGCAGCAGCCAGATGGCAATGGCCAGCGGCGACGCCGGTAGCAGCGCGCGTGGCCCGGTGCCCATGGGGCTGCCACTGCCCAGCACGGTCACCGCCACCACCGCAATGGCGGCGCCCAGCGTCCAGGCCAGGTAATGCTGCAGCGAGCCGCTTTCCAGCCGCTCCGAGATGCGCCCCGCCAGGCCGAACAGCCCGTCGATCAGGCGGTCGAAGATCTGGCGCCCGGTGGCCGCGCCAAACCAGGCCTCGGACTCGATGCGGTGCAGCCGCTTGTGCGCCGCCAGCAGCAGGTACAGGCCCACCCCCGCCACCAGCGCGATGGCGCTCATGAGCAGCGGCAGGTTGAAGCCGTGCCAGATGGCCAGGTGGTACGCGGGCAGCGGCTTGCCGGCCAGTGCCGTGGCCGCCACGTCCACCAGCGGGCCGAAGGTGATGGCGGGCAGCAGGCCGACCGCGATGCACATCGCCACCAGCAGCATGGCGGGCAGCTTCATGCCCAGCGGGGGCTCGTGCGGGTGGGTGTTGGGCACATCGCCCAGCGGCCCGTTGAAATACGTGTCGTGCACAAAGCGCAGCGAATACGCCACGCTGCAAATGCCGGCCAGCGTCACCGCCGCCGGCACCAGCCAGGCCCACACCCCGGTGGTGCCCACCACCGCTTCGGTGAAGAACATCTCTTTGGACAAAAAGCCGTTGGTCAGCGGCACACCGGCCATGGACGCCGCCGCCACCATGGACAGGGTGGCCGTCCAGGGCATCAGCGCCCACAGGCCGCCCAGCTTGCGCATGTCGCGGCTGTGGGTTTCGTGGTCCACGATCCCGGCGATCATGAACAGCGAGGCCTTGAACGTGGCGTGGTTCAGCACGTGGAACACCGCCGCCACGGCCGCCAGCGGCGAGCCCAGCCCCACCAGGAAGGTGATGAGGCCCAGGTGGCTCACGGTGGAGTAGGCCAGCAGCCCCTTGAGGTCGTGCTTGAAGATGGCGATGAAGGCCGCAAACAGCACCGTGATCAGGCCCACGGTGGTCACGATCGCCTCGAACCAGCCCGAGCCCGCCAGCACCGGGTACATGCGCATGAGCAGAAAAACGCCGGCCTTCACCATGGTGGCCGAGTGCAGATAGGCCGACACCGGCGTCGGGGCGGCCATGGCGTCGGGCAGCCAGAAATGGAACGGAAATTGCGCGCTCTTGGTGAAGGCGCCGATCAGGATCAGCAACAACGCGGGCACAAACATCGGGTCGGCCTGGATGGCGGCCACCTTGCCCAGCATGGCGCTCAGTTCATAGGTGCCAGCGATCTGGCCCAGCAGCACAAAGCCGCCCAGCATGGCCAGCCCACCGCCGCCGGTCACGGCCAGCGCCTGGCGGGCACCGGCGCGCGCGTCGGCCCGGTGGCTCCAGTAGCCCACCAGCAGGAACGAAGACAGGCTGGTGAGTTCCCAGAACACCACCAGCAGCAACAGGTTGTCTGACAGCACCACACCCAGCATGGCGGCCATGAACAGCATCATCTCGCTGTAGAACTTGCCCACCGAGTCCTTGGGGCTCAGGTAGTAGTGCGCGTAGATGACGATCATCAACCCGATGAACAGAATCAGCCCGGCAAACATCATCGACAGGCCGTCCAGCCGGAAGGTGAGGTTCAGGCCGATCTCGGGCACCCAGTCCCAGGCGTTCAAGATGACCTCGCCCGCCATCACCGCTGGCGCGTGGCCCAGCAGCAGGCCCAGGCTCGCCGCCGTCACAGCCCCGGCCGCCAGCGCAGTGAGCCAGCGCGACCGCGAACCCAGCCAGAACGTGGCAGCGGTGCCCAGGAAAAGCGGAAGCAAAACGATGAGTAACAGCACGGCTCTCCCTTTGGTTGTCTTTGACCCCGGCTTTGCCGCCGGGTGCGATGGTGCGTATCGCTCTCATCGCTGCGGCAAGCGGTGACCACCATCGTGCGCAGGCGGGTTGAGTGTCTGGTGATCGTTGCGCCTCTGCGTTGCCGGGCGACTGCGACGGTGCCGCTGGTAGACGCGGGAGGGCGGACAGGACGCACATCAACAACGTGACCGGTGACTGTACCGCCGGTGCGCCGGAGCTCGGGCACAAAAAACAGTCGAACCGCTGGGGAATTCCCTGCACGGCGTGCATCCATCGATCGTCACCGGCCGTCTGGACAGTCAGTACATGCCTCGCAGAGTGCTATTAATTCAATAGCTACTGACGATTTCAGGGTGGGCTTTATGGCCTGTTTTTATCTAAAGTTCACCGGTGCCTTTGGGTGCCGTTGCGCCGGGCCTTGGCCTACACTCCAGGCCCCGCCCGCCCCTCTTTTTCATGAACCCCTCGTCCCATTCCTCCCCGAACACCTGCCCCGCCTGCGGCCAGCCCAACCAGTGCGCCATGGCGGGCGGCGCCGACCCGCAGGGCTGCTGGTGCATGCAGACCCCGGTGTCCCGGGCGGCGCTGGCCCGTCTGCCTGCGCAGGAGCGCGGCCAGCGCTGCATCTGTCCCGTCTGTGCCCGCGAGTCTGATCCGGCGCCAGTGGCCGCGCCAGCGCAACCCCCCGCGCCTTTATGATCGATTTTTTGCCCCCGGAGCCCCCCCATGCCGACCTACCACATTGAAATGATCGAAGGCCGCACGGTCGAACAGAAGAAGAAACTTGTCGAGGAAATCACCCGCGTCTCGGTCGAGGTGCTGGGCGGAACGCCCGAGATGGTGGACATCCTGATCACCGACGTGAAACGCGAGAACTGGGCCACCGGCGGGCGCCTGTGGTCCGAGCGCAGCTGAGCACTGTCGCTGCATGAGCGGTTCCGGATCCCTGCAGGCGCTGCGCGCCAGGTATGGCGAACGCTACCGCTGGCTGGTGCTGCTGGCCGTGATGGTGGGCACCATGGCGTCGGTCATGTCATCAACCGTGGTCAACGTCGCCATTCCCGACATGAGCCAGCACTTTGCGCTGGGCCAGGAGCGCGCGCAGTGGGTGGCCTCGGGCTTCATGGTGGCCATGACGGTGTCCATGCTCACCACGCCCTGGCTGCTGTCGCGCTACGGCTACCGCGCCACCTATGCGGGCTCGATGCTGCTGCTGCTTTTGGGTGGCATGGTGGGCGGGCTGTCCAGCCACTACGGCCTGGTGCTTGCCGCGCGCGTGGCCGAGGGGCTGGCCGCAGGCATCGTGCAGCCCATTCCGGCCATCATCATCCTGTATGCCTTCCAACCGCACGAGCAGGGGCGCGCCAGCGGCATTTTTGGTATGGGCGTGGTGCTGGCACCCGCGCTGGGCCCCAGCATCGGCGGCCTGCTGGTCGATTGGTTTGGCTGGCGCTCCATCTTCTTCATGGTGGTGCCGCTGTGCATCGTCTCGCTGTGGCTGGCGTACAAGCTCGTGCCCAACACCGCGCCGGGCGGCCTGGCGGCCAACCGGCAGAGCCAGTCGCTGGACTGGCGCGGGCTGCTGCTGGGCAGCGCCGGCACGCTGTGCCTGCTCAACGGCCTGGTCGAATTGCGCAGCGGCCCGCTGCTGCAGGCCCTTGTGCTGCTGGTGCTGGCGGCCCTGTGTGCGCTGCTGTTCGTCGGCTGGCAGCGCCGCCTGTCGCGCCAGGGGCGCTCGCCGCTGATGGAGTTGGGCCTGTTTCGCTACCGTACGTTTGCCATGGGCAGCATCGTGGCGTTTATCTATGGCACGGCGCTGTTTGGCTCCACCTACCTGCTGCCGGTGTTCATGCAGATGGGGCTGCAACTGTCGGCCTCGCATGTGGGCACCATTTTGCTGCCTGCGGGCGCGGTGCTGGCGCTCACCATCCCGCTGGTGGGCCGCCTGGCCGACCGGCAGCCCACCCATCTGCTGGTGAGCATCGGGCTGTTTCTGCTGGCGCTGTCGTTCGCGCTCATGGTGCTGATCGGGCTGGAGTCGCCCCTGTGGTGGCTGGTGGCCTTTGCCATTCTGGGCCGCATCGGGCTGGGTTTCATCCTGCCTTCGCTCAACCTGGGCGCCATGCGGCCGCTGGACAAATCGCTCATCTCCCAGGGCTCCAGCACCATCGGCTTCCTGCGCATGCTGGGGGGCGCGGCCGGTGTCAGCCTGTGCGGCATTGTGCTCGAATGGCGCCTGGCGGCGCACGGCGTGTCGCTGGCCAGCAGTGGCAGCAGCCCGGCGCGCATCGCGGCGTTCAGCGAGTCGTTCCTCATGCTGGCGGCGCTGTGTGTGCTGGCGCTGGTCGCCGCCTGGCAGTTGCGCGACGCGCCGCGCGCCCCTTCCGCCCCTGCGGCCTGAACTGGATACGAGAGTGCAACCATGTGCCAACTGCTCGGAATGAATTGCAACACCCCCACCGACGTGACCTTCAGCTTCACGGGCTTTGCCCAGCGCGCGGGCCACACGGGCGACCATTGCGACGGCTGGGGCATTGCCTTCTTTGAAGACAAGGGCGTGCGCCACTTCGTGGACCACGAGCGCGCCGTGGACTCGCCCATTGCCGAGCTCATCCGCCGCTACCCCATCAAAAGCTGCAACGTCATATCGCACATCCGCAAGGCCACGCAAGGCGTGGTCGGGTTGCAGAACTGCCACCCGTTTGTGCGCGAGCTGTGGGGCCGCTACTGGGTGTTTGCGCACAACGGCGACCTGAAAGACTTTCGCCCCCGGCTGCACAGCCACTTCCGCCCCGTGGGAACCACCGACAGCGAACACGCCTTCTGCTGGATCATGCAGGAGCTGGCCAAATCCCACGCGGGCGTGCCCAGCATTGCCGAGCTGACGATCACACTGCGCGACCTGGCTGCGCGCATCGCGCCGCACGGCACCTTCAACTTTTTGCTATCCAACGGCCAGGCGCTGTGGGCCCATGCCTCCACCCACCTGTATTACGTGGAGCGCCGCCACCCCTTTGCCCAGGCGCACCTGTCCGACGAAGATCTGCAGGTGGACTTTGCCACCCAGACAGCCCCCACCGACCGCGTGGCCATCATCGTCACCGCGCCGCTGACGCGCAACGAAACCTGGCACGCCTTCGCCCCGCAAACGCTCAAGGTGTTTGTGGACGGCGAAGCGCAGGCACTCTGACGGCTGCCGTCGCGTCGACTTACTGAGGGGGGCGGTGCAGGGCGCAGAGCTTGTGGCCGTCCGGGTCGCGCAGGTACGCCAGGTACAGCTTGCCCCCCGGGGCCTCGCGCAGGCCCGGCGGGTCTTCGCAGGTGGTGCCACCGTTGGCCACACCAGCCGCGTGGAAGGCATCGGTCTGCTCGGGCGACTGCATGGCAAAACCGATGGTGCCGCCATTGCCCACGCAGGCCGGCTCGCCATTGATGGGCGTGGTGATGCCAAACGTGCCGTGGGGGCCACGGTAGAAATAGCGGTTCCGGTTGGCCACCCCGGGGCCTATGCCCATCGTGGCAAACAGCGCGTCGTAAAACTTTCTCGACCGCTCCAGGTCATTCACACCGACCATCACATGACTGAACATTTCTCTGTCTCCTTGAAAGCCCGTGGGGGCGAATTGGCGCCGCGTTGAGCGCGTGCACCACACGCCAGACTGTACTGGCTCCAGCGCGCGGGCAGCTGGCAAAAATTTTGTTCAAGCTGCAGCCTGCGCCATCCACGCAGCAAACTCCGATGGCCGCAACCCATAGCGCGCGTCACAGCGCGGCCTGCTCAAGTCCGCCTCGCCACAAGGCAAGGTGCGCTTGGGCTTGCCGCAGCATGCACTGCGCTATATGTTCCCGCAGCTGTGGCCCGAGGCGGAGGCGGAGGCGGATTCAGCAACGCCTGGCCTTCTGCACGGCAGCTACCTGCTTCGCCGCAAATCCACCGGCGTGCTGGAGCTGGAGATCGTGGACGCCTGGCAGGGCTCCGTGGCGCGGCAGCAAGCACCCTGTTCAGGTCAATAGGCGCCCATGTAGTCGCGCTTGCCAATGGGCAAACCGTTGTGGCGCAGGATGTCGTAGGCCGTAGTCACATGAAAGAAGAACTGTGGCAGACCATAGTTCGCCAGGTAGGCCTGCCCACTGAGTTTTTTCTCTTTCGGCGTGCCGGGGCGCAAGACGATCTCAACGCCTTCCTTGCCTTCAAATTGCGCTGCGTTCACGCTGTCCAAAAAGGCCAAGGTCTGCGCCAACAGCGCATCCAGATCAGCAAAGCTTTTCTCGTCGCCTGCAAAGATCGGCACATCCACCCCCGCCAGTCGCGCCGCGATGCCGCGTGAAAAGTCGGCGGCAGTCTGCACCTGCTTGATCAGCGGAAACATGTCGGGCGCCAGCCGTGCCTGCAGCAAGGCGTTGGGCTCGATCGACTTGGCGACTGCGTAGTCGCTCGCCTGCGCAAGAATGGTTTTCAAGGCTGTCAGCATCTGCTTGAAGACGGGAACCGAGTGGGAGTACATAGGGCTGGTCATGGGGTGGTCTGATGAGTGTGGGAAAGGGAAAAAGCCAGGGGCCCTGTCGCGCCGAGGGGCCAAGGGCTGCCAGGTTCGTGCCGGCTTTTGCGCCGCCGGGCACTGTAACCCGCCTGTAGCGACGGGCACTTGCCAGGCGATACCACCCTTGCCTTGCAAACGGGCATTCACGTGCCAGGCGCTGTCGGATCTAGCAGATCGGCCGCCCCGTGCAAGGCGGCGAGCGCAAACTGGTGATCGGCCACGCCGCGCGCAGCTACGTGGCGCTGTACCACTACATAGAGGCCCGGGACACGGCGTTCGTGCTGGCCGTGCGCAGCCAGCTTGAGTCCGGGGTCAAGCGCTAGGTTTGGAGCAAAATTGGCCGCTAGCGCTTATGAGGTAAGCGCAAGCAGCTATCAAAACGAGAGTAACTGCCAGCCTGGCTACGCGTGTCAGAGGTGCCCCTATCCGTTCGGGCTGAGCTTGTCGAAGCCACCCGCAGGGCGTCGTTAACACGTCAAATGTGAAATACGACCCAGCGCTTGAGGTTCATGCGGTGAAAAGCCCGTTTATTCACCGCACATTTTGCGGCGAATAAACGCCATAATCACCGCATGTGGACCGAAAAGAAAGCCCCTCGCCGCCGCACTTACCTGTGGCAACGCCCCGACTGGCCGCAGTGGCGTTTTGACGCGGCAGCCTTGGCCGCCCCGCTGGCCGAAGTGCACCGCGCACAGGGCCACCTGGCCGGGCGCATGGCCGACTTGGGGCTGGTGCAGCGCGACCAGGCCACCCTGCAAGTGCTGACGCAAGAAGTCATCACCACCAGCGCCATTGAGGGCGAACGGCTGGACCTGGACGCCGTGCGCTCTTCCGTGGCCCGCAAGCTGGGCCTCGACATCGGGGCTCTGGCCCCCAGCGACCGGCATGTGGACGGCGTGGTGGACGTGGTGCTGGACGCCACCCGCCACTTTGACCAACCCCTGACCCCCGAGCGCCTGTTTGGCTGGCATGCCGCGCTGTTCCCCACCGGCTACAGCGGGCGCACGCGCATCACCGTGGCCGCATGGCGCACCGATGCCAGCGGCCCCATGCAAGTGGTCTCCGGCCCCGTGGGCAGAGAAAAAGTGCACTTTGAAGCCCCGCCCGCCGCCACCCTGCCCGCGCAAACCCAGGCCCTTTTTGACTGGTTTGAGGCCGCCCCAGCGGGCGACGCCCTCATCAAAGCCGGGCTGGCCCACCTGTGGCTGGTCACCCTGCACCCGTTTGACGACGGCAACGGCCGCCTGAGCCGCGCCGTGGGCGACATGGCCCTGGCCCGTGCGGAAGGAACACACCAGCGCTTCTACAGCTTCAGCGCCCAGATACAGCGCGAACGCAAAGACTATTACGACCAGCTGGAGGCCACCCAAAAAGGCCCGCTGGATGTCACCCCGTGGCTGCATTGGTTTCTGGGCTGCCTGCTGCGCGCCGTGCAGGGCGCAGACGCCACGCTGGCGGGCGTGCTGGACAAGGCCCAGTTCTGGCAGCGCTGGGCGGGCACGCCCATGAATGCGCGGCAAACGCTGGTGCTGAACCGTGTGTTGGATGGCATGGAAGGCAAGCTGACCAACGCCAAATGGGCGGCGATTGCCAATTGTTCATCCGACACGGCGCTGCGGGATATCAACGACCTGTTAACCCAGGGTGTGCTGGCGCGGCTGGAAGGTGGTGGGCGGAATACCGCCTACGTTTTGCTCAAATAGGCTGCTAGCGCTCTAACTATAAGCGCTGGCAGCTATAAAAATCGCAGCGAAATATGTTCCCGCATCCGCGCTTGAGCCGTATTGCGGCGTTATTCACCGCGCAAAGTGCGGCGATGAGAAGCGACGCATCTCCCAGTCGGCAACGCAGCAGGTCAACCCGCCCGCTAACCCCTGCGCATACCGCGCAAAACAGGCTATTAAATGTTACTTAACTTATTGTCATTATTGATTTTTCGGTAAAAAATCTAGAAACACAGAAATATACCGAAATGCTCGAACTCAGCCCCGCCATCACCCGCCAGTACATAGACGCCGTTGCCGTGTTCGATGCGCTGGCCGAAGCCACCGAAGAAGCCGACCAAGTGCGCGGCGGAATGTACTGGCACGCGGGGTCAGCCTCGTCGCCAGAATCAAAGTACCTGGTACGCACCTCGCCTGCTGGCGCGGAAACCAGCCTCGGCCCGCGCACACCCGAGACGCAGGCCATCTACGACAAATTCATGCAAAGAAAGCAGGCCAGCGCCGAACGGCTCACCGGCCTGAAAGCCGCGCTGGAGCAGCAACAGCGCATGAACCGCGCCCTGCGGGTTGGCAGGGTAGACCCGCTGGTGGTGGCGCTGCTCAACCGCCTGGCCAGCACCCACCTCAGCGAGCACTTTCGCGTGGTGGGCACCCACGCTCTCTACGCCTACGAGGCCGCCGCCGGGGTGCGGCTGGACGCTGACGCACTGGCCACGCGCGACATTGACTTGCTATGGGACACCCGCAAACGCATCATCTTCTCCACCCAGCTCGCCCGGGTGGACAGCTCCATGCTGGGGGTGCTCAAAAAGGTAGACCCCACCTTTCGCATACGGCAGGGCCAAAAGTACACCGCCGTCAACAAAGACGGCTTTGAGGTGGACATCATCCGCCGCGAGCAGACCGGTGACGACCCGCACCCCATCAAACTCAGCAACGCAGACGAAGACTTCTGGGTGGCCCAGGCCCGCCGCGCCAGCATGCTGCTGGACTCACCGGGTTTCTCTGCCGTCATCGTCGCCACCAACGGCACCATGGCACGCATGGACACCGTGCACCCGGCCACGTTTGCAGCCTTCAAGCGGTGGATGGCAGGGCAACCCGACCGCGACCCGCTCAAGCGGCGGCGGGACGTGTTGCAGGCCGATGCGGTGCAGGTGTTGCTGGAGCAGTATTTGCCGCAGGTTTAAGAGTCAAATTTGGCTCTGGCGCTTGATATACAGACGCAAGCAGCCATCAATACAGGAGCAAACCGGCACACCACACCTTTGAAACGCCAGAGCAACTCCACGCATGGCTTCAGGCCAACAGCACCCTACGCCCCACAAAATGAGCCGCATTTTGAAGAAAGCGGCACATCGGTGTAGTGAATAGCTTTGTCACTCACCGCATATAAAAAAAGGGGCTCTCTTCCGTTTTGGGTGGAACGCTACAGTTCAAAAAAATCTGTTGACACCCCCTAAACAGGAGCCATCCCGATGCAAGAAGCGTTGTTTTGCCAAGCGTTAGGCCTTGCAGCTCCCTGGGCGGTCGAGCGTGTTGAACTGGACGTGGAGCGCAGCCGCATCGACCTGTACGTTGTCTGGCAGGCCACCAGTGCAGCTTGCCCGGCGTGCTCGGCTGCTGATCAAAAGCTCCATGACCACCGTCAGCGCAGCTGGCGGCATCTGGACTTCTTTCAGTTCGAAGCCTACGTGCACTGCTCGCTACCTCGCGTGGCCTGCAGCGTCTGCGGTGCCACCACCCAACTGAGCGTGCCCTGGGCACGCGAGGGCAGCCGCTTCACGCTCATGTTCGAGGCGCTGGCACTGACGCTGGCCCGGGAGATGCCGGTGTCGGCGTGCGCACGCATCCTGCGCTGTGCGGACAACACCTTGTGGCGCCAGATCGACGCCCATGTCTCTTTGGCCCGGGCCCAGGAGAGCTACGCGAATGTCAAGGTCATCGGTATTGATGAAACCAGCTGCGCCAAAGGCCACAGCTACATCACGCTGGTGCACGATCTGGACAAAGCGCGGCTGATCCATGCCACGCCTGGCAAGGATGCCAGCACCGTGCAACGATTTACCGAAGACCTCAAGAGCCACCAAGGCCAGCCACAGGCCATCGAGGTGGTGTGCATGGACATGTCCAAAGCCTTCATCACAGGAGTAGCCCAGCACCTGCCGAAGGCGGCCATCGCCTTTGACGGATTCCATGTGGTTCAGCTGGCCAACCGGGCGCTCGATGCCGTGCGCCGTGAGGAAGCCCGGGGCGAGCATTGGCTCAAGAAGACCCGCTGGTGCTGGCTCAAAGACAAAGCCAGGTGGACGCTCAAGGAGCAGGACAAGATGGATTGGCTGCCCCATACCCGATTGAAGACCGCCAGAGCGTGGCGGCTGAAAGAGGCGCTGCGGGATATCTACAGAAGTGCACGCTCTGATGCAGCAGACCAAAGTGCTCAGGCCCTCACAAAGTGGCTGCACTGGGCACAGCGCAGCCGCTTGGCACCCTTCAAGGATCTGGCCAAGACCATCAAGCAGCACTGGGCGGGGATTCTCAAAGCATTTGATGCCTCTCACTTGCACACCGGCTATGTGGAAGCAGTCAACTCATTGCTGCAAGCGGCCAAGGCCAAGGCACGGGGATACGGCACGACCGATCACTTCATCGCCATGGCGTTCCTGATCGCCGGCAAACTAGCCCACCTGCCCGGCAATCCTCTGCTAAAAGCAAGGGCCTGACCATGGACTCAGTGGGGAATGTTGTATGCCACCCGAAATAGAAGAGACCCAAAAAAGGGGACCATCGCCCTTTTGGAATGGGTGCGAACAGCTATCAATATTGAAGCAGTTTATCGTTCAGCTCGGCCACGGCACTCAGCGCATCCGCCACCGCGCCGCACCCCAAACCCCATCAGTGCCAACGCTCACTCAGTCACGCATCGGCCCCTGCAACTCCGCAAACTTGGCCGCCATCGTCGGGTTGCTGCGGGTCAGCTTCTTGATCGTCAGGTCGTCGGCCTTGTCGTTGGCCAGGCGCAGGTTGTTGGCTGACTTGTGCAGCGCTTCCTTGGTTTTTTCCAGGTCCTTGATGGCTTCGTCAATGCGCTTGACGGCTTCTTCAAAGCCTTCGGAGGCCAGGCGCCAATTGCGGCCAAACGCGGTCTTGAATTCGTCGAGCTGGGTTTCGAACTTGGTGATGTCCACGTTTTGCGAGCGCACCAGCGCCAGCTCGGACTTGTACTTCATCGAGTTCAAAGCGGCGTTGCGTAAGAGCGTGATCAGGGGCACAAAGAACTGCGGCCGCACCACATACATCTTGGGGTAGCGGTGCGACACATCGACGATGCCACTGTTGTACAGCTCGCTCTCCGGCTCCAGCAGGGACACCAGCACCGCGTACTCGCAGCCCTTTTCGTTGCGGTCCTTGTCCAGCTCTTTCAGGAAGTCTTCGTTCCGCTTTTTGGTGGCCGTTTCATCGCTCTCGTTCTTCATCTCGAACATGATGGAAACGATCTCGGTGCCGTGCTCATCCATGTCGCGAAAGATGTAGTCGCCCTTGCTGCCGGTGCGGGCGTCGTTGTCCTTCTCAAAATGCGCCCGCTGAAAGGCTGCCGCGCGGATGCGGTTGAACTCAATCTCGCAGTGCTGCTCCAGCGTCTCGCCCACCATCTTGGTCGATAGCCGCGCCTTGAAATTCCGCAGGCTCTCAATCGCGCCATCGCGCTCCTTGATCTGCAATTCGTACTTTTCCTTGATGGCCTTTTCTTCCAGCTGACTCTTGACGGTGATAAGGCTGAGGTCATTCTTCAACCCATCGCGCTCCCTGGCGACCACACCCACAGCTTCATTCACGGCCAACTGGCGCGCAGTGTCGCTGGCCGCCAGCTTGGCTTGCAGCGCCTGAATCTCGGCGTCCTTTTTGGCGGCCTCGGCCTGCAGCGCATGGGCCAGCTTGGCCTCGGCTAACTGGGCGGCCGCTTGGCTGCTGTTGCGCGCTTGGGCCAACTCGTTGGCCAGCGCATCGCGCTCTTGGTTCACCGTGCCCAAGGCCTCTGCCACCGCCAGCTTGCGCGCCACCTCGCCCGCGTCGAGCTGGGCTTTCAGCGCCTGAATCTCCGCATCTTTGACAGCTGCAGTCTTTTGCAGCGCATTGGTGACCCTGGCTTCGGCCAAGGCAATCGCGTCGCGCTTCTCCCGCTCGGCCAGTTCCAGCCGCTCGTGCAACTGCTGCTCGAACTCGCCATCGCGCACCTGCTTGAGGATGTCGGCATACCCCGCCTCGTCGATCTTGAAGGCTTTGCTGCAGTGGGGGCAGATGATTTCGTGCATGGGGGATGGTGCTCTTCTTGTTGGTTGAACTGGTATCTGCCTAAACGCTAGACAGCCCGCTTCGTGAATTCGCTGTGCCAAGCAATAAGTCGTTCGATATCAGCCTTCAATTCATCTGGCTCAGGCAGCTCAACAGGAGCCTCACTTGACTGACTGTGCTCGTAGCTGGAGTACTTGGTCATCAGCTCTTCGATTAGCGCGCAGTCTGTCGTTGTGATCTTGACGAGATTTTGGATTTTGCCCAAGGTGTTGACTGCGCGCCGATGCCGTTGAATTACGTCGGCAAGCAAAACGAATTCGACCATGCGTTCCAGCAGAATTCGGAAATCACTGCAAATTGACTTGCCAAGTGGGTAGTAGGCAACTGTGCCGTGTTCTTGAAGGGAATTTCGTGCCTGCGGAACCCGCGCGCTAAGCAAATCCTTCAATGCGGCCTCTGGCTTCTTGCCGTAGAGAGGCACATCCCCCGTCTCACCCGCCCCCCAAGGCTCTTGGCGGATATGGACCGATGCCATGTCGTCAGCCTTCTCGCCGATAAGCCCCATGAAACTCAGGCGATGGGTAAAGACAATGACCTGGCGCGTTTCACTGAGCTGAACCAGCCGATCTATGGTTCGCTCCTCCCAAGTTTGATCGAGTGAGGAAATGGGATCATCAAAAATGAACGGCGCATTACTTGGCTTCTCCGTGAGGTCAGCCAAATAGGCCGCCAAAGCGACGACCCGTCGCTCACCCTCACTCAAAACCTTGTCAAGGGTCTGTTTGCCCTTGACCCCTTTGAGTTGCAAGCGGTGGAGAACTTTCCCCTTTTCGGCTTTAGTCTTCACCAATTCGACCTTTACACGCGTGGCACCTAGTGCCAGCAACTCTCGGTTGAAGCGGCCAACATAGGCATGAGTGATGACCTTCTCGGCAACTTCGGCAGACTTCAGTGACACGCCTTTCGAGTTGGCCAACGACTTCCAGTCATCGTACTGCTTGTACTGCTTGAGTCGCACGACTTCAGCTCGAACGGCAATCGCCTGCTGGGTGACCCATTTCTTGGCCTCCAACTCCACCTTGCTCAATTGAAGTGCTCCGCGATCAATGCCATGAGCGTCTAGTTCGTGTTGCGCAGCTTCACTCTCTAGAGTGTTTGCGAATCCGGTCAAGGATTTGACGGTCTCTGCAACAACATCGACAGGTTTGGCGTTCGAGGCCGCCTCATCGGTAAGCAGTGCAGCCTTGGCGTTTTCAACGCTGAACCAGAACCCCCGCAAATAGGTTAGCCAACTTTCATCTGCGGTTAATCCCGCTGCTTCAGCTTGTGTGTTTATGGATTCCAGGTTCAAGGCAGCGGGTAACTGGTTTTTTGCTTGGGTGTAGGCTGATTCCGCCTGAGTCGCTTCTGCCGCCAGCTTGCTCAGCACGAAGCTCTCGAACGCTTGTAGACGCTCTTGCGCAACTGGAGACAGCTCCTGATGGCACAACACGCAACGGCCTGCATCCGTGACGGGGAACGGCTTGGCCGGATACGCCTCCTGCGAATACTCCCGGGCTGCTTCCCACATGGCCCGCCAAGTCACTGACCCCACATGGTCCAACTGGGCGGATTCCACCTTCGCAGCCTCGGAGGCGATTTGCCTTTTGGTTCGAGCCGCCGTGCGCAATGCACGTAGGTTCTCCAGAGCTGTGCTGCTGTAGGCGGCAAAAGCCTGCTGCAGTCCGGTAGCAACCTTAAGCACCTCGGTCTTCTTTGCACGCTTTTGTTTGGCCAAGGCCGCATGGTCAGTCGTCTTCAAACGCTCTGTAGCCTGGGTCAGTGCTATTTCGCTTTCACTTGGCCATGTGAGAAAGGCGCTCAGCGTGGCCTCGGCCACATCAGATTTCAGAAACGAGTAGTTTTTGCCTGCGACTGTGGCCGAGTACTCATGCGGCAGTGCAGGCAGAGCTTTGACCAGCTTGCCTTGCTCATCTTGGAGTTGCGCCTTAACTTGATCACATGCCAAGGCTAGGTTCTCGAAGACGGCGACAACGGGTGGGGTGTATGCTGCCGCGCTTTCACCATTCAGGTAATGCCCCGCTTCATCGGCATCGAAGATGTCCACCGCGCGCAGTGCAGCTATCGGCGCTGCGTTCGATAGCCATTCTGTGGACATCTCCACACCGCCTAACTCATAAGTGAGCTGGCACTGTCCTTGACTGGACACTGCCTGAAAAACATTGGGCTTGAGATCCAATGCCCGAGGCTTTCCAGTCACCTTTTTCAACAAGCGTGCGTAGCTGGACTTTCCTGAACCGTTGTGCCCATAGACCACTGTGAGATTTTTTTGTCCAAATGTTAAGGGGCGACGGGGTGCCAAGCCTTCGATCCCAGTCAACGCGCTGATGCTCTTCAATCGCAAGTCCAAACCTGCTGTGCTCGATTGCGCCAAGCTGTCAAAGACTCGATGCCCGGTGACTTTCTGTCCATCCGCTGTTTTCACACGAGCAACAAGCTCTTTGATGTCAGCCGGATTCAAAGAGCCTTGTTTCAATAGCCGCTCAGACGCGTCTTGCAGCCAGTCCGGCTGTTTGTGTAGCCATTGGCGGATGTCGTCACTCGTTGATTTCATTTAGGTCCCCTACTTGTTCTATTGATCTCGAAATTGACTGCTCACCCCGGGTATGCGCTAAAAGCGGCTGTGCTCTGTTTGTGGAAGGTGAAACACTGATGCAGTTGTATTCCCGTACTTCAGTGCCACTTTGACCCAAAGCCGCTCTGGCCCCCCACCCCCATCACCAACCTCTGTGTAGCCCGCGTAGCCGCCACATAAAACACCCGCGCCGCTTCCTTCTCATCCTCCCCCGCCGCTGGCATGTGCCCCACGCCAGGCAGCGCCACCACGGGGAATTCCAGGCCCTTGCTGACCTTCATGGTCATCACCTTGATCTTGTTGCTGGTGGGGTCAAAGTCACCCGAGCCCAGGCGGTTCTCTACCGGCAGCTTGCGCTGCGCCAGGGTGCGGGCGCACAGGTCGCGGGTTTTGGTGTCTGCGCACAGCACGGCCATGTCGCCCCACGCAAAGCCTTCTTGGTGGGCTTGGGCCAGGTGGTCGGCAATGGCTTGCGCTTCTGCCTGCAGGGTGGGCAGTTTGATGATGAGGGGTTCTTGCCCCTCGCGCCCGCAACTCACGGGCTTCAGCAATGGGATGCCGTCGTCGTCTTTGTCGTCTGCGGTCAGCAGGTCGGCGGCGACGAGGCTGGCGGTGTGCAGTATCTGGCGGGTGTTGCGGTAATTGATCTTCAGGATGGTGGTGCGCCCCTGCGCCTGGATGCCCACGCTCTTGAAGCTGAATTGTTTAGAGCGCGCGCGCTCGTAAATGCTTTGTGCGTCGTCGTACAGCACCAGCAGGCTGTTGGTGGTGGGGTCCACCATCTGCGTCACCAGCTTGAGCCATTCGGGCGCGAAGTCGTGGCCCTCGTCGATCATCACCGCCTGGTATTGGCCGCTGGGGATTTGCTTGCGGTCCACGCCACGGATGACGTTCTCCACCATCTCGTCAAACATGCGCGGGCCTTGCGCCGGAATGGTTTGCCCATAAGCCACCAGCTGCTCGCGGCACCATTTATGAAAATGGCGCACATGCACCCGGCCGCCCAAGCCCTTGGTTTGCATGACGCTGTGCAGCTTCACGCCCAGCGGCTCGTTAAAGCAGAGGATGAGGATGGGTTTGCTGGCCGCTGTGCTGGCTTGCGCCAAATACTCGGCGCGGTAGCCCAGGATCATCGTCTTGCCCGAGCCCGCCACACCGTGGATGACGCGGTGGCCGTCGCCCAAGCTGCGGGCCAGCTGCTCTTGCTGGATGTCCATCACGCGCATGATGTCGGGCATTTCCGCGTCGGCATCGCTGTCGTCGAACAAGGTGGCTTGTGTCTGCACACGCACTTGCGGGAACATGATCCAGCGCACGCGGTCCAGCTGCGGCAAGCTGATGGCGCCGCGCATGCCGTAGGGGAACATGTCCCACAAGCGGCTTTGCAGTTCTTCCGCTCCCACGGTCTCCAGCATTTCGTCTTGGCACACCACGCGGTGCGGCTCCAGCGCGTGGTGCAGCTCGGCGCTGTCAAATTGCTTGCGGGTGATGTTGGTCAGCACCACGCCGTAGCTCCACGGAAAGGCCAGCTTGCCCTGGTAGCGGCCCTCGGCCTGCACCAGTTGCGGGTCGCGCTCCAGCGCGTTGACGATCTGGTGGGCGTACTGGCGGGCTTGCTCCAGCGGGCTGGCCACGGTTTTTGGCACGCCGTCGGGGGCGATGACCCAGCCGTTTTTGTCGGCGTGCTGGATGGTGGACAGCTTCCAGTCTTTGACTTCCAGCACCAGGATGCCGCGGCTGGGGTGCAGCACCACAAAGTCGGGGTGCGAATATTTGGGGCCCACAGGCACGTCGTACCAGAGCAGGTAGTCAGCGTCGAGCTTTTGCTCCAGCCGCTCGGCCAGGCGCTTCTCCCCGTGTGTCATGCGCGGCAGGCATGCGCCCAGTGCAGGTATCAACGTGGCCATGTCGCCGCCTGCCTCCCTTTATGTGTATGCATTTGCAACGCACTCTAGGAGGGGAATGCCAATGGCGCAACCCACGGCGGTCAAGGCCGGTGTGTTTCTGCCAGGAGCCAGCGGCATTGCATCGCAGTGCAATGGCCCAATACTTCAAGCAAAATCAGCCTCCAGCGCTTATCCATCAAGCGCCAATAGCTATCAAAAACATACCAGCCGAATGGGAGCACTGCAGCCGCCTGTACCGTGTCGCAGCTCTTGCCGCCCCTTCAGTTAAATTGCCCCGTATGCCCCACACTCCCGCTTCTCCCTCTGCCGCCGCCCCCGCATCCCTCATCGACTCCCGCCAAGCCGCCTGGCGCCTGCTGGTCACCCTGGGCCTGGTCGTGCTGGGCAACAGCAGCATGTATGTGGTGTCGGTGGTGCTGCCTGCCGTGCAGGCCGAGTTTGGCGTGGGCCGCGCGGATGCATCTTTGCCCTATACGCTGATGATGGTGTGCCTGGGGATTGGCGGGCTGTGGACGGGGCGCATGGCCGACCGGCATGGGCTGATGCCGGTGCTGTGCGTGGGGGCGGTGGGGGTGTGCGGTGGCTTTGTGTGGGCGGGGCTGTCGGGCAGCATTTGGGGGTTTGGGCTGGCCCATGGGTTGATGGGGCTGATTGGCGCGTCGGCCACGTTTGCGCCGCTGCTGGCCGACACGGCGCTGTGGTGGAACCGGCGGCGCGGCATTGCAGTGGCCATCTGCGCCAGCGGCAACTACATCGCCGGGGCGCTGTGGCCGCCCATCGTGCAGCACGGCATCGACACCATTGGCTGGCGCCACACCTATGTGCTGATGGGGCTGGTGTGTGGCGTGGGCATGCTGCTGCTGGCGCTGCGCATGCGGCAGCGGGCGCCGATGGTGCTGCTGGATGTATCTGTGTCGGCGGTGCCTGCATCGCCAGGCGGTGCAGCGGCGGCTCTCGCGCCTGTTGCGCCAGACCGCAGCCGCCCGTTTGGCCTGCGCCCGGTGCAAGCGCAGTTGCTGCTGTGTGTGGCGGGCGTGGCGTGCTGCGTGGCCATGGCGATGCCGCAGGTGCACATCGTGGCCTATTGCACCGACCTGGGTTTTGGCGCGGCGCGCGGCGCAGAGATGCTGTCGCTGATGCTGGCCTGTGGCATTGTCAGCCGCCTGGTGTCGGGTGTGATCTGCGACCGCATTGGCGGCGTGCGCACGCTGCTGCTGGGCTCGGCGTTGCAGGGGGTGGGGCTGGCGCTGTTTCTGCCGTTTGACGGGCTGGTGCCGCTGTATGTCATTTCGGCGATGTTCGGGCTGTTCCAGGGTGGCATCGTGCCGGCTTACGCCATCATCATCCGCGAGTATTTCGCGCTGCAAGAGGCCGGCGCCCGGGTGGGTGCGGTGATCATGGCCACGCTGATCGGCATGGCGCTGGGGGGCTGGATGTCGGGCTGGATCTTTGACCTGACGGGCAGCTACCAGGCGGCGTTCATCAACGGCATGGGGTGGAATCTGCTGAACCTGTCGATCGTGGGCTGGCTGTATTGGCGCATACGCCACCAGCGTGGCGTAGTGGGCCGGGCGCAACCCCGTGCGGGGTGAGCGCGGTAGCACCAGAAAAAATATGAGTCAAATGGGCCTCTGGCGCTTTATTAGCAAGCGCTAGTAGCTATGAATTACGAAGCAAATGGGTGGGGTGGCTGCGTCAGGGGCTCGTCGCCTGCCCGATCAATGTCCGCACGTCGGCAATCAGTTGCGCGGCCAGCGTGCTCATCTCTGAGATCGTGGCTTCTTCCACCTCCAGGTAGCCTTCGTATTCGGCGAGGTTGCGCTTTTGGTGGGCGGCGTCCAGCACGCGCCAGCGTGCGGGCGGCCAGTTCACGGTGTGGGCCAGACACTGGAACACGGTGAACCGGTTCTCGCTGCGGTAGCCGTGCCAGCGCAATGCGGCCAAAGCGGCGGCGTGGGCAGCGTTGTAGGCACTGGTAAAGCGGCCTTCTTGTGATACGTGGCTCAGTTGCGCATCTGCCCAACGGGTCTGGGCCATGGCCAGCATGCGCTGCACCTCGGCGTCGTTGCGGGGCTCAGCCTTGAGCTGGCCGATGCGCACCAGGTTATCCAGCGCGGTCAAGGCCATCGATGTCTCCGATCAGAGCAAGGGTGGGGCGCGACAGCACGCGGTTGACGAACGAGTCGGGCTCAGCGCGGCGCTTGAGGAATTCTTGCGGTGAGTACATGGTGGGGTTGATTTTGCGCCCCCACTGTTGCTCCAGTGGCGCCAGTTGCTCCAGCACTTCGCCCAGGGTGAGTTGGTGCCCCACCAGCATCACATCCACATCGCTTTGGGCGGTGTCGGTATGGGATGCCACCGAGCCAAACACCCACGCGGCCAGCAGGCGTGGCACCAACGGGGCCAGGGCGTCGCTCAGTGCGGGCACCAGCCCCAGGGTTTTGTGGGTAAGGGACACCAGCTCGCCAAAAATCGGGCTGTCGGCGTTGGCTTTGAAGCAGCGCAGGTTGCCCACACGTTCCGACACCAGCAAACCGGCATCGGTCAACCGGTTGAGTTCGCTTTGTACCGAGGCACTGCCCAGCCCCGTCAGGCGGCGCAGCTCGCTCAAATGGAAGCTGCGCGTGGGTTGGCCGAACAGCCAGGCAAAGAGCCGGGCTTGGCGGTCAGTCAAAAAGGCGGAGGCGACAGACATTGCCAAATACTAGCATGATCATGCCAATTTTTGGCTATTGACTAGTCGGGTTCGCCGCCCAAGGCATTGGCAGCACCCCGTACGGTCCATTTCGGTTGGGAAGTGATGGGGTCAGGCGGGTTGATGCTGGCTGGGCTGCTGAAGAGGCTCGTTGCCGGTCAAGCCTGTGTGTTGAAGTAGCGGGCGCACAGTTGCCCGATGGCATTGCACAGCGTGTCTGTGGTCGGGGGTGTGCAGGGCACCATGGGGAAGTCGATCACCTCGCGGCGCACCCAGGCGTCGCCCTCCTGCTGAGAGAAGCCGACGCTCATGTTCGCCCAGTCGAACACCCGCGCCTCCAACGTCACCGCACCGCTGCGACTGAGGTACGACTTGGTACGGGACAGGCGCAGGCAGCGAAAGTAATCGTCGTATTCCAGATACAACATGCCCGGCGGCACGCGCGGGTCAGCGCCCGAGCCCAGCCGCAGGGCCACCTCCTTGAGGCAGGTGCGCAGCCACTGGGGGTACTGGTTGGGCTGCCAGTCGGTGGGGCCATCGATCAGCCCAGGGGCGCGCGCCCAGGTGGCGCGCTGGGCCGTGCCGTCGGGTGCCGCTTTGGCTTTGGCTGGCTTTTTGGGTGGCGCAGAAGGGGTCAGCCCGGCAACACGGGCCTCGAATTCAGTGCCCCGGAACAGCCGCACATCGGCCGCCACCAGCTTGCCCTGGGCTGCCAAGGCCTCGGCCAGCACGGCGGCCACGTCCAGGTTGCCTGCGCTCACGGCCAGGCGCAGCGGTGTGCGCCCGCGCGCATTGGCGGCAGCAGGGGCCAGGCCCCAGTCCAGCAACAGGCGCGTGGTGGCTACCGGGTCACCCGTGCGCTGCCAGGTGGTCGAAAAACCGGCGCGGCTTTGGGCCAGGCCGTCCACATCGCCCGCTGCGTACATCAACGCATTCGATCCGTCGGGGTTGCTGGCCTGCGCATTGGCACCCCGCGCCACCAGAAACTGGAGCAAGGGCACGCTGCCCATGTGGGCCGCCATGAACAGCGGCGAGTACATGTTGCGGTGGTCCAGCGCCTCGATGTCGGCACCGGCCTGCAGCAGCATGTCTACGGCCTGGTACACCGTGTCGGCATGGCCTGGGGGCGCATCGCCGCGAAACGGCATGTCAAAAATCTCGCCCCGCATTTCGCGCAAGCCCAGGGCCATGCAGAGTGCGGGGTCCTTGGTCTGGCGCGGGTCGCCGCCCGCTGCCAGCACCAGCGCCAGCTTCTCCAGGGCGCGCTCCTGGAAATAGGTGGCGAACTGCCGGCAGCACACGGCCAGGGGCGTGGAGTTGCGGTTCTTGCGTTTGTTGGGGTCGGCCCCATGCTCCAGCATCAGGCGCAGCAGCGCGAGTTGTGCATCCACGCGCCGGGCGGCGCAGGCGTCGTCCGGACCGTCGGCGTAGACCCAGTGGG
This sequence comes from Burkholderiales bacterium RIFCSPLOWO2_12_FULL_65_40, assembly GCA_001770955.1. Taxonomy (GTDB): domain Bacteria; phylum Pseudomonadota; class Gammaproteobacteria; order Burkholderiales; family Burkholderiaceae_C; genus Simplicispira. The sequence goes on along the minus strand of MESL01000057.1, from coordinate 10,433 downwards.
CCTCGCAGACCCATTGCACGGCGGCATCGTGGGACACGCTGATGCGGTCCGGCGGCACGCCAGCGCGCACCAGACAATCAAGTTCGGCAATGAGGGCATCGAAACCGATGCCGTCGTCCAGGGTGACTGAGGAGGAAGTGGCCATGGAAGATAAAAGTATGAAATTGGAGTCGAAGTTGGTAAGCCTGGAATTCCCACAGTCATGACGCCTAAAGCCTGCAAAACTGGCGCAGCCCGAGCCAGCGCCACCGTGCAAGGGCCGCCCCGCCGCACGGGTGGCGTTCCCCTTCCAGGGGGAAGGCGCGAAGCGACCCAGGGGGTCATTCAGTTTTCGCCAGCACCGCCAGCTCCTGGTGCAGCAGCAGCTCCACCTCGGCTGGCTCGAACTGGTCTTGCAGCAGCGAGATGGCAAAGCGGTATTCGGCGTCCTTCTTGCGCAGCACATAGGCCAGTTGCAGACGGGCCAGCGACTGGCGCAGCGCCTGCGCGTCGGCAGTGATGCCGTGGCTGTGCAGCAGCTGGGCCAGGGCCACCAGGCTGGTCTGCCCGGCCTGGGCGGTGTGATAGACGACGATGCGGTCGAGGCGGCAGGCGGCTTCGTCGTGGCTCAGGCGCCCCCAGCCGGCCAGGGCATCCTGCACCGCTTGCGAGGCCAGGGCCTGGGTGAGGTGGCGGGCTTCGATGACGCGTTCGCCGGGCGCCAGCGCCTCCAGGCATTCCTGGCACAGAATGGCGACCAGGTTGGCGCGCTGGCCGCTGGCGTCGATGAGGCGGTCCACCAGGCGCTCGTTGTCAAAGCCCAGGCGCAGCCTGCGCAGCGGCTCGGTGGCCAGCTCGCGGCAAGCGGCGCGCTCCAGCCCGCCGATGGCCAGTACCTCGCCAAAGTTGCGCAGGGGGCTCTGGTAGTCGAGCACAGCCGTGGCATACAAGTCCCAAAAGCCCGCCAGCATGAACCAGCAGCGGCCTTCTTCGCTGAGCGCGCGCAGCGTGGACAACTGCGCGTAGCCGTTGTGTGACTCGTCGCGAAAGAACAGGTCGGCCTCGTCGATCAGCAGCACCAGGCGCTTGCCCTGGTACTGCGACTGCAGGTGGTCCACGATGGCTTCAAGCGGCGTGTCGGCCGGCAGGCCAAACTGCAGCGCCATGCGCGGCGCCAGGCGGTGGTCGCGCAGCGACACGTAATGGCACACGGTGTGCGGGTGGCCCTGCATGCGGCGCTGCACGGCCTTGAGCAGGCTGCTTTTGCCCAGCTGTCGCCCGCCCACCACCAGGTAGTTGGCAGGCTCGCGGTTGATGACGCGGGCCAGCAGCTGCGCGCGGCCAAAGAAGGCGCCTTCACGCGTCACACCGCCGCGCGTCTGGTAGGGCGAGATGCGCGTGATGCGCAGCTGCGCGGCCAGCAGGCGCAGCAGCACCTGCAGAGCTTCGCCGCCGATCAGCCATTCGGTCTGGCTGGCGCTGTCCACCATCACATGCAGGTTGGCGCGGTCGTCGGCGTGGGCACGCAGCATCGGCCAGGGGGTGTCCACGCTGTGCCCGCTCAGAATCAGCAGCACATCGCTGCCGGTCTGTGCGGCGCGCAGCTGGCGCAGCACGGTGGCTTCGTCGATGCCGGGGCTGGGCACAAACACCATGCAGCGGTCCAGCGAGACGGGCAGGTCGGGCGGAAACTGCCACTCGAACACCTGACCAGGCAGCGCCCAGTCGCTGCTCGGCTGGCAGCGGGCCGACACGCGCTCGGCCAGTGCGCGCGCCAGGGCCGGGGCGTGCTCGGCGCCTGTGGTCTGCGCGCACAGCACGGCGCGGCGCCAGTCCACCATGCGGATGTCGGCGGCCAGCAGGGTGGCCTCCAGCCGCCGCAGCCAGCGCAGCAGCCGGTCGATTTGCGGCAGGCGCGCCAGGGGCGTGCGGCGCAGGCGCGCGGGGCGCAACTGGCCCGCACCGATCATGGGGTGGCGCACCACCCACACCACGGCGCCCACGGCAAAGATCACGCCGCACCACACGATGAGCGAGCGCAGCCAGCCGAACGGGTCGACATCGGGTGCGGGCTGGGCGGGCTCGAAGTCGTCGGTAGCGCCCTCCAGGCAATTGAGGGGCAGGTAGCCGGGGGGAATGGGCGGGTTGCCGGGGCGGCAGGTCCATGTGTGGGTGCCGGGTTTCAGCACCACCACCACCTGCGTGCCGGCCAGCTTGCCCAGCTCGGGGTGGTGGGCAATGTCGGCCTGCAGCACGTTGGGGCGTGGGGAGGTGACGCGCAATTGCGGGTTGGCAATGGGCGGCGCGTATTTCTGGATGTCCTTGGGCCAGCCGTCCAGCTCGTTGCGCGCCTCGATCATCGCAATGCGCCACTGCACCAGCTCGCCCCACACCGGGCCGACATTGACCGACGCGAGGAACGAGCCGCGCGTGACCGGGTTGAGCTGCGGCGTGAACAGCGCGCTGGCCACAAACAGCGTGACCGCTGCAATGACCACGGCACGCACCACGGCCCTGGAGAAAAAGGGGCTTAAGCGCTCAAACATGATTCGAGCACCATCAAACCGGCATCCCGGATGGTGGCGCAGCGCCAGTGCAGCCGCGCTGCATCGCCCGTGCCGCGCACATGGATGAGGTTGCCCCAGAACAGGCTGCGCAGTTCGTCGTCCTGCAGATAGGGCCGCGCACGGCCCAGGTCGTCGGCCTGCAACAGTTGCTGTAAACGCGTGCGTGCGGCAGGAGCCTGGGCCAGCGGCAAAAAGGTTTGCCACAGGCGCGGGCTGCTGGCCAGGTGCGTGCGCAGGGCGCTCGACGATGCCTGCCCATCACCCACACCCTGGTCCACCAGCCACTGCAGACCTTCTTCAAACAACGCGGGGTGGCCGCCGCTGAGCGCCTGCAGCGCTGCCACCACCGGCTCGGTCCAGCGGTGCTCGGGCCAGCGGTGGCGGGCCAGTTGCGTCAGGTCGTCCAGCGACGGGTCGGGCCAGTGGTGGACCTGCGCGATGTTGAGCAGCGACAGGTCGCCGCTGCGGTATTTGAGGTCGGCCAGCGCCTCGCCGCCGCACAGCAGCAAATGCAGGCGGCCGCTGTGCATCTCGCTCAGGCTGCGCAAGATGCCGGCCAGGGTTTCGCGCAGCGCGGGCGTGCCCTGCTCGAAGCGGCTGACCAGGCAGAACAGGCGCTCGCCCGCCAGCAGGCGGCGCTCCAGCGCGGATTCAAATTCGTAGTCGGACGCCACCTCGCCCAGGCCGCACTGGCGGCCGATGGCGGCAAAGTAGTCGGCCTGCGCGGTGCTCACGCTGTAGGGCGGCTGGATGTGCAACACCGACGCCTCACCGTACTGCGCCCGGGCGCGTTGCAGCAGCTCTTGCCGAAACGGCGGCTGGCCCCAGTGCGCGGGCGACAGCAGCAGTGCAATGGGGTAGGGAACGGCCTGCGCCAACTGGGCGAACACCTTGTCCTGAAACGCGGCAAACGGCTGCGTGCCCACCGACTCGGCCTGCAGCGGGAACTCGGGCGCGAACCCGGCGGCACTGAGCAGGCGGTTGGCCTCGCTCTCCGTCAGGCGCAGGTAGCGCGTGCAGGCCACCACGCGGTCGCGCGAGCGCGGGTTGGGCGCCGACACGCCGTTGCGCCAGTTGTTCACCGCCTCGCGGCTCAGGCCGATTTCGGTGGCCACGCCCGAGGCGCTGGCGCGGATGCGGCGCATGTAGATCGACAGCAGGTCGGCAAAGGAATCGGTGGCCATGGGCGGTGGAGTGGGGGGCGGTGCAAGGGTGCCAGCGCCCCGAGAACGGTTCAGACAGAAAAAGGCGATGGACGGCTGGCACGGATTGTCATCTGTGCCAGAGCCTCTGGCGGCCGAAAGGCTGGCAATGGGCTGCAGAAAGCTTGCGGCCTGCTACACCAGCCCTTGCACCATGGGCCACGCCTTGGCGCAACCCAGCCCGCAGGCCACGAGCACCGGGCTGTACAGCACCACAGCGCCCAGCACAGACGCCCACCCGTCAGACGCTTCGGCTTCTGCGGGGGGAGCCTCGTCTTCGCTGGTGTCGCCCGTCAGTTCCTGCGCCAGCATCACCAGCACCATCACCAGCGATGCACCCAGCACGGCCAGGTAGGCGTACTGCAGTGCCGTGCGCTCCAGCGGATAGAAGTAACCCGCCAGAACCACTGCGGGCAGCAGGTAGAACGCGTGCATCTGCAGCCGGTACCAGGGGATGCCTTCGTCCTCTGTCTCCAGCGCGCCCATCACCATCCGGTAGGTCAGCGCGCCCACCACAAAGATCAGCCCGCCCCACCATTCAATTTGCGTCAACATGGTGCCTGCCTCCGGGTTCAATGGCTGGCCATGACGGTGACCGGGCCGCCGTCCTCGCCATCCGCATCGCTGTCGTCGTTGTCCCCCTTGAGGGTCTTGTATTCGCTGAGCATGTAGTACAGCGGCAGCACCACCGCCAGCACCAGCCCCAGGCCCAGCCAGAGCCAGAAGCCCTTGAACAGCAGCACCGCGAGTACCGTAAAGACGAACGCCTGCAGCAACCCTTTGAGCCCGGCGCGCAGCAGCAGCACCGCAATGAGTCCCTGCACCGGCGAGGTGCCGCTTTTGCCCATCGCCTGGGCCAGGCCGACAAAGGCTTCCACGGCTTCCTGGGCCTCGCGCTTGCGCTGTGCCTCCTGCTTGCGCAGTTGGGCGACGGAGAGGGGCTTGACGGGGTCTTTGGAGCAGCCATAGTCTGCGTCCTCATCGCCCTCGCTGGCATCGCCTGCTTCGTCGCGCCCGGCCTGGTGCTCCACCACGGGGAGCCACTGCGGATTTTTCTGGATGAACGCCTGGCGTGACACCCATTGCCCGGCGTCGAAATGCATGCGCTCGGTCTCGCCCACCTGGTCGTAGAACACCTCCAGCACGGCCGCCTGCAGGCCGTGGGCAAACAGAGTCTCCAGTGCGTGCAACGGCAGGTCGTCGCTCGTGCCGGTGTCAAAGCGCAGTGTCAGGTGGTCGGGCCTGGCAAACACCTCCTGGTTGAACCACTGCGCATCCCACAGCGCGTGCAGGTCGGAGGCGCCGAGCCTGTCGGCCCAGCGCTGGGCCTGTTCGGTATGGCCCGTCGCCAGGTATCGGTAGATCAGTTGGGCGAGCTTGAGCTTGACCGGGTCTTGAAAGAAGAGGTGCAGGGTATGGGTGTTCTGGGACATGGCTCGGCGGGGGTGTTGGGCTGCAAAGGGGTGTGCGTTGATGAGGTCCATTGTTCCGGGCGGGGCTGAGCTTGTCCTTCGCGACCTTGTCCATGGGTGCGCTGCCCGGTCTTGACAAAACGTCCACCGCTGGCGGGCGGGAGCCGTCCAGAGGCCATGCACACACCGGGGCGGCCCGCGTGGTAAGTTGGGGCCGACAGCCGCCCCATCTTTCTGGAGGATTCGCTTGATCGCCCTTGCCACGGCCCTTGGCCGTTTTGTGCTGCGCCACTTCTTGACCTTTGTGCTGATCTGCAGCGTGCTGCTGCTCGCGCAGTGGGGCTGGGCGCAGTGGCGGGCGTGGCAAGCCTTGCAGGGTGAGGCCGCGCAACTGACGGCAGCCCAGGCGGCGCTCTCGGGCCACATCCAGGCGCAGGCCGCTGCCAGCCGCCAGCGCACCACGGGCCTGGCAGCTGCCCCGCTGGCCTTGCTGACTGAGCGGTTGCAGACGCTGGACGAGCGCCTGCACCGCCTGCAGCAAGAGCGCGCGGGCCTGGGCGGCGTGGTGCTGCTGGACGCGGAACGCACCCCCTTTGTGCAGGCGCACCTGCGGGCCCTGCGCCTGGACGTGGACATCCAGTTGCTGCAACAGGAGCGCGCCTACGTGCAGGAGCTGCGCTGGCGCCTGCAAGCCACCCAGAGTGCAGAGCGGCAGCGCGCCGAACTGGAGCGGCTGCGCCAAAGCCATGAAAAGCTGCACGCCCAGTGGCAGGCCGTGCAGGCCGAGCGCCAGGCGCTGCTGGGGAAGCACCCCATCAAATGCCGCCTGCCCGTGGCATCGCCCGAGCGCACGGCCTGCGAAGACCTGCGCCACCAACAGGTGGCCCTGTTGGCTGCCAACCAGCGCGCTGCCGCCGACCACGCTGCGCAACGCACGCGGGTGGTGCAGGCCGCACCCACCCCCGCGCCGCTGGGCGCTTTTGAGCCCCACCAGGCACCGCTGCAGGCGCTGGCCGAGACGCTGCAGGCGCGCCGTACCGCGTTGCTCACCGAGCAGGGCCAGCACTGGACCCGCCGCCTGGCCGTGCCGGTGCAGCAGGTGGTGCCCACGGCACTGCTGATTCTGCTGGGCATCGTGCTCGCGCCGCTGGGCGTCAAGGCGGTGCTCTACTTTGTGCTGGCGCCACTGGCGCAGCGCCGCCCGCCCGTGTGCCTGCTGCCGCAAACCCTCGGCGCGGTGGAACTGGTGCCCGGCCCCTCGGCCGTGTCGCACGAGGTGTGGGTGGACCCGGACCACGAACTGCTGGTGCACCCCGAGTTTTTGCAAAGCACCGCCGTGCAGGGCGACAAGGACACCTGCTGGCTGTTCAGCACCCGCTACCCCTTTACCAGCCTGGCCTCGGGCATGGTGGCACTGACCCGCGTGCGCACGCAAGAGACGGCGCGCTACGTGGTGTCGGCCACGCAAGACCCGCACAGCGAGATCGGCATGCTGCACCTACCCGCTGGCGCGGCCCTGGTGATGCAGCCACACAACCTGGTGGGCGTGCTGCAGCCCCGGGGTGCGCCCGTGCGCATCACGTCGCACTGGCGGCTGGGCAGCCTGCATGCCTGGCTGACGCTGCAGCTGCGCTACCTGGCGTTCCATGGCCCGGCGCAGCTCATCGTGCAGGGCTGCCGCGGCGTGCGGGTGGAGCGCGCCGGCCAGGGGCGCAGCATCCAGCAGGCGGCCACCATTGGCTTCAACGCCAACCTGGCCTACACCACCCGTCGCAGCGACACCTTCGGGGCGTATCTGCTGGGCAAGCAGGGGCTGCTGAACGACAGCTTTGGCGGCGCCAGCGGTTTTTATGTGTACGAGGAAATGCCCCACACGCTGGTGCGCGGCGGGCGCGTGCGGCGGGGGCTGGAGGGGGTGGCGGATTCGCTGCTCAAGGTGTTCGGGATTTAAGAGCCTGCTCATGATCTTTTCTTGCTGCCTTGCCCGAAGGGTTGCCCCGCCCAGGCGGCGTCTGCGGCGTTGCAAATCCTCGCCGGGCCACCAGCCCGGCTGCGGTGTGTGCCTTGCAGCCACCATCTGCGCGGGGCAACGGGCACCATGAAAACATCATGAACAGGCTCTAAGCCCCGAGCGAAAACAATTTTTAAACAAAATGGCCTCTGGCACTTATCAATAAAGCGCTGTCAGCTATTAAATCAATAGTAACTATCCCAGGTAGCTTGCCCCGGCGGAAGGGGCTACCGGGGCACGATCACCATCCAGCCCACGCCAAAGCGATCGGCCACCATGCCGAACGCGGTGGCAAAGAACGTGGGGCCGAAGGGCATTTGCACCTGACCTCCATCGGCCAGGGCGTCGAACAGGCGCCGGGCCTCCGCGTCCGAGGCCGGGGCGATGGAGAGCGAGAAGCCCTTGAACACACCTTCGCCCGGGCGCTGCCCGTCCGAGGCCATGATCTGTGTCTCGCCAATCTGCAGGTTGGCGTGCATGATTTTTGCACCGTCCATGGCGTCGCCGGGCGGCGGTGGCTCGGGGCTGTCCCGGTAGCGCATCAGCGCGGTCACCTGGGCACCCAGGGCCTGGCTGTAAAAGGCCAGCGCCTCTTCGCAGCAGCCATCAAAAAACAGGTAAGGCTGGACTTGCATGGCGTCTCTCCTGCAGTGGGGGTGTGCAGGTATACAACTTTTGGAGGCGGCTGTCTCGCCCGGTGCGGGGCGCGACACCGGTGCTTACAGTGCTTGCAAATAGCGCTGTGCCAGCTCTTTGCGGGCGGCGCTGTCCACCCCCAGCACATCCTCCAGGTAAGGTGTGATGCCGCCATATCCGGTGTCCACCAGGTGCAGCGCGGCGTCGAGAAAATCCTCCTGCACGCGCCACAGCACCTGCAGCACCTCGTGCGGCGCGGGGCCGGCCAGGCCGGCGGGTGGGCGGTAGAGGGCGTTGGTCAGCAGGTAGTCCTGCATCACCACGTCGCGCGGCACGCCCAGGGCCAGCAGGATGAGGGCGGCGGCAAAGCCCGTGCGGTCTTTGCCGGCGGTGCAGTGGAAGACCAGGGGCGCCTCGTTTTCCAGCAGCAGGCGGAACAGGGCGGCAAAGCGCGGCGCGTTGTCGCCCACGAAGCCCCGGTAGGTGTCCTGCATCAGCCCCACGGCGTCTTGTGCCGTCAGCGGCTGGCCCGTGCGCAGCAGCTCCTGGGCGCGCTGCACCACAGTGGGCTCGATGGTGAGCGGGTGGTAGGCCACGCCGGGGAGCTGGTAGGCCATCGCGTTGCGCTCGGCCTCGCCCCGGAAATCCACCGCACGGGCCACACCCAGGGCTTGCAGTTGGGCCAGGTCGGGTGGAGTGAGCGCGGCAAGGTGGTCCGAGCGGAAGATGCGGCGCCAATGCAGCGCGCGCCCGTCGTGGCTGCGGTAGCCGCCCAGGTCGCGGAAATTGGTGGCCCCCTGCAGGGGCAGCGAGCGGGTGGGACTGGAGGGCGGCGTGTGGGGTGGCTGATCGTGCATGGCCAGAGCGCAGGGAGGTTGCGGAGGTGCGGTGTCCCAGCTTAGCCCATGCGGGTGACATGCCATGTCACCCGGGTGCGCAAAGCCCTTCGGCGTGGTCTGGCTGTCGGAATGTCAGCGCGGTAGCGAGGTGACGGCGCCATCCACCGGCCGCTCCTGCGTGCCCTTGGGGCAGGGCTGGTCGGTGTAGGTGGTGCGGCCGTCCTTCACGCATTTGCGCGGGCGTGGGGCGGCGGGCTCCGAGGCGCCTGCAGCCGCCGGGCGGTCCGGCGCGGCGCGCTGCTTGGCGGGTGGCAGGGAGTCGGGGCCGGGTCGGGTGATCTTTTTCCAGGTCTGCTCAGTCCACGGCCCGGCATGGGGCTGCCAGCGGTCGGCCGTCCACCACGCGGCCGCGGCAGCGGCCACAAGGGCCACCGCGATGCCGGTGAGGACTGTGCGTTCGGTGCGGCTGCGCATGGTGATGGGGGGCGACCGCTATCGCTCTGACGGTCAGCCCAGGTGCTGGCCCAGAATGCCCGCCAACTCGAACATGCCCGCGCTGTCCTTGCCAAAGACGGCGCGCAGCTTGTCGTCGGCGACGATGGTGCGCTTGTCCTTGGGGTCTTGCAGGTTGTGGGCCTTGATGTATTCCCACATCTTCTTGACGGCCTCGGGACGCGCCACCGGTTCGGTGCCGATCACTGCAGCCAGGGCGGCGCTGGGCGCCTTGCCGGCGGCGGCCTTGCGCGGTGCCTTGGCGGCAGCGGTCTTGGGGGCCGGGGTCTTCTTGGCGGCAGCAGGTTTTGCAGCTTTTTTGGCTGCAGCGCTTGTCTTGCCTGCCTTGGCAGCTATCGTTTTTGCGGCGACGCCTGGGCGCGGCGGGAACTTGCTGGGGGCAAATTCAAAGTTGACCTTGCCCGCCTCCTTGTCCCAAGCCAGGAAGGCCTTGAACGCGCGGCGCGTGCGCATGCTCACAAACTTGTCGAGCAGATCCGTCTTGCCTGTCTGCAACAGCTTTTGCATCTGCTCGCGCTCCACCGGTTGCTGCAGGATGACCTTGCCGCTTTTGAAGGTGCACGATGGCGTGGGCTGCGCGGCGGTGGGCACGGCCTTGCTGCACACGTAGTTGCTGCCGTGCTCGTGCACGTCGGAGCCACAGATGGGGCAGGCGCCCAGCGAGGCATCGGCAAACTCCACCAGTTCGCCCGATTCCTCCCCCTTCTTGTCGTCGCCAAAGTCGAATTCGAGCTTGTAGTTGTGCGCCTCGTCGTCGTACTTGATGACGATCTCGGACGTGAAGGGCCAGCCCGCCTTGGAGCGGAAGCCTTCCAGCGGGCCGATCTTCTTGTCGCGCAGCAGCGCGTTGGCCTCGGCCGTTTCAAAGGTGCGGCCTGCGGGCGACTTGCCAAAGCTGAAGCCGCAACCTTCGGCACCGGGCTTGCCCACGCAGGCAAAGCGACGGTAGTTTTCCTTCACCACGCCGCCGCAGTTGGGGCAGGGTGATTCGAGCGTGGCGTAGTCGCCGGGGATGGTGTCGCGGTCGTATTCCTTGGCCTTTTTCACCATGCGCTCGGTCATGGCGGCGATCTCCTGCATGAAGGATTCGCGCGTAAGCAGGCCCTTTTCCATCTGTGCGAGCTTGAACTCCCATTCGCCCGTGAGGTCGGCGCGGCACAGTTCTTCAACCTCCAGCCCGCGCAGCAGCGTCATGAGCTGGAAGGCCTTGGCCGTGGGGATGATCTCGCGGCCTTCGCGCAGCATGTATTTTTCGGTCAGCAGGCCTTCGATGA
>MESL01000056.1 GCA_001770955.1 Burkholderiales bacterium RIFCSPLOWO2_12_FULL_65_40 | reverse complement strand
GGAGGACGATCCGAACTGCGCGCCCCATGCTTCTGCACGGGCTAAGGATTGGCCCCAGGGGGAATCGGGCTGCGCAGATCGGTCCGAACCTCAGAAGCAAAGATACAAGGGGGAAGCGGCGCAGCCGCTCAGGGGTTTGTCATCCCTTCCTTTGCGGCAGATTGCGTTTGACCTGCGGGCGCTGCAGGCGCTGGTGGGGGTCGGTGCCTGCGGGCTGGTCGCTGGCGCGCTGCAGTTGCACATGGGCGACCAGGCCGCCCGAAGTGGAGTTGGCCAGGGCAAAGATGCCGCCCATGCGCTGGATGGTCTTGTCCACGATCGACAGGCCCAGCCCCGCGCCCGCCGCAGCCGTGCGTGCCGCGTCGCCCCGGAAGAAGGGTTTGGTGAGGTTGGCCAGTTGTTCGGGCGGCACGCCGGGTCCGTGGTCGCGCAGCTTGATCAGCACCCACTCTTCGCGGCCTTTGGCGGCGATGTCCACCCGCGTCACGCCGGTCTCGGGAGATTTGCCGTAGCGGCGTGCGTTCTCCAGCAGGTTCGACAGAATGCGTGCCAGCTCGACCTCGTCGGCCAGCACGTTCAGGTCTTCGGGGATGGATGTGTGGATCTGCAGTTCGCGGTGGTCCTGCACCGCGTAAACGCAGGACGACACCACCGCGTGCAGGTTGACCGGCGTGAGCGTGACATGGTCGGGCCGCGCGTAATCAAGGAACTTGTCGATGGTGGCGTCGAGCTGGACGATGTCGGCCACCATGTGGGCGCGCGCCACCTCGTCGTCCACGCTCATTTCGGTCTCCAGCCGCAGGCGCGCCAGCGGCGTGCGCAGGTCGTGCGAGATGCCGGCCAGCATGACGGCGCGGTCCTGTTCCAGCTTGGCGAGTTTTTGCGCCATGCGGTTGAAACCGATGTTGACCTCGCGGATCTCGCTGGTTACGGCCTCCTCGTCGAGGTGGCTGGCGGCGAAGTCGCCATCGCGCACGCGGTTGGCGGCATACGAGAGTTGTTTGAGGGGCTGGTTGATCAGCCGGGCAATGGCGGCCGCACCGGCCAGCGACAGGGCGCCTGCGGTGATCAGCCAGATCAGCCAGGTCTTGCCACCGGCCGGGCTGAAGCGCGAGCGGTCCATCAGCAGCCAGTTCGGATCGCCATTGATGGAGAAACCGACCCACAGGCCTTTTTCCCCATTGACGCTTTGGGCCAGGAGCGTGTCCGCACCCAGGCGGTGCGTGAGCTGCTCTGACAGCCGCTGGCCCAGAGCCGAATTGTCGAGCGGCTCGAACTTGTCACCGGGCTCGCGCGGCAGGATGCGCACGCCCTCCTGGTCGGCCATGGTCTTGATCAGGGAGACCCGCGCAATGCCGTCGGCGTGCATCAGGGCGGCGCGGCTGAGATTGACGAGCGAGGCGATCTGCTGCGCCGTGTGCAGCGTGCGCGGTTCGAACTCCAGGGCGCGCAGCGTCTGCAGCCAGGCCAGAATGCTGCCCACCAGCAGCACGCTGAGCAGAAAGAACGTGCGCCAGAACAGGTTCAGGCCCACGCGCGTGCGCACTTCGGCCCTGCGCTCGTGCGATTCGAGCGGCGCAGGGCTGGTGGCTTCGCTGTCGAGGGAGCGAGGAGACTTCATGGAGTGCAGGCGGGCGGCAATGCGGCTCAGCTGGTTCCGTCCGGCACGAACACATAGCCCACACCCCACACCGTCTGGATGTAGCGCGGCGCGGCGGCGTCTTCCTCGATGAGCTTGCGCAGACGGGAGATCTGCACGTCCAGGCTGCGGTCGAAGGGCTCGAACTCGCGGCCACGGGCGAGCAGTGCCAGTTTTTCGCGCGACAGGGGCTGGCGCGGGTGGCGCACCAGGGCCTTGAGCATGGCGAACTCGCCAGTGGTGAGCGGCAGTTCTTCCCCGTTCTTCTGCAGTGCGCGCGTGCCCATGTCAAAAGTGAAGGGGCCGAAGGTCACCACCTCGTTGTCGCCCGAGGGCGCACCGGGGGCCTCCTGGGCAGGGCGGCGGCGCAGCACCGCGTGGATGCGCGCGAGCAGTTCGCGCGGATTGAAGGGCTTGCCCAGGTAGTCGTCGGCGCCCACTTCCAGTCCGACGATGCGGTCCACGTCCTCGCCCTTGGCGGTCAGCATGACGATGGGCGTGCGGTCGTTGGCGGCGCGCAGGCGGCGGCAGATCGACAGGCCGTCCTCACCCGGCATCATCAGGTCGAGCACGATGAGGTCCACCGTGTCGCGCAGCAGGATGCGGTTGAGCGCCTTGCCGTCTTCCGCCAGGATGACCTCCAGGCCCTCCTGTGTCAGATAGCGGCGCAGCAGGTCGCGGATGCGGGCATCGTCGTCCACCACCAGGATCTTGTCGGTTCGGGTCGTTGTTGTGGCCATGGTTTACCTCGGTCCAATTTGTAACAGCGGTCATTGTTACCAGTTTGGCGGCCAAAAACCGGGGTTCCGGTCCCGGCTTGACCAACGGTTACAAGTTTTGCGACGCACGTACAGACAAATTCAAAATGGCGGTGTTGGCTGACAGGCTGCGGGCGTAGAACCCGCTATGGTGTTTTTTCAAACCCGTTTCCATTCTTTTCAAATCATGAAAATTGCTACAAAAATAATAGTTTATTGCGCTTTGCTGGCAAGCACTTTCCCCGTTTTTTCGCAAAACGCGAACCTTCCATCGCCTCAGAACGTGGTGCAGTTGTCGGCCTCGGGTGTGGTCGAGGTGCAGCAGGATCTGCTGGTGCTCACGCTGCATGCCACGCGGGATGGCAAGGACGCTGCAGCGGTACAGGCCCAGTTGCGCCAGGCCCTTGATGCTGCCATGCAGGAGGCCCGCAAGGGGGCTGAGCCGGGGCCGATGGATGTGCGCACGGGCCAGTTCAGCCTCTCCCCCCGTTATGGCCCGACCGGGCAGATCACCGGCTGGCAAGGCCGGGCCGAGGTGGTGCTGGATGGGCGGGATTTCGGTCGCATCACGCAGACGGCGGCGCGCATCAACACCATGGTCATTGGCCAGGTGGGCTTCGGGCTGAGCCGGGGCGAACGCACGCGCGCCGAGCGTGAGGCCCAGGGCGAGGCCATCCGGAACTTCAAGTCGCAGGCGGCCGAACTGTCGCAGGCCTTCGGATTTGCCGGCTACACCTTGCGCGAAGTGGCCGTGAGCAGCCACAGCAGTGCGCCGGGGCCGCGCCCCCGCATGATGGCCATGGAGGCCAAGATGTCTTCGGCCGACGCGCCGATCGCCGTCGAGGCGGGCAAGAGCACCGTGGAGGTCACGGTGTCGGGCGCTGTCCAGATGCGATGATTTTCAGAGAAAAAATAGCTTGAAACGCTTTATAAATAAGCGCTTCAAGCTATGAATAATAGAGCAAAAGACAGTTATTGCGCCGTCCAGCCGCCGTCCATGTTCCAGGCCACGCCGCGCACATTGTTCGCGGCGCTGGAGCAGAAGAACACCGCCAGCTCGCCCAGTTCCTCGGGGGTGGTGAACTGCATCGAAGGCTCTTTCTCGCCCAGCAGAATCTTCTTGGCTTCTTCGCCAGAGACGCCGGCTGCGGCCGCCTTGGCGTCGACCTGTTTCTGCACCAGCGGCGTGAGCACCCAGCCCGGGCAGATGGCGTTGCAGGTGACGCCAGTGGTGGCCGTCTCCAGCGCCGTGACCTTGGTGAGGCCGACGATGCCGTGCTTGGCCGCCACGTAGGCGGACTTCTGCGCGGAGGCCACCAGGCCGTGCACCGACGCCACATTGATGATGCGGCCCCAATTGGCAGCCTTCATGGCAGGCAGGGCCAGGCGGGTGGTGTGGAAGGCGCTGGTGAGGTTGATGGCGATGATGGCGTCCCAGCGTTCGGCTGGAAAGTCCTCGATGTTTGCCACATGCTGGATGCCGGCGTTGTTGACCAGGATGTCTACGCGGCCGAACTCCTTGGCCGCAAAAGCCATCATGTCCTCGATGTCGCCAGCACGGCTCATGTCGGCGCCGTGGTAGGCCACGCGAATGCCTGCGTGCTGGCCTGCAGCCAGTACCTCGGCGCGCGGGCCTTCCGAGTCGCCAAATCCGTTGAGCACGACGTTGGCCCCCTGGCGCGCCAGGCATTGGGCTATCCCTAAGCCAATGCCGCTGGTGGAGCCGGTGACGAGGGCAGTCTTGCCTTTGAGCATGGATCTTTCTCCGAATGAATTACGATGCAATGAAAGAATTATCGAGCAGCGCATTTGGGATTCCCATCCATGATTGAACCTAGGCTGAACTACGTATCCTGCCCTGGCCCGGCAGCCCAACCCCCATCGGGGGCCCCGGCATCCGGGCATCGCATGGCATGGTGGGAATGGAATGCGACCGGCAATCCGCAGCATCCGCATGTGGTGGTGTGCGTGCATGGTCTCTCGCGCCAGGGGCGCGACTTCGACACCCTGGCCCGCGCCTTGTGCCATCAGGTGCGTGTGGTGTGCCCTGATGTGGTGGGCCGGGGCCAGAGCGACCGGCTGGCCGATCCCATGGCCTACCAGCTGGGCCAGTACGCATCCGACATGCTGGCCCTGCTGGCGCACCTGCACCAGCAGGCGCCACTGCAGACCCTTGACTGGGTCGGCACCAGCATGGGCGGACTGATCGGCATGGCCGTGTGTGGCCAGCCGGAGCTGCCACTGCCCGCGCCGGTGCGCCGCCTGGTGCTCAATGACGTGGGGCCGACCATTGAATGGCAGGCGCTGCAGCGCATTGGCCAGTACCTGGGCCAGCCGGTGCGGTTTGATTCGCCGGAGCAGGCGGCAGAGGTGTTGTGGAGTCTGTCCACCACCTTCGGGCCCCACACCCCGGAGCAGTGGCTGGCGCTGTCGCGCCCCATGCTGCGCGAACTGCCCGAAGGGGGCTTCACGCTGCATTACGACCCGGCCATTGCCGTGCCTTTCAGGGCCCTGACGCAGGAATCGGCCGCCGCTGGCGAGGCCGCCCTGTGGCAGTTGTACGACCAGATCCAGGCGCGTACGCTGCTGCTGCGTGGCGCCCAATCAGATCTGCTCTCTCGGCAGACCGCGCAGGCCATGGGCCAGCGCGGCCCGAAGGCCCGGCTGGTGGAGTTCGAAGGCGTGGGCCATGCGCCCACCCTGGTGGCGGCAGATCAGGTGGCTGCCGTGCAATCGTTTCTTCTGGATGCGGAAACCAAGGGGCCGGCATGAAAAGCCATCCGGCACGACCGGTGGCCGCCACGCCGCTGGGGCACGGCGCAGAAGCCGTTCCGCAACTCATCGCGGCCACGTCGCAGACATTGCCCGAGCAGGTGGATGCCCTGGTGCGTGCCCGCAATTTCGCCGAGCCGCTGATTGCGGGCGAGCAGCTCGACTCGGGTGAAAACACCCTGGCCCATGCCGATGCGGTGGCCGCCATCCTCAAGGTGATCGGTGGCTCTGAGGCCATGCAGGCGGCCAGCTACCTCGTGCACGCCTGCGGGCACCTGAACAAGCCGCAGGAGGTGATCGCCAAGGCGTTTGGCGAGAACTTTGCCACGCTGGCGGTCGAAACCACGCAGCTCATGCGGGTGCAGCACCAGGCCCGTGTGGCGCAGGCCTCCGGGCAGATGGTGGACGACCCGGCCGTGCAGACCGAGAACGTGCGCAAGATGCTGCTGGCCTTCTCGCGCGATCTGCGCGTGGTCATGCTGCGTCTGGCCTCGCGCCTGCAGACGCTGCGCTACTACGCCGCCAGTAAGCGCCCCGTGTCACCGGGCATTGCGCGCGAGGCGCTGCAGGTGTTTGCGCCGCTGGCCAACCGGCTGGGCATCTGGCAGATCAAGTGGGAGATGGAAGACCTGGCCTTCCGTTTTCTGGAGCCCGAGACCTACAAGGAGGTCGCGCGCCTGCTTGACGAGAAGCGCGTTGAGCGCGAGGTCAACATGGCGCAGTTGCGCGAGCGCGTGGAGACGCAGTTGCGTGCGCACAGCATCAGTGCCACGGTGACCGGGCGGCCCAAGCACATCTACAGCATCGTCAAGAAGATGCGCGGCAAGTCGCTCAACTTCGACCAGGTATTCGACATCCGCGCGCTGCGTGTGCTGGTGCCCACCGTCAAGGACTGTTACTCGGCGCTGAGCTGGGTGCACTCGCAGTTCACGCCCCTGGTGGAAGAGTTTGACGACTACATCGCCAAGCCTAAGCCCAACGGGTACCAGTCGCTGCACACCATCGTGCGCGACGAGACCGGCAAGGCCGTCGAGATCCAGATCCGCACGCAGGCCATGCACGAGCACGCCGAGCACGGTGTGGCCGCACACTGGGCCTACAAGGAGGCAGGCAGCAAGGGCTACGCCGGTGTGTCCGCCAGTGGTGACTACGACGCCAAGATCGCCGTGCTGCGCCAGTTGCTGGCCTGGGAGCGCGATCTGGCGGGCACGCCGCAGCAGGCCGGGCTGTTCGAGGACCGCATCTACGTGCTCACACCCAATGCGGCCATCGTGGAGCTGCCCCAGGGGGCCACGCCGGTCGATTTTGCTTACACCGTGCACACCAATGTGGGCCACCGCTGCCGGGGCGCGCGGGTCGATGGTGCCATGGTGCCGCTCAACACCCCGCTGCAAAACGGCCAGACGGTGGAGATCACCACCGTCAAGGAAGGCGGCCCCTCGCGCGACTGGCTCAACGCCGATCTGGGCTACCTCACCAGCCACCGCGCCCGCGCCAAGGCAAGGGCCTGGTTCAATGCCCTGGCACAGCATGAAACCGTGGCGCGTGGCCGGGAAGCGGTCGAGAAGCTTCTGCAGCGCGAGGGCAAGACCGCCATGCGGCTCGAAGACCTGGCCAGCCAGCTCGGGTTCAAGTCGGCCGATGCGCTGTTCGAAGTGGTGGGCAAGGATGAGTTCTCGCTGCGCAACATCGAAACCTTGCTGCGTCCGCCGGAACCGGTGCTGCAGCCCGATGACTACTTGCTGCTGAAGAAGCCCCGCGCTCCCGACAAGTCTCCCAAGGGGGGGGTGCTGGTGGTGGGCGTTGATTCGCTCATGACGCAGCTGGCCAAGTGCTGCAAGCCGGCGCCGCCCGATGACATCCGGGGGTTCGTCACGCGCGGCAAAGGCGTCAGCATCCACCGTGCAGACTGCAGCAACTTCCGTGAGATGTCGGCCCGCAATGCCGAACGTGTGATCAAGGTGGAATGGGGTTCCTCCAAGGCTGCGGCCACGGCTTCGGTCTATCCGGTGGATGTGGCCATCGAGGCTGCCGACCGCCAGGGGCTGCTGCGGGACATCTCGGAAGTATTCGCCAAGGAGAAGATGAACGTCATCGGTGTGCAGACGCAGTCGGTCAGGGGCACGGCCTGGATGACCTTCACCGTGGAGGTGGCCGATTCGGGGCGCCTGAACAAGGTGCTCGGTACCGTGGCCTCGGTGACGGGAGTGCGTTCGGCGCGCCGGCGTTGAAGACGGGAAGAACGGATTTTTCGGATGAAGCCAAACGACGCATTTTTTGCTGCTACAATCTCATCTCTCGAATACACAGGCGCGTAGCTCAGCTGGTTAGAGCACCACCTTGACATGGTGGGGGTCGTTGGTTCGAGTCCAATCGCGCCTACCAATTTTGCAAGCATTGACCAGAGCTTGCAGCGAAATGCCCACTGAAAAGTGGGTATTTTTGTTTCCGGAACGGAAACATGCTTCTGTTCACTTGGCCCCGATCAGGGTGCCCAGCAGGCGGGCGCTCTGGTCCACCAACTCCACTAGTCGTACATCACGTTTCTCAGCCATTGGTTGAAGGGGTTCTGATTCATGGGGGGCAGTGGCTCATGGGCCTTCAATGCGTCCCGGTCGCCGGGCTTGCGGCCCTGTCGCAGCGCCGTCTGCCCCTTCGCGCCCTCCGTTGCCAGGCGGTTTCCGTCAGGGTAATCCTGCGCAGGCACATTGGAGGCGCTCACCTAAAATCTGTTGCAGTGCAATACATGGGCATGACGGCCCGAGGAGTCCGCAGTGCAAGAAAAAAACGCCGCGCCAGCCGCCAAACCGGCCCCGCGGATCATCAAGAAATACCCGAACCGGCGCCTCTACGACACCAACACATCGACCTACATCACGCTGGCCGAGGTCAAGCAATTGATCATGGCGAACGAAAGCCTGGTGGTGCGTGATGCCAAGACCGGCGAGGACATCACCCGCAGCATCCTGCTGCAGATCATTCTGGAAGAAGAGGCTGGTGGCGCCCCCATGTTCACCGAGGCGGTGCTGGCCAACATCATCCGCTTCTACGGCCATGCCATGCAGGGCTTCATGGGCAATTACCTCGACAAAAACGTGCAGATGTTCACCGACATGCAGGCCCGGCTGGCCGAGCAGTCCAAGGGCATGACGCCGGAAGCCTGGGCCAAGTTCATGGGAGCGCAGTCGCCCATGGTGCAGGGCATGATGGGCAACTACACCGACCAGTCGCGCACCATGTTCACCCAACTGCAGGAACAGATGCAGAAACAGACCGAGCAGATGCTCGGGGTGATGGGGCTCAAGCGCTAATAACCCGGGTTTTTCCAATGCTGGGACAATACGGGGATGACTGAAGCATCCTCCGCCGCCAAGATTCCCAAGGTCGGTTTCGTCAGCCTCGGCTGCCCGAAGAACCTGACCGACTCCGAACTCATCCTCACCCAGCTCAGCGCCGAGGGGTACCAGACCGCCAAGACCTTCGAGGGCGCGGACCTGGTTATCGTCAACACCTGCGGCTTCATCGACGATGCCGTCAAGGAGAGCCTGGACACCATCGGCGAGGCCCTGGCAGAGAACGGCAAGGTCATCGTCACTGGCTGTCTGGGCGCGCGCACCGGCGAGGGCGGCGGCAACATGGTGCAGCAGATGCACCCCAGCGTGCTGGCCGTCACCGGCCCGCAGGCCACGCAGGACGTGATGGACGCCGTGCACCGCAACCTGCCCAAGCCGCACGACCCCTTCATCGACCTGGTGCCTGGTGCCATGGGGGTGGCAGGCATCAAGCTCACGCCGCGCCACTACGCCTATCTGAAAATCAGCGAGGGCTGCAACCACCGCTGCACCTTCTGCATCATCCCTTCGATGCGCGGTGATCTGGTGTCCCGCCCCATCGGCGACGTGCTGAAAGAGGCCAAGGCCTTGTTCGAGGGCGGCGTGAAGGAACTGCTGGTCATCAGCCAGGACACCTCGGCCTACGGCGTGGATGTGAAGTACCGCACGGGTTTCTGGGACGGCAAGCCCGTCAAGACGCGCCTGCTGGAGCTGGTGCAGTCCCTCGGTGAAATGGCGGCGCCCTACGGCGCCTGGGTGCGTCTGCACTATGTGTACCCCTACCCGAGCGTGGACGAGATCATTCCGCTCATGGCGCAGGGCCTGGTGTTGCCCTACCTGGACGTGCCCTTCCAGCACAGCCACCCCGATGTGCTGCGCCGCATGAAGCGCCCGGCCAGCGGCGAGAAGAACCTGGAGCGCATCCAGCGCTGGCGCGAGGCCTGCCCCGACATCGTGATCCGCAGCACGTTCATCGCCGGCTTCCCTGGCGAGACCGAAGAAGAGTTCCAGCACCTGCTCGATTTCATGCGGGAGGCGCAAATCGACCGCGCGGGCTGCTTCGCCTACAGCGACGTGAATGGCGCCGAAGCCAACAACCTGCCCGGCATGCTGCCGCTGGAGGAGCGCGAGGCGCGCCGGGCGCGCTTCATGGCCGTGGCCGAAGAGGTGTCGGTGTCCAAGCTGCAACGCCGCGTGGGCGCGACCATGCAGGTGCTGGTGGACCATGCCCCCGCCATGGGCCGCAAGGGTGGCGTGGGCCGCAGCTACGCCGATGCGCCCGAGATCGACGGCAACGTGCAGTTGCTGCCGCCCGAAAAAATCAGCAAGCAGCTCAAGGTGGGCGAGTTCACCCGGGCGCGCATCGTCGGCGTGCAGGGCCACGACCTGGTGGCGCAGCCGATCTGATTGCTATGAATTGAATAGCTTATGGCGCTTGTAATACGAGCGCCAGAGGCCAAAATAGCATGAAAAAAGGCTTCCCGAGGGAAGCCTTTTTGCTGGGCAGAACATGCTTACACGCGCTTGCGGTATTCGCCGGTGCGGGTGTCGATTTCGATCTTGTCGCCCTGGCTGACAAACAGCGGCACGGGCACTTCGAAGCCGGTGGCAATCTTGGCGGGCTTGAGCACCTTGCCGGACGTGTCGCCCTTGACGGCGGGTTCCGTCCAGGTGATTTCGCGCTCGACGCTGGTGGGCAGCTCGACCGAAATGGCCTTGCCGTCGTAGAACACCACTTCCACGGTCATGCCGTCTTCGAGGTAGTTCAGCGAGTCACCCATGTTTTCGGCTTCGACTTCGTACTGGTTGTACTCGGTGTCCATGCATACGTACATGGGGTCGGCGAAGTAGGAGTAGGTGCACTCCTTCTTGTCGAGGATCACGTTGTCGATCTTGTCGTCGGCCTTGAAGACGACTTCGGTGCCGAAGTTGCCGATCAGGCTCTTGAGCTTCATGCGCACGGTGGCTGCACCGCGGCCGCCACGGGCGTATTCGGTCTTGAGGACCACCATGGGGTCCTTGCCGTGCATGATGACGTTGCCGGCGCGGATTTCTTGAGCGATTTTCATAGCAAGTTGCTTGGGTTGGGGCCGCTCAACG
>MESL01000055.1 GCA_001770955.1 Burkholderiales bacterium RIFCSPLOWO2_12_FULL_65_40 | reverse complement strand
AGTGCAGCATCAGCGACCCAGCCGCCTTGCTCTTGCCCGCGCGCGCTGGCGGGTTGCACAGACCGCAGGTGTAGTGGCGGTTCTCGTACAGCTCGGTGACAAACTGGCCGCTGCACTGGCTGCACTTGGTGCGCGTCAGCATGCCCGCATCGACAAACTTCACCAGGCGCCAGGCCCGCGTGAACGACAGCAGGGGCTCGATCTCGGCCGTCTGCACCTGCTCGTTGTACAGGCGGTAGGCCTTGGTCAGCAGCTCCACCGCATCCAGGTCCACGCCCTTGGACAGGTACTCGTAGATGTTGAGGAACAGCGAGCTGTGGATGTTCTCCTGCCAGGTCAGGAACCAGTCGGTCGAGAAGGGCAGTTGGCCCTTGGAAGGCGACTTGCCCGCGATCTCCTTGTACAGGCGGATCAGGCGCTCATACGACAGCGTCGTCTCCGACTCCAGCACCTGCATGCGCGCCCCCATCTGGATCAGCATCGCCGCACGCTCGATCTGCTTCGATTCATTCAGCACGCTCTTGGCGGGGGCCTTGGCGGTGGACTTGGCAGCGGGGGTGGTGGTCATGGCAGGAGCTTTCAGGAAACAGGGGAAGAGGGCGGGGCGCAGGAGGCGAGTCGATCAAAGCACTTCAGACACACGGCTGGCCATCAGGATGTTGGCGTGCAGCGTGTTGGTGGCCTCGTTGCCCACCTTCTTGGGGGTGTTGTGGTTGGTCAGCAGACTCCAGACCAGGTTGTCATCCACGCGGAACGAGCACAGCAGGGTGTTGCGCGACGCCAGCTTCATCACCTGGGCGGCCGAGAGCGAGGCCAGGATGTCGGCGGCATCTTCGTTCAGACCCAGACGAAACACGGCCTCGGCCTTGTCCTGGCGGATCAGCGTCTGGGCCAGCATCAGGTAGGTGAGGTTGGCTTCGCGGATTTCGGCGAGGAGTTGTTCGTTGGTCATGGCGGCATCCTTTTCAGAGTCAGATCCAGCGGCTTACGTGATGTCTGCGTTGCGTGATCTGTTGAAATGGATTGTGAATGCGGGCCAATCAAAACTTAAGTCGGGCACTGGCTGCGCGTTGTGTCTGGTTTCGCGGCTGGGCTTGTAGGTGTTTGCCTTACAAGGCGCGCCCGCCTGCACCGGGTGCCTCCCCCGGGCCTGCGTGCTGCCGGGTCAATCGTGTGCAGCGTCCGGGGCAGGGTTGGGCGCCCGGGCCTTGTCGAGCAGAAAATCGATGCAGGTGCGCACGGCATGCGTCTGGTAGCGGTTGGGCATGTAGAGCAGGTACATGCGCGTGCCGAAGATGCTCAGGCGCCAGTCGTCCAGCGTGGTCAGCACCTCGCCCGAGGCAATGGCGTCCATCACCACGTAGTCGGGCACCAGGCCCAGGCCCAGGCCGGCGAGGATGCCCTGGCGCAGAAACGGGAAGTGCTCGGAGATCAGCGTGGGCTCCAGCATCACCTCCTGGCGCTCCTCGCCCCGGTAGGCGCGCAGGCGCAATTGCTTGCCGACCACGCCCGAGGTGATCAGCGGCGTGCTGCGCAGCTGCTCCATCGAGGCGGGCAGGCCGTGCTGCTCGGCAAAGCCCCGGGACGCGCAGGCCAGGTAGCGCACGGGGCCCAGCTCGCGGGCCACCAGCGCGGGCGGCGGCTCGGGCATCACGCGGATGGCGACGTCCACCTCGTCGCGCAGGTTGTCGGCGCGGTTCTCGAACAGCACGTCGAGCACGATGCCGGGGTAGAGGCGCTTGAACTCGATCAGCCAGTCGGACATCACCATCTGCCCATAGCCGCTGGGCACGCTCAGCCCCACGCGGCCCTGCAGGCCCTGGCCCAGGGTGGTGATGGTCTCGCGCGCGGCCAGCACCTCGTTCTGGATGTTGCGGCCATGCTCGACCAGGCGCAGGCCCACCTCGGTGGGCTCCACGCGGCGTGTGGTGCGGCGCACCAGCTGCACACCGACCGACTTTTCGAGCTGGTTGAGGTGGTAGCTGACGTTGGCGCGCGTCATCTTGAGCTTGCGCGCGGCCTGGCTCAGGTTGCCGGCGTCGATGATTTCCACCAGCAGCGTCAGGGAGGTGAGATCCATAGGTTTGTATAAGAGCGTTTGACAGTCTGTCAATGGTTCATGTAATTGTCAAGATTGTTTATCGGTACAACAATCGGTCACCTTCCAAAGTCATCGGAGAACCCTGCATGAGCATCGAAGCCAAGGCTTCCGTGGTCCGCACCGCACGCCAAGGGCGCGTGCTGGTGGTGACCATCGACAACCCCCCCGTCAATGCCCTGGGCGTGGCCGTGCGCCAGGGCCTGCAGGCTGCCGTCGAGCAGGCCGAAGCCGACGCGGCCGTCCAGGCCGTGCTGATTGTGGGCGCCGGCAAGGCCTTCATCGCGGGTGCTGACATCCGTGAGTTCGGCCAGCCTGCGCAGCCGCCCTCGCTGCCCGAGGTGTGCAACCGCATCGAGGCCTGCGGCAAGCTGGTGGTCGCTGCCATCCATGGCCCTGCGCTCGGCGGGGGGCTGGAGGTGGCCATGGCCGCCCATTACCGCGTGGCCCTGCCCGCCGCCAAGCTGGGCCTGCCCGAGGTGAACCTGGGCCTGCTGCCCGGCGCCGGTGGCACCCAGCGCGCGCCGCGCCTGATGGGCGTGCGCGCCGCCGCCGGGCTGATGCTCAGCGGCCAGCACCTGGGCGCCCATGCCGCGTTCGACGCCGGTCTGGTCGACCGTGTGGCGCAAGGCACCGACCCCGTGGCGGCGGGCCTGCAATACGCTGAAGAACTGCTCGCGGCGAACGCCCCCGTGCGCCGCACGCGCGACATCGCCATCGGCGACAAGCCTGCCGCCCTGGCCGAGCTCGATGCCCTGGCTGCCGAGACAGCCAAAAAAACGCGCGGCCTGTTCTCGCCCGGCAAGATCGTCGAATGCGTGCGCGCCGCCGTGGAGC
Source organism: Burkholderiales bacterium RIFCSPLOWO2_12_FULL_65_40 (assembly GCA_001770955.1). Taxonomy (GTDB): domain Bacteria; phylum Pseudomonadota; class Gammaproteobacteria; order Burkholderiales; family Burkholderiaceae_C; genus Simplicispira. The sequence goes on along the minus strand of MESL01000055.1, from coordinate 8,674 downwards.
TGCCGTTCGACGAAGGCCTGGCCCGCGAGCGCGCCCTGTTCGTGCAATGCCTGGACAGCCCGCAGCGCCAGGGCCTGATCCACGCCTTCTTCGCCGAACGCGAAACCGCCAAGATTCCCGAGGCCAAGGCCGCCGCGCCGCGCACCTTTGCCGCCATCGCCGTGATCGGCGGCGGCACCATGGGCGCGGGCATCACCGTGTCGGCGCTGGATGCGGGCTTCACCGTGACCATGGTCGAGCGCGATCAGGATTCCATCGCGCGCGGTCAGGCCAATGTGGAGAAGGTCTATGACGGCCTGATCGCCAAAGGCCGCATGTCGCAAGACGCCAAGGCCGCCGTGATGGCGCGCTACACACCCAGCATCTCGTACGACGACATTGCCCACGTGGACCTGGTGATCGAGGCCGTGTTCGAGGACCTCGAAGTCAAGAAGGCCGTGTTCAAGGAGCTGGACCGGGTGTGCAAGCCGGGCGCCGTGCTGGCCACCAACACTTCGTACCTCGACATCGACGCCATCGCCGCTGCCACCGCGCGCCCGCAGGACGTGATCGGCCTGCACTTCTTCAGCCCGGCCAACATCATGAAGCTGCTGGAGATCGTTGTGCCCGCCAAGGTCAGTGCCGACGTGGTGGCCACGGCTTTCGAGCTGGCCAAGCGCATGAAGAAGATCCCCGTGCGCGCGGGCGTGTGCGACGGCTTCATCGGCAACCGCATCCTGGCCGTGTACAAGCAGGTGGCCGACTACATGATGGAAGACGGCGCCAGCCCCTACGAGATCGACGAGGCCGTGCGCGCCTTTGGCTACCCCATGGGGCCGTTCCAGGTGACCGACCTGGCCGGTGGCGACATCGGCTGGGCGACGCGCAAACGCCGTGCCGCCACGCGCGACCCGAAGGCGCGCTACGTCGAGGTGGCCGACCGCATCTGCGAGCGCGGCTGGTTCGGCCAGAAGACCGGGCGCGGCTTTTATCTGTATGCCAACGGCGCGCGCACCGGCATGCCCGACCCCGAGGTGCTGGCCATCGTCGATGCCGAGCGCGCCAAGAAGGGCGTCACGCCGCGCAAGTTCACGCCGGAAGAAATCATGCGCCGCTACATGGCCGCCATGGTCAACGAAGGCGCCAAGGTGGTGGAAGAGGGCATCGCCCTGCGCCCGCTCGATGTGGACGTGACCTTCCTGTCGGGCTACGGCTTCCCGCGCCACCGGGGTGGCCCGATGAAGTACGCCGACATGGTGGGCCTGCCCCAGGTGCTGGCCGACATCCGGGCGTTCGCCCAGGAAGACCCGCTGTTCTGGAAGCCCGCGCCCCTGCTGGAAAAGCTGGTGGCCGAGGGCCGCAACTTCGACAGCCTGAACAAGGCGGATTGATTCAAAAAAAGGAGCTGGCAGCGCTTTATCTACAAGGGTTTCAGATGGAAATGATTCTGAAACCCAATGCAGTCAAGCGCTGGCAGCTATCAAAAATCAAGCACTGACACGAGGCACCACCGCATGGATCTCCAATTCACCCCCGAAGAGCAGGCCTTCCGCGAGGAAGTCCAGGCCTTCCTGAAAGACAAGCTGCCCCAGCACATTGCCGGCAAGGTCAAGGCCGGGCAGCGCCTGTCCAAAGCCGACCAGGAGGAATGGCACGCCATCCTCAACGAGCGCGGCTGGCTCGCCAACCACTGGCCCCAGGAATACGGCGGCCCGGGCTGGGGGGCGGTGCAGAAGTTCATCTTCGACAACGAATGCGCGCTGGCCGGCGGCCCGCGCATCGTGCCCTTTGGCGTGAACATGCTGGGGCCCGTGCTGATCAAGTTCGGCAACGCGGCGCAAAAGAGCTACTGGCTGCCGCGCATCCTCAAGGGGCAGGACTGGTGGTGCCAGGGCTATTCGGAGCCCGGCGCGGGTTCGGACCTGGCCTCGGTCAAGACGACGGCGGTGCGCCAGGGCGACCACTACATCGTCAACGGCCAGAAGACCTGGACCACCCAGGGCCAGCACGCCAACATGATCTTCTGCCTGGTGCGCACCGACCGCGAGGCCAAGGCGCAGTCGGGTATCAGCTTCCTGCTGGTGGACATGACCACCCCCGGCGTCGAAATTCGCCCCATCCGCACGATCGACGGCGACCACGAGGTCAACGAAGTGTTCTTCACCGACGTGAAGGTGCCCGTGGAGAACCTGGTGGGCGAGGAAAACAAGGGCTGGACCTACGCCAAGTTTCTGCTGACCTACGAGCGCACAGGCATCGCTGGCGTGGGCTTCTGCGTGGCGGCACTGGCCAAGCTCAAGGTGATCGCTGCCAAGGTGCACAAGAACGGCAAGCCGCTGGACCAGGACCCGCTGTTCGCCGCGCGCATGGCCCAGGTCGAGATTGACCTGGAAAACATGAAGACCACCAACCTGCGCGTGATCGCCGCCGTGGCTGGTGGCGGCGTGCCGGGCGCGGAAAGCTCCATGCTCAAGATCCGCGGCACCGAGATCCGCCAGGAGATCCTTTCGCTGATCCGCCGCGCCATGGGGCCGTATGCGCTGCCCTTCATCGAGGAGGCGCAGTACGCCGGCTACGCCGAGCCGCCCGTGGGCCCGGCCGAGGCCGCCACGGCCGCAGCCAACTACTTCAACTACCGCAAGCTGTCGATTTTCGGCGGCTCCAATGAAATCCAGAAAAACATCATTTCAAAAATGATTCTGGGCCTCTGAAGGACACGCGATGAACTTTGAACACACCGAAGACCGCCGAATGCTGGCGGACACCCTGAACCGTTTCGTGTCCGAGCAGGTCGGCATCGAGACGCGCAACCGCATTGCCTACGGCGACACCGGCATGGACACCGCGCTGTGGGCGCAGTTTGCCGAGCTGGGCGCCATTGGCGCGCTGTTCCCTGAAGGCGACGGCGGCTTTGGCGGCGCAGGTTTTGATATTGCGGTCGTATTTGAAGCCCTGGGCCGGGGCCTGGTGGTCGAGCCCTTCCTGGGCGCGCTGGTGGTGGGCCGGGCGCTGGGTGCTGCGGGCAGCGCCGCGCAGAAGGAGCGCATCGCCGGCCTGATCGACGGCAGCACCGTGGCCTCGCTGGCGCACGACGAACCCGGCTCGCACTACGCCCTCTCGCGCGTGGAAACCCGCGCTGTGCGCAATGGCGACGGCTGGCTGCTCACGGGCCAGAAGGCCGTGGTGGTGCAGGGCGACAACGCGCAACTCCTGCTGGTGTCGGCCCGCACCTCGGGCGCCGTGGACAGCGAGGACGGCATTTCGCTGTTCCTCGTGCCTGGCGACGCTGCGCGCCTGGTGCGCCGGGGCTATGGCCGCGTCGACGGCGGCCATGCCGCCGAGATCACCCTGACCAATGTGCAGGTGGGCCCCGAGGCCCTGCTGGGCGCCGAGGGCCAGGGCTATGCCACGCTGGAGCGGGCGGTGGGCTACGGCATTCTGGCCGTGTGCGCCGAAGCGCTGGGCGCGATGGAAGTGGCCAAGAAGGACACGCTGGAATACCTGCAGACGCGCAAGCAGTTCGGCGTGCCCATCGGCAGCTTCCAGGCCTTGCAGCACCGCATGGCCGACCTGCTGCTGGAGGTGGAGCAGTCGCGCTCGGCGGTCATCAATGCGGCCGCTGCCATCGACAGCGCCGACCGCACCGAGCGCGAACGCGCGCTGTCGGCCGCCAAGGTCACCATCGGGCGCATAGGTGCGCTGGTGGCCGAGGAAAGCATCCAGCTGCACGGCGGCATCGGCATGACCTGGGAGCTGCCCCTGTCGCACTACGCCAAGCGCCTGGTCATGGTGGACCACCAGTTTGGCGACGAAGACCACCACCTGGCGCGCTTCATCGCGCTTGGGCAGGCTTGAGCGCCATGGCAGAGCCGTTGCTGCAGCGGCGCCAAGGCGCGGTGCTGGTGCTGTCCAACAACAACCCGGCGGCGCGCAACGCGCTGTCGCCGGCCTTTTATGCCGCGCTGACCCAGGCGCTCGCGCAGGCCGAGGCCGACCCCACCGTCGGCGCCATCGTGCTGACGGGCGAAGGCGGGCATTTCTGCGCGGGCGGCGACCTGCGCCAGCTGGCCAAACGCCGCGAGCTGCCCGTGGAAGAGCGCCGCGCCAAGCTCGAAGGCCTGCACGACCTGATCCGCGCCGTGCGCGACTGCCGCAAGCCGGTGATCGCCGCCGTCGAAGGCGCGGCGGCGGGCGCCGGCCTGTCGCTGGCCCTGGCCTGCGACATGCTGGTGGCGGCGAAAAACGCGGTGTTCTCGGTCGCCTACGTGAAGGTGGGCCTCACGCCCGACGGCGGTGCCACGGCCTTTCTGGCCGAGTTCGTGTCGCGCCAGGTGCTGACCGAGCTGTGCCTGACCGGCGAGCGCGTTTCGGGCGAGCGCCTGCATGCGCTCGGGCCGGTCAACCGGCTGGCCGAGCCGGGGCAGGCCCTGGCGCAGGCGCTGGCCCTGGCGGCCCAGGTGGCGGCGGGGCCGCAACTGGCCATGGCCCGCATCAAGACCTTGTGCCGCAGCGCCCATGCGAATACGCTGGAAGAGCAGCTGGAACTGGAAGCGCAATTCATGGTGCAGTCGCAGGAAACGGAAGAATCCCGCGAAGGCATGGGTGCCTTTCTGGAAAAGCGCCCGGCCGATTTCGCGCCACTGCGCACACGCCCGGCTTGAACCTTGCAGGAAAACGACCACACATGAACACCCCAACGACAATCCCCACGGCCACGCCCGGCGGCATGGACTTTCCGCTCGCAGGCGTGCGCGTGCTCGACCTCTCGCGCGTCTTCGCCGGCCCGCTGTGTGGCATGGTGCTGGCCGACTTTGGCGCCGAGGTCATCAAGGTGGAGCACCCGGGCCGGGGCGACGACACGCGCGACTGGGGCATGCGCATCGGCAAGACCGAAACCACCTACTACAACAGCATGAACCGCAACAAGCGGTCGATCACCGTGGACCTGCAGACGCCCGAGGGCGTCAAGATCATCCACGACCTGCTGCCGCAGTGCGACGTGGTGATCCAGAACTTCAAGACCGGCGGCGCAGAAAAGCTCGGTCTGGGCTACGAGCAGCTCAAGGCGATCAAGCCCGACCTGATCTACTGCTCGGTGGCGGGCTACGACAGCTCCGGCCCCGAGGCCAAGCGCCCCGGTTACGACCTGGTCATTCAGGGCGAGGCGGGCCTGATGGCCTTGAACGGCGAGGCGAGCCAGCCGCCGCTGAAATTTGGCGTGGCCGCCGTGGACATGATGACCGGCATGTACGCCGCGCAGGCCGTGCTGGCGGCGCTGTTCCAGCGCAGCCGCACCGGCCAGGGCCGCCATATCGAGATGGCGCTGTACGACTGCGGCCTGATGATCACCGGCTACTACGGACTCGACGCCATGCTGCTGGGCCACGACCCGCAGCGCTACGGCAACGCCCACCCGTCCATCGTGCCCTACGGCATGTTCGAGGCGCAGGACGGCCCGCTGATCATCGCCGTGGGCAACAACGCCCAGTTTGACAAGTTCTGCCGCCAGGTGGTGATGCGCCCCGACATCGTCGAAGACCCGCGCTTTGCCACCAATGTGGAGCGCGCCAAGAACCGCCTGACCCTGCTGCCCGTCATGAAGGAGCTGATCGCCAGCTTCCCGCGCGATGTGCTGCTGCAGCGACTGAGCGCCGCCGGCATTCCCTGTGGCCGGGTGGCCGGCCTGCACGAAGCCCTGACCAGCGAGCGCACCCGCCGGGGCGGCCTGCTGCAGGAGATGCCCCACCCGGTGGCGGGCAGCACCCATGTGTTTGCGCCGCCCTATCGCCTGGACGGCCAGCGCCTGCCGATTCGCAACGCGCCGCCCACGCTGGGTGAGGGCACCCGCGAGGTGCTGCAGCAGCTGCTGCAACTGTCCGAGCCCGAGTTGCAAGCCCTGCGCGACAAGGGCGTGCTGACGCTGCCTACGAACTGAACTGGTTCAAAAACGATAGCTGCTTGCGCTTTCTGCGCAGGCGCTAAAGCCACTTTTTGTCACTAAAGGAGATTGCCATGAAAATTTCGCAACTGAGCCGCCGTGCCTTGCTCGCCCTGGCCGCCGCGCCGCTGCTGATCGGCACCGCCTTCGCTCAAGCCTGGCCCGCCAAGCCCCTGAAGCTGGTCGTTCCGTTTCCGCCGGGCGGCCCCACCGACACGGCCTCGCGCATCGTCGGCCAGAAGCTGGCCGAGCGGCTCAAGCAGCCCGTGGTGGTCGAGAACAAGGCCGGTGCTTCGGGTTCGATTGCTGCGCAGCAGTTGCTCAAGACCCCGGGCGACGGCTACACCCTGATGATGCTGGCCACGCCCACGCTGCTGGCGCCGCACCTCTACAAGAAGGCCGGCTACGACACCTCCAAGGATTTTGTCTCGGTGGCCACCGTGTACGACCTGCCCATCGTGGTGGTGGTCAACCCCACGCTGATGCCCACCGTGACCGATCTGCAGCGCCTCATCACGCACGCCAAGGCGCAGCCGGGCAAGCTCAACTACACCAGCTCGGGCGTGGGCAGTTTTGGCCACCTGAGCATGGAACTGCTCAAGCAGATGGGCCAGTTCGACATGGAGCATGTTCCCTACAAGGGCGGCGTGCCGGCCATCACCGACACCCTGGGCGGCCAGGTGCCCATGATGTATGCCGACCTCGTGGCAGCGCTGCCGCACATTCAGACGGGCCGGCTGCGCGCCATCGCCGTGGGCTCGCCCCAGCGCGTGGGCGTGATTCCGAACGTGGCGACCATTGCCGAACAGGGCTTCAAGGGCTTTGACGCTGTCTCCTGGGGCGGCCTGATGGCGCCCCCGGGCACGCCCAAGGACGTGGTCGAGCGCATCAGCAACGAAGTGAAGGCCATCCTGGCCGAGAAGGAAGTGCAGGACAAGCTGCTGAACGCCGGCGCCATTGCCAACTACCAGGCACCCGACCAGATGGCCAAGCGCGTGACCGGCGACTACACCAAGTGGGGCAAGGTGATCCGCGACAAGGGCATCCTGTTCGAGTGAGCCACGGATGAGCACCGTTCCCGCTGCGGCGGCCCTGCCGCCATTTCGCACCGTGTCTGACCTGCTGCATGAGCACGCGCAGCAACGCCCCCAGGCCAGTGCCCTGGCCGATGACGATACCGCGCTGAACTGGTCCCAGCTCGATGCCCTGGTGAGCCGCGTGGCGGCCTCGCTGCAACGCGATGGCCTGGGGCTGGGCGATGTAGTGGCCCTGTGCGCCGCGCCGTCGGTGCGCTACGCCGCCGTGTACCTGGGCGCCTTGCGCTGCGGCGTGGTGGTGGCGCCGCTGGCGCCCTCGGTCACGCCCGATTCGATGGCGTCGATGCTGCGCGACGCCGAGGCCCGCATGTTGTTTGTGGATGCGCAGGGCAGGGCGGTGCTGCCGCCAGCCACACCAGATGCACCCGTGCTTGTGGCCCTGGACGACGACGGCCCTGCGCCCCGCTGGAACGGGTGGCTGGCGCCCGAAGGGGCCCTGCCGCAGCCGGTGGCGGTGGCGCCCGAGCACCCCTTCAACATCATCTATTCGTCGGGCACCACGGGCAGCCCCAAAGGCATCGTGCAGTCGCACGGCATGCGCTGGGCGCACATCGTGCGCGGCCTGGCGCAGGGCTATGGGCCCGACAGCGTGACGCTGCTGGCCACCCCGCTGTATTCCAACACCACGCTGGTGTCGTTCTTTCCCGGCCTGTGCGCGGGCGGCAGCGTGCGGCTCATGCCCAAATTCGACGCGCTGCGCTACCTGCAGATCGCGCAGCAGATCCGCGCCACGCACAGCATGCTGGTGCCGGTGCAGTACCAGCGCATCATGGCGCTGCCGCAGTTCGGTGAGTTTGACCTGTCGTCGTTCCGCGCCAAGTTCTGCACCAGCGCGCCTTTCCGGGCCGAGCTCAAGGCCGATGTGCTGGCGCGCTGGCCGGGTGCGCTGTATGAGTTTTATGGCATGACCGAAGGCGGCGGCACCTGCATCCTGGCCGCGCACGAGCACCCCGACAAGCTGCACACCGTGGGCCAGCCCGCCGCCACCAGCGACATCCGCCTCATCGACGAAGACGGCAACGAACTGCCGCCCGGCGCCACGGGCGAGGTGGTGGGGCACTCGCCCGGCATGATGACCGGCTACCACCACCAGCCCGAGAAGACGCGCGAGGCCGAATGGTTCGACGCCACCGGCAAGCGCTTCATCCGCACCGGCGACGTGGGCCGGTTCGATGAGCAAGGCTTCCTCATTCTGCTGGACCGCCGCAAGGACATGATCATCAGCGGCGGCTTCAACATCTATCCCAGCGACCTCGAAGCCGAACTGCGCAAGCACCCGGCCGTCGAGGACGTGGCCGTGACGGGCGTCCCCTCCGAACAGTGGGGCGAGACGCCGGTGGCCTTCGTGCGGCGCCAACCCGGCGCTGCGGACGAGGCGGCCCAGATCATGGCCTGGTACAACGCCCGCGCGGGCAAAACCCAGCGCCTGGCCGCGCTGCACCTGGTCGATGAACTGCCGCGCAGCGCGATCGGCAAGGTGCTCAAGCGCGAGCTGCGCGAGCGGCACCAGCAACTTTCAACCTGAATTCCCGAAAGCCAACCATGAAGATTCTTGTCCCCGTGAAGCGCGTGGTGGACTACAACGTGAAGGTCCGTGTGAAGTCGGACGGCACGGGTGTGGACATCGCCAACGTGAAGATGAGCATGAACCCCTTTGACG
>MESL01000054.1 GCA_001770955.1 Burkholderiales bacterium RIFCSPLOWO2_12_FULL_65_40 | reverse complement strand
CGGTGGCCGCGTGAAAGATGACACCCGGCGATGAGATTCGAGGGGTCGCATCAGCATCGCCCTCGCCCTCCACTTCCTCAAACACCCCGTCCACCACACAAACGTGGAAGTGGACGTGTTCATTGAGGCTGGAGCCGAATCGGTGAATGAAGGCGATGGCACCGATGTGCAGGCCTGCCTTGTCCATATGGGCCGCACCGGGGCTGTGGGTCTGCAGAGTTTGTGCGATCACCCGCAGAAAGATGCGCAGCACCATATTGAGCACTGGCCCGTCGCGCTGCATGAAGTAGCGAAGCCGCTTGGGAACCGACAGCACCCACTGGCGCACCGGCAGGCGGGGGAATACGTGATCGTTCAGGTGCGCTGCTGTCTCCACCATGCGCCGGGTGGTGCACGAGGGGCAGACTCCCCGGCCTTTGCAGGAGAAGGCTACAAAGTAGTCGTGCCCACAGTCGCCGCAGCGAGCGCGGGCAAAGCCATGGGCAAAGATGCCGCACTCAAGATACTTGGCAAACGCTTTGCGTACGAAGGGCTTGGGGGTGTGGTGGTCGCACTGGCCGTCGAACTGACCCGCGCTGGCCAACTCTAGCCAGGTCTCGTAGTGCTCGGCTACCGTTTGGTAGAGCAGCGTGCGTTCGGGGTGGCGTGGGTTGTAGAGTTTGGGTTTTGCAGTGATTGGCATGAATACTGTACAAATGCACAGTATTCTGCGGCGATTGTTTGGGTACGCAAAGCACAAGGCCCGAACCGTCGCCAGTTCGGGCCTTGTCAGGCTAGCTTGGCTGCGGACTTACTTGCGCGCAGGCGGCACATCCGTGCAGCTGCCATGCGCCACTTCCGCCGCCATGCCGATGCTCTCGCCCAGCGTCGGATGCGGGTGGATGGTCTTGCCGATGTCGACAGCGTCCGCACCCATCTCGATGGCCAGGGCGATCTCGCCGATCATGTCGCCCGCATGCGTGCCGACCATGCCGCCGCCCAGGATCTTGCCGTGGCCCCGGCCAGCATGGCCGTCTCCTGATCCTGCTTCGGGGCTGTCGTCGAACAGCAGCTTGGTGAAGCCTTCGTCGCGCCCGTTGGCAATGGCACGGCCGGAGGCGGCCCAGGGGAACAGGCCCCTCCGTACCTTGACGCCCTGGGCCTTGGCCTGGTCTTCGGTCAGGCCGACCCAGGCGACTTCGGGATCGGTGTAGGCCACGCTGGGGATCACGCGGGCGTTGAAGGCGGCGCTGGCCAGTTCCTTGTTGCCCTGCAGTTCACCGGCGATGACTTCGGCTGCCACATGCGCCTCATGCACCGCCTTGTGCGCCAGCATGGGCTGGCCCACGATGTCGCCAATGGCGAAGATGTGCGGCACGTTGGTGCGCATCTGGATGTCCACGTTGATGAAGCCGCGGTCCGTCACGGCCACGCCAGCCTTGTCGGCAGCGATCTTCTTGCCGTTGGGGATGCGGCCCACGGCCTGCAGGACCAGGTCGTAGGTTTGCGGCTCGGGCACTGTCACACCCTCCTCTGCCGGGGCAAAGGTCACCTTGATGCCCTCGGGCGTGGCTTCGGCGCCCACCGTCTTGGTCTTGAGCAGGATGTTGTCGAAGCGCTTGGCGTTCATCTTCTGCCAGATCTTGACGAGGTCGCGGTCGGCGCCCTGCATCAGGCCATCCATCATTTCCACCACGTCCAGGCGCGCGCCCAGCGTGCTGTACACGGTGCCCATTTCCAGGCCGATGATGCCGCCGCCCAGGATGAGCATGCGTTTGGGCACTTCCTTGAGCGCCAGGGCGCCGGTGGAGTCGACCACGCGCGGGTCGTCGGGCATGAAGGGCAGGCGCACAGCCTGGCTGCCGGCGGCGATGATGGCTTTCTTGAAGGCGACGACCTTCTTGGTGCCCGTCTTGTCCTGGCCCGTGCCGGTGGTTTCTTCCACTTCAAGGTGGTTGGCGCCCACGAAGGCACCGTAGCCGCGCACGGTGGTCACCTTGCGCATCTTGGCCATCTGGGCCAAGCCGCCAGTGAGCTTGGCGATGACCTTCTCCTTGTGGCCGCGCAGCTTGTCCACGTTGACGCTGGGCGCGCCGAAATCCACGCCCAGGTCGGCCATGTGTGACACTTCGTCCATGACCGCAGCCACATGCAACAGCGCCTTGCTGGGGATGCAGCCGACGTTCAGGCACACGCCGCCCAGTTGGGCGTAGCGCTCGACCAGCACCACCTTCAGGCCCAGGTCGGCTGCGCGGAAAGCGGCGCTGTAGCCGCCGGGGCCGCCGCCAAGCACGAGCACGTCGCACTCCAGGTCGGCGCTACCGGCAAAGCTGGCAGCTTCTGTTTTGATAGCTGCTTGCGCTTTATTTGCGGGCTCTGGAGCCCGTTTTTGCTCCAAAACTGCGGGTGCAGCAGCGGGCGCGGTGGCCTGCGCCGTCTCCAGCGTAAGCAGCACACTGCCTTCGGCGATCTTGTCTCCGAGCTTGACGAACAACTCTTTCACCACGCCGGCATGGCTCGACGGGATTTCCATCGAGGCCTTGTCGGACTCTACGGTGACGAGGCTTTGCTCGGCCTTGATGGTGTCGCCGGGTTGAACCAGCACTTCGATGACGCCCACTTCGGCGAAGTCGCCAATGTCGGGCACCTTGATTTCAATCGTTGCCATGGTGCGGTTCCCTTTACAGCAGGATGCGGCGATAGTCCGCCAGCACCTGACCGAGGTAGGCGTTGAAGCGCGCGGCCAGGGCGCCGTCGATCACGCGGTGGTCGTAGCTCAGCGAGAGCGGCAGCATCAAGCGCGGCACGAACTGCTGGCCGTCCCACACGGGCTTCATCGCACTCTTCGAGAGGCCCAGGATGGCCACTTCGGGAGCGTTGATGATGGGCGTGAAGTGCGTGCCGCCAATGCCGCCGAGCGAGCTGATGGACATGCAGCCGCCCTGCATGTCGGCGCTGCCCAGCTTGCCGTCGCGCGCCTTCCTGGCCAGTTCGCCCATTTCCTGGCTGATCTGGAGAATGCCCTTCTGGTCGGCATCGCGGAGCACGGGCACCACCAGGCCGTTGGGCGTGTCGGCCGCAAATCCGATGTGGAAGTACTGCTTGTAGACGAGCGCGTCGCCGTCGAGGCTGGCGTTGAATTCGGGAAACTTCTTGAGCGCAGCCACCACCGCCTTGATGACGAAGGCGAGCATGGTCACCTTCACGCCGCTCTTCTCGTTCTCCTGATTGGTGGAGACGCGGAAAGCTTCCAGCGCGGTGATGTCGGCCTCGTCGTTGTTGGTGACGTGGGGGATCATCACCCAGTTGCGGTGCAGGTTGGCGCCGCTGATCTTCTTGATGCGCGAAAGGTCTTTGCGCTCGGTGGGGCCGAACTTCGTGAAATCGACCTTGGGCCAGGGCAGCACATCGAGGCCCGATCCGCCGCCCGTGGCAGCAGCAGGCGCCTTGGCGGCAACGGCGCGTGTCTGCACAGCGCCCGTCATCACAGCCCTGGTGAAGTTCTGCACGTCGTCCTGGGTGATCCGGCCCTTGGGGCCGCTGCCAGTGACTTCATCGAGCGGCACGCCCAGCATGCGCGCGAACTTGCGCACCGAGGGACTGGCGTGCGGCAGGCCTGCCGACGGGGTGCCGGGCTGGTGCGCAGGCACCGGGGCAGTGGCCGTGGTCGCGGGAGCTGCGGCGGTGGCCGGGGCTGCCGCAGCAGGTGCAGAGGCCGCAACCACAGGAGCCGCCGGTGCTGCACCGGCCGCGACGGCCAGCAGCGCCACAAGGTCGCCGATGTTGAGCTTGTCGCCGACCTTGACCTTGAGCTCCTGCAGCACGCCAGCGGCGGGCGACGGGATTTCCATCGAGGCCTTGTCGGATTCGACCGTGAACAGCGACTGCTCGGGCTTCACCGTGTCGCCGGGCTGGACCAGCAGCTCGATCACGGCCACGTCCTTGAAGTCGCCGATGTCGGGCACGCGCACTTCGAGCACGCCGCCCGTCGCGGCCGCAGCCACCGGTGCGGGCGCTGCGGCGGTCGCTTCCGTTTTGATAGCTGCTGACGCTGGTGCAGCAGGCGCTGGAGCCTGATTTTGTGCAGATTCCGTCGCGCCGCCCGCCACTTCGAGCGTCAGCACCACGGAGCCCTGCTTGACCTTGTCGCCGACCTGCACGCGCAGGTCTTTGACGACGCCGGCGCGGCTCGACGGGATTTCCATCGACGCCTTGTCGGATTCCACGGTGATGAGCGACTGCTCGGCCTTGACCGTGTCGCCGGGCTTGACCAGCAGTTCGATCACGCCCACTTCGTCGAAGTCGCCGATGTCCGGGACCTGGATGTCTACCAATGCCATGTTCGTCTCCAGTTCGGTTTAGGCGTACAGCGGGTTGGTCTTATCGGCCTGGATGCCGTACCTGGCAATGGCTTCGGCCACCTTGGCGGCGGGCACGGTGCCCTGCTCGCTCAGCGCCTTGAGCGCGGCCACCACGATGTAGTGGCGGTTGATCTCGAAGTGCTCGCGCAGCTTGCTGCGGAAGTCGCTGCGGCCAAAGCCGTCCGTGCCCAGCACCTTGTAGGGACGGCCCGCCGGGATGAAGGGGCGGATCTGCTCGGCGTAGCTCTTCATGTAGTCGGTGGACGCCACCACGGGACCGGCATGGCCGCCGAGCTGGCGCGTGACGAAGGACGTGCGCGGGGCTTCGAGCGGGTGCAGCAGGTTCCAGCGCTCACAATCCTGGCCTTCGCGGGCCAGTTCGTTGAAGCTTGGGCAGCTCCAGACGTCGGCCTGCACGCCCCACTCGGCGGCCAGCAGCACCTGCGCCGCCAGAGATTCGCGCAGGATGGTGCCCGAACCCAGCAACTGCACGCGCTTGTCACCCTCGGCGCCCGGCTTGCACAGGTACATGCCCTGGATGATCTGCTCTTCGGTGCCGGGCGTGATGCCCGGCATGGCGTAGTTCTCGTTGAGCAGGGTGATGTAGTAATAGACGTTTTCCTGCTTCTCCACCATGCGCTTCAGGCCATGGTGCAGGATCACCGCGACTTCGTGCGCGAAGGTCGGGTCGTAGCTCACGCAGTTGGGGATGGTGCCCGCCAGGATGTGGCTGTGGCCGTCTTCGTGCTGCAGGCCTTCACCGTTGAGCGTGGTGCGGCCCGAGGTGCCGCCCAGCAGGAAGCCGCGCGCCTGCATGTCGCCGGCCGCCCAGGCCAGGTCGCCGATGCGCTGGAAGCCGAACATCGAGTAGTACACGTAGAACGGCACCATGATGCGGTTGTTCGTGCTGTAGCTGGTGGCGGCTGCAATCCAGCTGGCCATGCCACCGGCTTCGTTGATGCCTTCCTGCAGGATCTGGCCGGCCTTGTCTTCGCGGTAGTACATCACCTGATCGCGGTCGACCGGAGTGTATTGCTGGCCCTTAGGGTTGTAGATGCCGATCTGGCGGAACAGCCCTTCCATGCCGAAGGTGCGCGCCTCGTCCACCAGGATGGGCACCACGCGCGGGCCCAGGGCCTGGTCGCGCAGCAGCTGCGTGACGAAACGCACGTAGGCCTGTGTGGTGGAGATCTCGCGGCCCTCGGCCGTGGGTTCCAGAATGGCCTTGAAGGTGTCGAGCGCGGGCACGGTGAAGTGCTCGTCGGCCTTGGCGCGGCGGTGCGGCAGGTAGCCACCCAGGGCCTTGCGGCGCTCGTGCAGGTAGCGCATTTCGGGGGTGTCATCCGCCGGCTTGTAATACGGCAGGCCCGGCAGCTCGCTGTCGGGGATCGGAATGTTGAAGCGGTCGCGGATGTACTTGATGTCTTCGTCCGAGAGCTTCTTCGTCTGGTGCACCGTGTTCTTGCCTTCACCGGCCTTGCCCATGCCGTAGCCCTTGACGGTCTTGACCAGCAGCACCGTGGGCTGGCCCTTGTGCGCGTTGGCGGCGTGGAAGGCGGCGTACACCTTGGCGGGCTCGTGGCCGCCGCGGCGCAGCTCGAACACCTCTTCATCGCTCATGTGTTCGACGAGCTTGAGGGTCTCGGGGTAGCGGCCGAAGAAGTTCTTGCGCACGAAGGCACCGTCGTTGGCCTTCATCGCCTGGTAGTCGCCGTCGAGCGTTTCCATCATGAGCTGCTTGAGTTTGCCGCTCTTGTCGCGGCGCAGCAGCTCGTCCCAGCCGTAGCCCCAGAGCAGCTTGATGACGTTCCAGCCGCTGCCGCGGAATTCGCCCTCCAGCTCCTGCACGATCTTGCCGTTGCCGCGCACCGGGCCGTCCAGGCGCTGCAGGTTGCAGTTCACCACGAAGATCAGGTTATCGAGGTTTTCGCGCGCAGCCAGGCCAATGGCGCCCAGCGACTCGGGTTCGTCCATCTCACCGTCACCGCAGAACACCCAGACCTTGCGGTTCTCGGTGTTGGCGATGCCCCGGGCGTGCAGGTATTTGAGAAAGCGCGCCTGATAAATCGCCATCAGCGGACCCAGGCCCATCGACACCGTGGGGAACTGCCAGAACTCGGGCATCAGCTTGGGGTGCGGGTAGCTCGACAGGCCCTTGCCATCCACCTCCTGGCGGAAGCTGTCGAGCTGCTCTTCGTTCAGGCGCCCTTCCAGGTAGGCACGGGCATAGATACCGGGGGCACTGTGGCCCTGGATGTAGAGCAGGTCGCCGCCGTGGTTCTCGCTCTCGGCGTGCCAGAAATGGTTGAAACCGGCGCCGAACATGCTGGCCACCGAGGCAAACGAACCGATGTGGCCGCCCAGGTCACCGCCGTCGGCGGGGTTGATGCGGTTGGCACGCACCACCATGGCCATGGCGTTCCAGCGCATGTAGGCGCGCAGGCGCTTCTCGATCTGGATATTGCCGGGGCAATGGGCTTCCTGGTCGGCTTCGATGGTGTTCACGTAGCCCGTGTTGGCCGAAAACGGCAGATCGATGCTGCTCTGGCGGGCATGCTCCAGGAGTTGCTCCAGCAGGTAGTGGGCGCGCTCTGGGCCCTCTTTTTCAATGACGGCGGACAGTGCCTCCATCCATTCGCGGGTTTCCTGCAGGTCGATGTCGTGTTCGGTCGGCGCGCTGTGGACGGCCTGCGAATCGGGCTGAGCGGACATGGTGTGTCTCCTGGGGTTATGGCCACAATTTAGTACGTGGCATCTATTTTTGCACAGTTTTTCGTATTTTCAAATTATGCCTTCACGTTTCGCTATATGATATTTTGCTGCAGATGCACATCCTGCGCGCCATAAGGACAAGACGCTCCCCTACACTTGAGGGATGCCAGAAACCCCGCCTGCCGAGGCCCCGCAGCCGCAGCCCCGCATCACCGTCGCACAGTGGTGGCGCGACTGGTGGCGCAGCCTGTCCCCTCTCCGCCAGGACCGCTTTGCCGCCCTTGCACCGCTGGCTGCGGTTTTGCTGTTCATGGCTGCCATCGTGGCGGCCTTCTGGTACCTGCGTGTGGAGGAAGGCGAGCGCGAACAGGAAGCCCTGCGCCGCGACGTCGAATACGCCCAGCAGCGCGTGCGCCTGCGCCTGCTGGAGCGCCAGGAGCAGCTCATGCGCATCGCGCGCGACCTGTCCAACCAGGACATGGAACGCACACAGTTCGACCAGCGCGCCGAATCGCTGGTCAGCCAGTACCCTGAATTGCAGGCCATCACCTGGATTGACGAGCGCGGACGCATCCGAGCCAGCCATGCGGCGCCCACGCTCGCAGGCAGCCAGATCCGGGTCGCGGGCGAGGTGCTCAAACCCGGCGATACGGCCGATCATTTCTGGCTGACGCGCGATCTGCAACAGCCGGTGTATGTCCAGCCCGGCGCAAGCGCCAGCGAGGCCACGCCCCTGCTGCAGGTTCATATCCCGCTCAATGTGCAGGGCAAGTTTGGCGGCGTGGTGCTGGGCGAGTACTCCATTGACAGCCTGCTGCGTTACGGCACGCCCACCGAGGTGCTGGCGCGTTACGCCGTGACCCTGCTGGACGAAAAGGAACGGGTGCTGGCCGGCTCGCCGCTGCCGCCGCGCGGGCGGGCTGCGCAGTGGGTGCCCTGGGGTGCCAAGGCCAACGATTACGCCATTCCGGTCTCACCCGTGGGCAACGGCCTGGTGCTGCGCGCCCAGGCCTATCGCACCTCGCTGGGGGTGGTGGGCAGCGGGCTGTTCTGGCTGGTGGGCACGCTCAGCGCCATGACCGCCTGGATGCTGATCGCCACCTGGCGCCACACGCGCCGCCGCATGCAGGCCCAGCTGGCGCTGGTGGCCGAGACGAACTTTCGCCGTGCGATGGAGAACTCGGTTCTGACCGGCATGCGTGCCCTGGACATGCAGGGACGCATCACCTATGTGAATGCGGCGTTCTGCCAGATGACCGGCTGGAGCGAGTCGGAACTGGTGGGACTGACGGCCCCCTTCCCCTACTGGCCCGAGTCCGATTACGACACGCTCAACGCCCGGCTGCAGGATGAGCTGAGCGGCAAAACCGTCCCCGGGGGGTTCCAGGTGCGTGTGCGGCGCAAGAACGGCTCGCTGTTCGACGCCCGGCTATATGTTTCGCCCCTGATCGATGCACGCAACCAGCAGACGGGCTGGATGACGTCGATGACCGACATCACCGAACCCAACCGCATCCGCGAACAGCTGTCGGCCTCGCACGAGCGCTTCACCGTGGTGCTCGAATCGCTCGATGCCTCGGTCTCGGTCGCCCCTCTGGGCAGCGAAGAGTTGCTGTTCGCCAACAAGCTCTACCGCCAGTGGTTTGGTTCACAGACCGGAGGGCACCTGCAGTTGGTGGCGCAGGCGGGGGTGCTGCCGGTGTCGGGCGCCAGCGTCAGCAGTGCCGACGACGAGGACGGCCTGATGGGCCTGCCCACCGACAGCCTGACCAGCGCGCACTCGGAAAACGCCGAAATCTACCTGCCCGAACTGGGCAAGTGGCTCGAAGTGCGTTCGCGCTACCTGAGCTGGGTGGACGGGCGCCTGGCGCAGATGGTGATCGCCACCGACATCACACCCCGGCGCCTGGCCGAGGAACAGGCTGCGCGCCAGACCGAGCGTGCCCAGTCGGTCAGCCGCCTCATCACCATGGGCGAGATGGCGTCGAGCGTGGCGCACGAGCTGAACCAGCCGCTCACTGCCATCAGCAACTACTGCAGCGGGATCATCTCCCGCATCCACAGCGGCGCCATCACCCAGGAAGCCCTGCTCACCGCGCTCGAAAAGACCGCCCACCAGGCGCAGCGTGCCGGGCAGATCATCCAGCGCATCCGTGATTTCGTGAAAAAGAGCGAACCCAACCGGCAACTGGCCGACGTGGCTGCCATGGTGGACGAGGCCGTGGAACTGGCCGACATCGAGCTGCGGCGCAACAACGTGCGCCTGACGCACTACGTGGCGGCGCGCCTGCCGCCCGTGATGGCCGACTCCATCCTGATCGAGCAGGTACTGGTCAACCTGATGAAAAACGGCGCCGAATCCATTGCCCATGCCCAACGCCCGCCCGCCAACCGCAGCGTCGAACTGCGTGTGGTGCCCCGGCAAGTGGACAACCAGCAGGTGGTGGAGTTCTCGGTCCAGGACACGGGCAAGGGCCTTGCGCCCGAGGTGCTCGAACGCCTCTTCGAGGCCTTTTTCTCCACCAAGAGCGAGGGCATGGGGATGGGCCTGAACCTTTGCCGCAGCATCGTCGAGTCCCACCAGGGCCGGATGCAGGCCGAGAACCTCTACAATGGTTCGGAGGTCACGGGTTGCCGGTTTACCTTCTGGCTGCCACTCGCTGCGCCTGCCAACGACACTACAGAACCTGTAGCAAACGCACACCCCCCAAGGACAATTGCATGAGCTTGATTCCCAAAAAAGGTACCGTCTATGTGGTCGATGACGACGAGGCCGTTCGCGATTCGCTGCAATGGCTGCTGGAGGGAAAGGACTACCGGGTACGCTGTTTTGACTCCGCTGAATCCTTTCTCTCACGCTACGACCCGCGCGAGGTGGCCTGCCTGATCGTGGACATCCGCATGGGCGGCATGACGGGCCTCGAACTGCAGGACCGCCTGATCGAGCGCAAGTCACCGCTGCCCATCGTCTTCATCACCGGCCACGGCGACGTGCCCATGGCCGTGAACACCATGAAGAAGGGCGCGCTGGACTTCATCCAGAAGCCCTTCAATGAGGATGCTCTGGTGAGCCTGGTCGAGCGCATGCTCGACCACGCACGCCAGGCCTTCGCCGGCTACCAGCAGGCCGCCAGCCGCGACGCCCTGCTCTCCAAGCTCACCAGCCGCGAGGCCCAGGTGCTTGAGCGCATCGTCGCCGGCCGCCTGAACAAGCAGATCGCCGACGACCTGGGCATCAGCATCAAGACCGTGGAGGCGCACCGCGCCAACATCATGGAGAAGCTCGGCGCCAACACCGTGGCCGATCTGCTCAAGATTGCCCTGGGCCAGAACGCACCCAAGGGTTGAGAAGGCGAATCCGCTATTATTTTAATAGCTTCTTGCGCTTATCCATATTGCGCCAGAGGCCATTTTTATTGTTAGTTTAGACATGACAGCCCAACTGATCGACGGCAACGCCCTTTCCCGCCAACTGCGCTCCGAAGTGGCCGAACGGGCCCTCGCCCTCAAGGCCCGGGGCATCACCCCCGGCCTGGCCGTGGTGCTGGTGGGTGACAACCCGGCCAGCCAGGTGTATGTGCGCAACAAGGTCAAGGCCTGCCACGACGCCGGCCTGCATTCGGTGCTGGAGCAGTACCCCGCCGACCTGGGCGAGGCCGAGCTGCTGGCGCGCGTGGATGCGCTGAACAACGACCCGGCCATCCACGGCATCCTGGTGCAACTGCCGCTGCCCGCGCACATCGACGCGCAGAAGGTCATCGAAGCCATCTCGCCCGCCAAGGACGTGGATGGCTTCCACATCGCCAGCGCCGGCGCGCTGATGACCGGCATGGCGGGCTTCTGGCCCTGCACGCCCTACGGCTGCATGAAGATGCTCGAATCCATCGGCTACGACTTGCGCGGCAAGCACGCCGTGGTCATCGGCCGCAGCAACATCGTGGGCAAGCCCATGGCGCTGATGCTGCTGGCCAAGGACGCCACGGTCACCGTCTGCCACTCGCGCACGAAGGATCTGAAGGCGCAGACGCTGCAGGCCGACGTGATCGTCGCCGCCGTCGGCAAGCGGGACGTGCTCACGGCCGACATGGTCAAGCCCGGCGCCGTGGTGCTGGACGTGGGAATGAACCGCAACGATGAAGGCAAACTCTGCGGCGACGTGGATTTTGAAGGTGTCAAGGCCGTGGCCAGCCACATCACCCCGGTGCCCGGCGGCGTGGGGCCCATGACCATCACCATGCTGCTGGTCAACACCCTGGAAGCCGCCGAGCGCGCCGCAGCTGCCTGAAGCCGTTTCAACGACTTGAACCAAACATCTGCACCGCCATCTATTCCTGCATGAGCAATCCCCTCCTCGACTTCTCCGACCTGCCCGCGTTCGACCGCATCACCCCCGCCGACGTCGCGCCCGCCATCGACACCCTGCTCGATCGCGCAAATGCCGCGCTCGAAACGGTGACGACGGCCGACTTTCCAGCGCAGTGGAACGCCATCGCCCAGGTGCTGGACGTGGCCACCGAGGAGTTGGGCCGTGCCTGGGGCGCCGTGAGCCACCTCAACAGCGTGGCCGACACGCCCGAGTTGCGCGCCGCCTACAACGAGGCCCTGCCGCGCATCACCGAGTTCTGGACGCGCCTGGGTGCCGACGAGCGCCTGTACGCCAAATACAAGGCCATCGACCCTGCCACCCTGAACGCCGAGCAGCGCCAGGCGCTGAAGAACGCCGTACGCAATTTCGTGCTCTCGGGCGCCGAGCTGTCGGGCGCTGACAAGGAGCGTTTCGCCCAGATCCAGGAACGCCAGGCCGAGCTGCAGCAGAAGTTCAGCGAGAACACACTCGACGCCACCGACGCCTTCGCCTACTACGCCAGCGCGGACGAACTGGGCGGTGTGCCGGACGACGTGCGCCAGACGGCTCTGCAGGCGGCCCAGGCCGAGGGCAAGGAAGGCTACAAGCTCACGCTGAAGATGCCCTGCTACCTTCCCGTGATGCAGTTCGCGCGCAGCAGCGCCCTGCGCGAGCGGCTGTACCGCGCCTACACCACGCGTGCCTCCGACCAAGCCGAAGGCGATGCGACGCGGTTCGACAACAGCGCCTTCATCCGCGAAATTCTGGCCCTGCGCCAGGAAGAGGCGCGCCTGCTGGGCTACCTGAACTTCGGTGAGGTGTCCGTGGTGCCGAAGATGGCCCAGTCGCCCGCCGAGGTGGTGGGCTTTCTGCGCGACCTGGCCCGCCGCGCGCGCCCGCACGCCGAAAAGGATGTGGCCGATCTGCGCGCCTTCGCCGCCGATCACCTGGGCCTGGCCGATCCGCAGGCCTGGGACTGGCCCTACGTGGCTGAAAAGCTCAAGGAAGCGCGTTACGCCTTCAGCGAGCAGGAGGTGAAGCAGTACTTCACGGCTCCGCGCGTGCTCGCGGGCCTGTTCAAGATCATCGAAACGCTGTTCGAGGTGGCCATCCGCCGCGATCAGGCGCCCGTGTGGCACCCCGCCGTGGAGTTTTACCGCATCGAGCGCGGCGGCCAGCTCGTGGGCCAGTTCTACCTCGACCAGCCCGCGCGCACCGGCAAGCGCGGCGGCGCCTGGATGGACGACGTGCGTACGCGCTGGCTGCGCCCCGACACCGGCCGGTTGCAGACTCCCGTCGCGCACCTGGTGTGCAACTTCGCCGAAGGCGTGGACGGCAACCCCGCGCTGCTCACGCACGACGACGTCATCACCCTGTTCCACGAGTTCGGCCACGGCCTGCACCACATGCTCACGCAGGTGAACGAACGCGACGTCTCGGGCATCGGCGGCGTCGAGTGGGATGCGGTCGAACTGCCGAGCCAGTTCATGGAGAACTTCTGCTGGGAATGGAAGGTGCTCCAGCACATGACCGCGCATGTGGAGACGGGCGAACCCTTGCCACGCGCGCTGTTCGACAAGATGATGGCGGCCAAGAACTTCCAGAGCGGCATGCAGACGCTGCGCCAGATCGAGTTCGCTCTGTTCGACATGCTGCTGCACACCGAGCACGACCCGGCACAGGACATCATGCCCCTGCTGGGCCTGGTGCGCTCCGAGGTGGCCGTGTTGCAGCCGCCGGCCTTCAGCCGCACGGCGCACACCTTCAGCCACATCTTTGCAGGGGGCTATGCCGCAGGCTACTACAGCTACAAATGGGCCGAAGTGCTGAGCGCCGATGCCTATGCCGCGTTCGAGGAAACCGCCCAGGCCGATGGCTCACCCAACCAGGAGACCGGTCGCCGCTACCGCCAGGCCATCCTGGAGGCAGGCGGCAGCCGCCCGGCGATGGAATCGTTCAAGGCCTTCCGGGGGCGCGAGCCCAGCCTGGACGCCCTCTTGCGCCACCAGGGCATGGCCTGACAATACACGCTCGACGCTTGCAGACATTGCCTGCCAGACCAGGAGAACCGAAGATGAAGCTGCCCCCCCCTTCCCATGCCCTGCTGGCCCTGCTGTGCACGCTTGCCGTGAACGGTCTGGCCCAGGCCCAGCAAGTCCACCGCATCGTCGGCCCGGACGGCAAGGTCACCTTCTCCGACCGCGCGCCCAGCCTCGACAAAGCTGCCCAAGCGCCATCGGGCGGCGCCACGGCCGGCTCATCGGTCAATGACACATTGCCCTACGAACTGCGCCAGATCGCCAACCGCTTCCCGGTCACGCTCTATACCGGCGCCGACTGTGCGCCCTGCGTAAGCGCCCGCAATCTGCTCGCCAACCGGGGCGTTCCGTTCACCGAGCGCACCATCGGCAGCAACGAAGACATCGATGCCCTGAAACGCCTGAGCGGCAACACCGGCCTGCCCTTCGGCACCATCGGCAGGCAGCAACTGCACGGCTATTCCGACACCGAATGGACGCAGTACCTCGATGCAGCGGGCTACCCCAAGCAATCGAAGTTGCCTGCCAATTACCGTCGCCCGGCCGCCACGCCGCTGACGGCCGCAAAGCCTGTAGAACCTGCCACGGCCACGGAAGACGCGTCCGCCACGCGCGCAGCGCCGCGCGCCCGTCCGGTGCCTGAGCCCGCCACCGGCCCGAGCCCCTCGAACCCGGCCGGCATCCGGTTCTGAACCCGACCGGCCCCCCAGGGCCGGGGGCTGTTGCTCAATACCGCAGTGTCTTGACGCCTTGGGCCGTGCCCAGCAGGCAGACCTGCGCCTTCTGGTGCGCGAAGATGCCCACCGTCACCACGCCGGGCCACTGGTTGATTTGCGACTCCAGTGCCAGCGGATCGGTGATCGAGAGGCCCGTCACGTCCAGGATGTGCTGGCCGTTGTCGGTCACCAGCGGCTGACCCTCCTTCAGGCGCAGCGTGGCCTTTCCACCCAGGGTGGCAAAGCGCCGGACAATGTGCGCGGCAGCCATGGGAATGACCTCCACCGGCAGCGGAAACCGGCCCAGCATGGCCACGAGCTTGGATTCGTCGGCGATACAGACAAACTGCCGGGCCAGCGCCGCAACGATCTTCTCGCGCGTGAGCGCGGCGCCGCCGCCCTTGACCATGTGGCCCTGGCCGTCGATCTCGTCCGCGCCATCGACATAGACCGAGAGCTGCTCGACCTCATTGGCATCCATTACAGGGATACCGATGGCGCGCAGGCGCTCGGTGCTGGCCACCGAGCTGGAAACGGCGCCACGCACCTGTTCCTTGACCGTGGCCAGCGCATCGATGAACTTGTTGACCGTGGAGCCGGTGCCCACGCCCACGATGTCGCCGGGCACGATGAATTGCAGTGCGGCCTGGCCGACCAGGGTCTTGAGTTCGTCTTGGGTCAGGGGGGTAGGTGTCGTCATGGGAGAAAATGAAGGGCTGAACCTTCAATTATCCCCATGTCGCTGATCCCCTACGCCCTCACCCGCCCGTTTCTGTTCGGCCTGGACGCCGAAGCCGCCCACGACCTCACCATGGACATGCTCGCGCGCGGCCAGGGCACGCCCCTGCAATGGGCCTGGTGCAACGAGACCGTGCACGACCCCATCGAGCTGGCGGGCCTGCAATTTCCCAACCGGGTCGGGTTGGCCGCCGGGCTGGACAAGAACGCGCGCTGCATCGACGCCCTGGGCGCCATGGGCTTTGGTTTTGTCGAAGTGGGCACGGTCACGCCCAAGGGGCAGCCTGGCAACCCCAAGCCGCGCATGTTCCGCCTGCCGGAGGCCCGCGCACTCATCAACCGGCTGGGCTTCAACAACGACGGGCTGGAAGCCTTTCTGCGCAACGTGCAGCAGGCAAAATTCCGCCGCCAGCAGAAACACCCCATGCTGCTGGGCCTGAACATCGGCAAAAACGCCACCACGCCCATCGAAGACGCGACGCGCGACTACCTCACCTGCCTCGACGGCGTCTATCCCCACGCAGACTACGTGACCGTGAACATCAGCTCGCCCAACACCCAGAACCTGCGCGCCCTGCAAAGCGATGCGGCGCTCGACGGCCTGCTCGGAGCCATCGCTGAGCGCCGCGAGCAGCTGGCGCAGAAACACACCCGGACGGATGGCAAGCAACGCCGTGTGCCGATCTTCGTGAAGATTGCGCCCGACCTCGACGAGGCCCAGGTGGCCGTTATCGCCTCTACCCTGCAGCGCCACGGCATGGACGGCGTGGTGGCCACCAACACCACCATCGGCCGCTCGGCCGTGCAGGGACTGCGCCATGCCGAGGAAACCGGCGGCCTGAGTGGTGCCCCCGTACTGGAACCCAGCAACCAGGTCATCCGCCAACTGCGTGCGGCGCTGGGGAGCCGCTTCCCCATCATCGGGGTCGGCGGCATCATGAGCGCCGACGATGCGGTGAGCAAGATCCGCGCGGGCGCCGACGTGGTGCAGATCTACACCGGCCTGATCTACGAAGGCCCGGCGCTGGTGGCACGCGCGGCACGTGCCATCAAGTCGCTGGCCTGAAAAAGCAGCGGCGCCCGCAGGCGCCGCATCATTGGAGGGGGCTGAGAGCGTTTTTTCGCTCTCAGAGCGGTGTCATTCCTTTTCCAAATCATTCGTGTCTAGGCGTGAAGCCGCAGGCAGTGCTGTAGCACGACAAGGCGAAGCAACAACGACACGGGTGATTTAGCAATGGAATCAGCGCCCACGCAACTTCAGGATCAGGGGCAGCGCAACGCCAGCCCAGCGCACCAGCCGCCGGGGCCCTGCCATCAGGGCGGCACCCGCCACTGCAGCCACCACCACGGGGTGCTCGCGGGTGAACCATACCAATCGCTGGACCAGCGGCAGATCGGCTCCCGGAGCCTGGCCGTTGTCGGCCTGGGCCTGCACCACCAATCGCTGCGCCCTGCGTGCGCTCAGGCGTTCGCGTTGCGCCGCAATGCGGTCAAGAACCCGTTGCTGGGTCACGGAGGGACGGGGATCCCGTGCTCCGGAGGGAGATGCAGGCAGATTCACAGTTGCTCCTTGATCTCGCGCCAGTCCTGCGCCAGTTCCTTGCGGGTCAACGCGAAGGCACTGCCCGCCTGCCGAAGCACGCTCACCAGCGCAACCAGCGAAGCCGCCCATGCCACCAGCCAGCCTCCGGCCACCAGCCAGGTGACAAGGATGCGATGGGGCGTGTCCCAGAACTGCACCAGCAATGCCGCCGAGAGCAGGATGAGTGCCACCACGGTCAGCGCCGCCACGGCGATGGTGAGCAGCAGAATCTGGCGAAGTCGCCGCTTCTGGTCCTGCCATTCCAGTCGGGCCAGTTCGGCCCGGTCCTCGACAGCCATGGCCCCCTCGATGACGGCAGCGCGCCAGCGCAGGACAAAGGACTCAAGCCCCAGCAGTGAAATCCAGTTCATGTATTTCTCCCTGGGGCGCGCAGGCCCTGGATGAGGGGCCACGTTCCATCAACGGCGTGCAAGCAGAAAGCCCACCAATGCACCCACAGCCAGAGCAGCGCCGGCGACGCGCCAGGGCTCATCGTGGGCATAGCGGTCGGCTGCACGGGCGGCATCCTTGGCCTGATGGGCAGCTTCCTGTGCAGCGCGCACGGCGGCATCGCGCACGCTGTGCATGCCGTCGTCCAGGCGCTGGCGCAACACCTTGATCTCGGGCACGCTGTCGAGATCCTTATTGGCCATCAGGCTACGCAGGTCGGAGACCAGTTTCTCCAGTTCGGTCTGGGCGCTGTGGAGGGTATCGGAAGCGGAGTTCGTCATACAAGCCTTTCGTTGCAAGTCAACCGTTATACACACGCGCCGCAAAGGAAATTGCGAGCGACACAGGCCCATCTTAGCGGCGATGGAGAGTACCGCGTCAAAAAGTGGGGCTACTCTGTCGGACTCCATCCGTCTCCGAGCAAACCCAGCACCTGTTCGCCAATGGCCAGTGCACTGGTCAACCCCGGAGATTCGATGCCAAAGAGATTGACCAGGCCGGCGACCCCATGCACGGCCGGGCCCTGGATGACGAAATCGGAAATTGCGCCCTGCGGCCCGAATATTTTCGGCCGGATGCCTGCATAACCCGGCGCGAGCGCACCATCGCGCAGCCCGGGCCAGTATTTGCGCACCTCGGCATAAAAAGCCTCGCCGCGCGCCGGGTTCACCACGAGATCATCGGGTGAATCCACCCATTCCACATCGGGGCCAAACTTGGCCTGCCCACCCATATCGAGCGTCAGGTGGACACCCAGGCCCGCAGACTCGGGCACCGGGTAGATCAGGTGCGAGAACGGAGCCCGGCCGCTGAGCGTGAAGTAGTTGCCCTTGGCGAAGCGGGCCTGGGGCACCCAGGCAGGGTCCAGCCCTGCAAAGCGCGCAGCCAGCGCGGGGGCCGCCAACCCGGCGGCATTCACCACCGCACGGGCCTGCAATCGGGTGCCGTCTTCAGCTATCAATTCAATAGCATTTTGCGCGCACTGGGCAAGCGCCAGAGGCGAAATCAATGCCAAAATACCACCGGCATTCTCCAGATCCCCCTGCAGCGCCAGCATCAGGCCATGGCTGTCCACAATGCCCGTTTCGGGCGAATGCAGCGCGGCCACGCATTCGAGTGCGGGTTCCAGCGCGCGCGCTGCGTCGCGCTCCAGCCACTGCAGCTCCACGCCATTGCCCTGCGCATGGGTCTGTACAGCCCGCAAGGCAGGCAGTTGATCGGTGGAAGTAGCCACGACCAGCTTGCCGCAGCGCTGGTGCGCCACATTGCGCTCCACACAGTAGCGGTACAACCGTTCACGGCCCTCCACACACAACCGGGCTTTGAGCGAGCCCTGGGCGTAGTAGATACCGGCATGGATGACCTCGCTGTTGCGCGAGCTGGTGCCTGTGCCAATCGCATCGGCTGCTTCGAGCACCAGAACCTCGCGCCCCTGCAGGGCCAGGGCACGCGCCACGGCCAGGCCCACCACGCCAGCGCCCACCACCACGCAATCGACCTTGTCCACCATAGTTGATCCCTCCTGACTCACCCCTGCTCGAAACCATCGAGCACATTCACCGCGTTCGTACCCAGTTCAGCCGCCGCATAACCGCCTTCGAGCACGAACACCACTGGCAGGCCCATGCGCTTCAAGCGCTCGCCCAGGCGCAGGAAATCCGCCGATGCCAGCGCAAAGCGCGAGATCGGGTCGCCCTCGTAGGTGTCAAGCCCGAGCGAGACCACCAACGCTTCGGCACCGTAGATTGCGATGCGCGCGCAAGCATGCTCCAGCGCGGCGAACCAGGTCTCCACGTTGCTGCCCGCAGGCAGCGGCAGGTTCAGGTTGAAGCCAGCCCCCGCGCCCTCGCCCGTTTCGTCGGCATGGCCGAGGTAGAAGGGGTACTCGGTGCGCGGGTCTCCGTGAATGCTGACGAACAGCACGTCGGCGCGGTGGTAGAAGATGCTCTGCGTACCATTGCCGTGGTGGTAGTCCACATCGAGCACGGCCACGCGGGCCGCACCCCGGTCGCGCAACGACTGCGCGGCCACGGCGGCGTTGTTGAGGAAGCAGTATCCGCCCATGAAGTCCGGGCCGGCATGGTGCCCGGGAGGGCGCGTGCAGCAGAACGCTGCGCGCGCGCCTGCGGCCACGCGCGCAGCCGCGCTGGCAGCGGCGTCGGCGCCCATCTTGGCGGCTTGCCAGGTGCCGGCAGCCAGCGGCGTGCCGTTGTCCATGGAGTACAGCCCCAGCCTGGCAACGAAGTTGTCCGGTTCGATGTCGCTGCGCAGGGTGCGCACGGGCCAGACCGAGGGAAACGGCTGCACAGTGGCGTTGGCCGGGTCCAGTGCCAGCCACTGCGACCATGCCGTCTGAAGGAATTGCAGGTAGCGCGGCGCATGGATGCGTTCCAGCACCGCACTGCTGTCCTGGTCGGGCGCCTGCAGTGCCTGCCCGCGCTCGGTCAGACGGGCCTCGACGAAATCGGCCCGCGCGGGTTTCTCGAAACAAGGCACCCGTTCGCCCCGGAAGAACTCATGCACCGGGGCGTGCAGGTGGTGCAGCGGGTTGTGGAAGGTGATCATGCGCCGAGTGTAGAACTTGCCCGCACACTATTTGGCGCCACGTTAGGGCGCAATCGGGAGGAGTTCGAGGTCTTGCCGCTTGCATGGGCTGGTGGCCCATGCAAGCGGCAAGGGCGCGAAATCGCCCGATTTCGCCCCAACCCGAAGGGCAGTGCTCTTTTCGGGCGGTCTGCGGCGTTGCGATGCTTGCCCATAGCCGAGCTATGGGCTGCGCACCGCGCCTTGCATCCCATCCCGAAAAGAGCGCTGCGTGGCACCAAATAGTGTGCGGACAAGTTCTTTGGGGCGCATGCAGGTTAGCCTGTGATCTCTGCCCAAGGCTGCGGGTGCGCACCACCCACGAACAGCGGGTGTGCCTGCGCCTCCTCCAGCATGAGCACCGGCGTCACGCAGGCGTCGGCCTGTGCAAAGCGCTCGCTCCACACTGCCAGCGGCTGCGACGCCACGAGCTGGGCCACCTCGGCGCGCAGCTCCGCGCAGTCGGGCGAGCCCGGCAGCTGGCCGCGCTGCCAGTGGCGCTGCACCCAGTCGGGGCGGTCGAAGACCTCACACGCCGCCTTCCAGAATTTGAGCTCCAGCGCCCCCACGGCCAGGTGGCGCCTGTCCTGCGTGGCGTAGAGGTTGTAGCAAGGCAGCACGCCGTTGAGCAGATCTTCGCCCGCACCGGGGCGGCGCCCCAGCAGCGGCGCCAGCATGGCGCCGGTAGCCCTGGGCATGACCAGCTGGGCATGCAGGCCATGGACCATGCTCACGTCCAGGTGCCTGCCCTGCCCCGTCCTCTGCATTTCGAACACGGCTGCCAGCACCGCGATACAGGCCATGGCGCTGCCGCCTGCCAGGTCGCCCCACTGCACGTTGGACAGAGCCAGTTCGCCCGTGGGGGCGCGCATCTGGTCCAGCACGCCCGAGAGCGCCATGAAGTTGAGGTCGTGCCCCGCCTTCTGCGCCCAGGGGCCGTGTTGGCCGTAGCCGGTGATGGACACCATCACCAGGCGGGGGTTCAGCGCGTGCAGCGTGGCCGCATCCAGCCCCAGGCCCTGCAGCACGCCGGGACGAAAACTGTCGAGCAGCACATCGGCCTCCTGCACCCAGGCACGCAGCCTGTCCAGGTCGGCGCTGCTGCGGAAGTCGACGGTGCGGCATTCCTTGCCGTGGTTGAGCGCCTCGAACAGCGCCGCCAGTGGCCGCGCCGGGTCGCCCTCGGGCGGCTCCACCTTGACGATGGTGGCGCCCAGGTCGGCCAGCAGGCGCGTGGCGAACGGCCCGGGCAGGTTGCGCGTGAGGTCGAGCACGCGCAAACCAGACAGCAGCAGAGGCACATCCATGTCCGTCACAACCCGAGCTGCTTCGAGATGATCTCGTTCATGATCTCGTGCGTGCCGCCACCGATCGAGAGGATACGGTTGTCGCGGTACAGGCGCTCGACCAGCGACTCGCGCATGTAGCCCATGCCGCCGAAGATCTGCACAGCCTCGTGCGTGACCATGGTGGACACCGAGGTGGCAAAGTTCTTGGCCATCGAGACCTCGGCAATGGCCGATTCGCCCGCCTGCATGCGGGCTGCGCAGCGGTAGGCGTATTCACGTGCCACGTTCACCTGGGTGGACATTTCGGCGAGCTTGTGGCGGATGACCTGGTGCTTGGACAGCGGCTTGCCGAAGGCGGTGCGCTCCTTCACGTAGGCCAGGCATTGCTCCAGCGCGAGCTGCGCCGTCATGTAGGCCATGATGGCCAGGCTCAGGCGCTCGGCCTGGAAATTGGCCATGATGGTGAAAAAGCCCGAGTTCTCCGGCCCCAGCAGGTTGGCTGCAGGAACGCGGCAGTCCTGGAAGAACAGCTCGGCCGTGTCCGAGGCCCACCAGCCCATCTTTTTCAGATTGCGCCCGACCGAAAAGCCCGGTGTACCCTTCTCGATGAGCAACAGCGAGACGCCGCCAAAACCCGCCTCGCCCGTGCGCACAGCCACCGTGTAGTAGTCGGCACGCTCGCCCGAGGTGATGAAAGTCTTGGAGCCGTTGACCACATAGTGATCGCCATCACGTACCGCGCGCGTCTTGAGATTGGCCACGTCCGAGCCGCCGCTGGGCTCGGTGATCGCCAGGGCGATGATCTTCTCGCCCGCAAGAACCTGCGGCACCACCCGCTGCTTGAGTTCGTCCGAGCCCATGCGCCAGACCGGCGGCAAGCCGATGTCCAGCGAACCCAGGCTGGCGACAAAGCCGCCCGAGCCGCTGCGCATCAGTTCCTCACTGGCCGCCACCTTCAGAAACACATCCTGCTCGCCAGAACCACCAAACTCGGTGGGGTGGCCAATACTCAGCAGGCCCAGGCTGCCCGCCTGCTGGTAGACCTCGCGGGGGAAGGTGCCCGCCTCTTCCCATGCGTCGATGTTCGGTTTGACGGCTTCGGTGACGAAACGGCGCATGGTGTCGCGCACCATGCCATGGGTATCGTTGAAGTAGTCGACGTACACCTTGCTCAAAGCTGGGTCACGCATCCTCGAACCTCCCGCCGTCCCGGGCCATCTTGACGACGATGGCCGCAGGCTCGAAGCGCGCGCCATGCTGCCGCGCCAGTTCGCGCGAGCGTTCCACGAAGCGCTGCGCGCTCATAGCGTTGATGAACTGCAGTGCCCCGCCCTGGTGCGGTGCGAAGCCCCAGCCAAAGATGGAACCGATGTTGGTGTCTGCCACGGAGCGCACCACGTTCTCCTCGAAGCAGCGCGCCGCTTCGTTGGCCTGGATGAACATCAGACGGTCCATCAGTTCCTGCTGCGCGGGCTGGTCGGCGCGCGGTGGATAGAGTTTGGTGAGGTCTGGCCACAGGGTTTTTTCCTTACCCTGGTAGTCGTAGAAGCCCTTGGCGGCCTTCTTGCCGACACGTCCGAGTTCACCACCGAGCTGGCGCAGCACCGCCTCTGCGGGATGGACAGGGTAGCTCTTGCCTTCGGCTTCCAGGTCGCGGCGCGTCTGGTCGCTGATGTGCAGCGACAGGCTCAGCGAAACCTCGTCCTGCAGTGCCAGCGGCGGCATGGGCATGCCGGCCTTGATGCCTGCCACCTCGATGGAGCGTGGATGCACGCCCTCGGCGAGCATGGCGATGCCCTCCATCACATACGTGGCGAACACGCGTGAGGTGTAGAAGCCCCTGCTGTCATTGACCACGATCGGTGTTTTGCCGATCTGCTGCACGTAGTCAAAGCCGCGCGCCAGCGTTTCGTCGGAGGTTTTCTCGCCCACGATGATCTCGACCAGCGGCATCTTGTCTACGGGCGAGAAGAAATGCAGGCCGATGAAGTTCGCCGGGCGGCTGCTGGCCTGGGCCAGGCCCGTGATGGGCAGCGTCGAGGTGTTCGAGGCGTACACGGCACCTGGCGCGATGACGGCTTCAGCCTTTCGCGTGCATTCGGCCTTGATGGCGCGATCCTCGAACACGGCCTCAATCACCAGGTCACAAGCTTGCAGGTCTACGTAGCGCGTGGTGGGCAGGATGCGCGCGAGCAACGCGTCGCGCTTGTCCGGCGTGGTCCTGCCGCGCGCAAGCGCCTTGTCCAGCAGACCTTGCGAGTAGGCTTTGCCCTTCTCGGCGTTCTCTTGCGTGGTGTCGAGCAGCACGACGTCGATGCCCACCTTGGTCGAAACGTAGGCGATACCCGCGCCCATCATGCCCGCGCCCAGGATGCCGACCTTGCGGACCTTGCCAGCGGGCACATCCTTGGGCCGCGACTGGCCCTTCTTGATGGCATTGAGCTGGTACCACAGCGTGCCGATCATGTTCTTGCTGACCTGCGAGACGATACAGGCTGCGAAGTAGCGCGACTCCACCTGCAAAGCGTTGTCGATGTCGAGCAGGCAGCCCTCGAACAGGCAACTCATGATGTGCGTGATGGCCGGGTAGTTGCCATGGGCCTTGGCATTGGCCATGGACGGCGCGATGGCCAGCATCTGCACCACGGCCGGGCTCTTGCTGTCGCCCCCCGGAATGCGGAAACCCTTGGCGTCCCAGGGCTGCACGGGCTTGGGGTTGGCCAGGCACCATTCGTGCGCCTTCTGCAGCAGTTCCTCGCGCGAGGCAGCCAGGTCATTGACGATGCCCAGTCCCTTGGCCTTGGCGGCGCTCAGTTCGGTGCCCTGGGTGATGAGTTCAAAGCTCTTCTGGATGCCGATCAGGCGCGGAAGGCGCTGGGTGCCGCCAGCCCCCGGAAGCAGGCCGAGCTTCACCTCGGGCAAACCGAGCTTGAATTTGGGTTCATCGAGCGCAAAACGGGCATGGCAGGCCAGTGCCAGTTCCAGGCCGCCGCCCAGCGTGGTGCCGTTCAGGGCAGCCACCACGGGTTTGCCGCATTTCTCCATGCGACGCATCAGGGCCTTGAGTTCTTCGCCGAGCTGGAACGCCTGTTCGACGGTGGTGATCTGGCTGAGTTGGTCAATATCGGCGCCCACGATGAAGGTGGGTTTGCCGGAGGTGATGACCAGGCCTTTGAGGGAGTCTTCTTTCTCCAGCCGCTCCAGAAGGGTGGCGAAACCGCCCAGCAGCTCGGGCGTGAGCACATTCATCACGCGGCCAGGCTGGTCGAAGGTGACCAGGCCGATGCCGCTGGCGTCCACCTCGAAGGCAATGGTGTTGTTCTGTGTCATGGGTTGGCCTTTCCTCAAACGCGTTCGATGATGGTGGCGATGCCCATACCGGCACCGACGCACAGGGTGGCCATGGCTGTGGCTTTGCCGGTGCGTTCCAGCTCGTCCAGCGCCGTACCCAGGATGATGGCGCCCGTGGCACCCAGGGGGTGGCCCATGGCGATGGCACCGCCGTTGACGTTCACGCGGTCGAGCTGCACGCCCAGGTCGCGCGCTGTCTTCATGGGCACGGTGGCAAAGGCCTCGTTGATTTCCCACAGGTCGATGTCTGACGCCGACATGCCCGCCTTGGCCAGCGCCTTGCGGCACGCAGGCGTGGGGCCGGTCAGCATGATGGTGGGCTCGGAGCCGATGACGGCACACATGCGTACGCGGGCACGGGGCTTGAGGCCTGCCTTTTCGCCTGCAGCCTTGCTGCCCAGCAGCATCAACGCCGCGCCATCGACGATGCCCGAGGAGTTGCCCGCGTGGTGGTGGTGGTGGATCTTTTCGATGGTGGTGTACTTGTCCAGCGCCGTGGAATCAAAACCCATGGTGCCCATCATTTCGAACGAGGAATTGAGCTTGGCGAGCGATTCGACCGAGGTACCCGGGCGGATGGTTTCGTCGCGGTCCAGCAGAATCATGCCGTTGATGTCCCTGACGGCCACAACGGAACGGTTGAAATGGCCCGCAGCCTGCGCGGCCGCAGCGCGGCGGTGGGATTCAGCGGCAAAAGCATCCAGATCCTGGCGACCGAAGCCTTCGAGCGTGGCGATGAGGTCGGCACTGATGCCCTGCGGAACAAAGGCTGTGCCGCTGTTGACGCGCGGGTCCATGACCCAGGCGCCGCCATCGCTGCCCATGGCCCAGCGGCTCATGGACTCCACGCCACCCGCGACGACCATGTCTTCCATGCCGGACAGGATCTTGGCCGTGGCCAGGTTGACGGACTCCAGGCCCGAGGCACAGAAGCGCGACTGCGTCACGCCCGCCACGGTTTGCGCCCAGCCCGCGTCCAGCACGGCGGTGCGGGCAATGTCGGCGCCCTGCTCGCCCACAGGGGTGACGCAGCCCAGCACCACATCATCGACCAGCGTGGTATCAAGCCGGTTGCGCTCTTGCAGCGCCTGCAGCAGCGTGCGCAGCAGCCAGACCGGTGTGGCCTGGTGCAGGCGGCCGTCCTTCTTGCCCTTGCCACGCGGCGTGCGCACGGCGTCGAAAATATAGGCTTCAGTCATGGAAGCTCCTTGTTGAGTGAACGGGTTTGCGGTCTGGCATCACAGGAAGCGTGAAGCCAGCTCTTTCATGATTTCGTTCGTGCCGCCGTAGATGCGCTGCACGCGCGCATCGGCATACAGGCGGGCGATGACGTATTCCTTCATGTAGCCATAGCCGCCAAACAGCTGCAGGCATTCGTCGATCAGCTTGCACTGGTTGTCGCTGATCCAGTATTTGATGAGTGCGGCACGGTCCACACCCAGCTCGCCCTTGAGGTGCGCCACCATGGCCGCATCGACCAGCGCGCGCGAAGCCATCAGCAGCGCCTGGCATTCAGCCAGCTTGAAGCGCGTGTTCTGAAACGCAAAGACAGGCTTGCCGAAGGCCTTGCGCTCCTTGGTGTAGGCCAGGGTTTCCTGCATGGCCAGCTCCATGGCGGCAATACCGGCCACGGCGACGATCAGGCGCTCCTGCGGCAATTCCTGCATCAGCTGGATGAAGCCCATGCCCTCGTGCCCGCCCAGCAGGTTGGTGGCGGGAACGACCACGTCATCAAAAAACAGTTCAGACGTGTCCTGGGACTCCATGCCGAGCTTGTCGAGGTTGCGGCCGCGGCGAAAGCCCTGCACCTGGTCGGTCTCGACCACCATCAGCGACATGCCCTGCGCTCCCTGGTCCTTGTCGGTCTTGCAGACCACAATGACGAGGGTGGCCAGCTGGCCGTTGGTGATGAAGGTCTTGCTGCCGTTGATGCGGTAGCTGTCGCCTTCACGGGTGGCTGTGGTGCGCACGCCCTGCAGGTCCGAGCCCGTGCCGGGCTCGGTCATGGCGATGGCGCCAATCAGCTCGCCCGTGGCCAGGCGCGGCAGCCAGCGCTTTTTCTGCTCTTCGGTGCCATGGTGCAGGATGTAGGGCGCCACGATGCCCGAATGCAGCGAGCCACCAAACCCCGAAATACCCGCCGAGCCCTGGGCCAGGATCAGCACCGCCTCGTGACCAAAGTCGCCTCCCGCACCGCCGTACTCCTCGGGCATGGAGGCGCACAGAAAGCCATTGGCTCCGGCTTCCTCCCAGGCCTGTCGGTCCATCATTCCTGCCTGGCGCCAAGCTACGTCCTTGGGAGCCCATTGTTCCTTGAAGAAACGGCTGGCCGAGTCGTACAGCATCTGGTGCTCTTCAGTCATCCAGGCGGGAGCAAAATTTTGAATAGCCACGGGGTCAGATCCTCATGTGATTGCGATCAGGGACCAAAAAGCCTTTCATGTGAAAAATTGGTAATTTAAATTACCCATATTGAATCACCTGAAGAGAACATTCCATCAGTCCGTCAATCTGCGCCATGTTCCCGCATTCGTTCGCAGTACAGGGTGACGCAGCAGTCTGCATCTTCACCATAACGGAACTTGATGACAAGTTGACGCAGTTGATTTTTACTGCCATTCCAGGCATTTGGTAATATGGATTTCCATGAAGGAAAGAACCATTGCACCACCCCACGCTGGCGCAAAGCCTCGGGCATCCGGCCCGCAAGACCAGCGCGTCCTGCTGACCAGCATGCGCAGCGACACACTGGCCCGGATCGAAAAGGCTGTTCTCGATCTGTTTTCCAGCCGCGATTTCCATGAAGTGGGCCTGATCGACGTCGCGCGCACCGCCAATGTGTCGCTGCAGACAATCTACAAGTACTTCGGCAGCAAGGAAGTGCTGGTTTACACCATGCTCGATGTGATGCTGGGCCGCCTGGCAGAGCGCATGATCGACCACCTGCAAGGCATTGACGATGCCCGTGAGCGCTTGCGCAAGACCTGCTGGGTCACGCTGGACTACATGGACAAGCACCCAGCCGTGATGCTGCTGATGTTCACTGCCGTGCCGGTGTCACGCCACAAGAACATTGGCATCTACGAGAGCCCCGAGCTGATGGGTGCTTTCCTGGGTGTCTTGAAGGATGGGCAGGCCCGAGGCGTTCTGAACAACCGGGTATCCAGCAAGATACTGCTCGATGTGTTCATGGGAATGATCGGGCGCGTGGTTCTGATGCACATCGTGCGCGGAGAAAAACGCCCGCTGACCGATCAGTTTGACGAACTGTTCCATATCCTGTGGCGAGCCATGTCGGCTGATCAAGGACACGTCACGCCTGAGTGACCTGTTGGTGGGTCCTGACGGTCTCGAACCGCCGACCTACTCCGTGTAAAGGAGCCGCTCTACCAACTGAGCTAAGGACCCAACAAAAAACCCAGCAACGCTGGGTTTTTGAAAAATGGTGGGTGATACATGGATCGAACATGTGACCCCTGCCGTGTGAAGGCAGTGCTCTACCGCTGAGCTAATCACCCGTCGCCACCCCAAAAGGGCTTGCGAAGCTGTCGGCCAACGTGGTGGGTGATACATGGATCGAACATGTGACCCCTGCCGTGTGAAGGCAGTGCTCTACCGCTGAGCTAATCACCCGTTGTCGCTGCGACAGCCTTCTATTATGGCACAGCTTTCAGCCCGTCTGAATGGATCGCCAAATTGTTTTGTCTCCGCTGGCCTTGTCGATCTGCGCCAGATTCTGCTCGTGGGCTGCCAGTTCCTGCTCATTGGCCTGCAGCACTTGCAGCACGATGCGGCTCAGGTCCACGCTGGCCACCACGGGCCCGGTGGAACTGTCGGAGGCATCGTCGGAAATCAGGAGCGCATCCTGGCCGCGCGTGAGGTTGATATAGACATCGGCCAGCAGTTCGGCATCAAGCAAGGCCCCGTGCAGCGTGCGGCTGGAGTTGTCCACGCCCAGGCGGTCGCACAGGGCATCGAGCGAGTTGCGCTTGCCGGGATACAGCTCCTTGGCCATGGCCAGGGTATCCGTGACCTCGGCGACGAAAGTCCGAAACGGCGGACGCCCCGTTAGTTCGAGTTCCTTGTTGAGGAAGCTGACGTCAAAGGCCGCGTTGTGGATGATGATTTCGGCGCCCTGCAGATAGTCCAGCAGTTCATCCGCCACTGCCTCGAATTTGGGCTTGTCGCGCAGGAATTCGTTGCTTATGCCGTGCACCTTCAACGCGTCCTCATGGCTGTCACGCCCGGGGTTCAGGTAATAGTGCCGGTTGTTGCCGGTGAGCTTGCGCGCCACCAGCTCCACACAGCCAATCTCGATGATGCGGTCGCCCCCGTCGGCAGAAAGGCCGGTGGTTTCCGTGTCCAGAACGATCTGGCGCATCAGTGGTTTTCCTTGGCGTGGTTGATCGTGTACTTGGGGATCTCGATGGTCACATCCTTGGCCGCCAGGATGGCCTGGCAGCTCAGGCGTGATTGTGGCTCCAGGCCCCAGGCGCGGTCGAGCAGATCTTCCTCTTCCTCCTCGGCATCGTTCAGCGAAGCAAAGCCTTCGCGCACGATGACGTGGCAGGTCGTGCAGGCGCAACTCATGTCGCAGGCATGCTCGATGTTGATGCGGTGCTCCAGCAGGGCTTCGCAGATCGAGGTGCCGGCGGGTGCGGTGATTTCGGCGCCCTGGGGGCAGTATTCGGCGTGGGGCAGTATCTTGATGACAGGCATGGCTTGCTCGGGGTGTTCGTTGTCAAAGGGTCTGCACGTTCTTGCCCGCCAGAGCCTGGCGAATGCCACGGTTCATGCGCTGCGCGGCAAAAGGCTCGGTATCCTTGGCAAGCGCCTGGGTGGCGGCCTCCAGCTCCGCGGCATCCGATGCCGTGGCCATCAGGATACGCAGGGCCTCCATCCGCGCATCGATCGCAGCCCGGTCGTCCTCGGTGAGCAGATCTGCGTCGGCGTCGAGCGCGCTTTGGGTGGCGATCAGCATGCGGTCGGCGTCCACGCGGGCTTCGACCAGCGCACGTGCCTGCATGTCCTGCGCCGCCGTGGCAAAGCCCTCCTGCAACATGCGGGCGATCTGATCGTCGCTCAGGCCGTAAG
Source organism: Burkholderiales bacterium RIFCSPLOWO2_12_FULL_65_40 (assembly GCA_001770955.1). Taxonomy (GTDB): domain Bacteria; phylum Pseudomonadota; class Gammaproteobacteria; order Burkholderiales; family Burkholderiaceae_C; genus Simplicispira. The sequence continues at coordinate 78,999 of MESL01000054.1, read as the reverse complement.
TGGGCTTGACGTCGATACGGGCCTCGACACCGCTGATCTGCTCGCGCGCATCCACGCTCAACAGCCCATCGGCATCCACGGTGAAGGTGACCCGAATGCGGGCGGCCCCGGCCACCATGGGCGGAATACCGCGCAGCTCGAAGCGTGCCAGGCTGCGGCAGTCCTGCACCAGGTCGCGCTCACCCTGCACCACATGGATCGCAAGAGCCGTCTGGCCGTCCTTGTAGGTGGTGAAATCTTGCGCCTTGGCCGTGGGAATGGTCTCGTTGCGCGCCACGATGCGCTCGACCAGTCCGCCCATGGTCTCGATGCCCAGCGACAACGGAATCACGTCGAGCAGCAACAGGTCGCCGGCCATGTTGTTGCCCGCGAGCTGATGGGCCTGGATGGCGGCGCCCAGGGCCACCACTTCGTCGGGGTTCAGGTTCGTGAGCGGTTCACGGCCAAAAAACTCAGCCACGGCGCGCTGTACCTGCGGCATGCGCGTGGAGCCACCCACCATGACGACGCCCTGCACTTCGTCGCGCGCAAGCTGGGCGTCGCGCAGCGTGCGGCGCACCACCGCCAGCGAGCGCGCCGTGAGTTCGGCCGTAGCGGCATCGAAATCGCTCCGTTTCACGTCAAATCGGACCTCAACGCCCGCCAGCATTGCGCTGAAAGCTACCATTTCAGTAGCAGTCAGAGCTTCCTTGCAGGCCCGCGCCGCGAGGCGGGCAGCCGCCTTGTCGGCAGGCGTATGGGCCTCCAGCCCCAGCTGGGTCAGCACCCAGTCGGCCAGCGCGGCGTCATAGTCGTCACCGCCCAGGGCGGAATCGCCCCCTGTGGCCAGCACCTCGAATACGCCTTGCGTCAGCCGCAGGATGGAAATGTCAAAGGTGCCGCCACCCAGGTCATAAACGGCATAGATGCCCTCGCTGGCGTTGTCCAGACCATAGGCGATGGCAGCGGCCGTGGGCTCGTTGATGAGGCGCAACAGATGAATGCCGGCCAGTTTCGCGGCGTCCTTGGTGGCCTGGCGCTGGGCATCGTCAAAATAGGCCGGCACGGTGATGACGGCGCCGTACAGGTCGTCGTTGAAAGTATCTTCGGCACGGTAGCGCAGCGTGGCCAGAATCTCGGCACTCACTTCCACCGGCGACTTGACGCCGCCCACCGTCTCGATGCTGACCATGCCACGGTCCGTGCCGTTGCCCACCAGGTCGTAGGGCAGCTTGCCGGCCTGAGCGATGTCGGCCAGGCCCCGGCCCATGAACCGCTTGACCGATGCAATGGTGTTGCGCGCATCGGTGTGCAGCGCCTGCGTGGCGTCGTGGCCGATCTGGCGCCCTCCTCCGGCCAGGTAGCGCACCACGGACGGCAGCAACACACGGCCTTCGCCATCGGGCAGGCACTCGGCCACGCCATTGCGCACGGCTGCCACCAGCGAATGCGTGGTTCCCAGGTCAATGCCCACGGCAACGCGCCGTTGGTGGGGGTTGGGGGACTGGCCGGGTTCGGAAATCTGCAGCAGCGCCATGGGTTCCTGTCGTATCGGGGTCTGTGCCTGCACGCGCAAGGCACGCAAATGCGGTGTGTCGGGGCACTATTGTCCCAGTTGCTCCAAGCGGCGTTCGATGTCGAGTGCAAATCGCGCAATGAACATGAGGGCTCTGACCTGGCGGGCAGCACCCGCAAAGTCCTGTTGCTGGTCGATGAGATCGGCGCAGCGCTCCAGGGCCACGCGCCGCGCCTGCCTGACCTGGTCCTCCAGCGCCTCCACTTGCGCCAGGCTATCGGCCTCTTCCAGCGCCTCGCGCCACTCCATCTGCTGCATCAGGAAATCGCCCGGCATGGCCGTGTTGTCCTCGGCGCGGATGGGGGCGCCGTGCAGCTCGCACAGATAGGCCGCCCGGCGCATAGGGTCCTTGATGCGCTGGTAGGCTTCATTGATGCGCACGGACCATTGCATGGCCTGGCGCTGCGCGGCGCCGCCGCTGGCCGCGTGGCGGTCAGGGTGGGCTTCACGCTGCAACTCCTTCCAGCGCGCGTCCAGTGCACTGCGCTCCTGCGCAAAGCGGCGCGGCACGCCAAACAGCTCAAAATCGTCGGATTGCAGGTTCATATCAGCAAAAAACCGCCAGCACGGTGCGCGATGGCGGTTTCGAATGGCACAGGGCGGAAGTCATCAGATCCGGAAACTCTCACCGCAGCCACAGCGGTCGCGTTCGTTCGGATTGCTGAATTTGAAGCCTTCGTTCAGGCCCTCGCGCACAAAATCCAGCTCCGTGCCGTCGATATAGGCCAGGCTTTTCGGGTCGATCAGCACCTTCACGCCATGCTGCTCAAAGATGATGTCCTCAGGCTCGGCCTCGTCCACATATTCCAGTTTGTAAGCCAGGCCCGAACAGCCGCTGGTCTTGACGCCCAGACGCACTCCGAGGCCCTTGCCACGCCGCGACAGGTAACGGCTGACATGCCGGGCTGCCGCTTCGGTCAGGGAAATTGCCATGATTTCAGGCGGCAGCTGCAGTGCCGTGTTTGGTCTTGTAGTCGTTGACGGCGGCCTTGATGGCGTCCTCGGCCAGGATGGAGCAGTGAATCTTGACGGGCGGCAGGGCCAGCTCCTCTGCGATCTCGCTGTTCTTCAGTGCTGCCGCTTCGTCCAGCGTCTTGCCCTTGACCCATTCGGTCACCAGCGACGACGAAGCGATGGCCGAACCGCAGCCGTAGGTCTTGAAGCGCGCATCCTCGATCACGCCGGTCTCCGGGTTGACCTTGATCTGCAGCTTCATGACGTCGCCACAGGCCGGCGCGCCCACCATGCCGGTGCCCACCGAGTCGTCGCCCTTGTCAAACGAACCCACGTTGCGCGGGTTTTCGTAATGGTCAATCACTTTTTCAGAGTAAGCCATGGTGTTTACCTCTTTGATTCGGAAGTTCGGGACCGCGTGCTCAGTGTGCGGCCCACTGGATGGTGCTCAAGTCCACACCATCCTTGTACATTTCCCACAGGGGGCTGAGTTCGCGCAGCTTTTCCACGTTCTCGCGGATCGTGGCAATGGCGTAGTCGATCTCTTCGTCGGTGGTGAAGCGGCCGATGGTCATGCGCAGGCTGCTGTGCGCCAGCTCGTCGCTGCGACCCAGGGCGCGCAGCACGTAGCTGGGCTCCAGGCTGGCCGAGGTGCAGGCCGAGCCCGATGACACGGCCAGACCCTTGATGCCCATGATGAGCGACTCGCCCTCGACGTAATTGAAACTGATGTTGAGGTTGTGCGGTACGCGCTGCTGCATGTCACCGTTGATGAAGACCTGCTCCATGTCCGTCAGGCCATCGAGCAGGCGCTTTTGCAGGCGCCGCGCCTTCTCCTGCTCCTGGGCCATTTCCTCACGGGCAATACGGAAGGCCTCGCCCATGCCGACGATCTGGTGGGTGGGAAGCGTGCCCGAGCGCATGCCGCGCTCATGGCCGCCGCCGTGCATCTGCGCCTCCAGGCGCACGCGCGGCTTGCGACGCACGTACAGCGCGCCGATGCCTTTGGGGCCATAGGTCTTGTGCGATGCCAGGCTCATCAGATCGACGGGCAGGCTTGCCATGTCGATGGCGATCTTGCCGGTGGCCTGAGCGGCGTCCACATGGAAAATGATGCCCTTCTCCCGGCACAAGGCGCCAATGGCCGGGATGTCCTGGATCACGCCGATTTCGTTGTTCACGAACATCACACTGATCAGGATGGTGTCGGGACGGATGGCGGCCTTGAGCACTTCGAAATCGAGCAGACCATCGGGTTTGACGTCCAGATAGCTCACCTCGAAACCCTGGCGCTCCATTTCGCGCATGGTGTCCAGCACCGCCTTGTGCTCGGTCTTCACCGTGATCAGGTGCTTGCCCTTGCCCTTGTAGAAATGGCCTGCGCCCTTGATGGCCAGGTTGTTGGATTCGGTGGCGCCGCTGGTCCAGACGATCTCGCGCGGGTCGGCGCCAATCAGTTCTGCCACCTGGGTGCGGGCCTTCTCGACCGCTTCTTCGGCCTCCCAGCCCCAGGCATGGCTGCGCGAGGCAGGGTTGCCGAAGTGCTCGCGCAACCACGGGATCATCGCGTCCACGACGCGTGGATCGACCGGCGTGGTGGCGCCGTAATCAAGATAGATGGGGAAATGCGGAGTCATGTCCATGGCTGGCTCAGTCAATCTGGCTGGCAAATCGGTCAATGCGAGGAAAACCCGTTCAGCGCTCTGCCAGCCCCACAGGGCTCGGCCATCGCGCCTGCGGTTTCAGGATTTGGCGAACACGTTGCCCAGGGCGAAGACCGAATTGGGCGCGTTCACACGGATGGGCTTGACCACAGGGGTGGTGGAAATGGCACGGCGAACCATCGGCTTTTCCTCGATCTGCAGACCCTTGGCGAGTTGCTCGTCCACCAGCTTCTGCAGGGTGACGGAATCAAGAAACTCCACCACGCGCTGGTTCAGCGTGGCCCACAGGTCGTGCGTCATGCAACGGCCGGAATCTCCCAGGCAGTTTTCCTTGCCCCCGCACTGCGTGGCATCAATCGGCTCGTCCACTGAAACGATGATGTCGGCGATGGTGATATCGGCCGCCTTGCGGGCCAGCGTGTAGCCGCCGCCCGGGCCGCGGGTCGATTCCACCAACTCGTGGCGCCGCAGTTTGCCAAACAGCTGCTCAAGATACGACAGCGAAATGCGCTGGCGCTGGCTGATGGCTGCCAGGGTGACAGGGCCGTTGTTCTGGCGCAGGGCCAAGTCAATCATGGCGGTGACCGCAAAACGGCCTTTGGTAGTGAGACGCATCGCAAGCTCCTTAGTTAGGCTTGTTGGTTCATGAAACGCCTGAATGGTTCATGGCCACCAGGACACCGTCTCCACCCATACCTGCCGCACGTTGGCGCCAGGCCCTTCATCGAGGGTTGTTCTTCTTTTGTAAGGTCATTGTAGCACAAACCTTATTAAATTTGTCGGGTAAACAAACTCGCCAGTCGCGATTGCACCGCACAAGTTGCAATAAACCTGCATTCCTAGTCTGGCGAAGGGATATTGTCGGAACCATGCGCGCCAAAGGCCAGGTCCTTGAGCCGCGTCAGCTGGTCGCGCACCCGCGCCGCCTGCTCGAATTCCAGGTTGCGCGCGTGTTCCAGCATCTGCTTCTCCAGCCGCTTGATTTCGCGGGCCATGTCTTTCTCCGACATGTCCTCGGCCTTGGCGCGCTGCAGCGCCTCCTGCTCCAGGCGTTCGGCGTCCTTGCCGGCCTTCTCGCTGTAGACACCATCGATCAGGTCACGCACCTGCTTGACGATGCTGCGCGGCGTGATGCCGTGCGCTTCGTTGAAAGCGATCTGCCGCGCGCGCCGGCGTTCGGTCTCGCCAATGGCACGTGCCATGGAGTCGGTCACGCGGTCGGCATAGAGGATGGCTTTGCCGGAAAGGTTGCGCGCCGCGCGACCGATGGTCTGGATCAGGCTGCGCTCCGAACGCAGAAAGCCCTCCTTGTCGGCATCTAGCACGGCCACGAGCGATACCTCGGGGATGTCCAGGCCCTCCCGCAGCAGGTTGATGCCCACCAGCACATCGAAGGCGCCCAGGCGCAGGTCGCGGATGATCTCCACGCGCTCCACCGTGTCCACATCGCTGTGCAGGTAGCGCACCTTCACACCGTTGTCGGTGAGGTAATCGGTGAGCTGCTCGGCCATGCGCTTGGTCAGCGTGGTCACTAGCACACGCTCGTGCAGGTCGGATCGGATACGGATTTCCTGCAGCACATCGTCCACCTGGTGGGTGGCTGGCCGCACCTCGACCAGCGGATCGACGAGGCCCGTGGGCCGCACCACCTGCTCGACCACCTGGCCGGCGTGCTGCTTTTCATAATCGGCCGGCGTGGCCGACACAAACACCACCTGGCGCATGCGCCGCTCGAACTCCTCGAACTTGAGTGGCCGGTTGTCCAGTGCGCTGGGCAGGCGAAAGCCATATTCGACCAGCGTGGTCTTGCGCGAACGGTCGCCGTTGTACATGGCGTTGAGCTGGCCGATCATCTGGTGGCTCTCGTCCAGGAACATCAGCGCGTCGCGCGGCAGGTAGTCGGTCAACGTGCTCGGCGGTTCGCCCGCAGCGGTACCCGAGAGGTGGCGCGAATAATTCTCGATGCCCTTGCAATGCCCCACCTCGCTGAGCATCTCCAGGTCGAAGCGCGTGCGCTGCTCCAGGCGCTGCGCCTCCACCAGCTTGCCGTCGGCCAGAAACTGCTTGAGGCGCTCGGCCAGCTCCAGCTTGATGGCCTCCACCGCCAGCAGCACCTGGTCGCGCGGCGTCACGTAGTGGCTGCTGGGATAAACGGTGAAGCGCGGGATGCTCTGGCGCACCCGGCCGGTGAGCGGGTCGAAAAGCTGCAGGCTCTCAATCTCGTCGTCAAACAGCTCGATGCGCAGGGCCAGCTCCGAGTGCTCGGCCGGAAACACATCGATGGTGTCACCCCGCACGCGGAAATTGCCGCGCGCGAAATCCATGTCGTTGCGCTGGTACTGCATGCGCACCAGCTGGGCGATGGCATCGCGCTGGCCCAGCTTGTCGCCCGCCCGCAGCGTCATGACCATGCGGTGGTAACTCTCGGGGTTGCCGATACCGTAGATGGCCGAAACCGTGGCCACGATCACCACGTCGCGGCGCTCCAGCAAGCTCTTGGTGCACGACAGCCGCATCTGCTCGATGTGCTCGTTGATCGCGCTGTCCTTTTCGATGAACAGGTCGCGCTGGGGCACATAGGCCTCGGGCTGGTAGTAGTCGTAGTAGCTGACGAAGTACTCCACCGCGTTTTTGGGGAAGAATTCGCGGAACTCGCTGTAGAGCTGGGCGGCCAGTGTCTTGTTGGGGGCAAACACGATGGCAGGCCGCCCCAGGCGGGCGATCACGTTCGCCATGGTGAAGGTCTTGCCCGAGCCCGTCACGCCCAGCAGGGTCTGGAACACCTCGCCCTCGTTCACCCCCTCCACCAGCTTGTCAATGGCCACGGGCTGATCCCCCGCTGGCGGATAGGGCTGGTAAAGCTCGAAGGGCGAACCGGGAAAGCGTACGAACTGCCCCTTGGCGGGCTCGGTGATGACTTCTTGCATGGACATGGTACGGGCACGGCCCGCGCGGGCCGCTAAAATCCGAGGGTTAACCTCACAGCGTACCGCAGCCGGGGTTTGCCTGCCACATTCACCCTCCAAGGACTTTCCATGTCTCTGTTCTCCGCCGTCGAAATGGCCCCCCGTGACCCCATCCTGGGTCTCAACGAGCAATTCAACGCTGACACCAACCCCAACAAGGTCAATCTGGGCGTGGGCGTGTATTTCGACGATAACGGCAAGCTGCCGCTGCTGCAGTGCGTGCAGGCGGCTGAAAAGGCCATGATGGACAAGCCCGCTGCGCGCGGCTACCTGCCCATCGACGGCATCGTCGCCTACGACAACGCCGTCAAGGGCCTGGTCTTTGGTGCCGACTCCGAGCCCGTCACATCCGGCCGCGTGGCCACCGTGCAGGCCATCGGCGGCACCGGCGGCCTGAAGATCGGCGCCGACTTCCTCAAGAAGGTCAGCCCCGATGCCAAGGTGCTGATCTCCGACCCGAGCTGGGAAAACCACCGAGCCCTGTTCACCAACGCCGGCTTCACGGTTGACACCTACGCCTATTACGACGCGGCCAAGCGCGGCGTCAACTTCGAGGGCATGCTGGCCAGCCTGAACGCCGCCGCGCCCGGCACCATCGTCGTGCTGCACGCCTGCTGCCACAACCCCACCGGCTACGACATCACCCCCGCGCAATGGGACCAGGTGATCGCCGCCGTCAAGGCCAAGGGCCTCACCGCCTTCCTCGACATGGCGTACCAGGGCTTCGGCCACGGCATCCAGGAGGATGGCGCCGTGATCCAGAAGTTTGTTGCCGCCGGCCTGAACTTCTTTGTCTCCACCTCGTTCTCCAAGAGCTTCAGCCTCTACGGCGAGCGCGTGGGCGGCCTGTCGGTGCTGTGCCAGGATAAGGAAGAAGCCAGCCGCGTGCTGAGCCAGCTCAAGATCGTCATCCGCACCAACTACAGCAACCCGCCCACGCACGGCGGCGCCGTCGTGGCAGCCGTGCTGAACAACCCCGAGCTGCGCGCCCTGTGGGAAAAGGAACTGGGCGAGATGCGCGTGCGCATCAAGGCCATGCGCCAGAAGCTGGTGGACGGCCTGAAGGCGGCGGGCGTGCAGCAGGACATGTCCTTCATGACGCAGCAGATCGGTATGTTCAGCTACTCGGGCCTCTCCAAGGACCAGATGGTGCGCCTGCGCAACGAGTTCGGCGTCTACGGCACCGACACCGGCCGCATCTGCGTGGCTGCACTCAACAGCAAGAACATCGACTACGTCTGCCAGGCCATCGCCAAGGTGGTGTAAGCGTCGCGCTTCTCTGCAAACCGCCCTCCGGGGCGGTTTTTTTTGGGCGAACGCTCGTTCGTCACGTAACGGCCCCTCTATGCGTTACAAATCCTTGCATAATTAGTTCGCCCTGCGTACTAAAACCGTTTCGTCTACACATCCACCGCACACCATGAACCACTTCAAGATCTCAACCCGCCTGATGCTGCTCATCGGCCTGATGTCCGTCTTGCTGCTCATCGTGGGCGGCATAGGCCTCTATGGCACCGACCAGACGCGGGACGGACTGCGCACTGTGTACGAAGACCGCGCCGTACACCTCGGTCAGTTGTCACATATCCAGTCCAACCTGCTGGAAAACCGCCTCGCGCTGACCAATGCCCTCGCCAATTTCTCGCCCGAAGAAGTGCAGCGTGCAGCCACAGAAATCAACAAGAATCTGGCTGAAAACAACGAGCTTTGGGCCGCCTATGTCGCCACCAAGCTGACTCCGGACGAGAAACGGCTGGCGGACAAGTTTGCAGCCGACCGCAACAAGTTCGTGGACGACGGCCTCAAGCCCACCGTGGCGGCGCTGCAGGCCGGGGACATCGAAGCGGCCAAGAAGCTCAACGACGACAAGGTGCGCCCCGCCTACGCCCCGCTGCGGGAAGACATGAACGCACTGCTGGAGCTGCAGCTCAGCGAGGCCAAGAATGAATACAACACCGCCACCGCGCGCTACAGCAATCTGCGGGCCCTGTCGATCGGCTCCGTAGTGGCCGGCATTTTCTTTGGGGTCCTCTTTGGCCTGGCGGTCATGCGCAACATCACCCGCTCCCTCAATGAGGCCGTGGAAGCAGCGGACGCCGTCGCCCATGGCGACCTGAGCCGCGCCATTCCTGTCCATGGCAAGGATGAAATCGCACTGCTGCTGCGCTCGCTGGCGGCCATGCAGGAATCACTGGCCCAGGTCGTGCAGCGCGTGCGCATCGGTTCCGAATCGGTGTCCCTGGCCAGCGCCGAAATTGCCCAGGGCAACCAGGACCTCTCCGGCCGCACCGAAAGCCAGGCCAGCGCGCTCGAAGAAACGGCTGCCAGCATGGAGCAGTTGGGTTCCACCGTGCGCCAGAACGCCGACAACGCCCGCGCGGCCAACCAGTTGGCCCAGAGTGCCAGCACCGTGGCCGTTCAGGGCGGCCAGGTGGTGGCCCAGGTGGTGGACACCATGAAGGGCATCAACGACAGCAGCAAGAAGATTGCCGACATCATCAGCGTGATCGACGGCATTGCCTTCCAGACGAACATCCTGGCGCTCAACGCGGCCGTGGAAGCCGCCCGCGCAGGCGAACAGGGCCGGGGCTTTGCCGTGGTGGCCAGCGAGGTGCGCAGCCTGGCCGGGCGCAGCGCCGAAGCAGCCAAGGAAATCAAGAGCCTCATCACCGAAAGTGTCAACCGTGTCGAGGCCGGAAGCGCTCTGGTCGACCAGGCGGGCACCACCATGCAGGAGGTGGTGGGCTCCATTCGCCGCGTGACCGACATCGTGGGCGAGATCAGCGCGGCCAGCAGCGAGCAGAGCGCCGGCGTGACGCAGGTCGGCGAAGCCGTGACACAGATGGATCAGGTCACGCAGCAGAACGCAGCACTGGTCGAGGAAATGGCCGCCGCTGCCAGCAGCCTGCGCAGCCAGGCGGCCGATCTGGTCAACACCGTGGCCGTCTTCAAGCTCGGTGCGCAGGGCAGCAACACGCCCGTGCGCCCGGCAGCCCCGCAGGCTCCCGCAGCACAGGCCCAGGCGCCCATGCCCGCACCAGCCCCCCGCCCCGCTCTGCGCACGGCGGCACCTGCAGCCAAACGCGCGCCCGCCCCCGCCAAAGCCAAGGCGGTGGCCGCACTTCCGCCCAGCACGCCCAAGGCGCCACCCGCCAGCGCGGGCAAGGACGATGAATGGGAGTCCTTCTGAGCATGAACGCACCGCTTGCGCATACCCGCGTCCTCAGCCTGGCACTCAACCTGCCGGGCCCTGCGGCCCTGTTGCGCTGCGCCCAAATGGGTGCACAGTGCACCAAGCTTGAACCGCCCCCGGCCCCGGGCCAGCCCAGCGCCGACCCCATGGGCATCTACAGCCCGGCTGCCTACGGTGAACTGCACCAGGGCGTGCGCGTGCTGCATGCCCACCTCAAGACAGACGAAGGCCAGGCCGCGCTGCATGCCGAACTGGCGCACACCGACGTGCTGATCACATCCTTTCGCCCCTCGGCGCTGACCAAACTCGGGTTGGGCTGGGAGGCGCTGCAGGCGCGCTACCCGCGCCTGTCGCTGGTGCGCATCGTCGGCGCCCTGGGCGAGCGCGCCGAGGAACCGGGCCACGATCTCACTTACCAGGCCGAGGCCGGGCTGCTGGCCAGCCTGCAGGTGCCCCCCACGCTGTTTGCCGACATGGCTGGTGCCCTCATGGCCAGCGAGGCCGTTCTGCAGGCCCTGCTGGCACGCGCGCAGCAGGGCACGGGGGTCTGCATCGAGGTGGGACTGGCCGAGGCCGCGCAGTGGCTGGCGATGCCCCTGCACTGGGGCCTGACCACACCGCAGGGCGATGTGGGCGGTGCCCACGCGGGCTACCGCGTCTACCCTTGCGCCGACGGTCGTGTGGCCGTGGCCGCACTCGAGCCGCACTTTGCCACGCGCCTGTGCGAGGCCGCAGGCCTCGCGGCCCGGGGCGACATGGAGCACATGCGCGACCAGGCCACCCACGCAGCCATCGCCCACTTCCTCCTGGGGCAACCCCGTGACGAACTGACCGCGCTGGCGCAGTCGCGCGACATTCCGCTGCACGCCCTGCCCTGAACTGGCCATGCAAGGCACTGAGCGGCGCAGGGATGGCGACAAAAACCCGCGCACCACGCAGGTGCGGCCCCGGTCTGCGCGCCAGCAGAACACGCCCCGTGCTGCGGGCGCCCGCCTGGCCATGCTGCTGATGCTGGGCTGGCTGGCCCTGCTCGCCTGGGGTGCCTGGGCACAGCGCCTGCCACTGTGGCTGCTGGCGGCCGTGGCGGGACTCAATCTGGTGACTTTTTTCGCCTATGCCCTCGACAAAAGCGCTGCCCAGCGCGGCGCCTGGCGCACCCCGGAGCAAACCCTGCACCTGCTGGCTCTGCTGGGTGGCTGGCCCGCCGCCTGGTGGGCACAGCAATGGCTGCGCCACAAATCGCGCAAGCAGGCCTTTCGCTCCGCCTACTGGGGCACCGTGCTGCTGCACAGCGCGGGGCTGGGGGTCGTCGTGTGGCGGCCTGATTTGCTATTATATTTATAGCTGTCTGCGCTTATCCAGAAGGCTCCAAAGGCCAAAAACACTTGAAATTCTGGCGCGTCCGGTTCATGCAGCAGGCGCAGGCACCGAGTGCAGCAGAACGGGGTGGTTGCCATTGCTGTCCACGCTCTCGATCTGCACGCCAAAGCCCCACAGGCGGGCCACATGGCGCAACACTTCCAGGGTGTCCTCCGCCAGGGGGCGGCCCTGGTAGGGGGTGTGGCGCAGCATGAGGCTGCGGTCCCCACGCAGGTTCACACTCCAGACCTGGATGTTGGGCTCGCGCGTGCCCAGATCGTACTGCTGTGACAGCACCTGGCGCAGGGTGCGGTAGCCGTTCTCATCGTGGATCTCGCTGACCAGCAGCTCGCTCTGGCGGGCATCGTCGTGCAGGGCGAACAGGCGCATCTCGCGCATCAGGTGCGGGCTCAGAAACTGGCCGATGAAGCTCTCGTCCTTGAAGTTGCGCATCGCATGGTCCAGCGCGGGCAGCCACGGTGTGCCCGCGATGTCGGGAAACCAGCGCCGGTCTTCCTCAGTGGGGTCCTGGCAGATGCGCTGGATGTCACGGTACATCGCAAACCCCAGCGCATAGGGGTTGATGCCGCTGTAGGCGCGGTGCCCCACGGGGGGCTGAAAGATGACATTGGTGTGTGATCCCAGCCACTCGATCATCACGCCATCGGTCAGATAGCCCTCGTCGTACAAGGTGTTGAGCAGGGTGTAATGCCAGAAGGTGGCCCAGCCCTCGTTCATGACCTGGCTCTGGCGCTGCGGGTAAAAATACTGGGCAATCTTGCGCACGATGCGCACGATCTCGCGCTGCCAGGGCGCCAGCAGCGGGGCATGTTTTTCGATGAAATACAGGATGTTTTCCTGCGGCTCGGTCGGAAAACGGCCGTGCTCCTGCGCCACGCCCTCTTTGCCGGGGCGCGTGGGCAGGGTGCGCCACAACTCGTTCACCTGCTGCTGGGCATAGTGCTCGCGCTGCTCGCGCTCCAGCCGCTCGCGCGCGAGGGTGCGCTTGGCGGGGCGACGGTAGCGGTCCACGCCAAAGTTGGCCAGCGCGTGGCAGGAGTCCAGCAGCTTCTCGACCTCGTCCGTGCCGTAGCGTTCCTCGCACTGGGCCACATAGTCCTTGGCATACACCAGGTAGTCGATGATGCTGGACGCATCCGTCCACATGCGAAACAGGTAGTTGCCCTTGAAAAAGCTGTTGTGCCCGTAAGCAGCATGGGCAATCACCAGCGCCTGCATGGCCGTGGTGTTCTCCTCCATCAGGTAGCTGATGCAGGGGTTGGAGTTGATGACGATCTCGTAGGCCAGCCCCATGTGCCCGCGCCGGTAGCGCCGCTCGGTGGCCAGAAACTCCTTGCCGTAGCTCCAGTGGCGGTAGTTCACCGGCATGCCCACGCTGGAGTAGGCGTCCATCATCTGCTCTGCGGTGATGATCTCCAGCTGGTTGGGATAGGTGTCCAGGCCGAAGCGCTCGGCCGTGGCGGCGATGGCGGCGTGGTAGCGCTCGATCAAGGCGAATGTCCAGTCGCTCGGGTCGGGCAGCGGCTGCGCCGGGCGTTCACCCGCGGGCAGCGGAGCGTTCGGCACGCTGCGGTGGCGGCGCTCACCCACGGCCGCAGCCTTCCACGGGTTGTCGCCCGAGCGCCGCTCGAGCACGGGGTAGTGCACCCTGCTCATCCCGGTACCCCCTCTTTCTTGAAGAGGTCGCGGAACACGGGGTAGATCTCGCCCGGTTCGGAAACCTTGCGCATGGCAAAGTGCGGCCACAGCGGCAGCAACTGGCTGTATTCATCCCACAGGTTCTGCTCTTCCTCGGCCACCTGCACATAGGCGAAATAGCGCACCAGCGGCAGAATTTTCTCCACCAGTAGCTGGCGGCAGTTGCCGCTGTCGTTGGTGAAGTTGTCGCCGTCACTGGCCTGGGCCACGTAGATGTTCCAGTCGCCTTGCGGGTAGCGCGCGTGGATGATCTGGTCGAGCAGCACCAGGGCGCTGCTCACCACCGTGCCCCCGCTCTCCGTCGAGTGGAAAAACTGCTCCTCGCTCACCTCGGCCGCCTGCGTGTGGTGGCGGATGAAAACGATGTCGATCTTCTCGTAATGCCGCGTCAGGAACAGATAGAGCAGGATGAAAAAGCGCTTGGCCAGGTCTTTGCGCGCCTGGTCCATCGAGCCCGAGACGTCCATCACGCAGAACATCACCGCCTGGCTGCTGGGCACGGCAACCTGCGTGCGGGCGCGAAAACGCAGGTCGATGGGATCGAGGTAGGGAATGCGGCCGATGCGCTCGCGCAGCCGCGTGATGCGGCGCTGCAGTTCGGCCACCACCTCGCTGGTGCCGTCGTCCTGCGCCAGCAGGGCATCGAGCTGTGCCTCCAGCGCCAGAAGCTCGCGCAACGGGGCTTTCCCCAGGGCGATGCGCCGCCCCAGCGCGCCGCGCATGGTGCGCACCACGGCCAGATTGTTGGGGGTACCGTCCTGGCTGTAGCCGGCGCGGCGCAACTTCCATCGCGGGTTCTCGCCGATGTGCGTGCGCATCAGATTGGGCAGTGCCAGATCCTCGAAGAAGATCTGCATGAACTCTTCCTTGGTCAGGGTGAAGGTGAAGTCGTCCTCGCCTTCACCACTGTCGCTGGCCTGCGAGCCGCGCCCGCCCGCCCCGCCCTGGGGCCGCTCGATGCGGTCGCCGCGCACATGCTCGGTGTTGCCGGGATGCACCACATCGCGAATGCCGCCCTGGCCATGGTGGAACACCGGCTCGCGGATGTCCTTGCGGGGAATGGTGATGCTCTCGGCCTGCTCGATGTTGCGGATGTCGCGCTGCGAAACCGCGCGGCGCACCGCGTCGGCAATCTGCTCCTTGTAGCGACGAACAAAGCGCTCGCGGTTACCCACCGATTTGTTCTTGCCTGCGAGCCTGCGGTCGATGATTTGCAATGCCATCGTCAGCCCTCCGGTGGCCAAGCCCCCTGCCCCTGACATGGGCGCGTCCCAGGCCAGGGCTCCCGCGCAAGGGCCGCCCCGCCGCGCCGGGAGCGTCCCCCTGCCCGCAGCGCGCAGCGCTCCGAGAGCGGGGGGAAGGCGCCGAAGGCGACACAGCAACTGTGTTCCATATCTAGCTGCTCTTGCGAACCCGCAGGTACCACTCGCACAACAACCGCACCTGCCGGGGCGTGTAGCCCTTGTCCACCATGCGTGTGACGAAGTCTTCGTGCTTGCGTGCATCTTCCGCGCTGGCCTTGGCGTTGAAGCTGACGACAGGCAGCAGTTCCTCGGTGTTCGAGAACATCTTTTTCTCGATCACCAGGCGCAGCTTCTCGTAGCTGGTCCAGCTCGGGTTCTTGCCCTGGTTGTTGGCACGCGCGCGCAGCACGAAGTTGACGATTTCGTTGCGGAAGTCCTTGGGGTTGGCGATGCCCGCCGGCTTTTCGATCTTTTCCAGCTCGGCGTTGAGCGCGCCCCGGTCGAACACCTCGCCGGTGTCGGTGTCGCGGTACTCGTTGTCCTGGATCCAGTAGTCGGCGTAGGTGACGTAACGGTCGAAGATGTTCTGCCCGTACTCGCTGTAGCTCTCCAGGTAGGCGGTCTGGATCTCCTTGCCGATGAACTCGGCGTAGCGCGGCGAGAGGTATTCCTTGATGTAGCTGGTGTACTTGGTTTCCAGTTCGGCGGGAAACTGCTCGCGCTCAATCTGCTGCTCCAGCACATACATCAGGTGCACCGGGTTGGCGGCCACCTCGGCGCTGTCGAAGTTGAACACCTTGGACAGAATCTTGAACGCAAACCGGGTGGAGACGCCGTTCATGCCCTCGTCCACCCCGGCGTAATCGCGGTACTCCTGGTAGCTTTTGGCGCGCGGGTCGGTGTCTTTCAGGCTCTCGCCGTCGTACACCAGCATCTTGCTGAAGATGCTGGAGTTCTCGGGTTCCTTCAAACGCGTGAGGATGGAGAACTGGGCCATCATTTTCAGGGTACCGGGGGCACACTTGGCGGCGCCCAGCGACGACTCACGAATCAGCTTCTCGTAAATGCGGGTTTCTTCGCTGACACGCAGGCAGTACGGCACCTTGACAATGTAGATGCGGTCCAGGAAGGCCTCGTTGTTCTTGTTGTTGCGAAACGCCTTCCACTCGCTCTCGTTGCTGTGCGCCAGCACCACGCCATCGAACGGAATGGCGCCAAAACCCTCGGTGCCCTTGTAGTTGCCCTCCTGCGTGGCGGTGAGCAGCGGATGCAGCACCTTGATGGGCGCCTTGAACATCTCCACGAATTCCAGCAGGCCCTGGTTGGCCAGGCACAGGCCGCCGGAGTAGCTATAGGCGTCGGTGTCGTCCTGGGCAAAGCTCTCAAGCTTGCGGATGTCCACCTTGCCCACCAGGCTGGAGATGTCCTGGTTGTTCTCGTCACCCGGTTCGGTCTTGGCGATGCCCACCTGCTTGAGGATGCTGGGGTAACGCTTGACCACCTTGAACTGGCGGATGTCGCCGCCATACTCCTCCAGGCGCTTGACGGCCCAGGGCGAAAGCACGCGCTGCAGGTAGCGCCGGGGAATACCGAACTGCTCTTCCAGCACCGGCCCGTCTTCCACCGCGTCGAACAGGCCCAGCGGCGATTCGTTCACCGGTGACCCTTTGAGTGCATAAAACGGCACCTTCTGCATCAGATACTTCAGTCGCTCGGCGATCGAACTCTTGCCCCCGCCCACGGGGCCCAGCAGGTACAGGATCTGCTTGCGCTCCTCCAGCCCCTGCGCGGCATGGCGGAAGAAACTCACCACCTGCTCGATCGAGTCCTCCATGCCGTAAAACTCGGCAAAGGTGGGGTAGTGCTTGATGACCTTGTTGGCAAATAGCCGCGAAAGGCGCGGGTCGTTGCGCGTATCGACCATCTCGGGCTCGCCAATGGCCGCCAGCATACGCTGAGCGGCCGTGGCATAGGCCATGGGATCGCGTTTGCATTCGGCGAGGTACTCGTCGATCGACATTTCCTCTTCACGCGAACGGGCATAACGCGCGGCGAAATTGCTGATGGCATCCATACGACCTCCTGTGGCGGCACGCCTTGGCGGACTCAGGCAGTACCACGGTGTTGCATTCGGAATCGCGATCGGTACGGCCCTTTGTAGCACCTCGGCCCGCCCTTGAACAGGGTGTTTTCGAACGCATCGGTGCTTTTTTCGCGGCCCGTACACACAGGGATAGAGCGTGGCACACTGCGCAAAGTTCATGTGTGCGCGCAAGTCGTTGCTGAACGCACCGCCCCTGCGGCCTGCCCAGCGGCCCTGAGTACATCGCACGGCTGCAGATCCCATTAAACGGGCGTTGGCAGCTCTCTTTTCAGTAGCGCAGCAGATGCAGCGCCCTCAGGCGTGCTTTCCGGCAGGGGCTTCGCCCCCGGGAGCGAAGCGCTCCAGCACATGGCGCGTCATGCCTTTGGCCAGCTCTTCCTCGCCGTAGAAGACCGTGCCCACGCCATCCATGCGCAGCATGTCTGACTCGTTCTCGCTGTGCGTGCGAAGTACGATTTCAATGCCAGGGTTCAGCGTGCGTGCAGTCTCCACCATCTGACGCACGTTCAGCGGGTCGGGCGTGGCCACCACCAGCATGGCCGCGTCGGCAATGTGCGCCTGGATCAGCACGGCGGGTTCGGCCGCATTGCCGGACACGGCGGCCACGCCCTGTTTGCGCAGATCTTCGACCAGTTCGCGGTTCTGCTCCGCCACCACATAGGGAATGCCGCCTTCATCGAGCGAACGGGCAATGCGGCGCCCCACCCGCCCATAGCCCACCAGCACCACCTGCCCCTGGAGGTATTTGCGTTCGGTGCTCATGGGCAGCTCGGCGTAAGGGTCGTCGCGCTGCTCCAGGCGGCGGGCCAGGTCGGAGCGCGCCAGAATCCAGCGGCGCACCGGCTCCACCGCGGCAAACAAAAATGGATTGAGGGCGATCGAGATCAGCGCCCCGGCAAGCACCAGGCTCATGCCTTCCTTGGGCAGCAGCCCCAGTGACAGGCCCAGCCCCGCGAGGATGAACGAGAACTCCCCAATCTGCGCAAGGCTTGCCGCCACCGTGAGGGCGGTATTGAGCGGGTAGCGAAAGGCCAGCACCAGGCCCAGCGCCGCGATGGATTTGCCGACAATGATGATGGCCACCACGCCGAGCACATGGGCAGGCTCGTCCAGCAGGATCTGCGGCTCGAACAGCATGCCCACCGAGACGAAAAACAGCACCGAAAACGCATCCCGCAGTGGCAGCGATTCCTGCGCCGCCCGGTGGCTGAACTCGGACTCGCGCATCACCATGCCGGCAAAAAAGGCGCCCAGGGCAAACGACACGCTGAACAACGCGGCCGCCCCATAGGCAATACCGATGGCGCAGGCCACCACCGAGAGCGTGAACAGTTCCCGCGAACCCGTCTTGGCCACCTGCCACAGCAGCCAGGGCAAGGCCCGGCGCCCGAAGATGAGCATGAGCGCAATGAAGGCCGATACCTGCAGCAGGGTCTGGCCGATGGTCTTCCACAGCGGGCTGGCGTCGGCCGCGTGGCTCGCCACCGGGCCACCGAGCACCCCGGCCAACGGGGGCAGCAGCACCAGCACCAGCACGGTGGCCAGGTCCTCGACCACCAGCCAGCCCACGGCAATGCGGCCATTCATGCTGTCGAGCACGCCACGCGATTCCAGTCCCTTGAGCAAAACCACGGTGCTGGCACACGACAGCGAGAGCCCGAACACCAGCCCTTCACCCAGGGTCCAGCCCCACCACGACGCCAGCCCCATGCCCAGCACGGTCGCCAGACCCATCTGCACCACCGCACCGGGTATGGCAATGCGCTTGACCGCCATGAGGTCGTTGAGCGAGAAATGCAGGCCCACGCCGAACATCAGCAGCATCACGCCGATTTCGGACAACTGCGCCGCCATGTGCACGTCGGCCACAAATCCCGGCGTGGCTGGCCCGATGATGATGCCCGCAACCAGATAACCCACCAGGGCCGGGACTTGGATGCGCTCGGCAAGAAAGCCCAGCACCAGCGCGATGCCGAAGCCCGCCGCCAGGGTTGTGATCAGGGGAATGTTGTGTTCCATGGGCTTCCAGGGGTGAGGCCGGGCCAAGGCCCGGGATAACCGATTCAGCCACCCCTGCAGGGGGTTGCCAGGAAATCCCCTGGAGCACCAGCGGACAAGGAATATTTTGGCAGACCATGCCGCTTGGAGCAGCATGATTTTTGCGGCCATCGAAACCGAATTCCGCCAGCGGCCACGCCGCCGAAAAAGCCCTCAGCGGGGCTTCTTTTTCGGCCCGGGCCGTGCGTTGCCGGTCACCCGGGGTGGCAGGCCGGTGTGCTGGGACAGTATCTGTCCGGGCTTGGGCCCCGCCGCCTTGGGGGGCACCTTTTCGGTCACCATCGACGGAATGGTGAGGAATTTCTCATTCTTGCGCGCACCACAACCGCCCGTATTCATCGGCTGGAAAGTCGGAATCAGGTGGTGCTTGCCGTTGCCGATGAGGTCGGCGCGGCCCATGCTCTTGAGCGCATCGCGCAGCAGCGGCCAGTTGGCCGGGTCGTGGTAGCGCAGAAAGGCCTTGTGCAGGCGTCGGCGCTTCTCGCCGCGCACCACGTCAACCTTCTCGCCGCGTTCGTCGCGGTGCACGCCCTTGAGGGTGTTGATGCCCGTGTGGTACATGGCCGTGGCGGTGGCCATGGTGCTGGGGTAGAAGGTCTGCACCTGGTCGGCGCGAAAGCCGTTCTTCTTCAGCCAGATGGCGAGATTCATCATGTCCTCGTCGCTGGTTCCCGGATGGGCGGCGATGAAGTACGGAATAAGGAACTGCTTCTTGCCCGCCTCGGCGGTGAACTTGTCGAACAGCTGCTTGAACTTGTCGTAGTTGCCGATGCCCGGCTTCATCATCTTGGTGAGCGGGCCCGATTCGGTGTGCTCGGGCGCGATCTTCAGGTAGCCGCCCACATGGTGCTGCACCAGCTCCTTGACGTATTCGGGCGACTGGATGGCCAGGTCGTAGCGCAGACCCGAGCCGATGAGGATCTTCTTCACGCCCTTGATCTCGCGACCGCGCCGGTAGATCTTGATGAGCGGGTCGTGGTTGGTGGTGAGGTTCTGGCAGATACCGGGGTAGACGCAGCTGGGCTTGCGGCAGGCGGCCTCGATCTCGGGCGTGCGGCAGCCCAGCCGGTACATGTTGGCCGTGGGGCCGCCGAGGTCGGAGATGGTGCCAGTGAAGCCTTGCACCTTGTCGCGCACGTCCTCGATCTCGCGGATGATGGACTCTTCCGAGCGGCTCTGGATGATGCGCCCCTCATGCTCGGTGATCGAGCAGAAGGTGCAGCCTCCGAAGCAGCCACGCATGATGTTGATCGAGAAACGGATCATCTCCCACGCCGGAATTTTGGTCGCGCCGTCGTGGCGACCGCGCTCGTCGGCATAGCGCGGGTGCGGGCTGCGCGCGTAGGGCAGGTCGAAGACGTAGTCCATTTCCGCAGTGGTCAAAGGGATGGGTGGGGGGTTCAGCCACACGTCGCGCGCGGTGGTGCCCTCGCCGTGCGCCTGCACCAGGGCACGGGCGTTGCCGGGGTTGGTTTCCAGGTGCATCACGCGGTTGGCGTGGGCATAGAGCACCGCGTCGCTGCGCACCTGCTCGTAGCTGGGCAGGCGGATCACGGTGCGGTCCTGCGGCGGCAGCTTGCGCTTGGCCGCCAAGCTGGGGTTGGGCACGAAGTTGAGCTTGTGCGTGTTGCCGTCTAATTTTTTAGAGTCATTTTGGACTCCAGCGCTTACTGGATCTGCGCCATCAGCTATCGAAACCGTAGTATTCGGGGCGCTGCAACTGGTACCCTGGGCGGCGGCCTGCTCGCTCGTCGTCTGGTAGGGGTTGATGTGGTCTTCCACACGGCCGGGCTGGTCCACGCTGGTGGAGTCGATCTCGAACCAGCCCTCGGGCGTGCTACGGCGCACGAAGGCGGTGCCGCGCACGTCGGTGATGCTCAGCACCGGCTCGCGCGCGGCCAGGCGGTGGGCGATCTCGACGATGGCACGGTCGGCGTTGCCGTAAAGCAGCAGGTCACACTTGGCGTCGACCACGATGGAGCGGCGCACCTTGTCGCTCCAGTAGTCGTAGTGGGCGATGCGGCGCAGCGAACCTTCGATACCGCCGAGCACGATGGGCACGTCCTTGTAGGCCTCGCGGCAGCGCTGGCTGTAGACCACGGCGGCCCGGTCGGGGCGGCGGTTGCCCTCGGCGCCGGGGGTGTAGGCGTCGTCGCTGCGGATCTTGCGGTCGGCCGTGTAGCGGTTGATCATGGAGTCCATGTTCCCCGCCGTCACCGCCCAGAACAGGTTGGGCTTGCCCAGCGCCTTGAAGGGCTCGGCGCTTTGCCAGTCGGGCTGGGCGATGATGCCGACGCGAAAGCCCTGGGCTTCGAGCAATCGGCCGATCACGGCCATGCCGAAACTCGGGTGGTCCACATAGGCGTCGCCTGTCACCAGCACGATGTCGCAGCTGTCCCAGCCCAGCTGCTCCATCTCTGCGCGGCTCATCGGCAGGAACGGGGCCGTGCCGAAGCGCTTGGCCCAGAAGGGGCGGTAGCTGGTCAGCGGCTTGGCGGCGCGCGGAAACAGGGAGACGTCAACGTAGGCAGTCATGGGGGGTGGGCGGCCTTGCGGAAATGACGGCGGCCATGTGGGGTAACCGTTGATTTTACGGCGCACCTCCGAAATCCGCACATGTCACCGCTTGCCCCCACGCCGAGCAGGTGTTGGCCGCACCGGCATCCTTCAAAGATACCGGTGCCCTACCTGTACCCATCTGGGTCGGCTGCTATGCTGGAATCGCTCCATTCTTGCCCGCCCGAACCGCCATGAAACGCATCTCCCAGTATTTCTTCCGTGGCCTCATCGCCTTTCTGCCCGTGGCCCTCACGGTCTATGTGCTGATCCTCTTCGTCACCTGGACCGAGCGCTCCGCCATGGCGCTGATCCGCCCCATCACCGGTGATTTCTACCTGCCCGGCCTGGGCATTGCGCTTGGCGCGCTGCTGATCGTGGCGCTGGGTGTGCTGATCTCGCTGCCGATTGCCTCGCGACTGCTGTCGTGGGTGGAACTGCCTTTCACCAATCTGCCGGTGGTGAAAAGCATTTACTCGTCGCTGAAGAACTTTGCCGACTATTTCGCGCCGCACGAGCAGGATGCGCAACAGGTGGTGCTGCTCAAGATGCCGGGCAACGAGTTGGGCATCATCGGCCTGGTCACGCGCCAGAGCATGAAAGGACTGCCCCGAGGCATCGGCGATCTGGAAGACCAGGTGGCCGTCTACCTGCCCATGGGTTACATGATCGGTGGCTACACCGTGTTTGTGCCGCGCAGCTGGACAGTGCCGGTGGACATGACGGTCGAAGAAGCCATGCGCATGGCGTTGATAGCCTTCATGGCCTCGGGCAAAACCCCCAAGCCTTGACCTTGCGCAGCCTGCCCTGCAGCACCACCCGCCGCAATGCGCTTACCACTCGCCCAGTTCGCGCACCCGCTGTGCGAGGTCGGGCTCGTCCATCTCGGACTCCAGCGCTGGGGCCGCCATGGCGTCCATCACCCCAGGCGCAGCCACGGCAGGGTTGCCTGGCGGTGTGCGCGCAATGAACCGGCCAAAGACATGGCTGACCAGGGACTGCTGCAGGGGCGAGGCGAGGTGGGTTGCGAACATGGCGATTCTTTCCTTGGGGAGTGCGTACAAGCGTAGGGGCTGCTTTTCAAGGCCAGTGTAGGAAAGCAACGCATACAGGCGTGTGACAGAACGCACATTCCCCCGCATCCAGGCGCTTTGCGGGCGCACGAAGCGCCCGCATCCGTGATGGAAATCACAGCTTGCACGCCGCACCCGTCCTCACGGGCCGCGTGATCAGCCCGACGCCCGCGTCTGCGCCCGGTACTGCCCCGGCCCCTGGCCCTGCCACTGCTTGAAGGCATGGTGGAAGGCCGTGGGCTCCTGATAACCCAGCAGGTAGCCCACTTCGGCAATCGGCATGGCCGACGTAGCCAGGTAATGGCAGGCCAGCTCGTGCCGCGTGGCGTCGAGCAGCGCCTGGTAGGCCACGCCAGCGTCCAACAGGCGGCGCTGCAGGGTGCGCGTGGACAGGTGCAGGTCACGCGCCACATCGGCCAGCTTCACGGCGCCCTGCCCCAGCCGGTTGGAAATGCTCTGGCGCACCTGGGCCACGATGCCGCCCTCGCGCGGGTGGCGCGCCTGCAACAGCTCGTCGGCATGGCGCTGCAACAGCGGCAGCAGCGTCTTGTTGGCCTGGGGAATCGGCCAATCCAACAGCGCTGCCGGGAACACGGCGCGGTGCGCGGCGCAGCCCCAGCGCACGCGCGCCCCGCTGGCCTGGGCAATCGCCTGCGCGGTGGCTTCGTCGCGGTGGTGGGCAAACTCCAACTCAAACCCCGCAATCGGCTGGCCCACAAGCCACTGCGCGCAGGTCTGGATGCCCGCGAACACCGATTCGGCCAGCGCATCGGCCGCCGGGTGGCCCGCGCAGTCGTTGCGCCAGGCGTATTCCACGGTGTCGCCCTGCTGCGTGAAGGACGAACGCCCCAGATCGTGCACCAGCGACTCGAAACGCAGCACCTGCTGCAAAGCCTCGCCGAGCGTGGGGCAGGCCAACAGCAGGATGCCGTTGACGCCATAGGTGGTGGGCTTGACACTCTGCCCCAGGCGCCAGCCAAAGCCCGGCCCCGCGTGCGCCAGCGCCTGCTGCAGCAGGGCGAGATAGTCGGACACGGGCATGTCCTCCTCGCCCGGGGCCTCGCGGCCCAGCACCTGCGGCACGCCCTCGGCGCGCGCGGCGTCCCACAGCGTGCGCGCATAGGGCGCCACGACACGGGGCGGCGGCGCTTTTGGCGTGATCGAACAATCGGTTGGCGGCATTGCGGAATGGCAAACGGGCGGCCCGCGCCTACAGTGGCTAAGAACCTGTTCAAAATCTTTTCATGGGGTACGCATGGCTTCAAAACCGCCACGATCTAGGCGCACGCCGCCGCCCATACCCATGTATGGGCAAGGTGGGCAACGACGAGCGTGGCGGTTTTGGAGCCATGCCCTTCGGGTTGCCCCGCAAAGGCTGCGTCCGCGGCGTTGCAAATCCTCGCCGGGCCACCAGCCCGGCTGTGGTTTGCGCCTTGCAGCCACAGCCTTTGCGGGGCAACGTACCCCATGAAAAGATCTTGAACAGGTTCTAAAACCAACAGGGAGTATGCATTCATGCGGCGATGGAACGGCTGGGGCGACGATGCCACCTCGATGAATCTTGGCGACGGCGCCCGCGCCATGCTGGCCCGGCGCCTCGGGCCGGGATACCCCGGGCAGGACGCCCGGCGCGAAGACCTGCTGGCGGGCATTCCAGCTTCGCGCCTGCCAGGGCACCCGCTGATCCAGCGCGATGCCTCGACGCGCCTGACCATGGCGCTGGGCGAGAGCTATGCCGACTGGATCAAGAAGCGGTTCGGCCAACTCCCCCCGGTGCCCGATGGCGTGGCCTTCCCCGAGTCGGGCGAGCAGGTGCGCGAGCTGCTGGACCTGGCGCAGGCGAACCGCTGGACCGTGATCCCGTTCGCGGGCGGCACCAGCGTGGCCGGGCACCTCGACTGCCCGCTGGGCGAGCGGCCCATTCTCTCGGTGAACCTCACGCGCATGAACCGGCTGCTGCACCTGGACAAGACCAGCCAGCTCGCCACCTTCGGCGCGGGCACGCCGGGGCCGCAGGTAGAGGCCCAGTTGCGCGCTCAGGGCTATACGCTGGGGCATTTTCCGCAGTCGTTTGAGTACTCCACCGTGGGTGGCTGGGTGGTCACGCGCTCGAGCGGCCAGCAGTCGCTGCGCTACGGGCGCATCGAGCAGCTCTTCGCGGGCGGCCGCATGGAAACGCCCGTGGGCACGTTGGTGCTACCCACCCTGCCCGCCTCCAGCGCCGGGCCGGACCTGCGCGAACTGGTGCTCGGCTCGGAGGGGCGCTTCGGCATCCTCACCGAGGCCACGGTGCGCGTCTCGCCCCTGCCCGGGCACGAAAGCTTTCACGCCCTCTTCCTGCCCGACTGGGACAGCGCCGAGGCCGCCGTGCGCGCGCTGGTGCAGCGGCGCCTGCCGCTGTCGATGCTGCGCCTGTCCAACGGCATCGAGACCGAAACCAACCTGCAGCTCGCCGGCCACGAGCGCCTGATCGGCCTGATGGAGCGCTACCTCGCCTGGCGCGGCTGCGGCGAGGGCAAATGCCTGCTGATGCTGGGCGTGACCGCCGACCCGGCCACCGCACGCCACGCCCTGCGCGAGGCCCGGCGCACGCTGGGCCGCCACGGCGCGGTCTATATCGGCCCGGCCATGGGCAGCAAATGGGCGGCCAACCGCTTCAAAGGCCCTTACCTGCGCAACACGCTGTGGGACCTGGGCTACAGCGTGGACACCATCGAAACCGCGGTGGACTGGCCCCAGGTCAAGCCCCTGATGCACGCCATGGAGCAGGCCGCGCGCGACGTGTTCGCCAGCTTCGGCGAGCCGGTGCATGCCTTCACCCACCTCTCGCACGTATACCCGCAGGGCAGCAGCATCTATGCGCAGTACGTCTGGCCCACCGCTGCGGGCGGCTTTGCGCCCAATTTTGAGCGCTGGCAGAAGCTGAAACGCGCCGTGGCCGCGCAGATTGCCGCGCACGGCGGCACCGTGAGCCACCAGCACGGCGTGGGGCGCGACCATGCCGCGCACCTGGTCGATGAGAAAGGACCGCTGGGCATGCAGACCTTGGCCGGGCTGTGCCGCCATTTCGACCCGCACGGGATCATGAACCCCGGAAAGCTACTGCAGGACGGCGGACCATGGGCGGACACGGCTTTGCCTTCGACCGTCTAACGTCGTTGGTTCACCTCGCCGTGCTACAGCA
The DNA here is from genome assembly GCA_001770955.1 of Burkholderiales bacterium RIFCSPLOWO2_12_FULL_65_40. Taxonomy (GTDB): domain Bacteria; phylum Pseudomonadota; class Gammaproteobacteria; order Burkholderiales; family Burkholderiaceae_C; genus Simplicispira. The sequence continues at coordinate 53,370 of MESL01000054.1, read as the reverse complement.
CTGTCTTCGGCTCCCGCCTAGTTATCCGATCGAATGCAAAACCGTATGAACACCTTCCCCCCGCGCGCCGAGACGCTGGCACGGCTAGAAGCACACGAGTGGGATTTGGTCGTCATCGGCGGAGGCATCAGCGGTGCGGGCGTGGCGCAGCAGGCCGCGCGAGCGGGCTGGAGCGTGCTGCTGGTGGAGCAGCGCGACTTTGCCTGGGGCACGTCCAGCCGTTCATCCAAACTGGTACACGGCGGGCTGCGCTACCTGAAGGAAGGCGACCTCAAGACCACCCTGCACTCGGTGCGTGAGCGCAATCGCCTGCTGCGCGAGGCCCCGGGCCTGGTCGAGCCGCAGAGCTTTCTGTTCGCCGACTGCCCCGGCCGCAAACCCGGGCGCTGGCTGATGCAGACCGGGCTGGTGGTGTACGACCTCATGGCCGGACAGCGGGGCCATTTCCACGCCAACCTCGCCGCCACACAAATGATTGCGCCCGGCCTGGCGCCGCCAGGTCTGCGCGGCGCGCTGGTGTTCCAGGACGCCAAGACCGACGACGCCCGGCTGGTGCTGCGCGTGCTGCAGGAGGCGCGGCGGCTCGGCGCCACCAGCCTCAATTACATGGCTGCCAGTGGGCTGCGGCTGGAGCACGGACGCACCACCGGCCTGGATTTGCAGGACACCCTGGACGGGAAAACCTATGGCGTGCGTGCCCGCTGCGTTGTCAACGCCACCGGCGCCTGGGCCGACCGGCTGCGCGCAGGCGCGGGTAGCAAGCCCCTGCTGCGCCCGCTGCGCGGCAGCCACCTGCTGGTGCCGTTCTGGCGCCTGCCGGTGGCGCAGAGCATCAGCCTCATGCACCCGCGCGACGGGCGTCCGGTCTTCCTCTACCCCTGGGAAGGCGCCACGCTGATCGGCACCACCGACCTCGACCATCGCGAACCGCTCGACACCGAGGCCAGCATCACCCCGGCCGAGGTGGACTATCTGGTGGACGCCGTGAACGACCAGTTCCCCGGAGCCCGCCTCACGCCAGCCGACGTCACCGCCTGCTACGCCGGTGTGCGCCCGGTGCTCGACGACGGCCAGAAGGACGCCTCGAAAGCCACGCGCGACCATGTGGTGCGCGACGAATCGGGCCTCATCACGCTGACCGGCGGCAAGCTCACCACCTTTCGCCTCATGGCGCAGGACGCGCTAGCCCTGGCCACGCCGCATGTGGGCAAACCGTTCGAGCGCAACGATGCGCCGCTGTTCACCCCCGCCAGCCTGTTGAACCCGCGCTGGAGCCCGGCTGTGCGCCAGCGCCTGCAGGCACGCTACGGCAGTCTGGCCGCGCCCCTGTGCGCCGGTGCGCAGGACGAAGACCTGGAATGCATTGCCGGCACGCAGACACTGTGGATCGAGCTGGCACTGGCCGCCCGCCACGAGGCGGTGGAGCACCTCGACGACCTGCTGCTGCGCCGCACGCGGCTGGGCCTTCTGCTGGCGCACGGCGCACTGGAACACCTGCCGCGCATCCGCCAGCTCTGCGCACCGCACCTGGGCTGGAGCGATGCGCGCTGGCAAGAGGAAACGGCCCGCTACCGCGCCCTCATCGCAGCGCACTACCAGTTGCCCGGCGCCACGCTGCCAGAGTTTGAATAAAAACAGCCTCAAACGCTTATCCATCAAGCGCCAACAGCTATGACAATAAGAGCAATGGAGACCCCATGAAAAAGCCCTACCTGCTCGCCATCGACAACGGCACGCAGAGCGTGCGCGCCCTGCTGTTCGACCTGCACGGCAACCTGGCGGGCAAGGCACAGGTGCCGATCACCACCTACCGCTCGCCCGAACCGGGCTGGATGGAGAACGACCCCGACGCCTTCTGGCAGACCCTGTGCCAGGCCTGCGAGTGCCTGTGGGCCAGCACCTCCATCCCGAAGGAAGCCATCGCCGGGGTCGTGGTCACCACGCAGCGCGGCACCACCGTCTCGCTCGGCGCCGACGGGCAGCCGCTGCGCCCCTCGATGATCTGGCTCGACCAACGCCGCGCCGAGCACGCCCCGCGCCTGCCCTGGTGGTGGGAGGCCGCCTTTGCCGCCATCGGCATGCGCGACACCGTGCGCCACTTCCAACGCGAGGCCGAGGCCAACTGGATCGCCCAGCACCAGCCCGAGCTGTGGGCACGCACCGACAAGTTCCTGCTGCTCTCGGGCTACCTGCACCACCGGCTCACGGGGCGCTTTGTCGATTCGGTGGCCTCGCAGGTGGGCTATGTGCCGTTCGACTACAAAAAAGGCCGCTGGGCGCCGCCGCACGACTGGAAGTGGCACGCCCTGCCCATCCGCCCGGGCATGCTGCCCGAGCTGGTGCCGCCGGGCACGGTGATCGGCACGGTCTCCGAACAGGCCGCGCGGCAGACGGGCATCCCCGCGGGCTTGAGCGTGGTGGCCGGCGCGGCCGACAAGGCCTGCGAAGTGATCGGCGCGGGCTGCCTCACGCCCGAGATCGCCTGCCTCTCCTACGGCACGGCCGCCACCATCAACACCACCACGCCGCGCTACCTGGAGGCCACGCCCTTCATTCCGCCCTACCAGGCGGCCGTGCCGGGGCACTACAACACCGAGGTGCAGATCACGCGCGGCTTCTGGATGGTGAGCTGGTTCAAGGAGCAGTTCGGCCAGCACGAGCAATTGCTGGCACAAGAGCGCGGCGTGCCGCCCGAAAGCCTGTTCGATGCACTGGTCAACGCCGTACCGCCCGGCGCGCAGGGCCTGATGCTGCAGCCCTTCTGGAACCCCGGCATCAAGGTACCTGGCCCCGAGGCCAAGGGCGCCGTGATCGGCTTTGGCGACGTGCACACCCGCGCCCACCTGTACCGCGCCATCCTCGAAGGGCTGGCCTACGCGCTACGCGAAGCCAAGGAGCGCATCGAGAAACGTGGCGGAACAGCCATTGAGCGCGTGCGCGTCTCAGGCGGCGGCTCGCAGAGCGACGCAGCCATGCAGATCACCGCCAACATCTTCAACCTGCCCTGCGAACGCCCGCACCTGTATGAGACCAGCGGCCTGGGCGCCGCCATCCTGGCCAGCGTGGGCCTGGGGCTGCATCCCGACTTTGCCACTGCGGTGCGCGAGATGACGCGCATCGGGCAGGTGTTCCAGCCCGAGCCCGAGCACGCCCGCACCTACGAGCAGCTCTACCGGCGCGTCTATTGCCGCATGTATGAAAGGCTACAGCCCCTGTACCGCGACATCCGCGCCATCACCGGCTACCCTTCACAGGATTGAACCCGAGTGCTGACATGCAAAAGATACTGATCACCGCCCTGCTCGCCATGAGCGCCACCAGCCCCGCGTGGGCCTGGAGCAACCACGCCCTGGCCAACTACCGCGCCTTCGAGGCCATGCCCGAAGTGGCGCAAGCCCCCGCCGTGCCGGCCGAGCCGCTCGAAGCCTTCCTGGCCGCACAGGCCCAGCCCATAGCCCAACTGCTGGCGGACCAGGACGCTTGGGCCCAGAAACACATCGCGCACTACCCACCCCTGCCCGCGCCGCTGCGCTTTGATGCCACCGTGGCGCAACAAGGCCCCGAGGCGCTGCGCCGGGCGTTTCTGACGGCGCTGCGCGTCTCGCCCCAAAGCCGCTTCGCGCTCTACGTGCAGCCCGACCCTTGGGCGCCAGCACCGCAGGCTGAAAGCATGGCACACGACCTCGTCAGCGCCCTGCCCGCCCGCGACAAGGACGGCGGCGGCCACACCTTCGTGCGCCTGCGTGCGGGCGACAGCGTGGCGCCCCTGGTCGTGCTGGCCTCTGCCAGCGACGAACCCGACTATGGGCTCGACCTCAACCTGTGGGAGGACAACCCCTCGGAATGGGGCCCGCGCTACGGCTTTGGCAAGATTCCGTTTGGCAACCCCCACCTCGACTTTTCCACCCAGGCGCCCTTCCACATGGGCTACTACCACGAGTCCAGCACCATCTACATGGCGGCGGGCTTCCTCAAGCGCACCTACCCGCTCCTGCGCATCCATCAATACGAAAGCCTCTCCCGGCTGGCTTTTCGCACTGGCCACCCTTACTGGGGCTGGCGCTTTGCCGGGCTGGCGCTGCACTACCTGCAAGACCTGACCCAGCCCTACCACGCCAGCCTGGCGCCGGGCTTCTCGTCGGCGCGGCTCATCGGCATCAATCTGCTCGCCATGCTGGGCATGCCGGGCGCCAAGAACGACATGATCATCCTGCTGTCCAACCGCCACTTCGTGCTGGAGCGCTATGAAAGCCAGATGATCCAGGCCGCTGCCCAGGCGCGCCAACCCGGCAGCGTGGACCAGGCCCTGCGCGACACCGCCAGCGACACCAGCTATGGCCCCTGGAGCGACAACTACGCACGCGACACCGTGGCTCGGCAGGCGCACGCGCTGGGCACCACGGTCACCGACCAGATGCTCGCCACCGTGCCCACCGGCTACGTGAACGACCCCGCCTTTGACTTCGGCGTGCACGCCAAGGCCATCGACCTCGTGGCCGAAGTCGCACGCCAGGGCGACGCGCCCCGGGCCGCACTCGAATCCACCATCGCCACGCTGATGCGGAACTTTGGCGCGCACAGCCGCAACATGGCACGCGGCATTCTGGGCGAAGCCACCCCGCGTTGAGCCGGTGCGCGCCCGGGTAAGCTTGGCGGTTCCATGCCCCAGACCCTCGCCGCTCCCGCGCACAGCGAACTCATCATCAAGAAAAGCCGCTTCATCGGCTGCGTGCAGCCCATGCCCGACCGGGCCAGTGCCCAGGCCCATGTCGATGCACTCTGGAAGGAACACCCCGGCGCCGCCCATATTTGCTGGGCGCTGCTGGCGGGCGGCCAGTCGGCCGCGGTGGACGACGGCGAACCCGGCGGCACCGCCGGGCGCCCCATGCTCGACGTGCTGCGCCACCAGGACCTCGAAGGCGTGCTGGCCACCGTGGTGCGCTACTTCGGTGGCGTCAAGCTCGGCGCGGGTGGACTGGTGCGCGCCTACACCGACACCGTGGCCCAGGCCCTGCTGACAGCGCCGAAGGTGCAACTGCAGCGCATGAAAACCCTGCAATGCCTGGTGCCCTACGCGCAAGAAGGCCTGCTGCGCCGCGAGATCGACGCCGCCGGGGCCGAACTGCTCCAGGTACAGCACGGCACCGTCGTCACCTTGCAACTGCGCCTGCCCGAAGCCCATGCCGCTGCCTTCGTGCAGCGCATCAACGACATCGGCCAGGGCCGTGTGGGGTGGGACGACGCGCCCGGCTGAACAAACAGCTTCAGAAACAGCGGGGCCAGCCGATAACACGGTATTCCCTGTCTGGAGCTTCGCCATGGACGTTTCCCTCGCCAACAGCATTGTCAGCACCGCCACCTCGCTGGCCAGCGCCAAAACGTCCGACGCGGTCCACATCACCATGCTGAAAAAGGCGCTGGACATGCAGGAAGCCACCGCCACGATCATGATCGACGCCATGGCGCAATCCGTGCCCCAGCCCCAGCTGGCCACCTCGGGCACGCTGGGGACGCAGGTCAATACCTTCGCCTGAAACGCCCGCTTCAACCCGACTTTGAAAGAAGAAAACACGGCAAGCCGCAAGTAGATGGGCGTAGACAGCGCAACCGTGCAGCCATCGCACCGAATCCCTGACACCTGGGTGAGTAAGCAGAGGCCTCCACTGCGCGGCGCGGGGATGAAGCGGCGGCACTGACACCCCCCGCTATCATCTCCCGCATGGGAGACAACCACACCGCCACAGGCACCCAAGCGCCCGCCGACCACGCCGCCGCCGCCGCCGCCACCGCCACCCACGCCTTCATCCAGCGCTGGAGCGGCACCACCGCCAGCGAGCTGGCCACCGCGCAAAGCTTTGTGATGGACCTGTGCCAGCTGCTCGGCGTGGACAAGCCCCACCCCACGCCCGAGCAAAGCTACATGTTCGAGCGCCCCGTCACCTTCACGCATGGCGACGGCAGTGCCAGCGCCGGGCGCATTGACTGCTACCGGCGCGGCCACTTTGTGCTGGAGGCCAAAAAGCTAAAGGCCGGCAGCCACACCAAGGGCTTTGACGACGGCCTGCTGCGCGCCCGCAGCCAGGGCGAGGCCTACGCCCGCGCCCTGCCCGCGCAAGAGGGCCGCCCGCCCTTTGTGCTGGTGGTGGACGTAGGCACTGTGATTGAGGTGTATGCCGAATTCAGCCGCAGCGGCGGCACCTACACCCCCTACCCCGACCCGCGCAGCCACCGCCTGCAACTCGCCGACCTGGCCCGGCCCGAGGTGCAAGAGCGCCTGCGCCGCATCTGGAGCGACCCCGAAAGCCTCAACCCCGCCCGCATCAGCGCCCAGGTCACGCGCGACGTGGCCGCGCTGCTGGCGCGGCTGTCGCAGTCGCTCGAAAACGGGGGCAGCGCAAATAGCAAGCAAAATCAGCCTCAAACGCTTACCAGTCAAGCGCCAATAGCTCCTGAAACCGTAGCAGCTTACCTCACCCGCTGCCTGTTTTCCATGTTTGCCGAAGACGTGGAGCTGCTGCCCAAAGGCGCCTTTCTGGGCCTGCTGCAAACCCACCGCGACGACCCCGCCACGCTGCAGCACATGCTGCGCATTTTGTGGGCCGACATGGACCGGGGCGGCTTTAGCGCGGCCCTTGCCAAGCCCGTGCTGCACTTCAACGGCAAGCTGTTCAAAGGCGCGGGGCAAGACGGCTACAGCCTGCTGCTCACGCCCGAGCAGGTGGATTTGCTGATTGCCGCCGCCAAGTCCAACTGGCGCGAGGTCGAACCCGCCATCTTCGGCACCCTGCTGGAGCGCGCGCTCGACCCCGCCGAGCGCCACGCCCTGGGCGCGCACTACACGCCCCGCGCCTATGTCGAACGCCTGGTGCTGCCCACCGTCATCGAACCCCTGCGCGCAGACTGGGCCAACGCCCAGGCCGCCGCCCTGGTGCTGGCGCATGAGGCCGCCGCGCTGGAGGGCAAAGCGGCAGAAGCCAAACTGCAGGACGCCCGCGCCGAGGTCAAAAAATTCCACCACCAGTTGTGCACCACCCGCGTGCTCGACCCGGCCTGTGGCAGCGCCAACTTCTTGTATGTGACGCTGGAGCATTTGAAGCGCCTGGAGGGCGAAGTCGTCAACCAGCTCGAAGAACTAGGGCACACGCAAGACCAGCTGGGCTTTGAAGGCGAAACCGTCACCCTGCAGCAACTGCGCGGCATCGAGCTGAACGAACGCGCCGCCGCCCTGGCCGAGCTGGTGCTGTGGATTGGCTACCTGCAGTGGCACATCCGCACACGGGGCGCCGCCAGCGTGGCCGAGCCCGTGGTGCACAACTACGGCAACATCGAATGCCGCGACGCCGTGCTGGCCTGGGACGCGCAGGAAGTGGCTTACGACGCCAACGGCCAGCTGCTCAGCCGCTGGGACGGCACCACGTTCAAAACCCACCCTGTCACCGGCGAACAGGTGCCCGACGAAGCCGCCCAGGTGCCGCAATGGCGCTACGTGGGCGCCCGGCAGGCGCAGTGGCCGCAGGCGGATTTCATTGTGGGGAACCCGCCGTTTATTGGAAAACTGCGGATGCGCGATGCGCTGGGCGACGGCTACGTGCAAGCCCTGCGCGGCGCGTGGCCCGAGATTCCGGAAAGCGCCGACTTTGTGATGTTCTGGTGGCACCACGCAGCCGCGCAAGTGGCTGCAGGCCACACGCGGCGCATGGGGTTGATCACCACCAACAGCCTGACTATGGTTTTCAACCGCCGCGTGGTGCAGGCAGCGCTGGACAAAGGCACGCACCTGGAAATGGCGATTCCCGACCACCCTTGGGTGGACAGCGCCAACGGTGCCGCCGTACGTATTGCTATGACCGTCTTGGCACCGGGCGAAGGTCAAGGTGTATTGAATCACGTCATTTCCGAGCAGTCTGGCGAACATGGAGAAGTAACCGTCACTCTGCGCAGCACAACGGGCCTGATTCACGCCGATCTCAAGGTAGGAGCCAACGTGGCTGCTGCTGGCCCTTTGCAAGCAAACCAGCGAATTTCCAACACAGGCTACCTCTTGGGCGGACGCGGTTTTGTGCTTACCGGCGAAGAAGCCGAGGCACTTCGCCAGCACGCCGAGTGCGTACCTTGGATATTTCCGCTTTTCAACGGTAAGGACATCACCGCCACTCCTCGCGGTTACTCGGTCATCGACGTGCACGGCACTACGGCAGAAGCGCTGCGCGCCGACGCACCACAAATTTGGCAAAGGTTGCATGACACTGTTTGGCCTGAACGCCAGATTAATGCTGACCCAAAGGTACGCGCGAACTGGTGGCTCTTTCGCCGCAGCAACGAGCAACTACGTGAAGCCTCGAAAGGGCTTTCGCGTTTGATCGTGACCGTTGAGACAGCCAAACACCGGGTTTTTTCGTTCATTGACGGCAAGAGCAGACCCGAACACAAATTGGTCGTTGTTGCCTCAACCGAGGCACTTCATCTCGGCATCCTCTCAAGCACGCTGCATGTAACTTGGGCTCTGGCTACAGGCGGAAATTTAGGGGTCGGCAACGACCCGGTCTATAGCAAATCCCGCTGCTTCGAAACTTTCCCCTTCCCCGACGAAGACACCGGCCTGAACCCGCAGCTCCGCGAACGCATTGCCCACCTCGCCGAGCAAATCGACCAGCACCGCAAGCGCGTGCTGGCGCCCGAATCCGGCAACACCGGCCTCACCCTCACCGGCATCTACAACGTGCTCGCCGCCCTGCGCGAAGGCCGCGCGCTCACGGCCAAAGAGAAAACCCAGCACACCCAGGGCCTGGTGGGCGTGCTGCGCGAGCTGCATGATGAGCTGGATGCGGCCGTGCTGGCGGCCTACGGCTTGCCCGCCGGTGCCAGCACCGACGACATCCTGGCCCACCTGGTGCAGCTCAACACCCGGCGCGCCGCAGAAGAAGCCCAGGGCCGCGTGCGCTGGCTGCGGCCGGACTTTCAAAATCCGCAAAATTTACTGCAAAAACAGGAGCTGCTACCGCAAGATGAGAAAGCGCCAGAGGCCGATTTGGATAGTGAAAATCCGCTATCAAAACCAGAGCACTCCAAACCCCAGCAGCACCCCTGGCCCGCCACCCTGCCCGAGCAGGTGCGCGCCGTGGCCGCCGTGCTGGCCGCCAGCCCTGCGCCGCTCACTCTGCCGTCCATCGAATCGCGCTTCAAGGGCCGTGGCCCCTGGAAAAAGGGCCTGCCCACGCTGCTGCAAACGCTGGAGGCGCTGGGCCGGGCGCAGGCGGTGCCCACCGGGGGCGAAGTGGCCTGGCGCGGCTGATGCCCCTGGGCCGGGGTGGCGGCGGTGCCGGGCAAGGCCCCACCCCGGCGTTTTCTGCGTGAACTTGCTACCATGGCCCATGACTTCCATGCCCCCGAAGCCTGCCGATGAAGCCCAGATTCAGGCCGCGCTCAGCGACCCCCAGCGTCTGGCAGCGGTGCGCGACACCGGCTTGCTGAACACCCCCACCGAAGAGAGTTTTGACCGGCTGACCCGTCTGGCGGCCAAGCTCACCGGGGCGCCCGTCACTTTCGTGTCGCTGGTGGATGCCCACCGCGATTTCTACAAGAGCGCCTATGGCATGGGCGAGCCTTTGCGCAGCACGCGCGAGCTGAAGGGGCGCACGTTCTGCCACTATGCCCTGGCGTCCGGAGAGGCGCTGATCCTGGAGGACGTGACGCAGCTTCCGGTGTTCCGGGACGTTCCCACGGTCGGGTCGCTGGGGGTGCGGGCCTATGCAGGCATTCCGCTGCGCACCGAAGACGGAGAAGTGCTGGGGAGTTTCTGCGCGGTGGATTTCAAGCCCAAACAGTGGACCGAGCAGGACATCAAGGTTCTTGTGGAGCTGGCCCACTCGGCCCTGCGCGAAATCCGGCTGCGCAAGGCCTTGCGCGATGCCGATGCGCTCAACCAGCAGTTGCTGGCGCAGCTGCAAAAGGTCGATGAACTCAACCGGGCACTGAGCGAGCTGGCAACCACCGACGCCCTGACCGGGCTGCGCAACCGGCGGGCGTTCGACCACAGCCTGCAACTCGAACTGGCCATTGTGGACCGCCGAGATGCCCCGCTGAGCCTGCTCATGCTGGACGTGGACCATTTCAAGCGCATCAACGACAGCCTTGGCCACGAGGCGGGCGACAAGGTGCTGCTGGCGATCGCCCGGTTGCTCAGCGGCTGTGCCCGGGTCATCGACGTCGTTGCCCGCGTGGGCGGCGAGGAGTTTGCCGTGATTCTGCCGAACACCGATGCCCAGGGTGCCCTGGAAGTGGCCGAGCGCATGCGCATCGCGGTGGCACAAGCCAACTGGCTGGGGCACCCGACAACCATCAGCCTGGGTGTGGCAACGCTGCAGGAGAAGGAAGACGCTGGCGGCCTGTACGCCCGGGCCGACGCCGCGCTGTACGCCGCCAAAGCCGCAGGGCGAAACCAGGTCGTTCTGGCGTAGTGTTTGGGCGGCAGAAAATCCCGCTTTTTTGGTGGTGCGCGGCCCTGTCGCCAACCTATTGGTCGGGCTTGCTGTGGCGGTCCAGCTTGCGCCGTTCATAGCGCCGCATCAACGGCGTCACCGACACGCCGTGCAGTAGCACCGACGCCACCACCACGGCCAGCGTGATGGCCAGCAGGCGCTGCGCAATCACCGGGTGCAGGTCGTGGGTGATGGCGTACATCAGGTAGTAGATGGAGCCGATGCCGCGAATCCCAAACCACGCAATGAGGCGACGCTGGGAGCGCTCCACCTTGGCACCCACCAGCCCCACGTAAACCGCCAGGGGCCTGACCACCAGCAGCAGCACGGGCACAAACCACAGCACCTCGGTGCCAAAGTCGACCTCCGTGAGCAGCGCGCCCACCACCAGCACCACTGCCACCTCGGCGATCCGCTCCAGTTGGGCGTTGAAGCGTTCGACGGCATGCATCAGATGCCCGGGCGAATGATCGGCTTCCAAACCGTCGGCGGTGCCGCCCTCACCTGCTTCAGCGGCTTGTGTGGTGGCGCCAGGCGCTGCGGGCTGCGCAGCCACACGGCGCAGTGCCAGCCCGGCGGCAAAAACAGCCAGGAAACCATAGGTGTGGCACAGCAGGGCCACCCCATAGGCCAATGCAATGAGTCCCAGCACCATGAACTCGTCCGGGCCCAGGGCCTCGCGGTGGCGGGTACGCAGGTACAGGATGAAGCGCCCCACCAGTGCGCCGAGCAGGAAGCCAATGGCCACACCCCCCACCACGGCCCACACCACATCCACAGCCCACCAGCGCCAGCCCCACTCGCCCAGGTCGTGCAGCGAAAACAGCCCCAGTCCGAGCATCACGAACGGAAACGCCGTGCCATCGTTCAAGCCCCCCTCCCCGGTAAGCCCAAAACGCAGGCGGTCGCGGTCTTGCGGGTCAGCCACCTGCACGTCGGACGCCAGCACCGGGTCGGTAGGCGCCAAAATGGCCCCCAGCAGCACCGCAGCGCCCAGCGGCAAGTTCAGCCACCACACCCCCACGGCCGTGATCGCGCCCACAGTGATCACCATCGACACCGAAGCGAGCTGCACCGGAATGCGCCAGCGCCGGTCGCGCAGCGGGAGATCAAGCTTGAGGCCCACACTGAACAGTGAAATGAGCACGGCCATCTCGGTCAGGCGCTCGATCAGGTGCGCGTCATCCACAGGGTCCAGCACCAGCAGGCCCAGCCCCCAGGGGCCAATGCCCACGCCCACGGCAAGATACAAAATCGCCGAGCTGAAGGGCACACGCGAGATGAGTGAACTGCTCAGCGTCATCACGATCAGCAGCAGGCCGACCAGGGCGAACCCGAGGTTAAAAAGCAGCGTATCGCTCATGGGTGCAACGCATGGGGCATCGACGAGGCCACCACCGCATGCGTGTCCATACAGGGTGTCGGGGAAGTTTTGGAATGCAGCAACATCTCCCGACCATGAGGCCAGCGCGACACGTGGTCTGCGGGGCAATGGATGGGATCGGTGTCAGCAAATATCGCTAGTGGGGAAAGCCCCCCCTGCTTGCGACGATCAAGCGACCGCTTCGCGCGGTGCAACGGGGCATGCCGCGGTCGCCTGGGGGCGTGGTCAGGTGGTTTTGTCAGACCGGCGCACCGAATAGCGCCCCCACGCCCGCCGTGATGGCCATGGCCAACGCGCCCCAGAAGGTGACGCGCCAGGCGCCCACCAGCACGCCCGCCCCGCCGGTACGCGCGGCCACGCCGCCCAGCAAGGCCAGAAACACCAACGCCGTGCCGGCCACCCAATAGAGCAGACTACTGGCGGGCGCTACGGCGGCCACCAGCAGGGGCAAGGCGGCACCACCGGCAAAGGCGGCGGCCGACGTCAATGCGGCCTGCACCGGGCGGGCGGTCATGGTGCCGGAGATTTCCAACTCGTCGCGCGCATGGGCGCCCAGAGCGTCGTGCGCCATCAACTGCTGGGCCACCTGTTGTGCCAGGCCAGGGGCGAGGCCGCGGCCCACGTAGATGCCGGCCAGTTCGTGTTCTTCAGCCAGGGGGTCGGTTGCCAGTTCGTGGCGCTCGCGCTCCAGGTCGGCTTTTTCGGTATCGGCCTGCGAGTGCACCGACACGTATTCCCCCGCCGCCATCGACATGGCACCGGCCACCAGCCCGGCCACGGCCGTCATCACGATGGTGGAGGGGCTGGCCTGCGCCGCCGCCACGCCCACCACCAGACTGGCGGTGGAGACGATGCCGTCGTTGGCCCCCAGCACGGCAGCGCGCAGCCAGCCAATGCGATCCGTGCGGTGACGTTCAAGGTGCAGGCGGCGTGTGGCGTATGACATGGCGATCCCGGTGGGGTGAGCAATACGCAGAGTATGAACCCCGGCGCCCGCCGTGCGGGCACAATGCCCGGCCAGCCCCTGCGCTCACCGCCCCATGTCGCCCCTGACCGCCCTCAAATTCAGCGCCGTACTGATCGCGGCGTTTTTTGCCGTGGAGGCGGTGCGCACCCGCGTGGGCACACCCGAAGTACAGGGCCCCACCCTGGCGCAGCAGGTGCAAAGCCAGAGCCCGGAGCAGACGCCCGCCACCGAACCTGCTTTTGCCTTCAAGGGGTTCACCCTCAGGCCGCTGGCCCGGCTGGGCCTGCAGGCCCGGGTGCTGCGACGGGAAGACTACTACCTGGGCATGGAATCGGATCTGTCGCCTCTCGACCTGGCCCTGGGCTGGCAGCGCATGGCCGACCCGGCGGTCTTCGAGCGCCTGAACATCTCGCAGGGGCGGCGCTGGTACTTCTATTCATGGCGCGACCAGCCGCCTATTCCGGTGCCGGAGATCGTGCAATCGTCAGCCAACATGCACCTGATTCCTGCCAACGCAACGGTGGAGCGCGCGCTGCGCAAGGTGCGCGGGGGCGAGTTCATCCGCCTGCGCGGCCTGCTGGTGGAGGCCACGCACCCCAGCGGCTGGCGCTGGACAAGTTCGCTGTCGCGCACCGATTCTGGGGCCGATTCGTGCGAGTTGGTATTTGTGGAGGCGGTGCAGGTGGAGTGAAGTAAATGCACCGTGGGTCACTTCAAGGTATCGAGTTGTTTCGCCAGCCCGCGCCAGCCGCCCGGCTGGCGTTTTTTTGGCTACCCTCGCCCATGGCCGCCGCCCGACCCACAGCCGGCAGCTCCCTTTCAGCCCCCGGAAAGAAACACACCCATGGCAAAAATCCTGGAAGTGAAGTACGAAAACAAGGCCGACGCGACCGTGTTCGAGGTGCCCTACGAGAGCCAGGCCGACCTGTGCTGGCACGAGGTCCACTACCCCCAGCAGGCCGAGGGCGACGCGCTGTGGTGCTTCGTGCACTACGACGAGCAGGCCAGTTTCAGGGTCTTCCGGGTGAAGCACGAGAAGCAGGCAGCACTCAAGATCTTCAAGGTGCCTTTGGCGAACAAGGCGGGCTGGCGCAATACGGGCCACGCACTGCGCGGGGCGCTGGACAAATAAGGCGGTTCAACCGCCAGCACAGGTCTGCACCTGCTCGCCCAGGCCCGTGCCGCCCAGGCGCACCAGGTCGCCGGACTTCAGAAACCAGGGCGAGGGCTTCTGCCCCAGGCCCACGCCCGCAGGCGTGCCAGTGAGCACGATGTCGCCGGGTTCGAGCGTCATGAACTGGCTGATGTAGGCCACCACCGTGGGCACGCCGAAGATGAAGTTGCGCGTGCTGCCGTTCTGCACGCGCCGGCCGTTCACCTCCAGCCACAGGTCGATGGCGTGCGGGTCAGGCACTTCGTCGGCCGTCACCAGCCACGGGCCGATGGGCGCGAAGCTGTCGTAGCTCTTGCCCTTGTCCCATTGGCCGCCACGCTCGATCTGATACGACCGCTCGGACACATCGTTGGCCAGCACATAGCCCGCCACATGGCGCAGCGCATCAGCTTCCTGCACATGGCGGGCGCGTGTGCCGATGACGATGCCCAGCTCCACCTCCCAATCCGTCTTGAGCGAGCCAGGCGGGATGTGCAACGGGTCATTCGGGCCGCTCAGCGCGGTGACGGCCTTCATGAACAGCACCGGCTCGGCGGGCGACTGCATGCCCGCTTCGAGCGCGTGGTCGCGGTAGTTCAGGCCCACGCAGACGATCTTTCCCACGCCGCCCACGGGGCAACCCAGGCGCGGCTGGCCTTCGACAGCGGGCAGGCGTGCCGCATCGATCGCGGCCAGTGCCGCCAATGTGCGGGGACAGAGTTGCGCGGGGCCGATGTCGGCCAGCAGCATGGAGAGGTCGCGCAGAACGCCCTGGGCATCGACAAGGCCCGGGCGTTCGGCACCGGGCTGGCCATGGCGGATGAGTTTCATGGGGAAATCCTGCAAACAGGGAAGTGGCGCCAGCACGGCTGGCATGAGCGTGCAAGCGTACCATTGGGGCACTTAGCATTCAATTGCGGCGCTATTATTAAAATAGCTGCTGGCGCTTTATTCATGCGCCAAAAGTTCATTTTTCCTGCTCAGTCATGGCATCCGATCTTCCGCTTCCCGACAGTGCGCAAACCGCCGCCCGCCCCCGCAACCCGGCGGACCTGTTCTGGTCCTTCACCTGGCTGGCCCTGCAGGGCTTTGGCGGCGTGGTGGCCGTGGTGCAGCGCGAACTGGTGGAGAAAAAGCGCTGGATGACGAACGAGGAGTTCCTGGAAGACTGGGCCGTGGCCCAGGTGATGCCGGGACCCAACGTGGTGAACCTCTCGATCATGATCGGCGACCGGCATTTCGGCCTGCGCGGCGCATTTGCGGCGCTGGCGGGCATGCTGTCCTTCCCGCTGGCCATTGCACTGGCGGTGGCGCTGGTGTATGCCCAGTGGGCAAGCCACCCGGCCATGGCGGGCGCGCTGCGCGGCATGGGGGCCGTGGCGGCGGGACTGATCGGCGGCATGGGCCTGAAGCTCGCGGCCGCGCTGCGCACGCACCCGCTGGGGCCCTGGCTGTGCGCCGCCATTGCCGGGCTCACCTTTGTCGGCGTGGTGTGGCTGCGCGTGCCGCTGTACGGCCTGCTGCTGGTGGTGGGCGGCGCGGCCTGTGTGCTGACCTGGCGAAAGCTCGCGCCATGACGCACGCCATCACCCTGCAGCCGCTGGACTGGCTGCACCTGTTTCTCTACTATCTTTCGATCTCGCTGCTGGCCGTGGGCGGCGCCATCGCCACGGCGCCCGACATGCACCGCTTTCTGGTGGACCGCAACGCCTGGCTGACCGACATGCAGTTCAACGCCAGCATCGCCATCGCCCAGGCGGCGCCCGGCCCCAACGTGCTGTTCATCGCCCTGCTGGGATGGCATGTGGGGTTGAACGCGGGCGGCCCGGGCGCCATCGGCTGGGCCTATGGGCTGCTGGGCGCGGCGCTGTGCATGCTGGGCATCATGCTGCCCAGTGCCACGCTGACCTGGCTGGCCACGCGCTGGGCGCACCGCAACCGCGAGCGGCGTGCGGTGCGCGCCTTCAAGCAGGGCATGGCACCGCTGGTCATCGGCCTGCTCATGGCGGCCACGTGGGTGCTGGGCCGTGCCCAGGGGCAGCCCACCACCGACGGGCCGCTGTGGCTGCTGACGGCCGCTGCCGCGCTGCTGGTGTGGCGCACCCGGCTGCATTTGCTGTGGATGCTGGGCGCGGGCGCCCTGCTGGGCGTGCTGGGCTGGGTTTGAACCTAAAAACGGCAGTTGCCCGCTTTGTATCCCTTGCTACGCCGCATGAAATCAATCGTTGATGGCTCCGATGGTGTTTACTTGCTGGGTGAGAGCGCTATGCACCCGCCAGCACCGCGCTCGGGGCGCCATGCGGCGTTGCTCCTCCTTGCGGGCAGGAGCCCGCGGCGGCGTCGCGTCTTGCCTGGCACCCCGATCACGGCACCGGCGGGCGCATCCAACTGCCGTTTTCAGGTTGAACGGCTTCGCACAGCATTCCCTGATTCACATCTGCGTAACCCTGCTTCCCCTACAAGCGGAGCAGGCAGTACGGCGCATTGATCCAGCGCAGATCGCAGGCGTTTTGTGGCACGCCGCGCGGCCAAGCCGCGTATGCTTTTCGCAAACAAGAACATTCGGCAACACTTTTGCCCAGCCGAATACGCTGCGGAGACTGGCGATGGAATCACAGGCAACCATTTTGGTGGTGGACGACTCCCCCGAGAACCTGCAGGTGATCTCGGCCGTGCTGAAAGAGCACTACAAGGTCAAGGTCGCCATCAATGGTGAACGGGCCTTGGCGCTGGCGACGGCGGCCGAGCCGCCTGACCTGATATTGCTCGACGTGATGATGCCCGGCATGGATGGCTACGAGGTGTGCTCGCGGCTCAAGGCCCATCCGGCCACGGCGCGCATTCCGGTGCTTTTCGTGTCCTCGCGCGATGAGGAGGAAGACGAGGCACGGGGCCTGTCCATGGGCGCTATCGACTACATCGTCAAACCCATTCGCCCGTCCATCGTGCAGGCCCGGGTGCGCAACCACATCGAGCTCAAGCGCAGCCGCGACCTGCTGGAACGCCTGACCACGCAGGACCACCTGACCGGCATCAGCAACCGGCGCCGGTTCGACGATTTTCTGGCGCTGGAATGGCGCCGGGCAGCGCGCGAGCAGGCGCCCATCTCCCTCGTCTCGATCGATATCGACCACTTCAAGGCCTACAACGACCACTACGGCCACCCCCAGGGCGACCAATGTCTGATCCAGGTAGCCCGGGCCCTGGCGTCCAGCGTGACGCGGCCCACCGACCTGGTTGCGCGTTGCGGCGGCGAGGAGTTTGCCGGTGTGCTGCCCTGCACCGACAGCGCGGGTGCATCCCTTCTGGCCGAACAGATGCGCACGGGCGTACTGGCGCATGGGCTGGCGCACGCGCACTCGGCCACACACAGCCACGTCACCATCAGCCTGGGCGTGGCCACTCTCGTTCCGCAGGCCGACGAGAGCCCGCAGGCACTGGTGGACCTGGCCGATGCCGCACTGTACGAGGCCAAGAGCGCCGGGCGCAACCGCTTCGTGGCCCGGCAGCGCTAGGCCCTACGCTGGTTCGGCACGGATCAGGTCGAGCGCGGCTTCAAAATCAAAGCCCTGCATCGCCGATTCAATCGCCTGGTGCTGCTCGGGGTAAGCGGCGGCCAGCAGACCCCTGTCGCCACCGATCAGGTCAAGTGAGCCCGAATCGCCCGCTGCCAACAGATCGAGCAACTGCTGCCTGAACGTAGCCACCCGCACAGGGTCCAGCACTGGCTCCGCCTCCCGGGACTCATCGGCGGGCACCACCAGGGGTTCTAGTCCGGCGAGCACCGGGGCCAGTTCGGCAACCACCCGATCCACCAGGGCATCAATGCGCGGCGCGGATTCTCCGGCCCGGCAGGCACGCTCCAGGTCGGCCGCGGCCGCCTGCACGCTACGCGCACCCACGCTGCCCGCCACCGACTTGAGCGTGTGCGCCACCCGTTCGGGCGCCGAAGCCTCACCCTGAGCCTGGGCAGCGCGGAAGGTCTCCACGAACCGCACCTGCCCGGCATGGAACTTGGTCAAGAGCGAGCGGTAGAGCTTCTCGTTGTGCATGGTGGTGGTCAGCCCGGCGCGGGTATCGATGCCGGGCAGCGGTGGCAGGGCGGGTGCGGCAGGCGCTGGCGCCTGCACGGGGGGCGCCACGGCCGCAGCCTTAGGCGCTGTGCTACTGCGCGTGGGTGTGCCCTGCCCCACCCAGCGCGCGATGGTGCTGAACATGCTGCCCACATCCAGCGGCTTGGCGATGTAGTCGTTCATGCCGATGGCGAGCGCCCGCTCCCGGTCGCCCGCCATGGCGTTGGCGGTCATGGCAATGATGGGCAGCGTCTGCAACGATGGATGGGCGCGAATGAGCTGCGTGGCCTCGTAGCCGTCCATCACGGGCATCTGGCAATCCATCAGCACGCAGTCAAAGCACGCATCATGCGCCAGCAGGTCCAGCGCCTCACGGCCGTTGGTGGCCAACACCACCTCGACACCGGCATGGCGCAGCAACTCCAGCGCCAGTTCCTGGTTGATTTCGTTGTCTTCCACCAGCAGCAGGCGGGCGCCTGCCAGCTGGCGCATGGATTCCTGGCTTTCCTGCGCCATCAGCGTGGCACGGTTTTCCGTCAGCCCCTTGCGGTCGATGGCGCAGCCAATGGCATCCAGGAGCTGGCTGGCCATGACCGGCTTGGTCAGCACCGACTTGAGCGCCACGCCCTGGCGCTCGGCGGCGCCCAGGGCCTCCTCGCGGCCATAGGCGGTGACCATGATGGTGGCCGGAACATGGAGCATTTGCCGCTCGTGCATGTGGCGCAGGGTTTCGATGCCGTCCATCAGGGGCATCTTCCAGTCGATCAGCACGAGGTCGTAGGGCTTGCCGTGCTGCTGGGCGGCGGCGACCGCAGCGAGGGCCTCCGGGCCGTCGTTGGCGGTGTCCACCTGCAAGCCCAGGCTTTGGGCAATGCGTGCGGTGATCTCGCGGGCGCAGGCGTTGTCGTCCACCACCAGCACGCGCATGTTCTGCAGGGTTTCGCGGCCCAGGCGGCGGGGCGCGGCGGCCTTGTCCTGCAGGCCCAGACGCGCCGTGAAGTGAAAGACCGAGCCCTTGCCGGGCGTGCTCTCCACCCAGATGCAGCCGTGCATCTGCTCGACCAGCGCCTTGGAGATGGCCAGGCCCAGCCCGGTGCCACCGTAGCGGCGCGTGGTGGAGCTGTCGGCCTGGCTGAAGGGCTGGAAGAGCTTGTCGCACTGCTCGGGTGTCATGCCAATGCCGGTGTCGCGCACCCAGAAGTGCAGTTCAACGCCCCGGGCATCTTCGGCCGTCTTTTCGATGCCGATGACCACCTCGCCCCGCTCGGTGAACTTCACCGCGTTGTTTCCCAGGTTCACCAGGATCTGCCCCAGGCGCAGTGGGTCGCCCACCAGTTCGCCGGGAATGTCGGGCGGCACGCTGAAGAGCAACTCCAGGCCTTTGTCCTCGGTCTTGAGGCCGATCAGGTTGGAGAGATGGTCCATCACCTCGTCGAGCTGGAAACCGGTCTGCTCGAGCACCATCTTTCCGGCCTCGACCTTCGAGAAATCGAGAATGTCGTTGATGATGCCCAGCAGGCTGACCGCCGAGCGGTGCGCCTTCTCCACATAATTGCGCTGTTTCGGGTCGAGCTGCGTTTGCAGCGCCAGGTGCGACATGCCGATGATGGCGTTCATGGGCGTGCGGATCTCGTGGCTCATATTGGCCAGGAACTCGCTCTTGGCCTGGGCGGCCTCCTCGGCCACGCGGCGTGCCTCGGCCATGGCACGCTCTGTGGCCTTGCGCTCGGCAATGTCTTCGAACACCCAGATGGTCACCTTGCGGTGGTCGGCCTCATGGATGGCGCGCCCGGACACCTGGGCCACGAAATTACCCCGGTCCTTGCGCGCAAAATCCCACTCCACATTCACATCCTTGCCGGTGCCCAGCAAGGGCCCCACCATGGCGCCGAACTCGGCGTATTTTTCAGGGGAGTGGTAGATGACGCTGCCGGGTTGACCGATCAGCTCTTCGGGCTGATAGCCGAGAAACTCTCCCATGCGCCGGTTGACCCGCAGGATCACGCCATCGGCGGTGTAGATGATGCCGTTGGGGGCGTTGTCAAAGATCATCTGCTGCTCGGCCAGCAGGTTGCGGTTGTAGGCCTCGCTGGCGCGCAGGCTGGCCTCGGCGGCCTTCTGCTCGGTGATGTCCTGGTTGATGCCCACCAGCCTGCGTGGGCAGCCATCGGCACCGCGCAGGGCAGCGTGGCCGATGTCGAGAATCCAGCGCCAGTCGCCATCGGCGGTGCGCATGCGGAAGGTTTCGGTGTGGTCTGGCGCCTCGTTGCGCAAAAAGGCACGCAGGCGGGCCTGCACCCGCTCCCGATCCTCGGGGTGGATCAGATCCACCCAGCAGGCCATGTGGTTCGGGTAGCGGGCCAGCAGGGCGTCCTTGTCGTAGCCCAGCATTTCGGCCCAGATGTCGTTGACGGCCACGTCCACGATCTGGTGGTCGTCGTCGATGGTGCAGTCGTACATGCCCAGGTTGGCGCCGCGCAGCGCCAGGTTCAGGCGCTCTTCGCTTCGCGCGATGCGCTGCTCGACAATCTGGCGCTCGGTGATGTCGTACAGCCACGAAACGAGGTACCGCCCATCGGAAAAATCGAGCAATATGGACGACAGCAGTACCGTGATGGGGGTGCCGTCGGTGCGCACAAAATCGGCCTGGTAGCCTTTGACCGATCCATCGCGGCGCAGCAAGGCCATGAAGCGCTCGCGATCGGCCGGGTTGCGCCACGAGCGGCTGGCATGGTGTGTGGGCAGGTCTTCGGGCTGTACGCCCAGCATCGCGGCGTGCTGGCGGTTGGCAAACACCAGGCGTCCCTCCTCGGTGCCGATGATCACGCCTACCGGGCTGTTCTCCAGGATGCGGCGCAGGCGCTCTTCGTTCTCCTGGCGGTCGCGTTCCAGCTTCTTGCGTTCGGTGATGTCTTCATACACCCAGACGGCAGAGCGCTCGAAGCCCGGAATATTGATGCCCTGCCCCGACACCATGGCGACGAAGATCGTGCCATCTTCGCGCATGAACTCCCACTCGGTGCGCACCTCCTTGCCTGCTGCCAGCAGCGGCGCGGCTTTTTCAGCAAACGCGCGGTAGCTTTGCTCGGTACGGAACAGTTTTTGCGAAGCCGGATAGCCGATGGTGTCCACCAGCCGTATTCCAAGGTTCTCGCACAGGCGCTTGTTGGCGCGCAGGATGATGCCATCCGCCGTGTAGCAGATGCCGTTGGGCGCGTTCTCGAAGATCGCCTGCTGCTCTTCAAGCAGCTTGCGGATCTCGGCCTGCTGGCGGTCGATCTCCATGCGGGCACGGCGCTTTTCCGACACATCGTCCACCGTGAAGCGCAGCAGAATGCGCCCTCCGCAGTCGAATGCCATGAGATTGACCTCGGCATCGAAAATCTCGCCATTGGCCCGGCGCGCGCGCCACAGAAAGTTGGCAATGCCGTGCTCGAAGATGGTGCGCGTGATTTCTTCACCCGCCGTTTGCGTGTCGGTGCCGTCGTACTGCACGGGTGCGGAGAAGTCGAGCGGCATCTTGCCCAGCACCTCCTCGCGCGAAGAAAAGCCGTAGATGCGCACAGCCGCCTGATTGCAGTCGATGATGCCCACCGCCGGGTCGATGATGACAATGGGCACCGGCGCATCCTGGTACACGCGCTTGTTGTAGGCCGCGCTGCGCGCCAGGGTGGCCCGGGCCTCAGCCAGCGCCTGACTGCGTTCGGCCAGTTCGGCCTGCAGTGCCTGATGGGCCTGCTCCAGGCGCTCAAGCTCTTGCCGCAACGCGGCTTCCGTTCCGGGGGATTGCTCCATGGGCTCTCCTGTTGCGTCGTGGTGCAGCACAGGCAATGGGCATCCCGATGCCTGGCCGCAGGTTGCAACCAGTATCAGCAGCGCCCCAGGGGGCGTCAACGCGGCAAACCGCTATCCGGGGCATCGATACCGGCTCTGTTTGAGCTAACGCAAGCTGGCCACTCGTGCGGGCGCACCATTTCCGTCACGCCCTCATTGCAGCGACAATAGCCACAGCTTCAGGAGTGACACTGCCATGCCCAAAAAAACGCTTTATCTGGCCCTATCCACCGTCTTCTTCGCTGCCACGGCACAGGCGGCCGACCCCAGCGTCGAGGCCCTCGTGGCCAACCGCTGCGCCACCTGCCATGGTGCCGAAGGGCACGCCACGTCACCGATCTTCCCGTCGCTCGCGGGCCAGAACCGTGAGTACCTGATCAAGCAGCTGCAGGACTTCAAATCAAAGAAGCGCGCCAGCGACACCATGGCCCCCCAGGTGGCCGACATGTCCGATGAGAGCATTGCCGCGGTGGCGGGCTTTTTTGCCTCCAAGCAGGCCAAGACCCACCGCGTCTCCGACACGGACCTGCTGCCGGTGGGCCGCTACATTTTCACCAAGGGCAACAGCTGGTCGGGCGTGCCGGCGTGCACCACCTGCCACGGCGAGAACGCGGCCGGCTCCACCAACCTGCCGCGCCTGGCGGGACAAAACTCGCGTTACCTGCTGTCGCAGCTCAAGGACTTCAACCAGCGCATCCGCAACAACGACAACGAGGCCATGCACCTGGTGGCGTCGCGCCTGACGGAGCTGGAAGCCAAGGCCGTGGCCGACTACCTGTCGCAACTGCCCTGATCAGGGCGACAGCAGCGCGGGCAGCACCTGCGCGGCGCCACCGCGCAACACGACGTGGGCCACGTCGTCGAGTTCGCTCGGTGCGGTATTGACCACCACCACCCGGGCACCGGCAGCGCGCGCGCTGTGCGCCAGTCCCGCTGCCGGGTACACCGCTCCGGCTGTGCCCACCACCAGCATCAGATCGCAGGCACGGGCGGCCTGCTGCGCTGCGTCCAACACTGCCAGGGGCAGCGGCTCGCCAAACCACACCACACCCGGCCGCAGCATGTTGCCGCAGCGTGGGCAATGCGGCGGGTTGCCCGCCTCTACCGTATCGGGGTGGCAACACGCACGCGGCAGGTCGAGAAAGCGGTCTTCCAACAGGTCGCCGTGTAGGCACAGCACACCTTCACTGCCCGCCCGCTGGTGCAGGCCATCGACGTTCTGGGTGATGAGTGTCAGGCGCCCCGGGTGGCGCAGGGCAAATTCAGCCAGTGCCCGATGCCCGTCGTTGGGTTGCACGCCCGCCAACAACTGGCGGCGGTGCTGGTACCAGCGCCACACGCGTGCGGGATGGGCGCGAAAGCCCTCCTCCGTGGCCATGTCCTCGGCGCGGAACTGCGCCCAGTAGCCAGTCTGGGCATCGCGGAAGGTGGGCACACCCGATTCGGCACTAATGCCGGCCCCGGTGAGCACGGCGATATGGTGGGCATCCGCCAGCCATTGGCGCACCGCCTCCACCGGGTGTGTTTCAAGTGTCATGCCAGTGTTCCACCACGTTGCGCGCCATCAGCGGCACACGCATCGAGCGCGGCCCTGGCCAGTGCTCCCGCGCAAGGGCCGCCCCGCAGCGCCGGGAGCGTCCCCCCTCCCGCATCGCGCAGCGATACGAGAGAGCAACTGTGTTCAAAGTCAAGCGCTTTGTCATGCAGCGCTTGCCTGTGGATAACGTTGCTCCCACGCCGTGTTCGATTTGATCACCGCGTTCAGAATCGAGAGCATTTTGCGCATGCAAGCCACCAGCGCAACCTTGGCTGGCTTGCCCGCTACACGCAGCCGCTCATAGAACGCCTTGATGGTTGGATCAAAGCGCACAGCGCTGAGGGCTGCCATGTACAGAGCAGATCGCACGTCGGCCCTGCCTCCCCACACGGAGCGTCTGCCGCGCATCTTGCCGCTGTCGTGGTTCAAGGGC
Organism: Burkholderiales bacterium RIFCSPLOWO2_12_FULL_65_40; assembly: GCA_001770955.1. Taxonomy (GTDB): domain Bacteria; phylum Pseudomonadota; class Gammaproteobacteria; order Burkholderiales; family Burkholderiaceae_C; genus Simplicispira. The sequence continues at coordinate 29,511 of MESL01000054.1, read as the reverse complement.
GCCACCCCTACCAGCTTGCCTATCTCGCGCCGGTTGAGTTGGCCCAGCTCGGGCAGTGCGGCCATCAGCACAGCCTTGGTGCCTTCTCCAATGCCCTTGAAGCCTTCGAGCAGCTTGAGTTTTTGCGCAAAGTGCTGCTTGAGCCGGTTTCCAATGTCCTCATCAAGCGTCTTGATCTGCTTGTCCAGTGTCTTGATGACGGCCTGGATGCTCTTGGCCGACAGCGCGTGGGCCTGGTTCAATCGGTTTGTCTCTGCCACGCGCATGTGCACCAGTTGCGCACGCCGGGTCACAAGCGCTTGCAGTTGCTCCTGCTGCGGCGTAGCCATCTTGAACAGCAGTTTGTCAAACCTCTCACTGCTGTGCAGAGTGCGCGCAAAGTGCGACAGCATTCGGGCATCAATTCCGTCGGTCTTGGCCAGGTATCCCATTGACTTGGCGAATTCATGCGCTTGCCTGGGGTTGGCAACCACCACGGTCATGCCTGCCAGGTACATCGCATGGGCACAGCGCTTTTCCAGGCCTCCTGTAGCTTCCAGCAGCACCACGGCCACGTTGTGGCTTGTCAGGTATTCCAGCAAGGCGTTGACGCCTTGCTCATCGTTTTCAAAGCGCACGCTGGCGACTTTGTCAGCCAAGGCCACTTCCAGGCTGTCCTTGGATACGTCGATGCCCACGTACACGGGTTCACGAGATTCGTTTGCCATGGCCCCTCCTTGCAAAAATACGAGGTCAATACACACGGTCAATGACGGTGCATTGCCAACCAGCAACTGTTCGGGCTACTTGCAAACGGTAGGCTGTCCACGCCACTTGCTCTCTCTCGGAATGCAATGCTTCCAAAGGGGGGATCAGGCTGTGGACAACTTCCCATAACCGCATCCTGAACATCAAGGTAGTAAAGATACAAGGGGGTGAAGGAGCGAAGCGACACAGGGGGGTGATTCCCGCTACGTGCGCTGGCGCAGGGCCTCGTACAGGCAGACGCCGCTGGCCACGGAGACGTTCAGGCTCTCGACCGCGCCCTTCATGGGAATGCTGACCAGCTCGTCGCAGGTCTTGCGCGTGAGCTGGCGCATACCGTCGCCCTCGGCGCCCAGCACCAGCGCCACGGGGCCCTTGAGGTCCACCTGGTAGATGGTCTTGGGTGCATCGTCGCTGGTACCGATGATCCAGATGTTGCGCTCTTTCAGCTCATTGAGCGTGCGCGCCAGGTTGGTCACCATGAAGTACGGCATGGTCTCGGCGGCGCCACTGGCCACCTTGGCCACGGTGGCGTTGATGCCCGAGGCATGGTCCTTGGGGGCGATGACGGCATGCGCACCCGCGCCGTCGGCCACGCGCAGGCAGGCGCCGAGGTTGTGCGGATCGGTCACACCGTCGAGCACCAACAGCAGGGGCTGCTCCACACCGTCGGCTTCGAGGTTTTCCAGCAGCTCGTCGAGCGAGGTCACCTGGGCGACCGGCTCCACGCGCGCAGCCACGCCCTGGTGGCCATGGCTGCCGGCCAGCTTGGCAATGCGCAGGCTGTCGGCCTCGATCAGGCGGGCGCCCGCCTCCTTGGCGCGGTCGAGGAACTGGCGCATGCGCGCATCGCGGCGCGTGGCCTCGTAATAGATTTCGATAATGGATTGCGGCGCCGTCTTGAGGCGCACGCCCACGGCATGGAAGCCGAAAAGGACTTTGGGGCTGGACATGGAGTGATTATCCGCTGCGCCCGGATGCTATTGGTTCAATAGCTACCAGCGCTTATCTACATTGCCCTGGAAGCCAATAACACTTAAACCCCTGCGACCCGTCCGGCCTCGATGGTGATCAGGCGTTCGCAGCGCTGGGCGATGCCCCGGTCGTGCGTGACCAGCACGAGCGTGGTGCCCTGCTCGCGGTTGAGGTCGAACATGAGCTGCATGATGGTCTCACCCGTGGCGAAATCCAGGCTACCCGTGGGTTCGTCGGCCAGCAGCACCGCCGGCTTGACCACGAAGGCGCGCGCCAACGCCACGCGCTGCTGCTCGCCGCCCGAGAGCACCTTGGGGTAATGCCCCAGGCGCTGGCCCAGGCCCACATGCTCCAGCATCTCGGTGGCGCGCTTGCGCGCATCGCGTTGCTGGGCCAGCTCCAGCGGCAACATGACGTTTTCGAGGGCGGTGAGGTTGCCCATGAGCTGGAAGCTCTGGAACACGAAACCCACCTTCTGCGCCCGCAACGCGGCCCGGTCGTCTTCGGTCAGGGCAAACAGATCCTGCCCGTCCAGACGCACCGTGCCGCGCGTGGGGGTATCGAGACCGGCGATGATCGACAGCAGCGTGCTTTTGCCCGAGCCCGATGCGCCTACGATGGCGACGGTTTCCCTCCGAGCCAGCTGGAAATCAATGTCGCGCAGAATGTCGAGTGTGCCGGTCGAATCGGTCACCGACTTGAAGACATGCTCCACGGCAATGATGGGTGATACAGGCAAGGAAGGGATTTCGGACATGAAAGGCTTTTGTTTGTGATGACAGATCGGCTTCGGCGTCACTTTATCCTGACCGCAACGGTCAGCGCGCTCGCGGGGCTTTGCAACGCCCCGGCCCTGGCGCAGTCCAGGGCGCCCCGTTCGATCCTGGTGCTGGGCGATTCACTGAGCGCCGAATACGGCCTGCCGCGCGGAACGGGCTGGGTGGCCTTGCTGGAAAAGCGCCTGGCCTCCGAAAAGCTGACCGCCACCGTGGTCAACGCCAGCGTGAGCGGTGACACCACTTCGGGCGGACGCGCCCGCCTGCCCACCTTGCTGGCGCAGCACCAACCGAGCGTGGTGGTGATCGAGCTGGGCGGCAACGACGCCCTGAGGGGCCTGCCCCTCAAGAACACCGAGGACAATCTGGCCGCGATGGTGCAGGCAGCGCAGAAAGCCGGAGCCCGGGTGCTGCTGGTGGGCATGCAGGTGCCCCCCAATTACGGCAGCGACTACGCGCGGCGCTTTGCAGGCATGTTTGAGTCTGTAGCACGGCAGCACAAGACGGCCGTGGTGCCGTTCTTTCTGAAGGGAGTGGCGGATGTGGCCGATGCCGCCCGGTGGTTCCAGCCCGATCGCATCCACCCGAACGCTCAGGCGCACCCGATCATGCTGGAAAACGTCTGGCCGGCGCTGCGCAAGCTGCTGAGCTGAAGCCTGGCGGGAGGTTCGTGCCCTTGCACGAACCTGCACCACGCGGTTCAGGCTGGCTGGGCGTCGCCCGGACCATCGGCCGGACTGGAGATGCTGGGGCTGTCGTCCGACGGGCCATTCTGGGCGTCCGGGGCATCGCCATGGCGCGCTTGGGAGGCCTTGGAGCGCAGCTTTTCTTCTTTTTTCTTCTTCTTGGCGAGCTCGCGCTGGCGTTTTTCGTATCCGTAGTTGGGGGTTGCCAAGGTGTGTGCTTTCTAGAGTTGAGACCCACTGTAACAGCTTGGCCCGGCGCCAGCGTCAAACACCGGCTGGCTCGGGTGGCTTGACGGCCGCGCGATAGGCATGCCAGCTCGCATGCCCCAGCAAAGGGCCCACCAGCAGAAGCCCGGCGCCAAAGGCCCAGAGGGACAGCCCGACCAGCACGGTGATCAACCCGCCCCACAGCACCATCACGCCCGTGTTGTCGATGACCACGCGCATGCTGGTGATGCCTGCGGTGAGCGCATCGGTGTCGCGGTCGAGAATCATGGGGATGGAGACCACGCTGGACGAGAACACCAGCGCGGCGAAAACGCCCCCCACCAGCATGTAAACCGCGACGAAACTCCAGTTCTGCGGATTGAAGATGGCCTGCATCACGCCGGTGGTTGAAGGCATGCCTGTGTTGAAGAACACGGCAAACACCACCAGAGAGGCCCTGCCCCAGAGCAACTCCAGCACCACCAGCACCAGCACCAGCATGCCCATGCTGCCCATGTGCTTGTCCCAGCAGGTGATGGACTGGCCGAGGTCCGGCACCAGGCCCGCCTCGCGTCGGCGGCTCGTGTCATATAGGCCCATGGCCAGAAAAGGCCCCAACAGCAGGCAGCCGCTGGCCATCGACATGACGTACTCCGGTTTCGACCGGAACACCCAGCCCAGCACCAGCGCCATGGCCCAGAAACAAGCACCATAAAACAGCGAAATCCCCGGAGACGCCCGCATGTCGGCCCACCCCAGGCGCAACCAGCGCCAGGGGTCCACCCAGCGAAGCGGCTGCAGAACGATCGGCGGCTGAGAAGGGGTCGTTGCGGTGGTGGAGTTCATGGGATCCCGGGTTTTGACCCAATGTATGCCTCCCCATGCCCTCTTGATTTATCTCAAAACATAGCCGACTTGATTGCTGGGTTATTGGCTGAAAGGCCCGCTCATGCCGCGCCAAATGCCTGCCGCAGCGCCTGCTGCAGGTCCGCTTGCAGATCGGCCGATGCCTCCAGACCGATGGAAAACCGCACCACGGTGCCCGGAAGCAGGTGCGGCGTCGGTCGGCTGCGCATACCGCTCAGCGCGTAAGGCACCACCAGACTCATCGGCCCGCCCCAGCTGTAGCCGATCTTGAAGAGGCGCAAGCCATCGCAGAACGCATCCACCTGCGCCTGGGTGTGTCGCGGGTCGATGACGATGCTGAACAGTCCCGCCGCCGCGCCCTGCCCCGCATTGGCACTGCCGCACAGCGTGCTCCAGTGCGCATGTCCGGGGGAGCCGGGCAGCGCCGGGTGCAGCACCTGCACCACCGGAGCCTGCTGCTGCATCCAGAGCGCCAGGCTGCGCGCGGCCCGGTCATGGGCACGGTAGCGCAGGCCGATGCTGGGCAGGGCGCGCAGCACGGCTTCGGCATCGTTGGCCCCCACGCCCAGACCCAGGTGCATGTGCAGCAACTTGATTTTCATGTGCAGCGCAGGGTCGCGCGTGATGACGCTGCCCATGAGCACGTCGCCACCCCCGCTGGGGTATTTCGTCAGGGCATGGATGGACACATCCACGCCCAGACTGCCGTCACCGCTCAGATCGAAGGGTGCAAATGCCAGGCCCGCACCCCAGGTGTTGTCCAGCGCGGTGGTCACGCCGCGCGCACGGCAGATGCGCACGAGTTCGCACAGATCGGGGAATTCCAGCGTCACCGAGCCCGGGGCTTCGAGCCACACCAGGCGCGTGGCGGGTGTGATGCGCGCGGCCAGGTCAGCCGGGTCGAGCGCGTCGTAGAACACGGTGCGGACGCCGAACTGCGCCAGGGTGGATTCGCTCATGGACTTGTTGGGGCCATAGGCGTTGTCGGGCACCAGCACCTCGTCGCCCGCCTTGAGCAGCGCCAGCGACACATTGCCAATGGCCGCCAGGCCGCTGGGCACCAGAACGCACTGCAGCCCGCCCTCCAGCGCGCACAGGCGCTCTTCCAGGATGAAGGTGGTGGGCGTGCCATGCAGGCCGTAGGTATAGCCGCTTTTGTCCTTCCATTCGCGCGTGCGCATGGCCGCGACATTGGGGAAGATGACGGTGGAGGCCTTGAACACCCCCGGCTGGGGGGCTACAAATCCTGCGGGAGGCAGGTAATCGTGGTGAACAAGGCGGGTAACGAGATCAGTATCGTGGTCGTTCATGCCAGCCATGGTAGCGCGCCACCTCGGGGTAACCCAAGGCGGCGCGGGGGTGCCTGCAAGCAGGGCTTATGCGGCATGCACCGCGTGCCCCGCAGCGTGGCATTAACCGGGCGTCACGACCAGTTGGTTGCTCACCGAGGTCACACCGCTAACGCCCTTGGCGATGGACTCGGCGCGGTCACGGGCAACCGTGGAAGGCGCAGGCCCGTTCAGTGTGACCTTCCCATTGACGGTGTCGACGTTGATCTTGACGGCACTCAGGTCAGGGTCCTTGGCAAGGCCTGCGCTCACCTGGGCGGTGATGGTGGCGTCGTCCATCGCACCCTTGGCGGCGTTGGCAGCCTCCTTTGCGGTGGCCTCGGCACTGGCTGCGCCCTGCTCCATCTTGATTTCTGCGCGCTCCATGGCGCCTTCGGCCTTCACACGGGCGTCGGCGGCTGCCTGCTCTGTCTTTTCGACGGCAGAGTCCAGGCGCTGCCCCACGGTGGGCTCCTCGGTCTTGCTGCAGGCAGCCAGGCCCAGGGCCAGGGCGCTGACGGCCAGGATACTTGCAATGCGGTGGGCGGGACGATCGATCAGATTCATGGGGTTCATGCAGTGACTCCTTGCGGTTGAAACATGGGGACACTGTAGGCAGCGGGAAGGCGCATGCGGGTGGGACACCGCCGAAGTGTTTGTAGGACAGCGGCGCCAGCCGTTCATCGGCAGCAGTCCTTGCAGGGGGGCGACAATCGGGGCATGACCGTGTCTTCGCTCGCCCGCTGGCTCCCCTTTCTGAAATGGCCCCGTCCCGATGCAGAGCTCCTCCGGGGAGAATTCTGGGCCGGCATGACCGTGGGCCTGATGCTGGTGCCTCAGGGAGTGGCCTACGCGGCATTGGCCGGGATGCCGCTGGTGACCGGCATCTACGCTTCGCTCCTACCCGCGCTGGTGGCCGTGCTCTGGGGTTCATCGTCGCGGCTGAGCGTGGGCCCGACAGCGCTGACCAGCCTGCTCATCGGCGCCTCGCTCACCGGCCTGGCCGAACCCGGCAGCGCACAGTGGGTGGCACTGGCCGCATGGATGGCACTGCTCACGGGAGCGCTGCAACTGCTGCTGGGGCTGGTGCGTTTCGGCTGGCTGCTCAACCTCGTCACCTCGCCCGTGCTCAGCGGGTTCACCCAGGCCGCCGCACTGCTGATCCTGGCCTCCCAGCTGCCAGCCCTTACGGGCCTGCGGGTACCCCTGGCCGACTTGGCGGCCAGCCCGGGCGTGCAGCACTTTGACCTGCTCGGCGCCGGCATGGGCCTGGGCAGCATCGCAGCACTGGTGCTGGCCAAGCGCTTCTGGCCTGGATTTCCGGCGGTGATCGTGGTGATGGGCGCAGCAGCCCTGGCCAGCCGGGCCCTGGGCTACGAAGCGGGCGGCGGTGCCGTGGTGGGCGCCCTTCCCGCCGGTCTTCCTCAGCCTTACTGGCCCGGTGCCCTGCCCTGGGGCACCTTGGGCGCGCTGATCATGCCCGTGCTGGTGATCACGCTGGTGAGCTTCCTGGAAACAGCGTCGAGTGCCAAAGTGGAGCACCAGGAGGGCGGCACGCGTTGGAACGAGAACCAGGACCTGATCGCCCAGGGCCTTGCCAAGATCAGCTCGGGGCTGTGCGGCAGTTTCACCACCAGTTCTTCTTTTTCTCGCTCGGCCATCAACCTGTATGCCGGTGCGCGCACCGGCTGGGCCACGCTGTTTGCTTGCGCGCTGGTGCTGGTGGCCCTGCTGTGGTTGACCCCGGCGCTGCACCACGTGCCCCAATCGGTGCTGGCGGCCGTGGTGGTGACAGCCATCACCGGCCTCATTAAGCCCGCCCTGCTGCCGCAGCTCTGGCGCATCTCGCGCGTCGAGGCCACGATTGGCGCTCTGACCTTCGTAGTGACGCTGGCGGCCGCCCCCAACCTCTACTGGGGCGTGCTGGCGGGTTTGGTAGTGAACCTGAGCCACTTTCTCTATCAGCGTCTGCACCCGCGCATCATCGAGGTCGGTCTGCACCCCGACGGCAGTCTGCGCGACCGGCACCTGTGGCACCTGCCCCCGCTGGCCCCGCGCCTGCTGGCCCTGCGCATGGATGCCGAACTGGACTTTGCCTCGGCCAGTGCACTGGAACGCACCCTGTCCGAGCGCATGGCCGATTTCCCCCGACTTGCCCATATCTGCCTGTTCGCCCAGCCGATCAATCGCATTGATGTGACGGGGGTGGAAACCTTCGCGCGCCTGATGGCTCTGGTGCAGCGCCAGGGTTGCACCCTGCATATCAGCGGCCTCAAGCTGCCTGTGGAACAGGCGCTGGAACGCGCCCGTGTTCTTGTGCCCGGCCCCCACTTGCGCACTTACCGCACCGATGCCGAGGCATTGCAGGCACTGCAACGGATCGACGGCGCCTCCGTTTGAGCGTGTTCGGGGGTTACACTTCAGAATCTGACCTGTTACACCCGTGCCCCACACCGCGCCTTCTCTCCTCGTCGATCTGCGTGACCTTCGTCTGGACACGGCCGTCTCACTGGTCGGTCTGGAGGGGGCTGCGCCGACGACGCCAGCATCTTCCACGCCAGCACAGTACTTGCAACGGCTGATCGACGGCCTGTGCGATCTCTCGTTGAAGGATCCCCTCACGGGACTGGCCAACCGGCGCCATTTCCAGGCCGTGCTCGAACGCGAAATCGACCGAGTGACGCGCTCAGGAGAGGCCGCATTGCTGCTGATGCTCGACATCGACCGCTTCAAGCAGGTCAACGATACTTATGGGCACCTTGCCGGCGACCGGGTGCTGCAGGCCGTCGCACGCACATTGAACAGTTGTGTGCGCCCCATGGACACCCTGGCCCGCTATGGCGGGGAAGAGTTCGCCGTGGTGCTGCCCGCATGCCAGGCGGCCTTCGGCAGGGCCGTCGCCGAGCGCATCCGCCGAACCATTGCCGCCACCCCCGTGCGCATCGACAGCAGCACCGAACTGGACGTCACCATCAGTATTGGTGGTGCCTTTGCCCTGCAATGGATCCGTTCGACCACGCCGCTCTGGACCGACCGTGCCGATCACCAGCTCTACCGGGCAAAATCGGAAGGCCGCAACCGTGTATGCATCGAGGAACAACCGGACAGCACCGTCACTGCCGAAGAAAAGGGGATGCTTTTCGGCCCCCTCTACACCCCTTCGGGCTGGGGCGACCTGCCTGCCATGAACCTCAACGACAGCGCCCACTGAAAGCAAAGAGATGAGCGACGCGCCGTCCCCCACCACCCCACTTTCCCCTGCAGCCACCACCCAGGGCGCACGCATCATTGCCGTGACCAGCGGCAAAGGCGGCGTCGGCAAGACCTTCGTCTCTGCCAACCTGGCGGCGGCCCTGACCCGTCGTGGCCAGCGCGTTCTGGTGCTTGATGCCGACCTGGGCCTGGCCAACCTGGACGTGGTGCTCAACCTGCACCCCAAGATCACGCTGCACGACGTATTCACCGGCAAATCCAGCCTGGAAGACGCGGTGATTGCCGCTCCCGGCGGCTTCTCGGTCGTTTTGGCAGGCTCGGGCATGGTCGAGTATTCGCGCCTCACGCCCGAGGTGCGCAACCAGTTCCTGAACGTCATCCAGTCCCTGGCACCACGGTTCGACGTCATCCTGCTGGACACCGGCGCCGGGATCTCTGACGTGGTGCTGTTCTCCGTCTCGCTGGCCTCCGAGGTGCTGATCGTGGCCACGCCCGAGCCCACATCGCTCACCGACGCCTACGCCGCCATCAAGGTGCTGGCCATGCAGCAAAAGCGCCAGCATGTGCGCATGGTCGTCAACCAGGCGGCCCGCCCGGGCGATGGCCGGGCCATCACCAGCCAGTTGCAGCAGGTGCTTGAACGCTTCGTCGCCACCGACTCCGGCCGCCCGCTGCGCCTGATCCACATGGGTGACATCCCGGCCGACCTGGCCGTGCGTGACGCCGTGATGCGCCGCCAGCTGCTGTTGCTCAACACCCCCGGCTGCCCGGCGGCGCTGGCCATTTCCCAGCTGGCCGGAAAAATCGAAGAAACACTGCTCGCCCGTGCGGGTTGAGCAGCCGCCCCTTCAGGGCTGAAGGTCAAACACCAGTACCTCCGCGCCCTCGCCCTGCCCCAGCGCCAGGCGCGATTCCTGCACTAGCAGGGCGGCGTCGCCCGCCACCAGGCGCTGGCCATTCACCAGCAATGCCCCACGAACCAGGTGTACATAGTATTTGCGCCCCGTCTCCAGCGGCATGTCAACAGCTTCACCTGCATCGAACAGGCCGGCATACATGCGGGCATCGGCGTGGATGCTGACCGACCCCGATGCGCCATCGGGTGACGCCACCAGGCGCAACCGGCCCCGCTTTTCGGCCTCGGCGAAAGCCTTCTGCTCGTAGCCCGGCTCCACGCCCTGGCGGTCGGGCATGATCCAGATCTGCAGGAAATGGGTGGTCTGCCCCTGGGCATGGTTGAACTCGCTGTGCATCACCCCCGTGCCCGCACTCATGCGCTGCACCTCGCCGGGGGGAATGCTCACCACATTGCCCATGCTGTCCTTGTGGGCCAGTTCGCCCGACAGCACATAGCTGATGATCTCCATGTCGCGGTGGCCGTGGGCTCCGAAACCCGTGCCCGGGGCAATGCGGTCCTCGTTGATCACGCGCAGGTTGCCGAACCCCATGTGGCGGGGATCGTGGTAACCCGCGAACGAAAAGCTGTGGAATGACTGCAGCCAGCCATGGTCTGCGTAACCCCGGTCCTGTGATTTGCGTACGGTCAGCATGGTGTGTGCTCCTTTCAAGGCTTCAATGTAGAACCGGCACAGCATCCTGTGGGCCTGCCGGATTGATGGAACAATTCAAAATATCTGAATTCGCACCAAGCCACCATGCAAAACACACGCGATGTCCTCACTCCCGAAAACCTCGCTATGCTGCAGGTGATCGCCGAGTCCGGCAGCTTCGCGGCGGCTGCCCGGCAGCTCGGCCTGGTGCCCAGCGCACTGACGTACCGGGTCCGCCAGATCGAGGATGCGCTGGATGTGCTGCTGTTCGACCGCAGCGCGCGCCAGGCCCGCCCCACCGAGGCAGGGGCTGAACTGCTGCGCGAAGGAGCGCGGCTGCTGCGCGATGTCGATGCCGTGGCCCACCGCGTGCGCCGTGTTGCCACCGGATGGGAGCCCCAGCTGACCCTCTCCGTCGATGGCGTGGTTTCGCCCCACACCATGCTCGAACTGGTCGAGGCCTTCTATGCTCTGGCGCCCCCCACACGCCTTAAGCTGCGCAATGGCATCATGAACGGCACACTCGAAGCCCTGACCTCGGGTCGGGCCGACTTGGCCATCGGCGTTTCGGTGGCCGGAACCAACGTGGCCGGTCTGCAGCAGGAGCTGCTGGGCGACCTGCTGTTCATCTACGTGGTGGCACCCCATCACCCTCTGGCCACGGCGCCCGAGCCGATCACCGACGCCACGTTGCTGGAACACCGCGCCGTGGCCGTGGCCGACTCCGCGCAGCGCGGCGGCCTGACCATGGGCCTGCTGGGCGGACAGGACGTACTGACCGTGGACACCATGCAGGCCAAGGTACAGGTGCAGTTGCGTGGTCTGGGCGGCGGCTTCCTGCCCGAGCCCATGGTGCGCCCCTATGTCGAGGCGGGCCATCTGGTGGAGCGCAAGGTGGCACGGCCCGCGCGCAGCATCCGCATGCATTACGCCTGGGGCGGTCCGGGATTCACAGCCCCCGGCCGGGCGCTGCAATGGTGGCTGAGCCAGTTGCAGAGCCCGACAACCCGCCGTGCCTTGCTGGAAAACCACCACCACTTTTGATGCGCAAGGGGGCGCCAGGCGTGTAGAGTGCATACATATCACCTTATTCCCCACTGGCCTCCGCCCGAAAGACCCGCACATGCCTGCACGCAAACCGCCCCGAGCCACCCGCCCCCGAAGCCAGCGCGCCGCCACGGCGCCCCGAAGCATCGCCGTGATTGGCGCCGGCATGGCCGGCGTGGCCTGTGCCCGCACGCTCATGCAGGCGGGTCACCAGGTCACCGTTTTTGAAAAGACCGACCATGCCGGAGGACGCACCACCACGCTGCAGACACCCTTTGGCGGCTTTGATGCCGGTGCGCAGTACTTCACCGTGCGCGACGAGCGCTTTACCCAGGCCCTGGCCACCGTGCCTGGCATGTGCCGCCCCTGGAGCGCCAACACGGTGCGCGTGCTCGACGCTGCGGGCCGCGTGATCGCTGCCAACCCGCTGCCCAATGATCCGCACTGGGTGGCCCGGCCCGGCATGGGCACCCTGGTGGACGCCTGGGCACTGCCGTTGCAGCAGGCCGGCTGCCTGCACACCGGCACCCATGTGCTGCGCATCGAACCCGACCGCCTGGCCCCCCAGCGCTGGCAGGTGTGCACCCAGTCCGCCGAAGGCGGGCAGCATGTGTTTGCCGGCTTCGATGCAGTGCTTCTGGCGCTGCCCGCTGCACCCGCCCAGGCCCTGCTCGACAACAGCGGTGTGAGCGCCAGCCTGGCCGCCGCCATGGCCGGCGTGACCATGGCGCCGTGCTGGACCCTGATGCTCGCTTTCCCCCAGGCTGTGCGCCCCGGCCTGACCACGCTGGGGCCGCAATGGAACGCGGCCCGAAGCACGCACCACCGCATCGCGTGGCTGGCACGCGAATCGTCCAAACCCGGGCGCAGCATCATCGAGCGCTGGACCGTGCAGGCCAGCCCGGCCTGGTCGGCCGAGCACCTGGAAGACGACGCCGAGCGCGTGCAGGCCAAGCTGATCAAGGCCTTCTCCGAGGTCACGGGCATCCGCGCCGAGCCCGCCCACGCCGAGGTGCGCCGCTGGCGTCATGCGCAAACCACGCGGCCCCTGGGCCGCAGCCATCTGTGGGACGGCAAGGCCGGCATCGGTGCTTGCGGCGACTGGTGCCTGGGGCACCGCCTGGAGGACGCCTTCATTTCCGGACTGGAACTGGCGCTCACCGTGGCATGACGGCAGGTGGCTACGTCGGCCGGTTCGCCCCCTCCCCCACGGGCCCCTTGCATGCGGGCTCGCTGGTGGCGGCCCTCGCAAGCTGGCTGGATGCGCGCGCCTGGAATGGCGGGCGTGGGGGGCGCTGGCTGGTGCGTATCGAAGACGTGGACACCCCGCGTTGCGTGGCCGGGGCGGCTGAGCAGATCCTCGCCCAGCTGGCCACCTGCGGCCTGCATGCGGACGAGCCACCACTCTGGCAATCGCAACGGGGCACGCTGTACCAGCAGGCGCTCGACGACCTGATGACGCGCCAGCTGGCCTACCCCTGCGCCTGCTCCCGCAAGGACATCGAAGCAGCCCACGCCGCCGCAGGCCATATGCGACAGCGCCACACCGAGCTGCCCTATCCGGGCACCTGCCGCGCCGGACTGCAAGGAAAGCCGGCCCGTGCCTGGCGTTTCGCCACCACACAATACATGGGAAAAATGGCTCTGGCGCCCGTCCATAAAGCGCAAGAAGCTATATTTTCAATAGCATCTAATACCCTGACCTGGCATGATCGCCGCCTGGGCCGACAGCAGCAGGATGTCGTGCACAGCGTCGGTGACTTCGTTCTCCGCCGCGCCGATGGCCTGTGGGCCTACCAGCTGGCCGTGGTGGTGGACGACGGCGCCCAGGGCATCACGCATGTGGTTCGGGGCGAAGATCTCGCCGACAATACGCCGCGCCAGATATTGCTGCAGCAGGCCCTGGGCCTGCCCACGCCCCGCTACCTGCATACTCCGCTGGTGCGCGGCGCTGACGGAGAAAAGCTCTCCAAGCAGCATGGCGCCGCACCCCTGGACCTTGACGCCCCCCTGCAAGCGCTGGAGGCGGCTGCAAGCGTGCTGGGATTACCCCCATTGGTGCATCCTCGCAACACCCTGATCCACGACGCCCTGGCACAGTGGGTCAGGGCATGGATGCATCTCTACAATCAGACATCGTGACAGAACTGCCCCCCAACGCCTCCGCCCCCGGCGACGCTGCCCTTTCCGGCGAGACCACTGCCGCCCCCCTGGCGGGCAAGGCGCCTGATGGCGTCGCCCATCCCAAGACCATCAAGAGCTTCGTGCGCCGCGCCGGTCGCACCACCACGGGCCAGGCCAAAGCCTTCGAAGACCTGGGCCCGCGCTTCATCGTGCCCTATGCCCCCGCACCCCTTGATGCCGTGGCCGCATTCGGCCGCAGTGCCCCCCTGGTGCTGGAAATCGGCTTCGGCATGGGTGAGGCCACGGCCCACATCGCCCGCGTGCGCCCCCAGGACAACTTTCTGTGCTGCGAGGTGCACGAACCCGGCGTGGGCGCGCTGCTCAAACGCATCGGCGAACAGGGCCAGACCAACATCCGCATCTTGCAGCACGATGCCGTAGAGGTCATCGATCACATGCTGCCGCCTGGCAGCCTCGACGGTGTGCACATTTTCTTTCCCGACCCCTGGCACAAGACCAAGCACAACAAGCGCCGCCTGATCCAGCCGCCGCTCGTGGCCAAGCTGGTGGCACGGCTCAAGCCGGGTGGCTATATCCACTGCGCCACCGACTGGCAGCCCTATGCCGAGCAGATGCTGCAGGTGCTCTCCAGCGCCCCCCTGCTGGTCAATACGGCCGAGGACTATGCCCCGCAACCCGACTACCGGCCTCTCACCAAGTTCGAGAACCGGGGCCTGAAGCTCGGTCATGGGGTGTGGGACCTGGTGTTCAAGCGCCGCACCTGAACCTGGACACTGCACCCTATGAAGCCCATCCTGCAGAACCTGGTAGAAATGACTGGCCACCGCGACCATTTGCGGCTGGAGGTATCGGTGCTTTCCACCCTGCAGGCGCTCAGCAGCATCGTGCAGGTGCGAGCGCTGGAGGTCTTTTCCAAGGACGATGCGCTGTACGTACGGCCCCGCACCTGGATGGACAACGGCCAATGGCGCAGCGCCGAAACCGAGAACGCCAGCGACCCTGCAAGCCAGCCCATCGATCAGATCCCGGCGCTGAACACCTGCATTCAGGAACGCAGCCCCCATGCCATCGCATCCCCGCGCAAAGGCCGCTATTGCATATGGCTGCCGCTGTGGATGCATGACAAAGTCACCTCCTGCCTGGAAATTGTCCAGTCGCGCCCCTTCTCTGCGCAGAAGATCGACGTGATCACCCACGTCTTCCACGTCTACAAAAACTACCAGAGCCTGCTGGACTACAGCGAACGCGATGCCCTCACCGGCCTCTTCAACCGCAAGACCTTCGACGAGCAGTTCTCGCGCTTCACGTCCCCCGAGCAGAGCGACCGCCCACAACCCCTGGCAGCGGGCCCGGACGAGGGGGAAAGCGCTGGCGATGCCACCCACCAGTGGCTGGCCGTGGTGGACATCGACCACTTCAAGCAGGTCAACGACCGCTTCGGTCACCTGTACGGTGACGAGGTGCTGATCCTGGTGGCCAACATTCTGCGTTCCTCGTTCCGCAGCCACGACAAGATCTTCCGGTTTGGCGGCGAAGAGTTCGTGGTGCTGCTGCGCTCGACCAGTCTGTCCACCGCGCACAAGGTGTTCAACCGCTTCCGCAAGAACGTCGAAGACTATTATTTCCCCCAGGTCGGGCAGGTCACGGTCAGCGTGGGCTTCGTCTCTACAGCCCACGGTTCGCCCGTGGAAATCCTCGGCCAGGCCGATCAGGCCCTCTATTTCGCCAAGGAAAACGGCCGCAACCAGGTGCGCTACTACGACGATCTGATCGCCGAAGGCCACCTGAAGACGAAGGTCAGCAACGACGACGTCGAGCTGTTCTGACCTGACCGGGCGCGACGCCGCAGCGTTCAGCCCAGCGCCCTTTCCAGGGCATCGACGTCCACCGCATCGCGTTGCAGCGGCGACAGGAAGCGCTCGGCATAGTCGCGCCATACACCGCTGCGCAGAAAGAAGCGGAACACCTCGGCATCAATGTGCTTTTGCCGCGCCATGGTGGCCATGATGGCCAGCGATTCCGACAGGGTCTTGGCCGGCTTGTAGGGCCGATCTGCGGCAGTGAGCGCCTCGAAGATATCGGCCAGTGCGATGACACGGTCTGCCAGCGTAAGCTGCTCGCTCGCCAGACCACGCGGGTAGCCGGTGCCATCCAGCTTTTCGTGGTGCGTGCCGGCAATGTCGGGTACGCGGGCCAGATGCGGCGGGAACGGCAGGCTGCTGAGCATGATGATCGTCTGAACGATGTGCTCGTTGATCTTGAAGCGGTCTTCTTCCGTGAGGGTGCCACGCCGGATAGACAGGTTGTGCAACTCGCCCAGATGGGCCGCCTGCGCGGGCAGCACCATGTGGAACCCCCAGCGGTTGGCCGGGTTGCCCCGCTCCACCGGAGGGCGCCGCTCTCCCCAGGGGACGATGTGGTCTGGCCGGTCTGCCAGCAGGCGCTCTGTGACGGGGAGCGCCTCCCCCTCTGAAGCGCCCAGCCGATCCCGTTCAGCGGCCGAAAGCCCGAGCCGGTGGTCGAAGTGGCGCAGCCAGGTCTGCCCGCCGATCACGGCCAGGCGATCGACGTCCCCGTCGGCCATGGCTTCGCCTCCCACGTTGCAGCGGGCCACAAAGGCAAATTCTTCCTGCAGACGGGCGTGCTGCGCCTGCAGCCGTGCTTCCAGTGCAATCACATCAAGCCCGGCCTGGCGCTGCTGCCAGTAGCTGATTTGCGCGTCACGCCACAACACCTCGAAGCGCATGCGTACCTCGTGAATGCGGTTGTAGAGCGTCTCCAGCTTGGTGGCCTTGTCAATGACATGCTCGGGGCTGGTGACCTTGCCGCAGTCGTGCAGCCAGGCCCCGAGGCGGAACTCCTCGCGCTCGGCCTCGGTCATGCGCACGGTGGCAAAAGGGCCGTCGTGGGCATCGCACAGGCACTGCATCAGCATCTCCGACAGCTGCGGCACGCGTTCGCAATGCCCCCCGGTGTATGGGCTCTTCGCATCGATGGCGTCGGCCAGCAGGCGGATCAGGGCGTCGAACAGGCGCTTCTGCCCTTCGATGAGGTTGCGCGTTTCGATGGCTACCGACAGCGTGCCCGAAAGTTTTTCCACAAAAATGCGGAAATTGGCGTCGTCCTGCCGGTAGTCTGAAACGTAGCGCAACGAGAGCACCCCCAGGGGTTGCCCCTGGCGCGTGCGCAACTGCACGCGCAGGGGGTGCTGGGGTAGCGCACCTTGCCCCGGCGAGTCCATGTCGCCGTCCAGCACGCTGGCGGGGTTGATGAAGTGCGCCATGGCCAGGTGCTCAGGGTAGTGCCGCTGGTCGTCCGGCTCTTTGCAGTAGCGTGCGATACGATCCAGGCCCTTTCCGTCCGGGGCAACCAGGTACACCGCGCCACTGCTGCAATGGGTGGTGTGCACCAGTTCGTACAGCACGCTCGAGAGCATCAGGTCGAGCCGTGATTCGGCGCTGATGTGGTGCGTGATGTCCAGGAACTTGGCGATGGTCTCCGACATGCCATCCATCACCTGGCCCAGGTCGCGCATTTCGCGTACGTAGGACCGGGGTCGCTCGAATCGGCGGAAATCGAAACGGGCCAGCGCCTCGGCCTGCGCAGCCAGGATGGAAAGGCTCTGCCCCACGCGCCGCCCCGCGAGCGCCCCCAGAAGAACCATGAACAGGATGCTGCTGGCCGCCACCCACGCCTGGCGCTGCAGGCTCTTGTCAATGCCCGACAGCAACTCACCCGTCGGAATCGCCATCAGGATGTTCAGATCGCGCCAGCGCAGCGACTGCAGCGGCTGCACCTGCCCAAGCCACTCCCGGCCGTGCACCATGAAGCGCCGGGATTCGCCCGGCCGAATGTCCAGCCTGTGCACCTGCGAGAGGCTGGGAATGCCCAGGCTGTCGAGTGTGCGAAGGTTCAGGCCGGGGCCACTGCCATCGGGCTCCAGCACCCTGGACATGTCGGGATAGGCCAGCACCCGCAGGTCCCGGTCCACCACCACGATCTCGGTGTTGGGAATCAGGCGCAGCGATTCGATCTCGCGCCCCAGGTCCGGCAAGGCCACGTCCAGGCCCAGAATGGCGCGCCCATCCTCGCTGGCCTGGCTCAGGGTCACACCCACTTCATGCGTCGTGAAGAACAGGTAGGGTGCAGTCAGAATCTGGGCGTTCTGCTCCTGGGCCTCCAGGTACCAGGGGCGGGTGCGCGGGTCATAGCGATAGTCCGGACGCACCGACGAGGACAGCAGCCGCAACTGCGCATCATAAAAATTCCAGCGCCCCACCAGTGCCACGGCGCCGCGCTCGCGGGACATGGACTGCACCAGAAAAACCGCCGCCTCGGGCGCACCCAGTCGCTGGCGCAGTGCGGGGTCGCGCAGCGGCCGCACCAGCAGAAACTGCCCGTCCGGATAGCCCATGAACACCGCCGACAGCAGCGCGTTTTGTTCGAGTAAGCGCGCCAGCACCGGTAAGCGGCGCATGCGCGCTGGCAAGGTGGTCGCGGCGGTGATGGGATCGAAGGCCAGTTGCCGGATGATGGCGTCGGCCGGGTCCACGATGCGGCGCACCCGCTCGCTGATGATCAGGCTGATGCGCTGAGCGCTGTCCTCGGAGGCCGCAAAAATGGCCTCCCGTGCCGTGGTGCTGGCCTGGTAGGCCAGCAGCCCCGACAGGAGCAGCATGGCCACCACCACCAGCCCGCTGATCAGCACCCCGGATGGGACCGTGATGCGGTGCCACCAATGCGTGCCTTGCGCGCCCGCGAGGGCGCTTCGGTGGGTTCCGGGCGCCAGCCCGGATTCCTCGCGCAGGGTGTCCATGCGCCCACTGTAGGGGAAAAGGCTCCCCTACGGCACCCCGTTGTTGCCCGGGAGCGTCAGAGTTTCTGCGCCACCCAGCCGGCGACCGACGCCAGGGCCGCAGGCAGCTGGGATGCATCGGTGCCACCCGCCATGGCCATGTCAGGCTTGCCCCCGCCCTTGCCGCCGACCTGGCTGGCCACGAAGTTGACCAGATCGCCCGCCTTGAGCTTGCCAATGCTGTCAGCCGTGACGCCCGCAGCCAGCTGCACCTTGTCGCCATCCACGGCGGCCAGCACGATGGCGGCGGTCTTGAGCTTGTCCTTGAGCTTGTCCATGGTGTCGCGCAGCGTCTTGGCGTCGGCACCTTCGAGCCTGGCGGCCAGCACCTTCAGGCCCTTCACGTCGATGGCCTGGGCCATGAGTTCATCACCCTGGCTGGAAGCGAGCTTGCCCTTGAGCGCGGCCACTTCCTTTTCCAGCGCCTTGATCTGGTCCAGCGCCTGGCCGATGCGGCCCGTGAGTTCGGCGGTGGGTGCCTTGAGCACGCCAGCAGCCTGGTTCACCGTGTCTTCGAGTTGCTGCAGATAGGCCAGTGCATTTGCGCCCGTCACGGCCTCAATGCGGCGCACCCCGGCGGCCACACCGCCCTCGGCCACGATCTTGAACAGGCCGATGTCGCCCGTGCGCTGCACATGGGTGCCACCGCACAGTTCGCGGCTGGAGCCGATGTCGAGCACGCGCACGGTCTCGCCGTACTTCTCGCCAAACAACATCATGGCGCCGGTCTTCTGGGCCGATTCGATGTCCATCACGCGCGCCTGGGCGGCGGCGTTGGCCAGGATTTCCTCATTCACGCGGCGCTCGATCTCGCGGATCTCGGCGTCCGTCACCGGCGCGTTGTGCGCGAAGTCGAAGCGCGTGCGGTCGGCATTGACCAGGCTGCCCTTTTGCTGCACATGGGTGCCCAGCACCTCGCGCAGTGCCTTGTGCATAAGGTGGGTGGCCGAGTGGTTGCGCACGGTGGCGGCGCGCACGGCGGTGTTCACGGAGGCTGTCACATGGTCACCCACGTTGAGCGTGCCGGTTTCCAACGTGCCGTGGTGACCGTACACGTCAGCCTTGATCTTGAGCGTGTCGCCCACGGCGAAGCGGGCCGAGCCACTGGTGAGGACACCCTCGTCGCCCACCTGACCGCCGCTCTCGGCGTAGAACGGCGTGGCGTCGAGCACCACGACACCGTTTTGCCCTTCTTTCAGGGCTGCAACGCTTGTCCCGTCTACGTAGATAGCTACAATTTTCGCAGCAGATTCCAGCTTTTCGTAGCCCACGAACTCGTTGCCAGCGCCGGTGTAGTCCAGCGCCTTGTCCATCTTGAACTTTCCGGCAGCGCGGGCCTGGGCCTTCTGTTTTTCCATAGCCGCGGCGAAACCGTCCTTGTCCACGTCCACGTCGCGCTCGCGGCAGACGTCGTTGGTCAGGTCGAGCGGGAAGCCATAGGTATCGTGCAGCTTGAAGGCCACGTCGCCCGGCAGCACCTTGGCGCCATCGCCCAGGGCGGCGTCAAGGATTTCCATGCCGTTGGCCAGTGTCTCGAAGAAGCGCTCTTCCTCGACCTTGAGCACCTCGGTGATGCGCTGTTCCTGTTCACGCAGCTTGGGGTAGGCGTCGCCCATCACACGCACCAGGTCGGCCACCAGCTTGTGGAAGAACGGCGTTTTCTGGCCCAGCTTGTAGCCGTGGCGGATGGCGCGGCGCACGATGCGGCGCTGCACATAGCCGCGCCCTTCGTTGCTGGGGATCACGCCGTCGCTCACCAGGAAGGCGGTGGCGCGGATGTGGTCTGCGATCACGCGCAGGCTCTTGTTGTTGAGGTCGGTCACGCCGGTTTCACGGCCAGCAGCCTTGATGAGCTGGTCGAACAGGTCGATCTCGTAGTTGCTGTGCACATGCTGCAGGATCGCGGCAAGGCGCTCCAGGCCCATGCCGGTGTCCACGCAGGGCGCGGGCAGTGGCGTCACCGAGCCATCTTCCGCCATGTTGAACTGCATGAACACGTTGTTCCAGATCTCGATGAAGCGGTCGCCGTCTTCGTCGGGGCTGCCCGGGGGGCCGCCGGGGATGTGGTCGCCGTGGTCATAGAAGATTTCCGAGCACGGACCGCAGGGGCCGGTGTCGGCCATCATCCAGAAGTTGTCGGACTTGTAGCGCCCGCCCTTGTTGTCACCGATGCGGATCACTCGCTCGGGCGGCAGGCCAATTTCCTTGGTCCAGATGTCGTAGGCCTCGTCGTCCTCTTCGTACACGGTGGCCAGCAGGCGGTCGGCCGGCAGCTTGTAGACCTCGGTCAGCAGCTCCCAGGCCCACTTGAGCGATTCACGTTTGAAGTAGTCGCCAAAGCTCCAGTTGCCCAGCATCTCGAAGAAGGTGTGGTGGCGCGCGGTGTAGCCGACGTTCTCCAGGTCGTTGTGCTTGCCGCCGGCGCGCAGACAGGCCTGCACCGAGGCCGCGCGCACATAGGGGCGCTTGTCGGTGCCGAGGAACACGTCCTTGAACTGCACCATGCCCGAGTTGGTGAACATCAGCGTCGGGTCGTTGCCCGGCACCAGGGGGCTCGAAGCCACGACGGTGTGGCCCTTGGAGGCGAAAAAGTCCAGGAAGGTCTTGCGGATGTCGGCAACGGTGAAGCTGGGGGTCATGGTTTTCTTCTCGGAAGGGAGAGCGGCAGCGCTGCAAAAACAGGCGAACCGGTGATTTTAGGGTTTTTCAGCCCGTCGTCTGGCTGCGCAGGAATGCGAACACGGTTTCGTCCTGGCAGTGCGCCACGTTGAAACGCAGCCAGGGGCTGGGCTGCAGGTCGAGCATAAACAGGTGGCCAGGCCCGAGCAGGATGTCCTGCTCGGCTGCCTTGTAGGCCAGCTCACTGGAGTTTTCGATGGCCGGGTGGCGCGCCCACTGCAGCATGCCGGCCTTGGGCTCGACAAACAGCTCGAAGCCCAGGTCCAGCAAGCTGGATGCGACACGCTGCTGTGCGACCGCCAGGCGGTCGCGCAAGGCCTTGGTGTGCTTGCGCCAGCGGCCATCGAGCAAGGCACCATAGGCCAGGCGCTCGGTGAATTCCGACGAAGTCAGGCCCGAGATCATCTTGAGCCGCGCCAGTTCTTCAAGCAGGTCGGGGTGCGCGGCCAGGTAACCCACGCGGATGTTGGGCGAGATGGTCTTCGAGAAGCTGCTGATATAGACCACACGGCGCAACTGGTCCAGGCTGGCCAGCGTGGGGCGCGGTTCGGGGTCCAGATCGACATAAATATCGTTCTCCACCACCACGAAATCGTACTTCTCCGCCAGTTGCAGCAGGCGGTACAGATGCGCCACCTGGGCCGTCGAGCCGGTCGGGCTTTGCAACCGGGGCTGGGTGAAGAACACCTTGGGGCGGTGTTCCTGGATGCGCGCCTCCAGGAGGTCCAGGTCGTAGCCGTTGGCCGTGCGGGGGGCGCCCACCAGCCGTGCGCCCAGAAAGCGCAGCGCCGACAGCAGATTGGCATAGCCCGGTTCGTCCACCAGCACGGCATCGCCGGCGCGCACCAGCTGCCGGGCCACCAGGTCCATTGCCTGGCTGGAGCCCTGGGTCAGCAGCACCTGCTCGGCCGTGACCACCACCTCGTGCTCGGCCAGCAGGTCGCGCACCAGCTGGCGCAGCGGCAGGTAACCCTTGGGCTCGCCGTAGCCGCCCAGGTCCACTTCTTCGGCGGCCAGCGCGCGCAAGCCGCGCCGCACCCCTTCGGAGAACAGCCAGTCACCCGGCAGCCAGCCACAGCCGGGCTTGAGGCGCAGCGCACGGTTCTCGAAGATGCGCTGCATGTACCACATCGAGTCGAAGCTGTACTGACCCGCCGGCCCGGGCGCCTCCAGCGCGGTGTCGGCCCGCCGCCGCACGAAGAAACCCGAATGGGGGCGCGAGACAAAATAGCCTTGGGCCACCAGGCGGTCATAGGCATCAACCACCGTGTAAACGCTCACGCCATGGGCATGGGCAAACTGCCGTATCGACGGCAGCTTGGCTCCTGCACGCAACGTGCCGTCTTCGACCAGTTGCCGGAAGCCCTCCACAACCTGGAGAACCAGCGGCGTCGACGCTTGGGGATTCAAAGAAAACATGGGGTACCAGACATTGCGCCCGCAACCAAGGGTTTGTCTGTACAGGTCGTCTGAACAGCACAGTGCATTCCTGCTTGCAAGGTATCTGTATATGTTAGCCGCGCGGGGGCGCTCCTACAGTGGCGCCAGGATCAAAAAACCTCTGCCATCGCACCCGAAGGACCCCCATGCAACGCGAATCCCACCTGAACAACGCCGCCCTGTTTGCCCGCCGCGAGGCCGCCATTCCACGCGGCGTCGGCCACTCCCACCAGATCTTCATCGAACGCGGCGAAAACGCCGAGATATGGGACGTGGAAGGCCGCCGCTACATCGATTTCGCCGGTGGCATCGCGGTGCTCAACACCGGCCACCGGCACCCCGCCATCATCCAGGCCGTCAAGGACCAGCTCGACCACTACACCCACACCTGCTTTCAGGTGCTGGCCTACGAGCCCTACGTGGAACTGGCCGAACGCCTGAACGCCAAGGCACCGGGCCATTTCGCCAAGAAGACGATGTTCCTGACCACCGGCGCCGAAGCCGTGGAAAACGCCGTGAAGATCGCCCGCGCCCACACCGGCCGCTCCGGCATCATTGCCTTCACCGGCGGCTACCACGGCCGCACAATGATGACCATGGGCATGACCGGCAAGGTCGTGCCCTACAAGGCCGGCTTCGGTCCTTTCCCGGCCGAGATCTTCCATGCGCGCTTCCCCACCGAACTGCATGGCGTGAGCGTGCAGGACGCCATCGACTCGCTGGAAAGCATCTTCAAGAACGATATCGAACCCAGCCGCGTGGCGGCCATCATCATCGAGCCCGTGCAGGGCGAAGGCGGCTTCAACATCGCGCCCCCCGCGCTGCTGCAGCACCTGCGCGCCGTCTGCGACCAGCACGGCATCCTGCTGATCGCCGACGAAGTGCAGACGGGCGCCGGCCGCACCGGCAAGTGGTTCGCCGTCGAGCACAGCGGCGTCGCCCCGGACCTCATCACCATGGCCAAGTCCATGGCGGGCGGTTTCCCGATCTCCGCCGTGGTCGGCCGTGCCGACGTGATGGACGCTGCCGCCCCCGGCGGCCTGGGTGGCACCTATGCCGGCAGCCCGCTGGCCTGCGCCGCCGCGCTGGCCGTGCTGGAAGTGTTCGAGAAAGAAAACCTGCTGCAGCGTGCCGAAGACGTGGGCCTGCGCCTGGTGGGTGGTCTGCAGGAACTGGCCCGCAAGCACCGCTGCATCGCCGAGGTGCGCGGCCTGGGCGCCATGGTGGCCATGGAGCTGTGCCAGGACGGCAACCCGCACCAGCCCGATGCGGCCCTGGCCAAGGCGCTGTCTGCCGAGGCCACGAAACGCGGCCTGATCCTGCTGACCTGCGGCACCTACGGCAACGTGATCCGCATCCTGGTGCCGCTGACGGCCAGCGATGCGCTGCTGGACGAAGGTCTGGCCATCATCGGCGCGTCGCTGGAGGCCGCCATCGCCGCCTGAGCGCGGCGGTTGGCCCCCTTGCAGGCGCATGCGGGTGTCATGTTTCATGGCCCCCGTCCTGACCTGATGGCGCTGTGCGGCGGCACCGATGCAGCTATCGAATCGGTAGCTGACAGGCGCCGTTCCACGCACCAATCTGGGGCATTGCCTTCATCCAAGGGTTTCTATGTAGAGGCTTTCTGTACTGCACAGTGCGCACCCCACGGCCGCTTTCTGTATCTGTCCGCCTCTGCATGAACGTCCTACAGTTCACCCCATCGCATCCACAACCGGACACCTGCCCATGACCGCAAACGACGCACTCGTAACGTTTCGAGGGGTGCAAAAGACCTACGACGGCACCAGCCTGGTGGTGCGTGACCTGAACCTGGACATCCAGCGCGGTGAGTTCCTGTCGCTGCTGGGCCCCTCGGGTTCGGGCAAGACCACCACGCTGATGATGCTCGCCGGGTTCGAGTCCCCCACGGCCGGTGAGATCAGTCTCAACGGCGTGCCCATCACGCGCACTCCGCCGCACAAGCGCAACTTCGGCATGGTTTTCCAGAACTACGCCCTGTTCCCGCACATGACGGTGGCCGAGAACATCGCCTACCCGCTGCGCGTGCGCAAGCTCCCCCAGGCCGAGCGCGAGGCCAAGGTGGCGCGCGCGCTGGAGATGGTGCAGATGGACACCATGGGCATGCGCTACCCGGCGCAGATGTCGGGCGGCCAGCAACAGCGCGTGGCCCTGGCGCGCGCCCTGGTGTTCGACCCCCAGCTCGTGCTGATGGACGAGCCGCTGGGCGCGCTCGACAAGCAGCTGCGCGAGCACATGCAGATCGAGCTCAAGGCGCTGCACCGCCGCCTGGGCGTGACGTTTGTGTACGTCACACACGACCAGTCCGAGGCACTGACCATGTCCGACCGCGTGGCGGTATTCAACGACGGCCGCATCCAGCAGATCGACCGCGTGGACCGGCTCTACGAGACCCCGACCAACCGCTTCGTTGCCAATTTCGTGGGCGACAACGCGGTGCTCGAAGCCAAGGTCCACGCCACCGACGGCGAGGAATGCGTGGTGGCACTGAAGGACGGCACCCGCCTGCGCGGCCTCAATGTCAACCGCGCCACGGTGGGCGATGCGGTGCAGTGCAGCGTGCGCCCCGAGCGCATCCAACTCGCCGATGGCGAGAGTGGCAACACCCTGAGCGGCACCGTGATGGACGTGATCTATTTCGGCGACCACCTGCGCCTGCGCTGCAAGATGGCCAGCGAGGCCGAGGTCATGGTCAAGCTCTCGCTCAACCACCATGCCGTTCCGACGCCCGGCCACACGGTCCAGCTGCATGCACCGGCGCAGCACATGCGCGTGTATCTCTGATTCCCCCCTTCTTTCCACACCCAACCCCGAGGAGACAACCATGAACCACAAGAAGCTTTTCCAACCCCTGCTGCTGGCCGCCGCCGCCGCGCTGGCCCTGCCAGCCCTGGCGCAACACAACATCACCGTCGTGAACTTCGGCGGTGCCAACGGCGTCGCGCAGAAGAAGGCCTATTTCGAGGCCTACGAGAAAGCCACGGGCAGCAAGATCACCCAGGTGGAGTACAACGGCGAGCAGGCCCGCGTCAAGGCCATGGTCGAAGCCAAGAAGGTGACCTGGGACGTGGTCGAGGTCGAGGGTCCGGACATCAGCCGTGGCTGCGACGAAGGCCTGTTCGAGCGCATGGACTGGAGCAAGCTCGGCAGCAAATCCGACTACCTGCCCGCCGCCGTGCATGAATGCGGCGTCGGCGCCTTTGTCTGGTCCACCGTGCTGGCCTACAACGGCGACAAGCTCAAGACCGCCCCCACCGGCTGGGCCGATTTCTGGGACGTGAAGAAATTCCCCGGCAAGCGCGGCCTGCGCAAGGGCGCGCGCTACAACCTCGAATTCGCCCTCATGGCCGACGGCGTGAAGGCTGCCGACGTGTACAAGGTGCTGGGCACCAAGGACGGCGCCGACCGCGCCTTCAAGAAGCTGGCCGAACTCAAGCCCCACATCCAGTGGTGGGAAGCCGGTGCGCTGCCCCTGCAGTTCCTGGTGGCCGGTGACGTGGCCATGACCAGCGCCTTCAGCGGCCGTATCGACGCCGCGCAGCGCGAGGGCCAGAACCTCAAGATCACCTGGACCGGCGGCATCTACGACCTGGACTTCTGGGTCATGCCCAAGGGCGGCGCCAACAAGGAAGCGGCCATGAAGTTCATCGCCCTGGCCAGCAGCGCCGACGCCCAGGCCGAGTACGCGCGCCACATCTCCTACGGCCCGACCAACAACAAGGCCATGGCCAAGATCGACGCCAAGACGCAGGCTCTGCTTCCCACGTCGCCCGCCAACAGCAAGGATGCGCTGCGCTTCGACGTGGCCTTCTGGGCCGACCAGGGCGAGGCATTGGAAAAG
The DNA here is from genome assembly GCA_001770955.1 of Burkholderiales bacterium RIFCSPLOWO2_12_FULL_65_40. GTDB lineage: Bacteria > Pseudomonadota > Gammaproteobacteria > Burkholderiales > Burkholderiaceae_C > Simplicispira. The sequence continues at coordinate 3,137 of MESL01000054.1, read as the reverse complement.
CGCTTCGCCGCCTGGGCCGCCCAATGATTCCCTGTCTGAATCACGCGTGTCGTTGTTGCTCAGCCTTGTCGTGCCTCGGCACTGCCTGCGGCTTCGCGCCTAGACACGCGTGATTCGGACACGGAATACGCACCGCCAAACACCCACCCGCATGAAGGCCCCCGCATGAGCACCGCCACCATGGCCGTCCCCCAGGACCAGGAAGCGCCCCACGATCTGGGGCGCCAGTTGCGCACCGCCGAGCGCAGGCGCCGCCTGCGCTCCATGGCACTGACCCTGCCCCTGCTGGCCTTTTTGCTGGTGGTGTTCATGGTGCCTTTGGCGGGCCTGCTGATCCGCGCCGTGGAAAACCCCGAGGTGGCCGACACCCTGGTGCATACCGGCCCGGCGCTGAAAGGCTGGGACCGCCAGAGCGCCCCGCCCGATGCGGCCTACGCCGCACTGGTGCGGGATCTCTCGGCGCTGCAGGAGACGGCGCAGGCCGGTGCGCTGGCGCGGCGTCTGAACAGCGAGGTCAGCGGCGCGCGCTCGCTCATCATGGGCACCTACCGCGCGCTGCCGCTGGGCACCGGACTGACCGACACCCAGACCCGTGAGCAGATGCTGGCACTCGATGCCCGCTGGGGCGAACTGCCGTACTGGCAGGCCATCGCCAAGAACGCCTCGCGCTGGACGCCGGACTACCTGCTGGCCGCAGTGGACCTGCAGCGCACGCCCGAGGGGCGCATCACCCAGGTGCCCGCCGAAGCGGCCGCCTTCCGTGACATCCTGGTTCGCACCTTCGAGATGAGCGCCACGGTGACGCTGCTGGCCATCCTCATCGGCTACCCGCTGGCCTACTGGCTCAGCACCTTGAGCGAGCGCCGCGCCAACCTGATGATGATCCTGGTGCTGGTGCCGTTCTGGACTTCGGTGCTGGTGCGCATCGCCGCCTGGATCGTGCTGCTGCAAAGCAACGGTCTGGTGAACCGCTTCCTGATGTCCCTGGGCCTGACCGACACCCCCGTGCCGCTGCTGTTCAACCGGCTCGGCGTGGTCATCGCCATGGTGCACATCCTGCTGCCCTTCCTGATCCTGCCGCTCTACAGCGTGATGAAGTCCATCCCGCCCAACTACCTGCGCGCCGCCGTTTCGCTGGGCAGCACGCCGCTGGCCGCGTTCTTTCGCGTCTACGTGCCGCAGACCTACCCCGGCGTGGCCGCCGGCGGCCTGCTGGTGTTCATCACCGCCATCGGCTACTACGTCACGCCCGCCCTGCTGGGCGGCCCGAGCGACCAGATGCTGAGCTACTACGTGGCGCAGTACACCAACGTCGAGGTCAACTGGGGCATGGCTGCCGCGCTCGGCTCGGTGCTGCTGGTGACCACGCTGGTGCTCTATGCCATCTACCGCAAGTTCGGCAAGGCTGAACTCAACCTCGGCTAAACCTTGCGCGGACTACCTACCATGAAAACCGCCTACTTCCCCGCGCATTACCAACTGAGCGACAAGCTCGGCTGGCTGGCGCTGCGCGCCTTCTGCGTTGGCGTGCTGCTGTTCCTGCTGCTGCCGATCATCGTCATCGTGCCGCTGTCGTTCTCCAGCGGTTCCTTCCTGTCGTACCCGCTGCCGGGCTGGTCGCTGCAGTGGTACGAGGAACTGTTTGCCTCGGCCGAGTGGGCGCGAGCCACCCGCAACAGCTTCATCGTCGCGCCGCTGGCCACGGTGCTGGCCACGGCCTTGGGCACGCTCGCGGCCATGGGACTGGCGCGCACACGCTTCGTGGGCAAGGGGCTCATCAGCGGCCTGCTGATCTCGCCCATGGTGGTGCCCATCGTCGTGGTGGCTGTCAGCACCTACCTGTTCTTCGCGCGCATTGGCCTGTCCGAGACCTACCTCGGCCTGGTGCTGGTGCACGCCGCGCTGGGCGCGCCCTTCGTGGTGACCACGGTACTGGCCACGCTGCAGGGCTTCAACCAGAACCTCGTCAAGGCCAGCCTGAGCCTGGGCGCCGGCCCGGTGCACACCTTCTTCAAGATCACCCTGCCGGTCATCGCGCCGGGCGTGATCTCGGGCGCGCTGTTCGCCTTCGCCGCCTCGTTCGACGAAGTCGTGGTCACGCTGTTCCTCGCCGGGCCCGAGCAGGTCACGCTGCCGCGCCAGATGTTCACCGGCATCCGCGAGAACATCTCGCCCGTGATCGCCGCCGTGGCCACGCTGCTGACGCTGTTCACCACGGCGCTGATGATGACGCTCGAATGGCTGCGCGGGCGGAGCAAGTGAATTCGCTGGTTATCAGCCAAAACGGCATGCAGAGCCCATCCATCAAGCGCCAATAGCTACATTTTCAATAGCATTTATGACTGCCACCCCTTCGCGCCCCGCCGCCATCGCCACCGAGCAGATCCGCAACGCCCGTACCGTGGTGACCGAATGGCGGTTTCCGCCGGGCGCCGAGACCGGCTGGCACACCCACGGCCACGACTACGTGGTGGTGCCCACCACCGGAGGCGAGCTGCTGCTGGAGACACCCGAAGGCGAGCGGCGCGTGCCGCTGGCGCCGGGCCAGTCGTACACCCGCCCCGTGGGCACAGCGCACAACGTGATCAACCCCACGGGCCAGGAAGTGGCCTTCATCGAAATCGAGTTCCTGTAGAAGGTCCTTTTCGCCACAGGGCCAACGTCACCTGTGTTTACTTCGGCCTTTGCCATTTGCGGTAAGTTCCTGTTTTCTGTTCCATTCGCACCGTCGGAGCCCCCATGCCCACCTCCCAAGCCCATAGCCCCCTCGCCCAGCTCAAAGACCCGAGCCTGCTCAAGACCGACGCACTGATCGACGGCCAATGGATCAGCGGCGCCAGCCGCTTCGCCGTACACGACCCGGCCACCGGCCAGCTTCTGGCCGAGGTCGCCAATCTGGGCCCCCAGGATGCCCAGGCCGCCATTTCCGCCGCCAACGCCGCCTGGCCTGCCTGGCGCTCCAAGACCGCCAAGGAGCGTTCCATCATCCTGCGCAAGTGGTATGACCTGCTCATGGCGAACCAGGACGACTTGGGGACCATCATGACCGCCGAGCAGGGCAAGCCGTTCCCTGAAGCCAAGGGCGAGGTGGCCTATGGCGCCAGCTTCGTCGAGTGGTTCGCCGAGGAAGCCAAGCG
>MESL01000053.1 GCA_001770955.1 Burkholderiales bacterium RIFCSPLOWO2_12_FULL_65_40 | reverse complement strand
ATTTCCAAAAGCATGTTTGGGACGGTGAGCCAGCGGGCAGCAAATCAATGGCAGCTTCCGGGTGGCGCTTCTCAACGGCGGCTCAGGGTCGATGTGCGCCAGCCAACCTGGGACTTTTTCTACGGTTGCGGCTTACCCCCTTCTCGCTCCCTCCCTCCGCCCCGCCAAATTCTTCAGCAACGTATTCACCGCCCTCAGCCTCAGCCTCCGATTCCGCACATCGATCAAGCCGTCTCTAGGTTCAACCCAGCTCCGGCAACTCGATTACCGCTCGCCAGGGCACGCCTGCCAGAGGCTCGTAGTGCGCCACCACGATGGCCCGGCCGGGCCGCGCTGCGCTGGTGGCGGCAAGCGCCTGGCACAGGTAGCGCACCGAGCCATGGTCCAGCCCGGCCACGGGCTCGTCGATCAATGTGAGCGGCGCGCCGGAGGCCAGCGCCGCCGCCATCAGCACCTTGCGCTTGCTGCCGGTGGAGAGCATGTAGAAGCCCTTGTCCAGGTGCTCTTCCAGCCCCCAGCCCTGCACATGCGCGGCCAGTGCTGCGGCGTCCCAGGCGGCATGCTGCGCGGGCAGGGTTTGCAGCCAAGCGCGCACCGTCAGCGCATCCAGGGCGTCCGAGCGCGGGTCCATCCAGAACACCTGGCGGCGGTAGGCCTCGGGCGCCTGGGCCAGCGCCGTGCCATTCAGCACCAGTTGGCCCTGCGCGGGCGCCAGGGCGCCGGCCAGCAGGCGCAAGAGCGTGGTCTTGCCACTGCTCTCGCCACCCTGCACCAGCGTGGTGCCCGGGCCCACGCGGGCTGACCAGCCGGCAAACACCGGCTGCTGGGGGTGGCTGAAACCCAGGCCCTGCACTTGTAGAACGGTGGTTTCTTCATTCATGTTTTTGCTCCTTGCATGCGATGGTGGGCAGGGTGGCGCACTCTGCCGGACAATGCAGCGTTCCTGCCCTGTCCCGCACTGTCCATGCCCCTGCAATACCTCGATTTTGACTACAGCGAAGACGACGATGGCGTCGGCACCTGGGACGCCATGGCCTCGGTCACGCCCGCGCACCTGCCCGCGCTGCGCGCCGAACTCGAAAACGTGCTGTGCTGGGCCCACCGCGCGTTTGCCGGGCAGCGCGCGCCGCTCGATGAGGGCGGCGAATGGGACTTCGATCTGCAGACCCTGCACGAGGGCGCAGCGCCCGACCAGTGGCACTACGACGAGACCAGCGGGCGCATCACCGTGGCCCCCGGCGCCGACGGCCAGACGCGGCACACCGTGACCCTCTCGCTCAGCGGCACGGCCGCGTTTGGCGCGGCCCTGCGCGAGCGCTTCGGGCTCGACTGACGCCCTGCCCAAGGTGTCCCGCGCGGGACACTTGCGGGAAACCCTCGCCGGAAAACCCTTAGCGACAAGCAGGGGGTGCGCCGTTATAAACCCGGACACCACACCAAAAACCAAGGGGACAACGGCGTGCAATTCTTGCAGTTGATGATCAGCGGGGTTTCGCAAGGCTGCATCTACGGCCTCATCGCGCTGGGGTTCGTGCTGATCTACAAAGGCACCGAAACCGTGAGCTTCGCCCAGGGCGAGCTCATGATGCTGGGCGCCTTTGGCGGCCTGGCATGCATGACGCTGATGGGTTTCCCGTTCTGGCTGGCCATTCTCAGCGCCATCGCGGGCATGGCGCTGTTTGGCATGGCGCTCGAGCGCGCCGTCATCCGCCCCATCCTGGGCCAGCCGGCGTTTTCCATCGTGATGCTGACCATCGGCGTGGGCTACACGGCGCGCGGGCTCATCACCATGATTCCGGGCATCGGCACCGAGACCTATGTGCTGCCCGTGCCCTACAAGGACGAGATCTGGACGCTGGGCACCCTGGTCATCAACGTCGAGCAGTTCGTGATCATTGCCGCCACGGCCGTGCTGTGCGCCCTGTTGTTCGTGCTGTTCAAGTACAGCAAGCTGGGCATTGCCATGCAGGCCTCGTCGCAAAACCAGCTGGCGGCCTACTACATGGGCATTCCGGTGCAGCGGCTCAACGGCCTGGTGTGGGGGTTGGCAGCCGCCGTGGCCGCCATTGCCGGGCTGCTGCTGGCGCCCATCACTTTCGTGCACGCCAACATGGGGTTCATCGGGCTCAAGGCCTTTCCGGCTGCCGTGGTGGGGGGCTTCAGCAGCCTGCCCGGGGCCATCGTGGGCGGGCTGGTGATCGGCCTGGTCGAATCGTTTTCGGGCTTTTACCTGCCCGATGGTTTCAAGGACGTGGCCGCCTATGTGGTGGTGCTGATCATGCTGATGGTCAAGCCCAGCGGGCTGTTCGGCGAAAAGCTCCGCAAGAAAGTCTGACGGGGCCCACACACCATGCGTTTCATCTTCAAAACCGACTACCGGCAGGACATCCGTCTTGCCAAGCACCCCGGCCATGTCTTCTGGTACAGCCTGCTGGCGTTGCTGCTGCTGGCCGCCCCCTGGCTGTTTGCCGAGTACTGGCTGGCGCAGCTGACCTTCGTGCTCATCTATGCCATTGCCGGGCTGGGCCTGATGCTGCTGGCGGGCTTCACCGGGCTGTTCTCGCTGGGCCATGCGGCTTTTCTGGGCGTGGGCGCCTATGCGCAGGCCGTGCTCACCAACGCGGGCTGGCCCTTCCCCATTGCGCTGGCCTGCGCCGCCGGGCTCTCGGCGGCCATGGGGCTGGTGGTGGGGCTGCCCGCGCTGCGCGTCAAGGGCATCTACCTGGGCATGGCCACGCTGTCGTTCGGCTTCATCATCGAAGAAGTGTTCGCGCGCTGGGAGTCTGTGACGGGCGGCAACGCGGGCCTGCACATCAAGGCCCCCTCGATGTTCGGCTGGACGGTTTCCAGCGGCGAGGCGTTCTATTTTCTGTGCCTGGTCGTCACCGTGGCCGCCACGCTGGGCCTGCTCAATCTGCTGCGCGCGCCCACCGGGCGGGCCTTTGTGGCCATCCGCGATTCAGAGATCTCGGCGCAGAGCATGGGCATCCACCTGGCGCGCTACAAGACCCTGTCGTTCGCGCTGTCGGCGGCGCTGGCGGGCATTGCCGGCGCGCTGTATGCGCACAAGCTCCAGTTCATCTCGCCCGAGCAGTTCAACATTCTGCAGTCCATCGACCTGCTGCTGATGATCGTGATTGGCGGCCTGGGCTCGGTGCATGGCGTGTTCCTCGGTGCCATCTTCCTCATCACCATGCCGCAGGCCATCAGCATGGTGAAGGACTACCTGCCCGCCGTCATTGGCCAGGCGCCCGGCCTGCAGGCCGCCGTATATGGCCTGGTGCTGATTGGTTTCGTGCTGTTCGAGCCCATGGGCCTGTATGGCCGCTGGCTCAAGATTCGCGCCTACCTGCAGCTCTTTCCGTTCTACCGCAAGGGCATGTTCAAGCGGCAGAAATCGTTCCAGAAATCAGATCGACTGAAATGACCACCACCATCCTTTCCGCCCGCGACCTCAGCGTGCGCTTTGGCGGCGTGCTGGCCGTCAACAATGTCAGCTTCGATGTGCGCGAGGGCGAGGTGTTCACGCTCATCGGGCCCAACGGCGCGGGCAAGACCACGGTGTTCAACCTCATCAGCCGTATCTACACCCCCACCACGGGCGAGATCGACTACCTGGGCAAGAAGCTCACCGACCAACCCCCGCACGCCATTGCCGCGCTGGGCATTGCGCGCACCTTCCAGAACATCGAACTGTTCGAGCACGCCACGGTGTTGCACAACCTGCTGATCGGCCGGCACACCCACCGCCAGACGGGCTTCTTGCGCGACATGTTCTTCACCCCCGCAGCACGCGAGGCCGAGTTGCAGGCGCGCCTGAAGGCCGAGGAAGTGATCGACCTGCTGCACCTGCAGCACTACCGCGACACCATGGTGGCGGGCCTGCCCTACGGCGTGCGCAAGGTGGTGGAGCTGGCGCGCGCGCTGTGCACCGAGCCCAAGCTGCTGCTGCTCGACGAGCCTTCGAGCGGCCTGAATGTGGAAGAAACCGACGACATGGCCTTCTGGATCCAGGACATCCAGCAGGAGCTGGGCATTACCGTGTTGATGGTGGAGCACGACATGTCGCTGGTGTCCAAGGTGTCCGACCGTGTGCTGGCCATGAACCAGGGCGAGGTGCTGGCCATGGGCACACCGCGCGAGGTGCAGAACGACCCGGCCGTCATCGAGGCCTACCTGGGCACCGTGGACGATGTCTCTTCGCTGCGGAGGGCCGCATGAGCACGCTGACCGACCGCGACGACGGGGCCCAGGCCCCCATGCTGAAGCTGCTAAACGTGGAAAGCTCGTATGGCCCCATCAAGGCCATCCGGGGCGTGAGCCTGAAGGTGCGCAAGGGCGAGATCGCCACCGTGCTGGGCTCCAACGGCGCCGGCAAGTCCACCATTCTCAAGACCATCTCGGGCATTCTCGATCCGCGCAAGGGCTCGGTCGAGTTCAAGGGCCAGGACATCACGGCGAAAGACCCGGCTTTCATCGTGCAGCAGGGTCTGCTGCATGTGCCCGAGGGGCGCGAGGTGTTTCCGCTGCTGTCGGTGCACGACAACCTGCTGATGGGGGCCTACACCCGCAAGGACCGCGATGGCGTGGCACGCGACATGGAGATGGTGTACGGCTACTTCCCCATCCTGAAAGAGCGCTCGCAGCAGGATGCCGGGCTGCTGTCGGGCGGGCAGCAGCAGATGCTGGCCATCTCGCGTGCGCTGATGGCCAACCCGGCCCTGATCCTGCTCGACGAGCCCAGCCTGGGCCTGAGCCCGAAGCTCACCAAGGAAATTTTCGAGATCGTGGTGCGCATCAACCGCGAGCGCGGCACCACCATCCTGCTGGTCGAGCAGAACGCCAACATGGCGCTCAACGCCTCGGACTACGGCTACGTGCTGGAAAACGGCCGCATCGTCATGGAGGACACCTGCGAGCGCCTGCGCGAGAAGGAGGACATCAAGGAGTTCTACCTCGGCATGAAGGAAACCGGCGTGCGCGGCGAGCGGCGCTGGAAAAAGAAAAAGACATGGCGGTGAAGCAATGAGCAACTTGTGGGACTTGAGCCATATCCAGCCCGGGCGCGCTGATGTCGTTCCCGGCGAGACCATTCCCGCCATGTTCTGGAACGCCGTGGCACTGCGCGGCGACCAGGTCTGGATGCGGCAGAAAAAACTGGGCATCTGGAAAAGCTGGAGCTGGCGCCAGACCGGCGAGGCCGTGCGCGAACTGGCCGCCGGCCTGCAGGCACTGGGTCTGGAGCCGGGCCAGACCGCCTCCATCCTGGCCAACACCGTGGTCGAATGGGTGCTGGCCGACGTGGCAGTGCTGAGCTGCGGCGCGGTATCCAACGGCATCTACCCCACCGACGCGGCTTCGCAGGTGCACTACCTGTGCGAAGACTCGGCCACACGCGTGCTGTTTGTGGAAGACGACGAACAGCTCGACAAGGCGCTGGAGGTGCGCGAGCAATTGCCCCTGCTGCGCAAGATCGTCGTGTTCGACATGAAAGGCCTGCGCGACCTGGACGACCCCGATGTGATGTCGCTCGACGCCCTGCGCGACCTGGGCCGACAACGGCTCGCCCAGCACCCCGACTGTGTGGAGCAAAGCAGCGCCGCCTGCCAGCCCGAGGATCTGGCCATTCTCGTCTACACCTCGGGCACCACCGGCAAGCCCAAGGGCGCCATGCACAGCCACCGGGGCCTGGTGTACACCACGCGCGGCTTCAACACGCTGGTGGCGCAGGACGAACGCGACGAGCGCATGTGCTTTTTGCCGCTGTGCCACATTGCCGAGCGCATGGGGGGCGAATATTTCGCGCTCTATACCGGCTCCAAGCTCAACTTTGTTGAGAACCCCGAAACCGTTCCTGAAAACGTGCGCGAGATCGCGCCCACGGTGTTCACCGCCGTGCCCCGGGTGTGGGAGAAGTTCTATTCCGGCGTGATGATCGCGCTCAAGGAGTCCAGCACGCTGCAGCGTGCCGCCTATGCCTGGAGCATTGGCGTGGGCATGCGCATCGCCGAAAAGGTGATGGCGGGCGAAGCCGTGGGCACCGGGCTCAAGCTGCGCTTCACGCTGGCGCGCTGGCTGGCGCTGAACAACGCGCGCAAGCTCATCGGCATTCACCGCGCACGCTTCTGCATCACGGGCGCCGCGCCCATCTCGCCCGACCTGATCAAGTGGTACATGGCACTGGGCGTGCCCATGCTGGAGGTGTGGGGCATGACAGAGACCTGCGGCGCCTCCACGGGCGTGCCGGCCACGCGCATGAAGCCGGGCAGCATTGGCCCGGCAGCCGCGTTCAACGAGGTGCGGCTCGACCCGGTCACGGGCGAAATTCTGGTGCGCGGGCCCAATGTCTTCATGGGCTATCTGAACCAGCCCGAGAAAACCGCCGAGACCATCGACAAGGACGGCTGGCTGCACACCGGCGACGTGGGCGTGGTGGACGACGAAGGGTTCTTCCGCATCACCGACCGCATGAAGGACATCATCATCACGGCGGGCGGCAAGAACATCACGCCGAGCGAGCTGGAGAACGAACTGAAGTTCTCGCCCTACGTGACCGACGCTGTGGTGATTGGCGACAAGCGGGCCTACCTCACGGTGATCATCATGATCGACCAGGACAACGTGGAGAAGTTTGCCCAGGATGCGGACATACCCTTCAGTAATTACGCCAGTTTGACGCGCGCCCCGGAGGTGCAAGAATTGATCCAGAAGGAGATCGACCGGGTGAACCAGAAGTTTGCCCGCGTGGAGCAGATCAAGAAGTTCTTCCTGCTCGATACCCAGCTCACGGCCGAAGACGAAGAACTCACTCCGACCATGAAGCTCAAGCGCAAGCTGGTGGAAAAGAAATACGCGGCGCAAATCGAGGCCATGTATTGACCTACTGATACCTAGAAGGAGACAAAGCATGAAACGCAAAACGACCGCCGTCCTGTCGGCTCTGGCATGCGCCACCGCATTCACCACGCCTGCGCTGCACGCGCAGGAAAGCCAGGGGGTGAGCAAGACCGAGATCACCCTGGGCTCCATCCAGGATCTGTCAGGCCCGCTGGCGGGCTTTGGCAAGCAGTTGCGCAACGGCATGATGCTGCGCGTGAACGAGGCCAACGAGCAGGGCGGCATCCATGGCCGCAAGATCAACCTGCTGGTGGAAGACTCGGGCTACGACCCGAAAAAGGCGGTGCTGGCCGCGCAGAAGCTGGTCAACCAGAACAAGATCTTCATGATGGTGGGCCATCTGGGCACCGCGCAGAACCTGGCGGCCATGCCGGTGCAGTTCGAGAAGAACGTCATCAACTTCTACCCGGTGACGGCAGCTCGGGAAATGTACGAGCCCTTCCACAAGCTCAAGTACGCCTTCGCCGCCACCTACTACGACCAGATGAAGGCGGCTGCGCCCAAGCTGGTCAAGGAGAAGGGGGCCAAGAAGGTGTGCTCGATGTACCAGGACGACGAGTTTGGCCTGGAAGTGCAGCGCGGCGCCGAAGACGGCCTCAAGGCCATTGGCGTGACCATGGTCGAAAAGACCACCTTCAAGCGCGGCGCCACCGACTTCTCCTCGCAGATGGCCAAGCTCAAGGCTTCCGAATGCGACATGGTGGTGCTCGGCACCATCATCCGCGAAACCATCGGCGGCATCGGCACGGCCCGCAAGCTGGGCTACAACCCGGTGTTCCTGGCGTCGAGCGCGGCCTACACCGACCTGATCCACAAGCTCGGCGGCAAGGCGATGGATGGGTTGTACGCCACGATGACGGTGCAGAACCCCTATCTGGACGATGCCTCGCAACCGATCCGCTTCTGGGCCAACAAATACAAGACCGCCTTCAACGAAGACCCGGCCGTGTTCTCGGTGTATGGCTACCTGGTGATCGACGGGTTCATCCGTGCTGCGCAGAAGGCGGGCCCCGCCCTGAGCACCGACACCTTCATCAAGGCCATGGACACCATGGAAACCCCGCGCGACATGTTTGGCAGCGCACCGGCGAAGTTCGGCCCGCAAAAGCGCCTGGGCAGCAATCTGTCGCGCCTGTCGCAGCTGCATGATGGCCGCTGGACCATCGTATCCAACTACATCACCGAGTAAGTTCCCGTGCCGCCCTGCGCGGCATTCCCATAAAAAAACCGCCCGGCATGCCGGGCGGTTTTTTATGGTGAAAGCGCGATCACTGGGCGTGCCAGATGATCTTTTTGCCCGACACTTCCCAGCGCTCATAGTTGGCGGCGTAGATGTCCTCGATGCGGTTGCGCTTGACCTTGAAGGTCGGGGTGATGAGATCGTTTTCCACCGTCCAGGGCGTCGTCACCACCACGATGCACTGCAGCTGTTCATGCGGGTCCAGCGTGGCGTTCACGGTTTTGAGGTGCTGCGTCAGCGAGGTTTCGAGCTGCGCGCGCTGTCCGGCGTTGGCCGCCTGCGCCACCGCATCGGCATTGAGCATCACGATACCCAGCGGCTGCCCCAGGTTGGCGCCCGTCACCACGCAGGCCTCCACCGCCTCGTGCGTGCCCAGCTTGTCCTCGATGGGCGCAGGGGCCACATACTTGCCCTTGCCCGTCTTGAACAGGTCCTTGACCCGGCCCGTGATGTGCAGGTTGCCCTGGGCATCGATATGGCCCTTGTCGCCGGTGCGCAGCCAGCCATCGGCCGTGAAGGACTCGCGGCTTTGCTCGGGCTCCTTGTAATAGCCCAGCATGACGGCGGGGCTGCGCATCTGGATCTCGCCGCTCTGCGGATCGATGCGGTGGTCGACCCCCTCATAGGCGGGGCCCACACTGCCCTGCTGGTTCTTGCCGGGTATGGTGATGTGCGAGACGGCCAGGTTCTCCGTCATGCCATAGCCTTCGTTGATGTCAATGCCCAGCTTGCTGTACCACTGCAGCAAGGCCAGCGGCATGGGCGCGGCCCCGCCTGCGGCAATGCGGCATTGGTCCAGCCCCAGGGCCTTTTGCACCTTGCGCCGCACCAGGCCGCCGATCAGGGGAATGGACAGCAGACGGCTGAGCTTGGCTTCGGGCATCTTGTGGTGAATGCCCTGCTGGAACTTCACCCACAGGCGCGGCACCGAGAAGAAGATGGTGGGGCGCGCACGCTGCAAATCCGCCGCGAAGGTGTCGAGCGATTCGGCAAAGAACAGGTGCATGCCCGTGCGCAGCCAGCCGTGCTCGACCAGCACGCGCTCGACCACATGGGCCAGTGGCAGATACGACAGCATGCGGTCTTCCTGCCCCATCGGAATGCGCTTGATGCCCGCACCCAGCGCCCAGGCAAAGTTGCCAAAGGTGTGCATGACCCCCTTGGGCTTGCCGGTGGTGCCCGAGGTGTAGATGAGTGTGGCCAGCTCGTCGGCCGCACGGATGGGCTGCCCCTGCAAGGGCTGCGTGCGTGCACAGATGGCGTCCCAGCCCTCGTAGTTTTTGACGGCGTCTTGCGGCGACAGCGCATAGCTGATGCAGGGCATGCCCGCAGGCACCCCGGGCTTCATGCCCTCCCAGCCATCGAGCTTGCCGATGAAGCAGGCCTTGGCCTCGCTGTGCGTGAGGATCTGGTTGACGGTGTCGTGCGCCAGCGTGGGGTACAGGGGCACGGACACGTATCCGGCCATCCAGATCGCCAGGTCGCTCATGAGCCACCAGGCGCAGTTCTTCGACAGGATCGCCACCTTGGAGCCCGGCTCCCAGCCCTGGGCCTGCAGGTGCGCGGCCATGCGTCGCACCTGATCGACCACCTGACCCCACGTGAAATCCTGCACGGCGCCCGGGCCCATCGGCTGGGTGAGTGCAATCCGGTCTGGTGCGGCCTTCTCCCAATGGTAAAGGCGCTGTAATGCCAGCGTATCGGGTGCTACAGAGCTCATGAGTGCTTATCTCCTGTCATTTTGGATTTTTCGGCAGATCTAGCGCCTGCCCAGGCCAGTATAGGATTCATTTCCAGCGAAAAACCCTCGCAACTTCGCAAGACACTAGCGGTTTACCCGCAGCCCGGGCCGCCCTCGAAAGCGCACCCTGCCCGGCCCTGGTCGCGCAGCAACACGAGAGGCGGCGCGGCGCCCCCGCGCCTTGCCAACAGCCTCCGCAGCGCCCTAGAGTTAACCCTAATTGCTACTCTTTCAATAGCATCGCAACCTGATTTGACCGAGGGATAACACCGTCACGCAGCCGTCAGACTCCAACTAGAGTGCTCCGTAGAATCGCGCCGTTATCAAAATGTGCTGGTCCGCTCTCCCAGCCCGCAACCGGGCCAGCACGTCCTCCGCGCCGCCTTTTGATTGGAGAAACCATGCAGGCCTTACTCAAAATTTCCAGGGGAATCGACTGGCTTAGCACCCAGATCGGTAAATACGTCATCTGGCTCATCCTGGCCTCGACGATCATCAGTGGCGTCAACGCCATTGCCCGCAAGGTTTTCAACGTCAGTTCCAACGCCTTCCTCGAAGTGCAGTGGTATCTGTTCGCTGCATCCTTCCTGATCGCGGCAGGCTACACCCTGCTGCAGGGAGAGCATGTGAAGGTGGACGTGATCTCGGGGCGGCTCTCCAAGCGCAAGCAGATCTGGATCGACATCATCGGCTTCACGCTGTTCCTCACCCCCATGTGCCTGGCCATCCTGTGGTACGGCACGCCGTACTTCCTTCGCGGCTTCGAGTCGGGCGAGATGTCGAACAACGCAGGGGGGCTGATCCGCTGGCCGGTGTACGCCATGATCCCTCTGGGCTTTGGCCTGCTGCTGCTGCAGGGCTGGTCGGAGCTGATCAAGCGCATCGCCTTCCTGCAAGGCCTGATTGAAGACCCGACCGTCAAGAAAACCGAAAAAACCGCCGAGGAAGACCTGGCCGAGTCGATCCGCCGCCTGGCGGAAGCCGCCAAGGGCCATGGCAAGGCCGACTGAACGCGGAGCACACCACCATGGAATTCATCACCCACAACCTCGCCCCGATCATGTTCGCGGGGCTGATCGTCTTTCTGCTCATGGGCTTTCCGGTGGCATTCAGCCTCGGGGCCTGCGGCCTGTTCTTCGCCTTCATCGGCATCGAGCTGGGCGCGCTGCCCGAAGCCCTGCTGCAGGCCCTGCCGCTGCGCATCTTCGGCATCATGCAGAACGACACCCTGCTGGCCATTCCGTTCTTCACGCTGATGGGGCTCATACTGGAGCGCAGCGGCATGGCCGAGGATCTGCTGGACACCATTGGCCAGCTTTTTGGCCCGGTGCGCGGCGGTCTGGCCCTGGCCGTGATCTTCGTCGGCACGCTGCTGGCCGCCACCACCGGCGTGGTCGCCGCTTCGGTGATCTCGATGGGCCTGATCTCGCTGCCCATCATGCTGCGCTATGGCTATGACCGGCGCATTGCCACGGGCGTGATCGCCGCGTCCGGCACGCTGGCCCAGATCATTCCGCCCTCGCTGGTGCTCATCATCCTGGCCGACCAGCTGGGTCGCAGCGTGGGCGACATGTACAAGGGCGCCTTCATGCCCGGCCTGATGCTGTGCGGCTTTTATGCCCTCTACGTGATTCTGCTGGCCATCTTCAAGCCCCAATGGGTGCCCGCACTGCCCCCCGAGGCGCGCACCATCCGCGAAGACAGCGGCAAAAGCGGCCTGGCCTCGCTGCTGGTGCTGACGGTGCTGAGCACCGGCGTGGCCATCACCTTCGCCAAGAACTTTGCCGCCGTGCAAACCTGGTGGAAGGGTGAACTGGTCGAGCGCGTGGCGCTGGATGAAACCATCGTGCTGTCGATGTGCGTGGGTGTCCTGCTGGCCTTCGTGATCGCCGTGATCAACAAGGTTCTGAAGCTGGGCCTGCTCTCGCGCATGGCCGAACGCGTGACCTTCGTGCTGATTCCGCCGCTGCTGCTGATCTTCCTGGTGCTGGGCACCATCTTCCTGGGCATTGCCACCCCCACCGAGGGCGGCGCCATGGGGGCGCTGGGGGCCTTCATCATGGCCATGGTGCGCGGCCGCCTGTCGTTCGAGCTGCTGCGCCAGGCGCTGAACACCACCACCAAGCTGTCGTGCTTCGTGCTGTTCATCCTGGTCGGTGCCACCATCTTCGGCCTGACCTTCCAGGGCGTGGATGGCCCGCTGTGGGTGGAACACCTGCTCACCGGCCTGCCCGGCGGGCAGCTGGGCTTCCTGATCGTGGTGAACATCATGATCTTCTTCCTGGCGTTCTTCCTCGACTTCTTCGAGCTGTCTTTCATCGTGGTGCCGCTGCTGGCGCCCGTGGCCGACAAGCTGGGCATCGACCTGATCTGGTTCGGCGTGCTGCTGGGCATCAACATGCAGACCTCTTTCATGCATCCGCCGTTCGGTTTTGCCTTGTTCTACCTGCGCAGCGTGGCCCCCACCAAGGAGTACATGGACAAGGTCACCAAGAAGATGATCCAGCCCATCACCACCATGCAGATTTACTGGGGTGCGGTGCCCTTCGTGGTGATCCAGCTCATCATGGTGGGCCTGGTCATCGCCTTCCCGGGCATTGTCTCCAGCGGCCTGGACAAGAACGTGGTGTACGACCTGGACAAGGTGCGCATGGAAATGGAAGCCGCCATGCCCGACCCCGGTGCAGCGGAAGCCAACGATCCCATGGCCAACATGGAAGGCGCAGAGCCTGCGGACGCCGCCGCATCCGAGCCCGATGGCGCGGCACCGGCCACCACCGATGACGACCCGCTCAAGGCCCTGCAGGATTCGATCGCGGACGAACCCAAGAAAGAGTGAGCACCCGGGGCCACCGCGCCCCGCTGCTCCGCCAAGCCCCTGCATCCCCCCGGTTGCAGGGGCTTTTTTCTGGCGCCCTGCCCGGCCCAAGGCAGCCTAGCCAATAGCCAGGGTTTGTAAGGCGCCCAACCGGTACCGACCCTTTTTGCTATTAATATAATAGCTGCCTGCGCTTTCTCATAAAGCGCCAGAGGCTGATTTCACTTAAGAATCACATCGGCAACCCGCAAACCGTCCAGCCTGGCCTGGCCCCACAGCCCTTCCAGGCTGTGCGTGCGGCCCAGCAACATGCGCTGCAGCAGCGGTGCCAGCGGCGTGGTCTGCGGGTCGGCCAGCAGCACATAGCGGGGTTCGTCCTGGCCGGGCGAAGCGGCATCGTCGTCCTGCACACGGCCCACCCAGTCCAGCCCCACCAGGGCATCGAGCGCAGGCTCCAGCTGCAGCGACCCCACCCGCAGGCGCTGGGCCAGGTCGTCGGCACGCAGGCCACGTGCCTCTGTCTGGCGCACCGGGTGCAGTTGCTGCAGCACCTCCACGGCCAGCTCGAAATTCCAGCCCGGGTGGTCGGCCCGCCGGGCCACGCCCGCCAGCAAGCTGGGCAGGTAGGCCGCCACCACGGCGCCCAGCAACACGATGACCCAGGCCACGTAGATCCAGACCAGCAATATGGGCAGCGTGGCAAAGGTGCCATACACCGCCGAGTAGGTGGGCACCTGGGCCACATACAGCGCCAGGCCCTTTTTGGCCAGCTCCATGCACACCGCGACGAAGAGGCCACCCGCCCAGGCATGGCGCCAGTTCACCTGGGTGTTGGGCACATAGTGGTACAGCCCGGCCACGCCGGCGGCAAGCACCAGAAACTCGATCGTGTCGAGCAGCAGGCGCACGCCCCCCGGCAATTGCCCCATCAGCCCGCCCGACACGGAGAGCACATACGAAGTCAGCGCCAGACTGGCACCCAGCACCAGCGGCCCGAGCGTGATGGCGGCCCAGTAGATCAATACACGCTGGCCCAGCGGGCGCAGGCGCCGCACGCGCCAGATGGTGTTGAGCGTGCGGTCGATGGTGAGAATCAGGGCCAGCGCCGTGGCCAGCAGCACGGAAAAGCCCAGCAGCCCCAGGCGGTTGGCCTTGGCGGCGAACTGCGTGAGGTAGCCCAGCACCTGGCGCGCAATGTTGTCTGGCACCAGGCTGTCGATCAGCCAGCGCTGCAGCACCTCCTGCAGCTTGCCGAACATCGGAAAAGCGGTGAACACGGCCAGTGCGACAGTGACAAAAGGCACCAGCGCCAGCATGGTGGTGAAGGTCAGGCTGCTGGCCGTCAGCCCCAGTCGGTCCTCCCGAAAGCGCTCGCGCAGGGTGTGGGCCGTGTTCTTCCAGGGAAAATGGGAGAGTTCGGACGCCAGCGCCTCCAGGCGCTGCACCACGGTCTGTAGGGAATAGGACATGCTCGCTATGATGCCATCGCCATGAACCATCCCGCCCCCGCAATCCCCCCCCATGCCGCCACCCCTGCCCCGCTGGTGGATGGCGCGCGCCGCGTGGCCGTTGCCAGCCTGCTGGCCCTGATCGCGCTGTGCCTGGCCTGGGAACTGTTCCTGGCGCCGCTGCGCCCGGGCGGCTCGTGGCTGGCCCTCAAGGCGCTGCCGCTGTGCATACCGTTGGCGGGTTTCCTGAAAAACCGCATGTACACCTACCGCTGGGTCAGCCTGATGGTCTGGCTGTACTTCACCGAGGGCGTGGTGCGCGCCTGGAGCGACCGCGCGCCCGGCAACTGGCTGGCGCTGCTGGAGATTCTGCTCAGCCTCGTGCTGTTCACCGCCTGCACCGTGCACATCCGCATGCGCCTGCGCGGCGCGGCAGCGCAAGCACCTGCACCCGAAGCCCCCTGAATGAACCCGGCGGCGCACCTGCCGCCCTGGAGCCCTTTCCATGCAAGACCTGATCGAATCCCTGCGCCAGATCGTCGGCGCCCCCCATGTGCTGGCCGAGGGCGACCTCAGCGCCTGGGAGCAGGACTGGCGCCGCCGCGTGCACGGCAAGGCCCTGGCCGTGGTGCGCCCGGCCAGCACGCAGGAGGTGGCCGCCGTGGTCAAGGCCTGCGCCGCTGCGGGCGCGCCCATGGTGCCGCAGGGCGGCAACACCGGCCTGTCGGTCGGCTCCACACCCGACACCTCGGGCCGCGAGGTGGTGCTGAGCCTCACGCGCATGAACGCCGTGCGCGCGCTCGACCCCGACAACCTCACCCTCACCGTCGAGGCCGGCTGCATCCTGCAGAACGTGCAGGAAGCCGCCGACAAGGCCGGATTGCTGTTCCCGCTGTCGCTCGCGGCCGAGGGCAGCTGCACCATCGGCGGCAACCTGGGCACCAACGCCGGCGGCACGCAGGTGGTGCGCTACGGCAACACGCGCGACCTGTGCCTGGGCCTGGAAGTCGTCACGCCGCAGGGTGAGGTGTGGGACGGCCTGCGCGGCCTGCGCAAGGACAACACGGGCTACGACCTGCGCGACCTGTTCATCGGCAGCGAGGGCACGCTGGGCGTCATCACCGCCGCCACGCTCAAGCTCTACCCGCGCCCGGCAGCGCAGCTCACGGCCTGGGCTGCCGTGTCGTCGATGGAACAGGCCGTGCGCCTGCTGGCCCTGGCGCACCAGCACCTGGGCGCCGGGCTGACCGGCTTCGAGGTGATGGGGCGCTTTGCGCTGCAGTTGGTGGACAAGCACATGCCCCAACTGCGCGTGCCTTTCATCGACCAACCGGAAGTGCAGTGGGGCGTGCTGCTGGAGAACTCCGACAGCGAATCCGAGGACCACGCCCGCGCCCGCTTCGAGGCGCTGCTGGAAACCGCCTTCGAGGCCGGCTGCGTGCAGGACGCCGTGGTGGCCGAGAACATCGCGCAGGCGCACCAGCTCTGGCACATCCGCGAGAGCATCCCGCTGGCGCAGGCCGAGGAAGGGCTGAACATCAAGCACGACATCTCGGTGCCCATTTCGCGCATCCCCGCCTTCGTGGAACATGCCGACGCGCTGCTCACGCGCGAGATTCCGGGCGTGCGCCTGGTCAACTTCGGCCACCTGGGCGACGGCAACCTGCACTACAACGTGCAGGCGCCCGAGGGCGGCGACGCCAAGGCCTTCCTGCGCGACCAGGAGGACCGGGTGAACCACCTCGTCTACGAGGCCGTGGCACAGTTCGGCGGCTCGTTCTCGGCCGAGCATGGCGTGGGCGCGCTCAAGACCGACAAGCTCGCGCGCTACCAGTCGCCCGTGGCCCTGGGCATGATGCGCGCCATCAAGCAGGCGCTGGACCCGCAGAACCTGATGAACCCGGGGCGGGTTTTGGGCGGGTAAGCCTCATCCCACACTCCTCAAAAGCTATTATTTTGATAGCTTTTTGCGCTTGTCAGATAAGCGCCAGAGCCCTATTTCTCCATAAGCCCTAAAATGCTGTCCGGCGCACGGCCCCGCCCGTGCGCCGTGTTATTTCTGCCGCCTTGCCGAGACTGTTCCATGCCTTCCCGCCCCATCCGCTCGCAGTACGAAGACTTCATGCGCCATGTGTTCACGCACGGCGTGGACAAGGGCGACCGTACCGGCACGGGCACCAAGAGCGTGTTCGGCCACCAGATGCGCTTTGACCTGCGCGAGGGCTTTCCGCTGGTCACCACCAAGAAGGTGCACCTCAAGAGCATCATCGTCGAGCTGCTGTGGTTCCTCACCGGGTCAAGCAGCAACCTCTGGCTCAAGGAGCGCGGCGTGACCATCTGGGACGAATGGGCGCGCGAAGATGGCGAACTCGGCCCCGTATACGGCGTGCAGTGGCGCAGCTGGCCCACGCCGGACGGCGGCCACATCGACCAGATCCAGCAGGTCATCAACACGCTCAAGAGCAACCCCGACTCGCGCCGCATCATCGTGAGCGCCTGGAACGTGGCCGATCTGGACAAGATGGCGCTGATGCCCTGCCACGCGTTCTTCCAGTTCTATGTGGCGCCCGCTACCACTCCCGGCGGCAAAGGCACATTGAGCTGCCAGCTCTACCAGCGCAGCGCCGACATCTTCCTCGGCGTGCCCTTCAACATCGCCAGCTACGCCCTGCTCACGCACATGGTGGCGCAGCAGTGCGACCTGGAGGTGGGCGACTTCATCTGGACCGGCGGCGACTGCCACATCTACAGCAACCACACCGAGCAGGTGCAAACGCAACTGGCGCGCGCGCCCTACCCCTACCCGGTGCTGAACATCAAGCGTCGCCCGGACAGCATCTTCGACTACCAGTACGAAGACTTCGAGGTGCTCGATTACCAGTGCCATCCGGCCATCAAGGCGCCCGTAGCGGTATGAGCATGGACATCGCCCTCATCTACGCCCGCGCCGCCAACGGCGTGATCGGCAAAAACGGCACCATGCCCTGGCACCTGCCGGAGGACATGGCGCACTTCAAGCAGCTCACGCAGGGTAGCCCCGTCATCATGGGGCGCAAAACCTGGGACTCGCTCCCGCCGCGCTTTCGCCCCCTGCCCGGGCGCACCAACATCGTCGTCACGCGCCAGGACGATTGGAATGAAATTGGCGCGCAGCGCGCATCCAGCCTACGCGAGGCGCTACAAATAGCAGAGCAATCCAACCCCACCACCGTGTGGGTGATTGGCGGCGCGCAGATCTACGCCCAGGCCCTGCCGCTGGCCCAGCGCGTGGAAGTGACCGAGATCGCGCAAGCCTTTGACGGCGACGCCTTCGCCCCCGAACTCGGCCCCGAATGGGCGGAAACCGCGCGCGAGGCGCACACCAGCGCCAACGGCATGGCCTTCGCCTTCGTGCGCTACCAGCGGCGCTGAGCACCTCCTCCCGCAGCGCAAATACAAGCGCGGCCCAAGCCAGGGCTCCCGCGCAAGGGCCGCCCCCCGCCGCGCTGGGAGCGTCCCCCTGCCCGCAGCGCGCAGCGCTGCGAGAGCGGGGGGAAGGCGCCGCAGGCGACCCAGGGGGGTGTTTCACCTCACCCCGGGGCGCCGACGATCACGCTGGACGCCTTGAAGATCGCCGTGGCGCGTGCGCCCACCGCCAGGCCCAGGGCCTCGCTGCTGGCGTGCGTGATGATCGCTGCGATCGACACCCCATCGGCCACGTCGATCACCACCTCGTCGTTCACCGCGCCCGCCGCGATGCGCGACACCGTTCCATCGAGGCGGTTGCGCGCAGAAAAATGCGCGCCTTCGGCCTCGGTCACCACCACGATGGACGAGGCCTTGACCAGCGCGAACGCCTGCGCGCCCACGGCCAGGCCCAGGCCCTCGGCACTCTCGTGCGTGACGGTGGCGACGATGCGCAGGCCCGGCCGCACCTCGATCTCCACCTCGTCATTGACGGCGCCGTGCACCACGCGGGCGACGGTGCCCGCGAAATGGTTGCGCGCGCTGGTTTTCATGCTGATGTTCCGAATCAAGAGGTAGTCGTCGGCAATGCCCTGGGCCTGCTGGCCCAGCTGCGCGATGAAGCGCTGGTGCTCGGCCTCGATGCGGCGGAAGTTCTCCACCAGTTGCTGGCCCCGTTGCGTGAGCCGCGTGCCGCCGCCGCCCTTGCCACCCGCCACGCGCTCCACCAGCGGCTCGCCCGCCAGGTTGTTCATGGTGTCGATGGCGTCCCACGCGGCCTTGTAGCTCATCTTCATGGCTTTGGCGGCGTGGGTGATGGAGCCCTGCTCGCCCACCAGCGCCAGCAACTGCACGCGGCCCGAGCCGCCCAGGCTCTCGCCGCCCACGGTCATCCAGACCGAGCCGCCGAGTTCAATGCGCTTGTCATGGTCCGGCATGGGACACCTCCTCCATCATGTGGCCCGCATCCATGTGCAGCACCTGCTCGCCAAACACCTGCACATCCTGCGGGTCGTGCGTGATGAGCACCATGGGCACGCGCAAAGATCGTTGCAGCGCGTCCAGCTCGGCGCGCATGCTCACGCGCAGGTCGGTGTCGAGCGCGGCGAAGGGTTCGTCGAGCAGCAGCGCACGCGGCCGGGCCACCAGCGCGCGCGCCAGGGCCGTGCGCTGGCGCTGCCCGCCCGAGAGTTCATGCGGGTGCTGGTGCGCCACCTCGCGCAGCCCGAAGGCATCGAGCCAGCGCTCCACCTCCGGGCTGGCATGGGCCGCCGTCGGGTTGCGCCAGCCCTGCAGCTCGCCAAAGGCGATGTTCTGGCGCACGTTGAGGTGCGGGAACAGCGCGTAGTCCTGGAACAGGTAGGCCACGGCGCGCTCGCGCGGCGGCCGGTGGATGCCCTGGGCGGCATCGAACAGCGTCTCGCCATCCAGCCGCACATGGCCCGCGTCGGGCCGCAGCAGCCCGGCCAGCGCCTTGAGCAGCATGCTCTTGCCCGCGCCCGAGGGCCCCACCACCACCACGCGCTCGCCCTGCGCGCAAAAGCGCGCCCGCAGCTCGAAGGTGCGGTGGCCCGAGCGCAGCGTCTTGCGGATGTCCACGTCAAGCCGCATGCTGGCCCTTCATCGTGTTGCCACCCGGCCCGGGGCCAGCTTGCCCACGGCAAGCAATACCGCCACACACACCACCGAGGTGATGAGCACCAGCAGGTGGGCCACGTCGTCCTGCCCGGCCTGCACGGCCTCGTACACGGCAATCGACAGCGTCTGCGTCTTGCCCGGAATGCTGCCCGCCACCATCAGCGTGGCGCCGAATTCGCCCAGCGCCCGGGCAAAGCCCAGCAGCACCCCGGCCAGGATGCCGCGCCAGGCCAGCGGCAGCGTGACGCGCCAGAACACGCCCGCCTCGGAAATGCCGAGCACGCGCGCGGCGTCCTGCAACTGCGGGTCCACCGCCTCGAAGGCCGCACGCGCCGGCTTGAACACCAGCGGGAACGCCACCACCGTGGCCGCGATCACCGCGCCCGTCAGCGTGAAGATGAGCTGGATGCCGAACGTGTCGTGCAGCCAGCCGCCCAGCCAGCCCTTGCGCCCCAGCAGCACCAGCAGGTAGTAGCCCAGCACCGTGGGCGGCATCACCATGGGCAGCGTGAGCAGCGTGTCAACCAGGTCGCGCCCCGGAAAGCGCCAGCGCGCCAGCGCATAGCCCACGCCCGTGCCCAGCACCAGGCACGCCAGCGTGGCCCAGGTGGCCACCTGCAGCGAGAGCCAGAGAGCGGGCCAGGTGTTATCCATCTCAGCTTTCCACGAGACCGTGCGCTATCCGCTGACCTCGGGACGAGCACGCTCCAGACCATCGGCCACCGCGCAAGGGCCGCCCCGCCGCGCTGGTGGCGTCCCCCTTCCCGCAGTGCGCAGCACTGCGAGAGAAGGGGGAAGGCGCGAAGCGCCACAGGGGGATGTGCTTCATTTCAGGGCTTCAAGAAGCCATAACGCGCCAGCACCGCCTGGCCCGCTGGCGAGCGCACATAGGCGATGAACGCCGCCGCCTCGGTGGCGTTGCCACTGGCAGCGGTGCGCGCGATGGGGTAAAGGATGGCCCGGTCCAGCGGCACGGCAAAGGCGGTCTTGACCTTGTCCTTGATCAGCGCGGCATCGGTGGCATAGACAAAGCCCGCATCCACCTCACCGCGCGCCACGTAGTCGAGCGACTGGCGCACGTTCGTCGTGTTCACCGCCTTGGTCTGCACCGCACCCCACAGGCCCGCCGCCTCCAGCGCGTGCCTGGCGTAGCGCCCCACAGGCACGCTGGCGGGCAGCGCCAGCGCCACGCGCGCCACGCCGGGCGCGGCCAGGTCCTTCAGCGCGGCGGGCGGCGCCTTGGCGTCTATGGGCGCAACCACCACCAGCGCATTGCGCACGAAATCCTGCCGGTCGGCCGCGCGCACCAGGCCCTGCTGCTGCGCGGCGTCCATGGTCTCCTGGTCGGCCGAGGCAAACACATCCACCGGCGCACCCTTGGCCATCTGCTGCAGCAAGGCACCGGACGCACCAAAGTTCAGCAGCACCTTGCTGCCCGGGTGCGCGGATTCGAAACCCTGGGCAATGTCCTTGAAAGCATGGGTCAGGCTGGCGGCGGCGGATACCACCAGTTCACCCGCCATGGCAGCGCCAGCAACACCCACCAGAAGACAGGCGGCAAGACTGCGCTTCAGGGACGATAGGGCCATGGGGGGGAGATGATTCGTAGGAATGCGAACGAGCGAAGTATACGCTTGGTTATAACGAGATCTGCAGCCTTGACTCCGGCCTTTGACACCCCGCCTTGGACCCCTGAGAAGGGGCCCGGATCACAGCAAAAATCTGGAGTAATCGCCGAGACAAAGCCCCAAAAATACCATTCAAATCGGGCTTTATAGCTCATGGATAAAGCGCCAGAAGCTATCAATTTAATAGTTGCAGCGCATAGCTCCAGACAATGCAGGCAGATGCCAGTAGAGGCGCAGCCCATACCATGGCGAGGCAACAGCCATCGGCCATGAAGACCTGGGTGCGAAAGACGATCAGGCGCCCGTGTCAGGCGGGTTGCAGCCCGCCAGGTGGGGGCGAGGAAATGACAGCGGCGGAACGAGAACCCCGGATCACTGATCGTTCGCCGGTGTCAGGGCCATGGCAGAACGCACCGAAGCCCGAGAAGGTCAAGCCACCTGTTGGGCTGCCTGGGCTGGCGCGACCATCACGCAGTTGCGCCCTTTGGACTTGGCCTCGTACATCGCCAGGTCACCACGCCGCATGAGGGACGACAGGGTCTCCTGACCGTCTTCTGCAATCGCCACCCCGACGCTCACCGTCGGCGTCACCACGCCATCCTGCAACTCGCACTGCAGTCGGGACACGGCCAAACGCAGACGCTCGGCCGCCACAATGGCCTGGTCGAGAGCGGTCTCGGGCATGAGCACGGCGAACTCTTCGCCCCCCAGGCGGGCCAGGCAATCGTTGGCGCGCACCATTTCTCCACACACACTGGACACCGCCTTGAGCACCTCATCACCGGCAAGGTGCCCATAGGTGTCGTTGATCTGCTTGAAGTGGTCGATGTCCACCATCAGCAGCGCCAGTGGATGCCGGTACCGTGCGGCTCGCTCCAGCTCGTTGCGCCCGGTGGCGACGAAATGCTCGCGGTTGCTCAAACCGGTCAGCCCATCGCGCCGGACCTGCTGTTCCAGCTGGCGAATCAGTTCATCGTTGCGCTGTCGCAGAACCAGCGTCTCGGCGGTGCTGGCGTGAATTTTCAGGCCCACCATCAGCATCAACGTGACGTAAAAAACGCCCAGGGCTGTCAAGCCGAAGCTGAACAGCGTGCCGTCGTGCAGGGTCGGGGCCACCAGTGCCACCGTCGGCGCCACAAGGTCGGTCAGGAGCAGCCGGCGATGCGGATTGCTCATCGCCACGGTCAGCGAAATAAGCCCCAGATGCACCAGCATGACGAACATCAGGCTGTTGAGATTGCCAGGCACATAGGCCCACACGACGATGGACGACCACATCACCATGTGGACCCCGTGCGCCAACGCAATTCGCCGCGTCCAATGCGCTTCATCCTGCGGCCCAGGATCTGCGCGGCGAAATCTGAGATAGACGCCGATGTACGCCGCAATCACCGCCAGCTCAACGCCAGCCCACAGCACCGCCTGCCAGACCGGCACCCACGAGGTCAGCAACGCCGCAACCACCACCGTCAAGGGCGGGGCCAGATAGCGGTCGTGCAGATGGTTGTCCACATACAGCCTGAGCTGATGCAGCCGCACAGAGGCGCCCCGAGCGACTTCCATGTCTCTCCCTGAATGGCACCCGTACAAGGACAAGCGCGGATTGATCAAAAGGACAGCCCGACATGCTATCGCATCGCTGTGACCGCACCCTGGACTGACCCGACCGCACGCCCGTACGAATCGGATCAAACCCCACCAACACCCGCCGCCGCTCCACTGGCCGAAAGCTCCGCAACATTCGCCGCCCTACCCCTGACACCCCCACAATCCATCCGGCCGCGCGCGCCACAGCACCGGCCCGATGCGCCAGCACAGCAGGCCGAACGCCGCCACCCAGCACAGCCCGGCCAGGCCCAGCAGGGCAGAAGCCGCGTCCGGCACCAAGGCCGCACCCGCGCGCAGCACCGCCCCGGCCACGATGAGCACCGCCCCCCGCCCCACCCAGGGCCGTTCGTCCGACGGGTGCCCGCAGTGCGCGCGCCCGGCGATGCAGATCACGGCGTAGATCGACAGCCCGATGGCGCCCACGGTGAGCAGGTGGCGCCCGGCGCTGGCGCCCGGCCCACCCGCCAGCAGGGCCGTGCCGATGAAGGCATAGCCCAGCGCCATGCAGGCGTACACGGCGTAGAGCATGAGCGGCAGGCGGCGCAGCAGCGGACGGCCCACGTGCCAGTCGCCCATCAGGTTGCACAGCGCGGCGGCGGCGGCGCAGGCCAGCCAGCCGCTGGTTCGGCCGCCGGGCTGCAGGAACTCAGCCAGCGTGAACAGCACAATGCACAGGATGGCCAGGTTGCGCCGGGGCGGGCGGGCCAGGTAAGGCTCGCGATCCCCACCCGCTGCCTCGATGGCGTTGTTGACGATACGCATGGAGATGCGGCTCATGGCCACGATGATGAGCACCATCACCAGGCCCAGCAGGGCCAGCAGCCAGCGCATGGGGTAGGCGCCGCGCAGCGCGTCCCCATAGAAACCCGCCACCAACAGGAAAAGACCCGCCAGCGCCCAGCCAAAGGCATGGTGGCGCCGCCCGGCCACGGTGCACAGCGCGGGCCACAGCAGCGCCAGCAGGCCGCCGAGCAGGCCCAGGTGCGCCAAGGCGGCCAGCGCCAGCGCGGGGCTACCCGCCACGCCCGAGAGCCAGAAACCCGCACGGCCCAGCAGCCACAGCAGCACCAGTTGGCGCGCGGTGCGTGGGCTGGCGCTCGCCGTGGCTGTGAACTCGGGCACGGCGGTAAGCACGAAGCCCGCCACCGCCGCCAGGCCAAAGCCCAGCAGCAGCTCGTGCGCGTGCCACACCAGCGCGCCGCCCGCCACGGGCGGCGGCGGCAGGCCCAGCGACAGCACGGCGCTCCACAGCGCGATGAGCAGCACCGCCGAGCCCATGGTGAGCAGGAAGAAGGGGCGCATGGCGCACATCCACACCGGGTGCGCAGGCGAGAGCAGGCCAGGCGGGGTCATCACGGGGGCGGTCATCCGCATCGCATCCTCCGCGCGGTGGGGGTGGTGGCGCCTTCCTGCGGCAGCGGCTGCAGGGGCAGCACGCGCGCCTCGGGCGGCGGCAGGGTGTCGGCGAATTCATCGGCCAGGCAGGTACCCTCTTCCACCAACGCGTCCAGCCCGAAGGCCGCACGCACGGCGGGCACGCGCAGCAGCTCGGCGGTCTCGTGGTAGACCATGGCGTCGTTGCGCGCCAGGGCGGGGGCTTGCGGGTTGTGCTGGTGCACGATGCGGCCCGGCCCGGCGGCCATGACGAGCACGGTGTCGGCCAGGCGCACGGCCTCCATGAGGTCGTGCGTGATCATCAGCACGGCCGTGCCCTTCTCGCGCTGGTGGCGCAGCAGCAGCCGGTGCAGCTGTGCCTTGAGGCCGATGTCGAGCGCTGCGAAGGGTTCGTCCATCAGCAGCAGATCGGGTTCGAGCACCAGCGCGCGCGCCAGCGCGGCGCGGCTTTGCATGCCGCCCGAAAGCTGGTGCGGGTAGGCGGCCAAGGCTTCAGAGTCCAGCCCCAGCACGGCGCCCATGGCGTGGGCGCGCTCACGCGCGGCGGCACGCACCATGCCTTGCGCGCGCAGGCCCAGGGCAATGTTGTCGGCGGTGGTCTGCCAGGGCAGCAGGCGCGGCTGCTGGAACATCAGCGCGGGATTGGCAAAGGCGTTGTCCAGCCGGCCCTCCTGCACATCCAGCAGGCCCGCGCACAGGTGCAGCAGCGTGGTCTTGCCACAGCCCGAGGGGCCGACCAGCGCCAGCACGCGGCCAGGCGAAAGCGCCAGGCCCACGCCGCCGAGCACCTCGGTGAGCGCGTAGCTGTGGCGCACATTTTGAAGCAGCAAACTCATCGCGGCGCATCCCGCCAGCGCTCGACTTCGCGCTTGAGCGGCTCCAAAAATCCATACTCCACCACCAGCAGGCAGCCCACCACGGCGCTGATCCAGCCCAGGGTGGTGGCGGTGTCCAGTTGCGAGCGGCTGGCCGCCAGCGCGGCGCCCACGCCGTCGGTGCTGGCCAGCAGCTCGGCCATCACGGCCACCTTCCAGGCGCTGCCCAGCGCGGTGACCCAGGCCGGGAACAGGTACGACAGCACATGCGGCCCGTACACCTCGCGCAGCGCCATGCCCAGCGGCAGGCGGTAGGCGCGCGCCATGTCGCGCAGTTGCAAATCCAGCGTGCGCGTGCCCTGCAGCGCGCTGGCAAACACCACGGGGAAGCAGGCAATGAACACGGTGAACACCGGCGTGCCGTCGCTCATGCCAAACCACAGCATGGCCAGCACCAGCCAGGCGATGGGCGGCGTGCCCAGCAGCACCGTGACCAGCGGGCGCGACAGCACCGAAGCCGTGACAGACAAGCCCGCCAGCAGCCCGAGCACGCTGCCCACGCCCAGCGCCAGCGCCAGCCCCATGAAGGCGCGCCGCGCCGTGGCCCACAGCGCGGGCCCGGCGGCGCCCTGCTGCACCTGCGCCCACAACGCGGCAAAGGCGGTAAGCGGGTCGGGCAGGATGAGCGGGTCGTACAGCGCGGCCACGGCCTCCCAGGTGGCCAGCAGCAGCAGCAGGCTGGCACCGGCGCCCCAGCCGCTCCACAGGTAGGCGGGCAGGCCCGCGAGCACACGCCAGAGCACACGCAACATCAGACCCCTCCCGCTCCGCCATAAAAACCGGCGGCGGGCAGCTTGCCCCCGAGCAGACCAGGGTTGCGCGCCATGAGCTGGCCAAAGAAGAACTCCAGTTCCTCGCGCGCCTGCAGCGCGGGCACGGCGTTCATCTGGCTCACGGCAATGGCGTCGGCCACAGCGTCGGGGGTGAGCAGGTCGATGTGGCGCGCCATCATGCGGCCGCATTCCATGGCGTTGTTGCGGCACCAGGCCAGCGAGCGCGCATAGGCCTGCTCTACCGCGGCCAGCACCTGCGGCTGGCCACGCACCGCTCCCACGGCGGCAATGCCGGCCTGGGGCACGCGGGGCGCGCGCTGGTACAGGCGCCCCCATTCCTGCTGCAGGTCAGCGCCCCGGTGCAGATCGGGCGCCACCAGGCCGACCGGAAACGAGCGCGTCTTGCGCATGGCCAGTGAAACGCCGGGCTCGGTCAGCAGCGCATGCGAGACACGGCGCGTGATGAGCAGCTGCATCGCCTCCATGGGCGTGGGCACATAGCGGATGCGAAAGTCGCGCAGCGGGTCCAGCCCCTGCTTGGCCGCGAGCAGCTGCAGCACGATGTCGGGCATGTCACCCCGGAAGGGCACGGCGATCTCTTCGCCCTTGAAGTCCTGCAGCGCCTTGCGCTGCGCGTCGCGCGTGACGATCCACAGCGCCCCCCAGGTGGAAATGTTGAGCAGCGTGACGCCAGCTCCCCGGTTGAAGAGGTTGGCCGCCACATTGCTGGGCATGGCCAGCACATCGGCCTTGCCGCCCAGGGCCATCATGCGCAACTGGTCGGGGTCACGCCAGGCAGTGAATTCGGTGCGCTCGGCCAAGCCGGAGAGTGCCCCCGTTTCGGCCATGTGGATCAGCGGCGCCGAGACGATGGCGGGCGGCCCCGCCAGCGTGATGCGGGGCAGGCGCGGCGCCGCCCATGCGGCGGACAAGCCTGTGCAAGCCAGCGCGGCCAGTGCCTGGCGGCGCGTTGCCAGCCCGCCAGAGAGGGAGTGAACCATGGTGTGCTCTTGCCTCAGAACTGGTAGGTCAGGCCGGCCGTGACGCTGCGGCCCAGACCCGGCAGGTAGCCGGGCTGCGCGGCCGTGGTGCGGTTGCGCACGGCATAGCTGCTGGCGTAGCGCCGGTCGGTCACGTTGTCGGCCTGCAGGAGCACGGCCCAGGGGCCTTCGCGCCATTCGAGCTTGAGGCCCAGCAGCGCATACGCCTCCTGCTCGGCTCCCGGGGTGTTGGCATGGTCGGTGGGCGTGCTCACGGGTATCCAGCGCAGGCTGGGGCCGAAGCGCCAGGCGCCCAGGCGGTACAGCGCCTCGGCGCTGATGAGGTGGCGCGGCACCCCGGCGATCTGCTTGCCGGCGTATTCGCCACCCCGGAAGCGGAAGTCGCTGAATGTCCAGGCGGCGCGGAAATCGACCGCACCCGTGCCCAGCCGCTGGCTGCCCGAAAGGCCAGCCTCGATGCCCTGGTGGCGCGTGCCGCCCCGGTAGTTGTAGGTACCCACGCGGATGCCGTTGGCGTCGGTGGTGGAGATCAGCTCGTCCGCCAGGACGCTGCGGTACACGGCCGCAGTCCAGTGCAGCGCCTGTGCGCCCTCGCCCCAGCGGCCCTGGCCGCCCAGTTCCAGCGTGGTGGCGCTCTGCATCTTCAGGCGCACCAGCTCGGCGCTGGCCGTGGCCGGGCTGTTGGGCGCCACGGTGGCGCTGACGATTTCCCAGAAGGTGGGCGCCTCCTGGCTGCGGCTGAGGTTGGCCCACAGGCGCGTGGTGGGCGTTGCGGCCCAGTTCAGGCCGATCTTGGGCGTGGCGAAGTTCCATTGCTGGTCGAGCTGCGCCGCCGTGCTGCGGCTTGCGGCGTCGCGCGTGAGCTGGCTCCACTGCAGGCTGCCCAGCAGGGTCCAGCCGGGTGCGAGGCGCCAGTCGGCCGCAGCCAGCGCCTGCAGGTTGCTGGCGTCGAGGTCGTAGGCGCCAAAGCGCTGCAGCCGCTGGCCGTTGGCGGGGTTGTTGGCATACAGGTCGCGCTCCATGGCGCTGTGCGCCCACGACAGCGCCGTGCGCCAACCCAGCGCACCGGCCCCCGGGCGCCCGCTGGCCTGCCACTGCGCGCCCGTGGTGCGGCTGTTCGTCACGGTGTGGGTGGTGGAGTCGTTGAACAGGTCATCGGTGTCCTGCCAGTACACGCCGACCTCCTGGCGCAGGGCATCAGTGCCCCAGGTGGAGCGGTTGGCCAGGCGCAGTTGCGTGGCGGCGCGGCGCGGGTCGCGCTTGTAGACGTTGAGCAGCTGGTCCTGCGGCGTGTTGCCGTCGCCCATGACACCGCGCGGGTCGGTGTCGATTCGGCTTTTGGGCACGACGGTCGGGATCTGGAAGGCCAGGTCGGTCCAGGCGAGGTAGGTGCGGTTCTGAAAGCCCCCGTCCCCCAGGAAGCCCACGTTGGCCTGGAGGCTGTCGCGTTCCGAGGCGGAGTGGCGGCGATAGCCATCAAAGCGGTCGCTGCTGACGGACACCCGGCCGTCGAAGCGCTCGCCCACCCCCCCCACCGCTGCCTGCAGGCCCTGGCGGCCAAAGCTGCCCGTCTCGGCACGCACGCGGCCGCGCTCATCGGCCCCGGTGAGCGATACGAAGTCCACCTCGCCGCCCAGCGTGGTGGCACCCGCCGTGAGCGCATTGGCACCGCGCCGCGCGCTGATGAAGGCCGCATTGCGCGGCTCGATCAGGCCGATGATGAACGAGCCATCGGCCTCGTTGAGCGGCAGGCCGTCCTGCAGCAGCAGCACGCCCCGGTTCACCGGGTTGCTCTGGATGCCCGAGCCCCGGATGCCCAGGCGCGGTTGGTCGGTGCCACCAAAGAAGTCCTGCAACACGATGCCGGGCTGGTAGTCAAGCGCGTCACGCAGTGTGGCCAGGCGCGCCTCTTTCTGCGGCTCGGCCAGGTTGGTTCCGCCGGGCACCTGTGCCAGCCGTTCGCGCTCTTTTTGCACCGTACCATGCAACGGCATAGCGGCACTGGCACGGGTGGATTGCACGGTGACGGAAGGCAGCGCTGCGCCTTCCTGCGCGAGGGCAGCCGTACCCAGGGCGGCAGCCAGTAGGGCGCCTGCAGTGGTTCGGAGTGTGAACGGGGTGGGATAGGCAGCCATGTAAATCTTGTTGGGAGTAATTCGCATTTGCAATATCATCCTGGAAACCATCGGTATCCGGCAATGACATTTATCAACGTTCGCCCCCTTGCAGGCACCCCACTTCCGCAGCTGGCAGCCCATCCGTTGTTGCGGGAACTGGCCCCGGGCGTGCTGCAGGGCCTGTGTGAGCGCGCCGAGCTGCGCTCCTACCGTGATGGCGAAGTCGTGTTCCACGAGGGCGATGCCGCCCAGCACTGGCTGTTGGTGACCCGGGGCCATGTGGAGGTGGTGCGCTTTGGCTGCGACGGCAGCGAGCGCGTGTACCACCGCTTCGGCGCAGGCCAGTGCGTGGCCGAGGCCGCCATGTTCATGGCCCACGGGCGCTACCCGATGCAGGCCCGCGCGGTAGGCAGCACCACGGTCTGGCGGCTGGAGCGCCAGGCATTGCGGCACGCATGCGAGGCCCACCCTGCCCTGGCACTTCGGCTGCTCGAAGACTTCAGCCGGCGGCTCTACCACTACATCAACGAGGTGGAATGGCTGACCGTGAGCAGCGCGCCGCAGCGGCTCGCGGCCTTTTTGCTGCGACTCTCGGCACAGCAGGGAGAGCGGCTGGAGCTGCCCAGCAGCCAGCGCCAGCTGGCCGCGCATCTGGGCATCCGCGCCGAAACGCTCAGCCGCCTGCTGTCGGAATGGCAGGCACGCCGGTGGCTGCGCGGCGAGCGCCGGCACTGGATGCTGCTGGATACCGCTCCCCTGCAGCAGCTGGCGGGGGCGCTGGCGCGCAGCTTCTGAAGCCCGCGAGGCCACGCGGCCCGGGCCAAGCCGCTACCATCGGCAGCCTGCCCTTTCCTGATCCATTGAAGCCGCCATGCAAATCGCCACCTGGAACGTCAACTCCCTCAGCGTGCGCCTGCCCCAGGTGCTGGACTGGCTGGCCCGCCAGCCCGTCGATGTGCTGTGCCTGCAGGAGCTCAAGCTCACCGAGGACAAGTTCCCGTTCATGGAGCTGCGCTCCGCAGGCTACGAGGCCGTGGCTTTCGGGCAGAAGACCTACAACGGGGTGGCCATCCTGGCGCGCACGCCGCTGACAGCGTTGGCGCGCAACATTCCCGGCTTCGAAGACGAGCAGGCCCGCGTGATCGCCGCCACGGTGGAAACACCGCAAGGCCCGCTGCGCGTGCTCAACGGTTATTTCGTCAACGGCCAGGCGCCGGGCACCGACAAATTCGCCTACAAGATGCGCTGGCTGCAGGCGCTGCACGATTGGGTACGCAGCGAACTAGCGGCGCACCCGCGCCTGGTGTTGCTGGGCGACTTCAACGTGGCGCCCGAAGACCGCGATTCTTACGACCCCGTGGGGTTGGCGGACACCATCCACCACACGCGCGAGGAACGTGCACATTTTCAGGCTCTGCTGGGCCTGGGCCTGACGGACGCCTACCGCATGTTCGAGCAGCCCGAGAAAAGCTACTCGTGGTGGGACTACCGCATGCTCGGCTTTCAGAAGAACCGGGGGTTGCGCATCGACCATATCCTGGTGAGCGAGGCGCTGCGCGGCGCGGTGACGGCCTGCACCATCGACCGCGCGCCGCGCAAGAATCCGCAGCCAAGCGACCACGCTCCGGTGGTGCTCACGATGGCGTGAGGTGTTGATACGGCGGCTGTGCTGCCGGCCAGGGCGCGCGCGCCGTGGCAGCCCATAAAACAAAGGCTCCAAGGATTTCTCCTTGCAGCCTTTGTTGATGCACTGGCAGAAGACGCGCCCATGGCGCCCGCAGCCGGCCCTTCGATGCACGTCGGGCCTGCACCGGGGGTGCAGGCCGATCGATCAGGTGTTCGCGTACGAATCGCGCAGGCCACGCACTTCGTCGTGGTTGCGCTGCGTCCCTTGGAACTGGCGTTCCACCAGGGCCCGCACATCGGCGGGCATTGCGAACTGCAAGGCTTTGCGGTAGCGCGCCACGGCAGCGTCCTCGCCGCGCTCGCACTCTTGCAGCACTGCCTTGTCGTCATTGATGGACAGCGCCGACTTGACCGACACCCAGCCGCGGTGCAAAGCCCCGGCCACGGTGCCGCCCGAGGCAGGCTCGCCACCCAGGCGGCGGACTTCGCTTTCCAACTCTGCGGCCGCGGCGGCGCATTCCCGCGCATGGCGCTGGAATACCCCCTTGAGTTGCGCCGAATGGGCACGCTCGGCACAGGCTGTGAAACCATACTCTCCGTCGCGTGCTGATTCCAGCAAGTCGTTGAGGACGTCCACCGTATCATCGTTGTCCGCCACGTTGAGCGGAAGCCCGTTGTTGATGCGGGCGCTGGATACACGGTCCCACGCGGCGCGGGCGGCGGGACGGGCATCCGTCCAGGGCAGGCCGTCCGAATGGCGCGCACGCCAGTCGTCCGCCAAGCGCGGTTCGACGGTTTCAAAGTCGCCTTCGTAGCGGTCTACGGAAGACCAGCCCAGTTCGTAGGCAGGGCGATATTGGTCATAGGTGCGGCCACCCACGTAGTAGGGCTCACGTTCGTAGCTTTCGCGCCAGTAAGCATCCTCCGCCGTAGGGTTGACTGCCTCGGCAGCAGCCTTGCCAGCAAGGCCGCCGGCCACGGCTCCGGCCACTCCGCCAATGGCCGCCCCCACGGGGCCGCCTAAGGCACCCGCCGCCGCCCCGGCAGCGGCGCCCCCCATCATCGCACCCACGCCGGTGCCGACGGGATGGGCACCCGGCTCGTTGGTCAAGGGGTCACGGTTGGCATCGTTGAAATCCGACATAGAAACTCTCCGGTTGGTTGACAGTGAGTTCATTGTTGGATTCGCCCCAGCAGTGCCAGGTAGGTCCATGGAGTGCTTGCACGTAGGACACCGACCAGCACGCCCCACCCACGCCAAACGCTGGGGCGATGCAAACCGTCCGGCACCCTTCTCCAAGGGGTGCAGCAACGCGAATAGCTATCTTTTTAATAGCTATAAGCGCTTGAAAATAAAGGGCTAGAAGCCGTTTTTACTATCATCTGGAGCATCTAGGCCGAGCTCCTGAATCTTGCGCGTGATGGTGTTGCGGCCGATACCCAGGCGCTGTGCTGCCTCCATGCGCCGGCCATGCGTGGTGCCCAGCGCAGCGCGGATCAGGCGCGACTCGAAGCGGTGCATGAGCCGGTCCCACACTTCGCCCTGGCCGCTGGCCAGCAAGGCATGCACCTCGTTGTCGAGCGCCTGCTCCCAGGCGCTGGACTCCGAAGGCTGGGACAAGCCGTTGGCGGCAGCAGGCACGGGGGCCGACATGGGTGCCGGCATGGGATCGGCAAGCTGCTGACCTGTCGGCAGGATGGCTGGCGGCACGGCGGTGTCCGCTGCAGGCGGCGCGCTACCCGCTGCCACAGCCCCGCTGCCCAACAGGGGCGCCTCCAGCACCTCGGGCGGCAGGTCCTGCACCGAGATGACCTGCGCGGGCGCCATGACGGTGAGCCAGTGGCAGATGTTCTCCAGCTGGCGCACGTTGCCCGGAAATGCGAAGCGTCCCAGGCGCGCCAGCGCTGCGTCGTCGATGCGCTTGGGCTCCACACCGAGCTGGCGCGCACTGACCTGCAGGAAGTGGCGCGTGAGCATGGGCACGTCTTCGGCACGCTCGCGCAGGGCTGGCAGGCGCAGTCGGATGACGTTGAGGCGATGGAACAAATCCTCGCGGAACGCACCGTCCTTGACGCGCTGCTCCAGGTTCTGGTGCGTGGCGGCGATCACGCGCACATGGGCCTTGACGGCCGCGTGGCCTCCGACGCGGTAGAACTGGCCGTCCGACAGCACGCGCAGCAGGCGCGTCTGCAGGTCGAAGGGCATGTCGCCGATTTCGTCGAGGAACAGCGTGCCACCCTCGGCCTGCTCGAAGCGCCCGCGCCGCTGTGTCTGCGCGCCGGTGAAAGCGCCGCGTTCATGGCCGAACAGTTCGGATTCGAGCAGATCCTTCGGGATGGCCGCCGTGTTGATGGCCACAAAGGGGCCGCCCGCCACAGGCGAATGCTTGTGCAGCGCGCGCGCCACCAGCTCCTTGCCCGAGCCCGACTCGCCCGTGATGAGCACCGTGACCTGGCTCTGGCTCAGGCGCCCGATGGCCCGGAACACGTCCTGCATGGCGGGCGCCTGGCCCAGCATCTCGGGGGTGACATCCTGAATGACCTGCGCAACATCTTCGCGCTGACTCTCCTGCACGGCGCGGCGGATGAGTTCCACCGCCTTGGGCAGGTCAAAGGGCTTGGGCAGGTATTCAAAGGCGCCGCGCTGGAAGGCCGAGACGGCACTGTCGAGGTCGGAGTAGGCCGTCATGATGATGACCGGCAACCCCGGCTGCAGCGCATGGACCTTCTCCAGCAACTGCAAACCTGATCCGCCGGGCATGCGGATGTCGCTCACCAAGACCTGGGGGCCGGGCAATTCGGCCTCGCCGGCACCGAGCTGCGCCAGGGCGTCGAGCACCTCGCGCGGGTGGGTGAAGCTGCGCGTGGGCAGGTTTTCGCGCGCCAGCGCCTTCTCGAGCACGAAGCGGATCGAGGGGTCGTCATCTACTATCCAGATCGGCTTCATGTCTGTTCAAACTTCCACTGGTTGCGTGACTGGAAACCTCAGGGCAGTGGAATCAGGATGCGGAAGTCGGTACGCCCGGGGGCGCTCTCGCATTCGATCATTCCATGGTGCTGCTGCACGAAGGTTTGCGCCAACGTCAGCCCCAACCCCGAGCCGCCGTCGCGGCCCGACACCAGCGGGTAGAAGATTCTGTCCCGGATGGCATCGGGCACGCCCGGCCCGTTGTCGATCACATGCAATTCCAGTGCCAGCCTGTAGCGCTGGCGCCCGAAAGTCACCTGTCGCGCCACGCGCGTGCGCAGCGTGATGCAGGCGTCGCCCTGGGCGATGCGTTCCGACAGCGCCTGTGCGGCGTTCTGCACGATGTTGAGCAGCGCCTGGATGAGTTGTGCACGGTCACCCCGGAACTCGGGAATGGAGGTGTCGTAGTCGCGCTGCACGCGCAGGCCATGCGGGTACTCGACCAAAATCAGCGAGCGCACGCGCTCGCAGACTTCATGGATGTTGACATCGCCCACCTGGTGGGGGTGGCGGTGAGGCGCCAGCAGGCGATCCACCAAGCTCTGCAGGCGGTCCGCCTCGTGCACGATCACCTGGGTGTATTCGGCCAGTTCGGGGCTTTGCAGCTCCATCTCCAGCAACTGCGCGGCGCCGCGGATGCCCCCGAGGGGGTTCTTGATCTCATGCGCGAGGTTGCGGATCAGCTCCTTGTGCGCCTGGGCTTGTTCCAGCAGGCGCTCCTCGCGGTCCTGGCGCACCTGCTGCTCCAGCGGCCAAAGCTCCACCAGCACCTCGCCGCGCGTGTCGGTCGGGGCCACGTTCACATGCACGGGCACCGGGTCTTGGTGCAGGCGCCGGAGGCTGGCTTCATAGCGCAAGGCAGCAAAGTCGTTGCTGCTGGTGCCGGCCAGCGCCGTCTGCAAGAGGGCGGGATCGGTAAAGAACTGCGTGAAGTCAGCGCCTTCCAGCGTGCGGCGGGACATGCCCAGTTGCTGCTCCAGGGCCGCATTGGCATAGAGCACCGAGCCATCGGTGCGCAAAACGGCCACCAGGAGCGACAGCAGATCCAGGGCCTGCAGGTGCTGCGGCCCGTTCGGTACATGATCAGCCATCGGCGGTGGGCTTAACGGGTGGGCAGGCGGGCCAGCTCACGCTTAATGCCTGCGATGTCGCTTTCGCTGCGGGCCAGGCTGGCCTTGATCTCGGCGGTGCGTTCCATGTAGCGCTGGGGGTTGCGCAAGTCGAGTGCGTTGCGCTCGGGAGCTCCGTTGTTGTATTCCTTGAGCAGTTCCGCATGACGGGTTTCGGCCTTGCGCAGCTCGGACTCCAGAATGGATCGTGCGTCTGCATCGCGCGAGCGTTGGTCATTGGGGTCCACCCGGGGCGCCGATGAAGGGGCGACGGACGCCTTGGGTGCCGCTGGTGCACTGCGCGCGCCTTCCACCACTGTGACATTGCCCCCCTCCACCAGCTTGCAGCCGCGCTCCTTGGCCTGCGAGGCATTGTTGGTGTATTCATTGCCACAGCGATAGATACGGTCCTGTGCGGCGGCAGGTCCGACCAGTACGGCCAAGCACATCAGTGCGGGGATCAGGGATTGAATGGTTCGGTTCATACGGTTTCCTCGCACTGGACGTGCAGGGTTGCATCCGAGTATCGCCCAAACAGGGCGGTTCTCCAATCCGGCACGGCCAGTGTTGTGCAACCAATTGCCGTGTGATGCCCTGCGGCATCCCAAGGTTCCCGCCCAGAAAAAAGCGGCCCGCAGGCCGCTTTGCTTTCACGTTGGCGAACGCAGCGCCAGCTTACAGCGAGTAGTACATGTCGTATTCGACCGGATGCACCGACATGCGGAAGCGGGTCACTTCCTGCATCTTCAGGTCGATGTAGGCATCGAGCATGGCCTCCGAAAACACACCCCCCTTGGTCAGGAAGGCGCGGTCGGCATCCAGGGCTTCGAGGGCCTGGTCCAGGCTGTGGCACACGGTGGGAACCAGCTTGTCTTCCTCGGGCGGCAGGTGGTAGAGATCCTTGGTGGCCGCTTCGCCTGGATGGATTTTGTTCTCCACGCCGTCCAGACCCGCCATCAGCAGAGCCGCGAAGCCCAGGTAGGGATTCATCAGTGGATCGGGGAAGCGTGCCTCCACCCGGCGCGCCTTGGGGTTGGACACATAGGGGATGCGGATCGATGCCGAGCGGTTCTTGGCCGAGTAGGCCAGCTTCACCGGCGCCTCGAAGTGCGGCACAAGGCGCTTGTAGCTGTTGGTGCCGGGGTTGGTGATGGCGTTCAGCGCACGGGCGTGCTTGATGATGCCGCCGATGTAGTACAGGGCGAAGTCGCTCAAGCCGGCGTAGCCGTCGCCTGCGAACAGGTTCTTGCCATCCTTCCAGACGGACTGGTGCACGTGCATGCCGGAGCCGTTGTCGCCGTGGTAGGGCTTGGGCATGAACGTGGCGGTCTTGCCGTAGGCATTGGCCACGTTGTGAATGACGTATTTTTGCAGCTGCGTCCAGTCCGCCCGCTCCACCAGGGTGCTGAAGCGCGTACCGATTTCGTTCTGGCCGGCGCCCGCCACTTCATGGTGGAACACCTCCACGGGAATGCCGAGGGATTCGAGGATGAGCGACATCTCTGCGCGCATGTCTTGCGTGCTGTCCACTGGAGGAACCGGGAAGTAGCCGCCCTTGGTGGTGGGACGGTGGCCGCGGTTGCCACCTTCAAGCTTGGCGCCCGTGTTCCAGGGTGCCTCGTACTCTTCGATCTCGTAGAAGGTGTTGTTGGGGTCGGTGCTCCAGCGTACCCCGTCAAAAATAAAAAACTCGGGTTCGGGGCCGAAAAATGCCGTATCGCCCAGACCCGAGGCCTTCAGGTAAGCTTCAGCGCGCTTGGCGATCGAACGTGGATCGCGGTCGTAGGCCTTGCCATCGCTGGGTTCGATCACGTCGCAGGTCATGATCAGGGTCGTCTCTTCAAAGAAGGGATCGATGTTGGCCGAAGACGGGTCGGGGATCAGTTGCATGTCCGACGCTTCAATACCCTTCCAGCCTGCAATGGAGGAACCGTCGAAGGCATGACCTGCCGAAAACTTGTCTTCATCAAAGTGCGAAACAGGCACCGTGGTGTGGTGCTGCTTGCCACGGGTATCAGTGAATCGGAAGTCAACAAACTTGACTTCGTTTTCCTTCACCATCTTCATTACGTCTGCAACGGTCTTGGCCATCAGGTTCTCCTGGGTAAAGCGCTGGTTGAAAATACTATGCAGCTATCAAGCAGTTTGCGTGCCAACCTCGTTGGACCGCAGTCACTGACAGCCGCTCACATGGGGCAAAGACCCCCACAAGAAAAAGCACCAAAATAGAGCAAAACTCTACCAGTACAGCAAGTCTAGAGTTTTCGCACCATTTCGGTGCCGATATTTGCACCAATTTCGTGCAACCCTCTCAGGAGCATCGACCATGCCTCAGGAACTTGATCGGCAGGCCCTTTCACGCCCAGCTCGATATGTCTCCCATGCTGCGGATGATCCACACTGGGCAAGCTGAACACCTTGATGGTGGCGTGCGTCTGTTCAATCTGCTGCATCAGGGGAGTCAAAAGGGACTCCATTGCACCGTAAACGATCACCGAATGCTCCAGTTGAGGAGACCGGTTGAAAAGATGCGGATAGTGGGTATCAAGCACCCACTCAATCATCGGCCATGCCATGACAGGAAAACCGGGAACAAAATAGACCCCGCCTCCATGGCCGCCCTCACAACTGAAGCCAGGTATCTTGTTGTAA
The DNA here is from genome assembly GCA_001770955.1 of Burkholderiales bacterium RIFCSPLOWO2_12_FULL_65_40. Taxonomy (GTDB): domain Bacteria; phylum Pseudomonadota; class Gammaproteobacteria; order Burkholderiales; family Burkholderiaceae_C; genus Simplicispira. The sequence continues at coordinate 762 of MESL01000053.1, read as the reverse complement.
GGATTCGGAATCAGGGATGCGCCTTTCGGAAACACCCCCATGTTCAGCCGATGGACGTTATCGGGACGGTCAGCGTCATACTCAACCCCCTGCTCTTGGGCCATTTCCTTCATCCGCTCGCGAATCAACGCTTCTGCCTGCGGATGCAGTTCCATCGAACGCCCCAACGCGCGTGCCGCACATTGACGGGTATGGTCGTCAGGTGTGGCCCCAATGCCCCCTGTCAAAAACACGACATCACCCGACGCAAAGGCGCGCTCCAACGTCAACACAATACGTTCTGGATCGTCCCCGACATACTCGGCATAAGCGAGTGCCAGACCGCGGACGCCAAGCAATTCGATCACCTTCGACAAATGCTTGTCGGAACGCTTTCCGGAGAGAATTTCATCGCCTACGATGATCAGACCAAATTTTTGGTTCATTTTTCGCCATGCTCCGAAAGAAGGGCGGGCGCCTCTGCTGGCAGTGCACTTTGACCTTGCCCCTGTTTCGTGTAGCTCTTAACCCACGATTCACGCGGCCTTTTTACGCTGTGCCTCGTACCAGCGCTGCTCGTACTGCATCGGGCTGAGGTAGTCCAGCGATGAATGCAGCCTGCGGTGATTGTAGAAGGCCATCCAGTCCATCACCGCCTGCCTGGCCTGCTCACGGGTAGCGAATTTGTGCCCATGCACGCTGGCTGTTTTCAGCCGACCCCAGAAGCTCTCGGTCGGCGCGTTGTCCCAGCAGTTGCCCTTCCTGCTCATCGATGAACGCACG
>MESL01000052.1 GCA_001770955.1 Burkholderiales bacterium RIFCSPLOWO2_12_FULL_65_40 | reverse complement strand
TATCCACAGCCGACCTTCACAGGTTGGCCATTAGCCCTGGCTCAAAATTCAATCGGCACGGTGGCTCAATTTTGAATCGGCGCCAACAGCCCGGATAGCCCGCAGCGTGGGAGCCTTGAAGTCATTCAGCAAAGTGGGATACGCCACGGTCTGCGGCCCCGGCGTCACGGCGTCCCCAAATCCCACGTCGATCTGCAGGGCGCAGCGTGCGGAACCTATGCGTGCCACCAGCGAAATGCGGGTACCGCCATAGGTGTTGTCCTCGCGAATGGCCTGCGCCTGCACGGATTGGGGATCAAACAGGATGCCGTCACCCAGTTCCATGGCACCGACTTCGCGGAACGTGGCGATCAGGTTCACCTCATCGTCGGGGCCAAAGCCCAGCAGGTCGGCATCCCGTGTTGGGCGGTGCGGGGTGTCGTACCACAGCGCAAAGAGCAGCGCTCCCTTCAGCAAAAAACTGTCGGCATACGGCGAGGTGCTGACCCGGGCCAGCAGGCGCTCCATCGCAAAGCGGTTGAGTAGCAGGCTGTAGTCGTCACCTCGTTGCCTGGCGAGTGCCAGCAAACGGGCCAGGATGGATGCGGGGAGGCTTTCGCTCATTGCGTCACTACCTCCAGGTAGGGCTGCATGACACGTTCGACGCGGTTGATCTTGGCGAAGTGGCTCAGTTCGTCCATGGTGACTTTGCGGCTGTGCCAGGCATCTTTAAGCGCCTCCAGCGCCACGTCCAGACCGATCTTGTTGCGGAACTTGAAGCAGTCCGTCACTGTTTTGGCGGCGCTGTACACCCGGATGGGTGCACCATGGTCGGTCACCATCTGTATGCCGTCACTGTACGCAGCGCCACGCAGGCGCGTGATGCGCAGCGTTGGGTAGCTCAGCGCCGGGGCCTGCGTGCCTTCAGGCAGGGCAATCCACACTTCGTGGGGCAGTTGCGTGCCGATTTCGTGGAATTGCAGCGCACTCAGCAGGCACAGCACGGCCTTCGGCACGCGCTGGCACACCTCAATCAAAGTCTGATGCTCGGTAATTTCGGCATCGGGTAGCCCGTACAGACCGTGTCCCAGCCGATGCAACCGGCCAGCCTGGTGCAGCCGGATCAGAAGCTGCGGTGACCAGCCCTGCTCGCGCACATCCGCAGCCCGCAGCACGCGCCGGTGCCGGGCCAGTTCCAGGATGTGATCGGATTGGGTCATAGGATGATGAGTTTAATATTCACATTACATTTCTTCAAGTAATGTGATTTTTATCCAGAAGGAACTCCGTTGGCCTTGCTCGATGGTCGGCGCCACGACAGAGCAGGCTATTCTTGAGGCATCGCTGCGCTGAATGACAAGGTCAGCCAAGTCGGTAAACGCTGACCTCGCTGGTTCAGACACGGCGAAGCCCGCAGCTTTCGCCATCCACCCCCAAGTCCGCCAGGCTCCTAGAATCAGCCCACTTTGGCCGATCCGTCCCGACACGCCGCCCTCCACTGAAAAACCCGCCATGTCCAACACCTCCGACGTTCGCATCCGCAGCGTGCGCCCGCTGATTACCCCCGCCATCCTTGAAGACGAATTGCCATTGCCCGATAGCAGCGCCAGCTTTGTGCAGCAGGCCCGCCGCGCGGTGGGTGACATCGTCATGGGCCAGGACGACCGCCTGCTGGCCATCGTGGGGCCGTGCTCGGTGCACGATCCCGACGCAGCACGCGAGTACGCACGCAAGCTGCAACCCGTGGCGCAGCGTCTTTCCAGCGACTTGCTGGTCGTGATGCGCGTGTACTTTGAAAAACCACGCACGGTGGTCGGCTGGAAAGGACTCATCAACGACCCCGCGCTGGACGGCAGTTTCCAGATCAACCGCGGCCTGCGGCTGGCCCGACAACTGCTGCTGGATGTGACCGCCACCGGACTGCCTATTGCCACCGAGTTTCTGGACACCACGCTGGGCCAGTACTACGCCGACCTCATTTCATGGGGGGCCATCGGTGCGCGCACCACCGAGAGCCAGATACACCGGGAACTGGCCTCGGGTCTATCGATGCCTGTAGGCTTTAAGAACCGCACCGATGGCGACTTGCAGGTGGCCGTGGACGCCATACGTTCGGCGCAGCATCCCCATGCGTTTCCGTCGCTCACCCACGAAGGCATGCCTGCCGTGCTGACCACAACGGGCAATGAGCACGCCCACCTCGTGCTGCGCGGCGGCAGCACGGGCCCGAACTACGAAGCCGCGCACATCGCCAAGGCCCGGGAACTGCTGCGCAAAGGGGGTGCACCCGAGGCGATATTAGTGGACTGCAGCCACGCCAACAGCAGCAAGCGGTTTGACCGCCAGCCACTGGTGGCCGCCGACATTGCCACGCAAGTGGCGGCAGGCCAGAAGGCGATCATTGGCGTCATGGTCGAGAGCCATCTGGTGGCGGGGAACCAGAGCGCCGTGACCGGGCAGCCGCTGGTCTATGGTCAAAGCATTACCGATGCATGCCTGGCCTTCGACGACACCGTTCCGGCGCTGGAAAACCTGGCCGCAGCCGTGCGCCAGCGCCGCCTCGGTTGAAGCCGCAAGACGCCTCTCGAAGCCTGACTTGGGCCACCCGTACCGATCCACCGCGCCTCAGGCCGCCACCACGGCGCCCTGCCCGGCCTCCTGCCGACGCAGCTGCGCCGGGTGCGCAGGCCGGGGCAGGCCCAGGTGCTCCCGCAGCGTGCGGCCGGTGTAGGCGGTGCGAAACAGCCCGCGCCGCTGCAGCTCGGGGATGACCAGGGCCACGAAGTCCTGCAGGTCGTAGGGCAGCGTGGGCGCCATCACGTTGAAGCCGTCGGCCGCGCCAGTGGTGAACCAGTGTTCCAGCTCGTCGGCGATGGACTGCGGCGTGCCCACCACCGTCCAGTGGCCGCGCGCCGTGGCCACGCGCTGGTAGAGCTGGCGCAGCGTGAGGTTTTCGCGCCGCGCCAGGCTCAGGAACAGTTCCTGGCGGCTCTGCCAGCCTTCGGTGGGCGGCAGGTCGGGCACGGGGCCGTCGAGCGGGTAGGCCGAGAAATCAAAGCCGCCGACAAAGCCCGACAGCAGGCCCAGGCCCACCGAGGGTTCGATGAGCGACTGCAGGCGCTCGTACTTTTCCTGCGCCTCCGCCTGCGTGCGGCCGACTACGGGCGAGACGCCGGGCAGAATCTTGAGCGCATCGGGCGCGCGGCCGTGCGCCGGCAGGCGGCCCTTGAGGTTGCTGTAAAAGGCGCGTGCGTCCTCCACCGACTGGTGCGCGGTGAACACCAGCTCGGCCGTGGCTGCGGCCAGTTCCTGCCCGTCTTCCGACGAACCAGCCTGCACCATCACCGGGTAGCCCTGCACCGGGCGCTGGCTCTGCAGCGCGCCCTGCACCTGGTAGTGCTTGCCCCGGTGGTCAAGCCGGTGCAGCTTGGCCGGGTCGAAGTAGCGGCCGCCCGCCTTGTCGAACAGGGGCGCGTCGTCCTCGAAGCTGTCCCACAGGCCCTTGACCACGTCCACGTACTCGCGCGCTTTCTCGTAGCGGCTGGCGTGGCTGAGCTGCTGGTCGAGGCCGAAGATGCGCGCCTCGTGGTCCGAGCCCGAGGTGACGAGGTTCCAGCCCGCGCGGCCGCCGCTCAGGTGGTCCAGCGTGGCCACCTTGCGCGCCAGGTGGTACGGCGGCAGGTAGGTGGTGGAGACAGTGCCCACGAGGCCGATGCGCTCGGTCACCCCGGCCAGCGCGGTCAGCAGTTCCAGCGGCTCGAACTGGTGCGGCGGCACGTTGCGCGCCAGCGCCTCGGCAGGGGCGCCGGGCAGGCCCATGGTGTCGGCGCTGAAGATGGCGTCGAACAGGCCCGCCTCGGCGATGCGCGCGAGGTTCTTGTAGTGCTGCGGGCGCAGCGCGGCCGACGGATCCACGTCAGGGTGGCGCCAGGCGGCGATGTGGTGGCCGACGCCGAACAGGAAGGCGCCGAGGTGCAGTTGTCGTTGTGCAGTGCTCATGGGGTACAGCCTCTCTTCTTGGGAATGGAGCCGTGCAGGCACGGGCGGCCCGTGGCCGCCCGATGGCCTACAGCTTGGCGATGGAAACCTCGGTGGACTTGACGAGCGCGACGACATCCGAGCCCACGACGAGGGCCAGGTCGTCCACCGAGCGGGTGGTGATGACCGAGGTGACGATGCCCCACGGGGTCTCGACATCGACCTCGGAGACGACGTCGCCCCGGATGATTTCACGCACCTTGCCCTTGAACTGGTTACGCACGTTGATGGCTTGGATGGACATGGTTTTCTCCTTGAAAGTCCGTTGAAAAAGGGTTTGATCAGATGGCCCAGCGCAGCCCGTGGGCGGCTACACCGGGCCAGGGGTCGCTGGGGGTCGCGGGCTCGGCGGCGGGCTTTTGCAGCACGCGGTCGAGGATGCGTTTCTCCAAGGCGGCAAAGGCGGCGTCGCCGTGCACACGTGGGCGCGGCAGATCAATGGTCTGGTCCAGGGCAATCTGACCATCCTCGATCAGCACGACGCGGTCGGCCAGGGCCACGGCCTCCTGCACGTCGTGCGTGACGAGCAGCGCCGTGAAGCCGCTGGCGCGCCACAGGTCTTCAATGAGGCGGTGCATCTCGATGCGCGTGAGCGCGTCGAGCGCGCCCAGCGGTTCGTCCAGCAGCAGCAAGCGCGGCTGATGCACCAGCGCCCGGGCCAGGGCCACACGCTGGCGCTGGCCGCCCGACAGGCGTGAAGGCCATTCGCCCAGGCGCTCGCCCAGGCCCACCTGCCGCAGCACCTCGGCGGCGGCCGGGTGCTGGCTGGGCGGGAGGCCCAGCGCCACATTGCCGTGCACGCGCTTCCAGGGCAGCAGACGGGCGTCCTGAAACATGATGCGCGTGGCAGGCGAAAGACCGGCCAGCGGCGCACCGTCCAGGCGAATCTGCCCGCTGCTGGCCTGCTCCAGCCCCGCTACCAGGCGCAGCAACGTGCTCTTGCCGCAGCCGCTGCGGCCCACGATGGCGACGAACTGGCCCGGCTCGATGTGCAGCGTGGTCTGGCGCAGCACCTCACGTGTGCCGTAGCGCTTGCCCAGGCCGCTGATGTCCAGGCGCACGCCGCCCGACCGGGATTCATGGATTTTTGAAGTCAAAAGAGCCTCCTACGCCCTAGTCACAGGCGCTAACAGCTATCGAATTGGTAGTATTTATGCGAGATGGGTGGGCGCTCAGGTGCCCTGGTACCCTGGATGCCAACGCAGCCACCAGCGCTCCAGCGCCTTGGCGAACAGGTCGGCCAGCTTGCCCAGCAGCGCGTAGAGCAGGATGCCGACGAGCACGATGTCGGTCTGCAAAAACTCGCGCGCATTCATCGTCAGGTAGCCAATGCCGGCCTGCGCCGAGATGGTCTCGGCCACGATCAGGATCACCCACATCAGCCCGAGCGAGAAGCGCAACCCCACCAGGATGGACGACAACGCGCCGGGCAGGATGATCTGGCGGTAGAGCTGCCAGCGGTTCAGGCCATAGGTGCGCCCCATCTCGATCAGCCCCGGGTCCACGCCCCGGATACCGTGGAAGGTGTTGAGGTAGATCGGGAAGAACACCGACACGGCGATGAGAAACAGCTTGGCCGTCTCGTCAATGCCGAACCACAGGATCACCAGCGGAATCAGCGCCAGCGCCGGGATGTTGCGCACCATCTGGATGGAGGTGTCGAGCAGCGTTTCGGCCAACCGTACCGAGCCCGTGAGCAGGCCCAGCAGCAGCCCCAGCCCGCCACCAATGGCCAGCCCGGTCAGGGCCCGCCCTGCGCTGACCTGCACATGGACCCACAGCTCACCCGAGGCGGTGAGCGCCCAGGCTGCCAGCACCACGTCTCCCGGCGCGGGCAGCACGCGGCTGGAGAGCCAGCCGAGCCGGGATGCCGCCTGCCACAGCGCGATCAGCCCCACGGGCACGAGCCAGGGCAGCAGCCGCTGGCCCACGGCAGCGGCCAGGCGGGCCAGGCTCTGCGGCAGCGCCTGCAGGACGGACGTGGCAAGGGCGTCAGGCCCCGGGGTGGCCTGAAGATCTTCGAGGGTGTTGCTCATGTTGCGGATCCGTTTTCGGTGTCGTGTTCAAGAATGCCCAGGGGCCTGCAGGCGGCGGCCTTCAAACCCCAGGCCATGGCGGTGGTGCGCAGGATGCGCGGCAGCGGGTCATGGAAAGTGAGAGGCTTTGGCACGGGCATATGCGGCTCCTGGGTGTTCGGCAATGGCGGAGGAATGAAGGGCCCCGGCTGCGTCAGGCAGCCCAGGGCGAGCGCACCACGTCCTTGATCTGGATGCGCCTGGGGATCAGCTTGAGGTCGTAAAAGGTGTCCGCGATCTTTTGCTGCTCGACCAGAATGTCGGGCGTGACGGGGCCGGTGCCGTATTCGGCACGCGCGGTCGAAAGATCGAAAACCGGCTTGGGAATACCGAACAACTGCGCAAACTCGGCTGCCAGAAGGTCGCGGTTGAGCCTGGCCCAGATGTCGATCTTGTTGATCTCCTCGATCACGATGCGCAGCACATCGGGGTTCTTGTCCGCATAGGGCAGCGACGAGAAGTAATAGGCACGGTTTCCCACCACGCCCGTGGCGTCGGCCAGCAGGCGGGCGTCGAGCGTTTTCTCGGCCGAGGCCAGGAACGGATCCCAGATCACCCATGCGTCCACCGATCCTTTTTCGAATGCGGCGCGGGCATCGGACGGCGGCAGAAACACCACGTTCACGTCGCTGTAGCGCAAACCGTTCTTTTCCAGCAGCTTGACCAGGAAGTAGTGCACGTTGCTGCCTTTGTTGAGCGCAACCTTCTTGCCCTTGAGGTCGGCCACCGTGCGAATCTGCGAGCCCTTGGGCAGCAGAACGCCCTCGGCCTTGGGCCGCTGCACGGTGGCCGCCACGTAGGCCAATGGCGCACCCGCCGCCTGGGCAAAGATGGGCGGCGCTTCGCCCACGTCGCCAAAGTCGATGGAGCCCACGTTCAGTGCTTCCAACTGCACCGGCCCGGCGGTGAACTCGGTCCATTGGAGCGACACACCGAGCGGTGCCAGGCGCTTTTCGAGGGTGCCGCGGCCCTTGAGCAGGCTCAGCACGCCTTTCTGGTGGCCGATGCGCAGTTCGCGGCCGCCCTGCCGGGCCCGCACGGGGCCGCCGGCGGCCAGTGCCGCGAGGCCCAGACCCGAGGTCAGCACCTGGCGGCGCGTGGGAGAGGTGAAGTCAATCATGGCAATGCTTTCTGAAGAGAAAAAAATGGCAGCAGCTGTCCCTGCACGTCGCACGCGTGCAAATCACACAGGGGGAGAAGGGGTGTTGGAGAGCGGCGCGGCGGGCTGCCCGAGGCAGCCCGCGCGTCAGTAGCTATATCGCACCTGTGCAAAGTCCACCGGCGCGAACCGGGTGGCCTGCGCGGGCGAAGGGCGCAGGGTTTCGGTCACCAGCACATTCACGGCGTCGTCCAGGCGGATGGCGATGTCGCGCCCCACGCTGTAGGCGCCTTCGGGCGTCACGGTGACCTGGGCATCGGTGGCATAGATGCCCGGCAGGATGTGCTTGGCACCGAGCGACTGCAGCACGGGCCGCAGCGCATAGTCCAGCGCCAGCATGTGGTGCGGGCTGCCGCCGGTGGCCAGGGGCAGCACGGTCTTGCCTTGCAACGCGGTCTGCGGCAGCAGGTCGAGAAAGACCTTGAGCACGCCGCTGTAGGCGGCCTTGTACACCGGTGTGGACACCACCAGCACACGGGCCGCCGCCACCTGCGCCACGGCCTGGCTGATGCTGCGGTGGTGCGTATCGGCCAGCAGCAGCGCCTGGGGCGAGAGGTCGCGGATGTGGATGCGGTCCACGAGTGCCCCGCGCACCGTCAGGCGCTGGGCCACGGCATCGAGCAGCGCGGCGGAACGCGAGCGCTCCGAGGGGCTGCCGGCGATCAACAAGGCGGACATGGTGTTCCTTTGATTCAATTTTGATAGCTGCCAGCGCTTGATGGATAAGCGCTGCAGGCAAATTTAGCTCTTATTTCCGGGTGTAGATCTGGTCAAAAGCAGCACCATCGGCAAAGTGGTCCCTGGCCGCCTTGTCCCAGCCGCCAAAGGCCTGGTCGATGGTGAACAGGTTGATCCTGGGCAGCTGTTTGGCGTACTTGGCCTGGGCCTTGGCCGAGGTGGGGCGGTAGAAGTGCTTGCCAATGATGTCCTGGGCTTCCTCGGTGTAGAGGTACTTGAGGTATTCCTCCGCCACGGCACGGGTGCCTTTTTTGTCCACGTTCTTGTCCACCACCGTCACAGGAGGCTCGGCCAGGATGGAGAGCGAGGGATAGACAAAATCGACCTTGCTGCCAAACTCTTTTTCCAGCAGATAGGCCTCGTTCTCCCAGCTGATGAACACATCGCCCTGGTTGCGCTGCGCAAAGGTGATGGACGAACCGCGCGCGCCGGTGTCGAGCACGGGCACATTGGCATACAGCCTGGCCACGAAGTCCTTGGCCTGTGCGTCGCCACCATACTTGCGCTTGGCAAACTCCCAGGCCGCCAGGTAGTTCCAGCGGGCGCCGCCCGAAGTCTTCGGGTTGGGCGTGATCACGCTGATGCCGGGCTTGACGAGGTCGTCCCAATCCTTGATGCCCTTGGGGTTGCCCTGGCGCACCACCAGCACGATGGTCGAGGTGTAGGGCGAGCTGTTGAGTGGCAGGCGCTTTTGCCAGTCTTTGGGAATCCAGCCGCCGTTGGCGTGCAGCGCGTCCACATCACCAGCCAGGGCCAGCGTCACGACGTCGGCCTCCAGCCCGTCGATCACCGAGCGTGCCTGCTTGCCCGATCCGCCATGGCTTTGCTTGATGGTCACGTCCTGGCCGCTCTTGGCTTTCCAGTGCTTGGCAAAAGCCTGGTTGTATTCCACGTACAGTTCGCGCGTCGGGTCGTACGACACATTGAGCAGGGTCACGTTCTGGGCCCAAGCCGATGCTGCGCCCAGGGTCAAAGCGGCGGCGGCGAGGGGAAACTTGATAAAGTGGCGGCGAAAGTTCATTGGGTGGTTCCAGTGGTTTTGAAAGCGATGGATGGATTCTGGAAGCCGCTCTTCAAAACTGGAACTACTGTGTTTTCAGTTTTTAATTACCCAAACATCTAAAGGCACCCCCATGGCACGCATGGTTCAATGCATCAAGCTCGGCAAGGAAGCCGAAGGCCTTGATTTCCCCCCCTATCCCGGCGAACTGGGCAAGCGCATCTGGCAGAGCGTGAGCAAGGAGGCCTGGGCTGGCTGGATCAAGCACCAGACCATGCTGGTGAACGAAAACCGCCTGAACCTGGCCGACGCGCGCGCCCGCCAGTACCTGGCACGCCAGATGGAGCAGCATTTCTTCGGCGGCGGCGCCGATACGGTGCAGGGCTACGTGCCCCCCACCAACTGACCGTCGTCTTCCCGCTCCGTGGCGCCCCCTGGGGCGCCTTTTTCATTTGTTTTTCCGATCGCACACCATGGCCGAACGCATTGACTGGCTCGACGACGGCACCCCCTACAGCCCGCGCTTTGGCGACCGCTACCACAGCGAACAGGGCGGCATCGCGCAGGCGCGCGAGGTCTTCCTGCACGGCTGCGGCCTGCCGCAGGCATGGGCGGGGGCACCGCAGTGGCGCATCCTGGAGACGGGTTTCGGCTTCGGGCTGAACTTCCTCGTCACCTGGGCCGCCTGGCGTGCCGACCCTGCGCGCCCCACGCTCTTGCACTTCGTCTCGCTCGAAGCCTGGCCCGTGTCCGCCGCCGACCTACTGCGCGCCGCCGAGCGCCACCCCGAACTACTGCCGCTGGCGCAGGAACTGCATGCACAGTACTGGGGCCTGCTGCCCGGCGTGCACCGCCTGTGGTTCGATGGGGGGCGCGTGCTGCTCACGCTGTGCATCGGCGACGCCCAGGCCCTGCTGCGCCAGCAACACTGGGACGTGGACACGGTCTACCTCGACGGCTTCAGCCCGCAGACCAACCCTGAACTCTGGAGCCCGCACACGCTCAAGGCCGTGGCGCGCTGCTGCCACCGGGGCACGCGCCTGGCCACCTGGACCATCGCCCGCGCCGTGCGCGAAGCGCTCACGCAGTGCGGTTTCGTGGTCGAGAAAGTGCCGGGCGTACCCCCAAAGCGCGACAACCTGCAGGCCACCTTCAACCCCGCGTGGGAGCCGCGCACCAGCCGCACGGCCGCGCCCGGCCCCGAGCACCCCACGCCGGCACGCTGCATCGTCATCGGTGCGGGCCTGGCAGGCGCCGCCACGGCGGCCAGCCTGGCCCGGCGCGGCTGGCGCGTGCAGGTGCTCGACACCGGCGCCACGCCGGCCAGCGGCGCCTCGGGCCTGCCGGTGGGGCTGTTCGCACCGCATCTATCGCCCGACGACAACGTGTTTGCGCGCGTTTCTCGCAGCGGCGTGCGTGCCATGCTGCAGCAGTCGCAGGCCCTGCTGCAGGACGGCGTGGACTGGAACCCCGTGGGCGTGCTCGAGCGCCGCCCCGACCCGCACCTGGGCCTGCCCGCCGACTGGACCCAAGGCCCGGGCGCCGACTGGAGCCTTCCCGCCAGCCCCGAGACCCTGCGCACCGCAGGCCTGCCCGATGGCACCCCCGCCTGCTGGCATGTCCGCGCCGGCTGGGTGCGGCCGGAGCGCCTGGTGCAGCAACTCCTGGCGCAGCCGGGCATTGCCTGGTGCCCGAACAGCACCGTGGCCGGACTGCGCCGCACCGAGGGCGGCACCTGGCAGGCGCTGGACGCCACCGGCCAGAGCCTGGCCGAGGCCGAGGTGGTGGTGCTGGCCGCCGGCCCGGCCTGCAATGCGTTGCTGGAGCAGGTGCAAGGCCCGCGCCTGCCGCTGCAGCCGGTTCGCGGCCAGCTCTCCTGGGGGCCGCAGCCCGGCGGGGCGACGGGGCTCCCGCCTTTCCCCGTGAACGGCAACGGCGCCCTGGTGGCGCATGTGCCGCACGCGGACGGCCTGGCCTGGCACATGGGTTCGACCTTCGACCGCGATGTGGAACAACTGCCCATCCCGCCCGAGGAGGAAGCCGCCGCGCACGCCACCAACTGGCGCCGCCTGCAGGCCCTGGTGCCACCGGCGGCCCCGACGCTGCGCCCGGCCTTCGAGAGCGAGGCGCCACTGCATGCCTGGGCCAGCGTGCGCTGCACCTCGGCCGACCGCCTGCCCATCGTCGGCCCGGCGGATGCGCAGGCCCTGCCCGGCCTGTGGCTGAACACCGCCATGGGCGCGCGCGGCCTGACCCGCGCCGTGCTCTGCGGCGAGCTGCTGGCCGCGCGCCTGCAGGGTGAGCCGCTGCCGCTGGACGCCAAACTGGCGCGTGCCATGGGTACGGAGAGGCTGCTGAAGTAAGTGATCAACCCCCTGTGCGGCTGCACCGCTTCCCCCTTGTATCTTTGCTCCTGAGGTTCGGACCGATCTGCGCAGCCCGATTCCCCCTGGGGCCAATCCTTAGCCCGTGCAGAAGCATGGG
>MESL01000051.1 GCA_001770955.1 Burkholderiales bacterium RIFCSPLOWO2_12_FULL_65_40 | reverse complement strand
TTCTTCAATGCCGAGTGCGCCGTTGCGGCCCATTCACGGCCGACGTTGAGCATCCGCTTTCATCTGCCGCCACAGGCCGCTCCTGGCCGTCAGCAGCCGCCAACAACCGCGTGGTTCTGGCCGACAATCCCCCCATGACATCCCCCGCCCCCTGGCTCCACGAAGCCATCGCCCGCATCGAGGCCGATTACCAGCGCAGCGCCGACACCCACCTCATCCCCCTGCGCCTGCCCGCCTTTGAGCACAGCGGCATCGACCTGTACCTCAAGGACGAATCCACCCACCCCACGGGCAGCCTCAAGCACCGGCTGGCGCGGTCGCTGTTTCTCTATGCGCTGTGCAATGGCTGGGTGCGCGAGGGCTCGACCATCGTCGAGGCGTCGAGCGGCTCCACGGCGGTGAGCGAGGCCTACTTTGCGCGCCTGCTGGGCCTGCCGTTCGTGGCGGTGATGCCGCGCAGCACCTCGCCCGAGAAGGTGGCGCAGATCGAGTTCCATGGCGGGCGCTGCCATTTCGTCGACAGCGCGGGCGCGGTGTACGACGCCGCCCGCGCCATTGCCCACGACACTGGCGGGCACTACATGGACCAGTTCACCTACGCCGAGCGCGCCACCGACTGGCGTGGCAACAACAACATTGCCGAGAGCATGTTCACGCAGATGCAGCGCGAGCGGCACCCGGTGCCGCACTGGATCGTGGTGGGCGCGGGCACGGGCGGCACCAGCGCGACCATTGGCCGCTACGTGCGCTACCAGCGCCACGCCACGCAGGTGTGCGTGGCCGACCCGGCGGGCTCGGTGTTCAGCGCGTACCACCGCACGGGCGACGCCACGCTCACGGCGCCGGGCTCGCGCATCGAGGGCATTGGCCGCCCGCGCGTGGAGCCGAGCTTTATCCGCACGCTGGTGGACCGCATGGTCGAGGTGCCCGACGTGGAGTCGGTCGCGGCGATGCGGGCACTGTCGCAGTTGCTCGGGCGGCGCGTAGGGCCATCCACGGGCACCAATTTTGTCGCCATGCTCGCGCTGGCCGACGAGATGCGCACGCGCGGCGAGAGCGGCTCCATCCTGTCGCTGCTGTGCGATGCGGGCGAGCGCTATCTGCCCACGTATTGCGACGCAGACTGGGTGGCGCGCAACTTTGGCGACTGCACGGCAGCGCAGCAGAAGATCGACGCGCTCCTCGGCTGAGCGCTGCTCCCGCCATGCACACTGCCCCGCCCTTCCCGCCACCCGGCCTGCGCCGCAGGGCGCTGCTGGGGCTGGGCGCGCTGGGCCTGTGGCCGGGCGCCGCACCGGGCTTGCCCGCGCGACCATTGCAATTTCCGCGCGACCATGGCAGCCATCCGGAGCTGCGCACCGAGTGGTGGTACATCACCGGCCATGCCGAGGCGGCGGGGCGCCACTGGGGTTTTCAGGTGACGTTCTTCCGCTCGCGCGTGGATGCGACGCAAGGCTTGCGCTCGGCCTTTGCGGCCAAACAACTGCTGTTTGCCCACGCGGCCCTGACCGACGTGCGGGGCCGGCGCCTGCTGCACGACCAACGCATTGCCCGCGCAGGGTTTGGTGTGGCACAGGCGAGCGAGGCCGACACCCTGGTGCGCCTGCAGGACTGGTCGCTGGCACGCTCGGGCCTGCCGTCAGACCCGTTTCATGGCAGCCGGTATGCCGCCCGCATCGAGGGAGCCAACTTCGGGCTGGACCTGCTTTTTGACACCACCCAGCCGCTGCTGCTGCAAGGCCGGCAGGGGCTATCGCGCAAAGGACCAGACCCCGCACAGGCCAGCTACTACTACAGCCAGCCGCAATTGCAGGTGCGCGGCAGCATCGTGCTGCAGGGGCAGCGCATGGCGATAGACGCCCCCAGCGGCCGCGCCTGGATGGACCACGAATGGAGCGAAGCCCTGATGCACCCCGAAGCCGTGGGCTGGGACTGGGTCGGCATGAACCTGCACGATGGCAGCGCGCTCACGGCGTTTCGCCTGCGCCGTGCCGACGGTTCGGCCGTGTGGGCCGGAGGGTCATGGCGCGCGCCGGGCCGGGCGGCGCAGGTGTTTGACGCGCAGGCCGTGGTGTTCACACCCGAGCGCTTCTGGTCCAGCCCGCACAGCGGTGCACGCTACCCGGTGCAGTGGCAGGTGCAGACACCGGCCGGCGTCTTTGGCGTGCACGCCCTGCTGGACCCGCAGGAGCTCGACAGCAGCGGCTCGACCGGCGCGATCTACTGGGAAGGTCTGTGCGACCTGGTGGACAGCGCAGGCCAGAGAGTGGGCCGGGGCTATCTGGAGATGACCGGATATGCCAAGCCGCTGCGCCTGTGAAGGCAGCAGCGGCTTCGGTGGGATGAGCGCCCCTGTGGGGGGCGGAAATCAGGCGCCCGCGTTGGCAGCTCTGCGGCGGGCAAGCCACTCGATGATTTCACCCATGATGCCGCGGCGGAAGGCCAGCACGCAGATCACGAAAATCAGCCCGGTCACCATGGTGACCGACTCGCCGAGGGTGTTGAACCACTCCACGCCCGTGACCGAGGCGAGGAAGCTGCCGATTTCACCGAGCTTGTTCTCCAGCAACACCACCACAGCCGATCCCACGATGGGGCCCGACAGGGTGCCCAGCCCCCCCACCAGCGTCATCAGCACCACATGGCCCGATGCCGTCCAGTGCGCGTCGCTGAGCGTGGCAAAACCCAGTACCAGCGTCTTGAGTGAGCCTGCCAGGCCCGCCAGGGCGGCCGACAGCACGAAGGCCAGCAGTTTGAAGCGGTTGGTGTCATAGCCCAGCGAGATGGCGCGCGGCTCGTTCTCCTTGATGCCCTTGAGCACCTGGCCGAACGGCGAATGGATGGTGCGCACGATGAGCATGAAGGCCGCCACCACCACAGCCAGAACCACGTAGTACATCACCAGGTCGTTCTGCAGATCGATCAGCCCGAACAGCTTGCCACGCGGTACGCCTTGCAGGCCATCCTCGCCGCCCGTGAACGGGGCCTGCAGAAAGACGAAGAACAGCATCTGCGCCAGGGCCAGGGTGATCATGGTCGAATAGATGCCCTGGCGGCGGATGGCAAAGAATCCGACGACCAGGCCCAGCAGCCCGCCACCCAGGGTGCCCAGCAACAGGCCGATTTCGGGCGTGACGGCCCACACCTTCAGGGCGTGCCCCGTCATGTAGGCCGAGCCCCCCAGAAACGCGGCATGTCCGAACGACAGCATGCCCGTGTAACCCAGAAGCAGATTGAACGCCGAAGCAAACAGTGCAAAGCACATCAGCTTCATGACAAAGATGGGATAGGCGCCCAAAAACGGTGCAGCAAGCAGCGCCAGCAGCAGCAGGCCGTAACCGATGTTGGCAGTGTTCTTGAAGTTCATTGTCGTGACTCCTTATTTTTCTTTGCCGAACAGGCCAGCGGGGCGAATGAGGAGAACGATGACCATGATGACGAACACCACGGTGGAAGAAGCCTCCGGATAGAACACTTTGGTAAATCCTTCAATGACGCCCAACCCCAGACCGGTCAGGATCGAGCCCATGATGGAACCCATGCCGCCAATCACCACCACCGCAAACACCACGATGATGAGGTTTTGGCCCATGAGCGGCGACACCTGGTACACAGGAGCCGCAAGCACGCCAGCGAATGCCGCCAGCGCCGCACCGAAAGCGTAGGTCAGCGTCACCATCACCGGCACGTTGATGCCGAATGCCTCGACGAGGCGCGGGTTTTCGGTACCGGCACGAAGGTACGCGCCCAACTTGGTCTTTTCGATGACATACCAGGTGCTCACGCACACCACCAGCGATGCCAGCACGACGAATGCCCGGTAATTGGGCATGATCATGAAGCCGAGATTGGTCGCACCCTCCAGCAATTCAGGTGTGTCGTAGCCCAGGCCAGACACACCGTAGATCGAACGGAACACCCCTTCGATCAGCAGCGTGAGCCCCAGCGTCAGCAGCAGCCCGTAGAGGTGGTCAAGCTTGTAGATCCAGCGCAGCAGAAGCCGCTCGACCATCACCCCGAAAATTCCCACCACCAGCGGCGCCAGTATCAACATCAGCCAGTAGTTGATGCCCAGATAGTTCATGGCCATCCAGGTCATCAAGGCCCCCATCATGAACAGTGCACCGTGCGCGAAGTTGATGACGTTGAGCAAGCCAAAAATCACGGCCAGCCCGAGGCTGAGAATTGCATAAAAGGAACCGTTAACCAGCCCCAAAAGGAGCTGGCTCAGCAAGCCCGGCAATGAGACACCAAAGATTTCCATGGGAGCAGCAGGTGGAGAAGGTTTAAGTCAAACGGTGCCGACGCGCCCGGCCAGCCCTCAGGGACGGCCAGGCGCTGGGGTACCGTCTCAGGGGTTTACTTCCAGAGGGCGCACTTGCTCTCGGCTTTGGTGGTGAACACGGACTCGCCGGGAAGCTTCTTGATGAGCTTGTAGTAGTCCCATGGCTTGGTGGATTCCGACGGCTTCTTCACTTCCATCAGGTACATGTCATGCACATAGCGACCGTCGGCGCGCAATTGGCCCGAGCCGAAGAAGTCGTTCATCTTCATGCCTTTCCACGTTGCCATCACCTTGTCGGCGTCCACCGTCTTGGCGGCTTCCACGGCCTTGAGATAGTTCATGGTGGCCGAGTAGTCGGCTGCCTGGATTTCGGTGGGCATCCGCTTGGTCTTCTCGAAGAAACGGGCTGAGAATTTGCGTGTCTCGTCGTTCAGATCCCAGTACCAGCTGGTGGTGAACTGCAAGCCTTCGGTGTTGCGCAGGCCCAGGCTGTGCACGTCGCTGATGAAAATCAGCAGGCCGGCGAGCTTCATGCTCTTGCCGATACCAAACTCTTTTGCAGCCTTGATCGCGTTGATGGTGTCGCCCCCTGCATTCGCCAGACCCAAGATCTGGGCTTTGGAGCTCTGAGCCTGCAGCAGGAAGGACGAGAAATCTGATGCGTTGAGCGGATGGCGAACGGCCCCCACCACATTGCCGCCCTTGGCCTTGACCACGGAACTAGTGTCGGCTTCGAGAGCATGGCCGAATGCATAGTCAGCTGTCAGGAAATACCAGTTCTTGCCCCCGGCATCCACGATGGCCGAACCCGTGCCCTTGGCCAGGGCCACCGTATCATAGGCATAGTGAACTGTGTAGGGCGTGCACTGGTCGTTGGTCAGCGCCGAGCTGGCGGCACCATTGTTGATGTACACACGTTTTTTCTCGGCTGCCACCTTGGCAGATGCCAGAGCCGTACCGGAATTGGTGCCGCCGAACAACATGGTCAGGCCCTGGGTGTCAATCCACTCGCGCGCCTTGGATGCGGCGATGTCGGCCTTGTTCTGGTGGTCTGCGCTCAATAGCTCGATGGGCATGCCCAGCACCTTGCCCCCGAAATCATCAATGGCCATCTGGATGGCCACTGCGCCATTCTTGCCTTCCACGTCGGCATACAGGCTGGACATGTCGGTAATAAAACCGATCTTGACTTTGTCCTGCGCTGCGGCCGATGTCGCCAGGCCGGCTGCGGCCAGCGTCAGGGCCAGCGCGGTGAGTTTGCTCTTCATGGATTGTCTCCTGTAGGTGTGGTTGAAGAAAACGGTGGGGAAAACGGTGTGCGAGCCTGTCTCAGACGCCCAGCAGTTCAGTCAGCACAGACATCTTTGCATCGAGTTCGGAGGCTCCGAATTTCTCAACGATGCGCCCATGCTCCATCACGTAAAAACGATCCGCCAGAGGAGCGGCAAAACGAAAATTCTGCTCGACCATGACGACGGTATAGCCCTTCTCGCGCAGCATCTTGATCATGCGGGCCAGGGCCTGCACGATGACTGGCGCCAGGCCTTCGGAAATTTCGTCGAGCAGCAGCAGGTTGGCACCGGTGCGCAGAATGCGGGCCACGGCCAGCATCTGCTGTTCGCCGCCCGACAGGCGCGTGCCCTGGCTGTTCTTGCGCTCGGCCAGGTTGGGGAACATGGCATAGATCTCGTCGATCGACATCCCCTGCTTGCCGGTCTTGAGCGTGGGCGGAAGCAGCAGGTTTTCTTCGCACGACAGGCTGGAGAAAATGCCACGCTCTTCCGGGCAGTAGCCCACCCCCAGGTGTGCGATGCGGTGGGTGGACATGTTCACCGTTTCAACGCCGTTGATCTTGACCGAGCCCTTGCGGGAGCCTGTCAGGCCCATGATGGCGCGCATGGTGGAAGTGCGGCCCGCGCCGTTGCGGCCCAGCAGCGTCACCACTTCGCCAGGCTGCACGACCATGTCCACGCCATGCAGGACATGCGACTCGCCGTACCAGGCTTCGAGGTTGCGGATCTCCAGCGCGGGCGTGGAAGTTTGGCTAGCGGCCATGTCAGTGCGCTCCCTGCAGTTGGCCGTCGGTCGTTCCCATGTAGGCCTCCATCACCTGCGGATTGTTCGAGACTTCTTCGTAGGGGCCTTCGGCCAGCACCGCGCCGCGCTGCAGCACGGTGATGCGGTCGGCAATGGTGGAGATCACCTTCATGTTGTGCTCCACCATCAGGATGGTGCGCCCGGCCGAAACCTTCTTGATGAGCTGCGTGACACGGTCCACGTCCTCGTGGCCCATGCCCTGCGTAGGCTCGTCGAGCAGCATGAGCTCGGGCTCCATGGACAGCGTGGTGGCGATCTCCAGCGCACGTTTACGGCCGTAGGGCAGGTTCACCGTGACTTCGTCGGCCATGTCCTGCAGGCCCACTTCGGTGAGGAGCTGCATGGCGCGGTCGTTCAGTTGGTTCAGACTGCGTTCGCTGCGCCAGAAGTGGAACGAGGTACCCAGATGGCGCTGCAGGCCCAGGCGCACGTTCTCCAGCAGCGTGAGGTGCGGGAACACCGCCGAAATCTGGAACGAGCGGATCACGCCGCGCCGCGCAATCTGCGCAGGCTGCTCGGACGTGATGTCGTACCCATTGAACAGGATCCTGCCCGAGGTGGGCACCAGGAACTTGGTCAGCAGGTTGAAGCAGGTGGTCTTGCCAGCCCCGTTCGGACCGATCAGCGCATGGATGGACCCCCGGCGAACCGACAGATTCACATCGCTGACAGCGGTAAAGCCTTTGAACTCTTTGGTCAGGCTATGGGTTTCGAGTATGACGTCGCTCATTGCGCCTGCATTGCTCCGTAAGAATGGATGGGGGCCCCGAAAGAGGGGCGTTTCCCTGGACTTTGGACTTCACGCATCGTACGTTCATTACTTTTGAACCTGCACCGGTGCTAACTCCTATGTATAAATCCCTACATCAACAGCCCGACGGATCGGGTCTGATGAGTTTCACACCGGTTTTATTTCAAGTGAATAGCGTCTCTGGGCGTGATGCGTGTCACGAATATGAAATCAATACTCTCAGTCCTCGCTAACCAGCTTCACATCACAATAGGCCTGCAGGCCTTCGATTCCGCACTCCGATCCCCAACCACTTTCCTTGACGCCGCCAAAAGGCGCTTCGGGCATAGAGATGCTCAGTGTGTTGATGCCCAGCATGCCAGTCTGCAGTTGCCGGGCGAGTTGATTGCGCGTAGCGCTGTTCTGGGTGAAGGCATAGGCTGCCAGGCCAAAAGGCAGGCGGTTGGCACGGAGAATAGCCTCGTCAACCGAGGCGACCCGGTTGATCAGGGCCAGCGGTCCGAAAGGCTCTTCGTTCATGAGACGAGCTTCTTCAGACACCTCGCTAAGCACGGTGGGTTGCCAGAAATACCCCGGGCCTTGCATGCGCTGCCCCCCCGTATGCAGTTTCGCGCCACGCTGCAAGGCCTCTGCGATGAGCTGCTCCATGGCAACCAGGCGGCGCGGATTGGCCAAAGGCCCCATGGTGCTTTGCTCGTCCAGCCCCGAGCCCGGACGAAGCTGCTGCACCTGCTGCACAAAGGCATCGAGGAAGGCTTCGTAGCAAGCTGCATGAACATAGAAACGTGTGGGCGCTATGCAAATCTGGCCCGCGTTGCGGTATTTGCCAGCAACCAGTATTTCGGCGGCCTTGTGGACATCGGCGTCCTCGCAGACGATGACCGGGGCATGGCCGCCCAGCTCCAGCGTGGCCCGCTTCAGGGTCCGCGCGGCCTGCGCAGCCAGCAGTTTGCCCACTGCCGTCGAACCGGTGAAGGAGAACTTGGCCACGATGGGCGAATCCAGCAAATGGCTGGACACCTCGGACGGTACACCGAAAACAGCGTTCAGCACCCCCTTGGGCAAACCTGCATCGTCCAGGGATTTCACCAGGGCCAGGGCCGTTGCGGGGGTTTCCTCTGCGGGCTTCAAGATCAGGGTGCAACCGGCCGCCAGCGCCCCTGCGATCTTGCGGGCCGGGGTGATGCTCGGAAAATTCCACGGGGCAAACGCTGCGCACACACCCACAGGCTCATGCAGCACCGAAATGCGCTGCTGCAGGCTGCGCCCCGGGACAATGCGGCCGTAGTTGCGCCGCCCTTCCTCGGCATACCAGTCAAAGGTATCGGCACTGGCCAGCACCTCCAGGCGCGCTTCGCGCAAGGGCTTGCCCTGTTCCAGGGTCATGGTGCGGGCGACGTCGTCCACCCGCTCGCGCAGCAGATCGGCGGCCTTGCGCAAAATGCGTGAGCGTTCGGCCGGTGCCGTAGCGCGCCACAAGGGAAAGGCCTGGGCTGCAGCCTGGAGTGCGTTGTCCAGATCCTGGGCGGTGGCGTGGGGCAATTGGGCCAGGGGCGCTTCGGTGGCTGGGTTGAGCACGGGTTCAGTCTTGCGCGAACCGGTGTCAAGCCACTGACCGTCGATAAACAGCTGAGGCTGGGGATAGGCCAGAGTGCTGGCGGCGTCTTGTTGCATGGTGTGTGGTCTCAGGAATTCATGGTGATGATTTGGCGGATGGCCTCGCCCCGTGCGAGGCGGTCAAAGCCCTCATTGATCTGGTCCAGCGACAGCCGCCCGGTGAGCAGCTGATCGACCGGCAGGCGCCCGGCCCGGTACAGGGCCACATAGCGGTCGATGTCGCGACGCGGTACGCAGCTGCCCAGATAGCTGCCCTTGAGGGTGCGCTCCTCCGCCACCATCTGCCACACCGGCAGGCTGATGTTCTGGCTCGACGCCGGCAGTCCGACGGTGACCGTGGTGCCGCCGCGGCGCGTGACGGCGTAGGCAAATTCGAGTGCCTTGGCTGAACCCACCATCTCCAGCGCATGGTCCACGCCACCGCCAGTCAAGGCACGCAGGGTTTCCACCGCACCTTCTGTTCCAGCATTGACGACATCTGTGGCACCCAGGCTGCGCGCCAGGGCCAGTTTTTCGTCGGACAGATCAACGGCCACCACTTGCGAGGCACCGGCTGCCACTGCACCCATGAGCGCCGACAGGCCCACGCCGCCAAGACCCACCACGGCCACTTTTTGTCCAGGGTGCACCTGGGATGTGTTGGCAATCGCTCCTACACCGGTCATGACGGCGCAACCGAAGAGGGCGGCAATCTCCAGGGGCAGGCTCTTGTCGATCTTCTGCACGCCCCGACGCGAGAGCACCGCGTGCTCGGCAAAGGCCGACACCCCGACAAAGTGGTCCACCGGCTCGCCCTGGTATGAAAGACGTTTGCCACCTCCAAGCAAGGTGCCCGCCGCATTGGCAGCGGCGGCTGGCTCGCACAGCACCGGCCGACCCTCGGCGCAAGGCAGACAATGCCCGCAACTGGGCACGAACAGCAGGATGACATGGTCGCCGGGTTCGAGGTCGATCACGCCCTCACCCAGCGCCTCCACCACGCCTGCGGCCTCGTGGCCGAGCACGATGGGGGTGCGGCGCGGCCGGTCACCATTGATGATGGAAAGATCGGAGTGGCACAGCCCTGCAGCAGCCACGCGCACCAGCACCTCGCCCGGGCCTGGCGGCGCCAGTTCGACTTCTGTAATTTCCAGCGGGCGGCTGGTCGCATACGGGGCAGGCGCCCCGATTCGGGTCAAAACGGCAGCACGGGTTTTCATGCCGGCTTCCTCAGATTTTTTTCACCAGCGGGCAAGTGCTTTTCGACAGGGGCTTAAACGCCTTGTCGCCTGGAATGGTGTTCAACACTTTGTAGTAGTCCCAGGGATACTGAGATTCTTCGGGCTTTTTGATCTGCACGAGGTACATGTCGTGCACCATGCGGCCGTCCTCGCGGACCCTGCCGTTCTGGGAGAAAAAGTCCTCAATTTTCATCTTTTTGAGCTGGGCCGCTACGGTCGCGCCATCGTCTGAACCCACAGTCTTGATGGCCGTGAGGTAGTTGCTCACGGCAGAATAGGCCCCGGCCTGGATCATCGAAGGCATTTTTTTCATGCGCTCGAAGTAGCGCCGCGACCATGCCCGGGTCTCGGGGGTGCGGTCCCAATAGAATCCGGTGGCCAGAGTCATGCCCTGCCCGGTTTTCAGACCAAGAGAGTGCACATCGTTGATGAACATAAGTTGCGGCACGATGGTCTGCGTCTTGGTAATGCCGAATTGTTGCGCCGCCTTGATGGAGTTGACCGTATCGCTGGTGGCATTTGCCAGTGCGATCACGGAGGCCTTGGAACTCTGGGCCTGCAACAGGAAAGAAGAGAAGTCGCTTGCATTGAGCGGATGGGCGGTTCCGCCCACGACCTTACCGCCACCTTCATTTACAAAGCTGGTAACGTTGGCGGCCATGGCCTTGCCAAAGGCATAGTCGACGGAAACGATGTACCAGTCTTTCTTGCCTTGCGCCATGACTCCCTGCACCGCACCGCTGGCCAAGGCATAGCTGTCGTACGTGTAGTGGATGGCAGTGGGCGCGCAGTGCTCGTTGGTCAGGATGTCGGAGGCGCCGCCGGTATTGATCACCAGCTTGTTGCGCTCCCGGGCCAGGTTGTTCACAGCAATGGCCACGGCCGTGTTGTTCATGTCGATGATCAGATCCACACCCTCACGATCCATCCAGGTGCGGGCAGCCGTTGCGCCGATGTCTGCCTTGTTCTGGTGGTCGGCCGAAACCAGCTCGATTTTCTTGCCCAGCACCGAGCCACCAAAATCCTCGACGGCCATGCGCGCAGCTTCCAGCGACCCCTTGCCGGCTGTGTCCGCGTACAACCCCGACATATCACTCAGCACGCCGATACGAACCACTTCTCCGGAAATTTGCTGCGCCCATGCGGTCGATAACAGCAGGCTGCCACCGCAAAAAAATGCCATCGACTTCAAGGTGCCAATTTTTTTCATGACTTGTCTCATATGTAATTTGTGTTGATGAACCCGCCGCCCATGTCTATCCAAGGCGGCAAACTCATAATACAGAGGCCCATCCAGCGGGTAAATACACGAATTCAGAAGCCAGTCTTCAAGACAGGCTAACAACCAAATTCACCGGCTCCGTTCCGGGGGCAGTTATCTATTTGTGTCAGCCCAGCGCATAAAACACGGTATCCGTTCGTAGCCGCCATGCCTGGACATACCCGCACCAGTCCGCCCATCTGCCCCCTACACTCCCGGAATGTCAGATCACACGCACGGCCCGCCACAGGGCGCCCCCCGCTCGCTTTCCGGCTTGCTGCCTTTCTTGCGCCCGTACCGCGCGCGCATCGCTCTGGCGATGGTGTTTCTGGTGCTTGCGGCCGGTGCCACGCTGCTGTTTCCGGTGGCGCTGCGCAGCCTGATCGACGGTGGCCTGGTGCAATCTGACCGGGGCGCCCAGATGCTGGCGCTGCGTGGGCATTTCTTCGCGCTGTTTGGCGTGGCGGTGGCGCTGGGCGTTTTCAGCGCGGCGCGCTTTTACATGGTGAGCTGGCTGGGCGAGCGCATCACGGCAGACCTGCGCAACGCGGTCTATTCCCATGTACTGCGCCAGAGCCCGGCCTTTTTCGAAAGCACACAGACGGGCGAGGTGCTCAGCCGCCTGACCACCGACACCACGCTGGTGCAAACGGTGGTGGGCTCATCGCTGAGCATGGGCTTGCGCAACGCTGTGATGGGACTGGGTGCCCTGGTGGTGCTGGCGTGGACGCACCCCTATGTGATGACACTGGTGCTGATGGTGGTTCTGCTGGTGGTGCTGCCAGCCACCTGGTTCGGAAGGCGCGTGCGGCGGCTGTCGCGCGCCAGCCAGGACCGTGTCGCCGACTCCAGCGCGATCGCTGCCGAAGTGCTGAATGCCATTCCGGTAGTGCAAAGCTACACGGCCGAACAGCGCGAGGCCGCGCGATTTGACCGGTCGACCGACGAAGCATTTCAGACCGCCGTGCGGCGCTCGCGTGCACGCTCGATGCTGGTGGCCTTCATCATCATCGCGAATGCGGCACTGGTGCTGTGGGGGCTGTACCAGGGCACGCAGGCGGTGATGAACGGCAAACTCAGTGCAGGACAGCTGGGCCAGGCGGCGCTGTATGTGGCCATTTTTGCCGGCGCCGTGGCGGTGCTGGGTGAAGTGTATGGCGATCTGCTGCGCGCGGCAGGCGCCACCGAGCGGCTGATGGAACTGCTGGCAAGCCAGTCCCCCGTGGCTTCACCCGCCCAACCCGCTCTTCTGCCCTCCACCGACCGAGGGCTGAGTGTTCGATTCGAGAACGTGAATTTTCATTACCCCTCGCGTCCGACCCAGGCAGCACTTCAGGGTTTCTGCCTCGAACTGCAACCTGGTGAAACCGTGGCACTGGTGGGTGCCAGTGGCGCAGGCAAGACCACGGTGTTTCAGCTGCTGCAGCGCTTCTATGACATCGATCCCGACGCCCCTGATTCCCCGTCACCCGGTCGCATCTGCGTGGAGGGAATGGACATCCGCCGCCTGGCGCTGGACGATCTGCGCGGAAGGATCGGCACGGTTCCGCAGGACGCCGTGATCTTCTCGGCCAGCGCCCTGGAGAATATCCGCTATGGACGTCCCGATGCCACCGATACCGAAGTGTTCGCCGCAGCACGTGATGCCTTCGCCCACGACTTCCTGCAGGCCCTTCCCGAAGGCTATGCAACCTTCCTGGGCGAACGCGGCGTGCGCCTGTCGGGCGGGCAACGCCAGCGCATCGCCATCGCGCGCGCCATCCTGAAAAACCCACGTTTACTGCTGCTGGACGAAGCCACCAGCGCCCTCGACGCTGAAAGCGAACGCATGGTTCAGGCCGCCCTGGATTCCGCCATGCACAGCCATGCAGGGCAACGCACGACGCTGGTGATTGCCCATCGCCTGGCCACTGTGCAAAACGCCGACCGCATCGTGGTCATGGAGCACGGCCGCATCGTGGAGCAGGGGCGCCATGCAGAGCTGCTGGCACACAACGGGGTTTATGCGCGCCTGGCGGCACTGCAATTTGCGGTGTGAGGGCCTGCCCTCCCGGCCTGTGCAGGCAGTGGAGCGGCGCTCAGAAGGTGTGAATGAATCCGGCGTGCCCGAGCAGACCGCGAAAACGCGGCTAATCTAGGCGCAAAGCACAGCCATAGCTCGGGCTATGGCGAGCATTTGTAACGACGAGCAGGCGTGTTTTGGAGGGATGAGCGCGCATGGCGGGTTCGTTCACACCTTCTCAGTGCAGAGTTTCCGTCGAAACAGCAGGTAGCGGAAGCACCGCAATGCCCTCTTCAAGGAGCTGTACGGCATCGGCGGCACTGGCGTTGCCCTTGATGGTGCGTTCGGGCGCTTCACCCCGATGGATGCGCCGCGCTTCGTCCGCGAACTGGCCTCCGACATCCTCGGCCTGCGCCAGCATCTTGCGGGCAGCCTGCAACCAGGCTGCCTGCACCTGTGCGACATTGGCAGTGTCCGGATTCGGGCAGGCGTCAGAAATGGTGGATGGCAGCGTGGGGGTCGACGAGGAGCCGTCATTCACGCGCGCCCCGAGATTGATACGGGGAGCACTGAGCATTTTGCGCACGTCGCTGGCCCCGCACAGCGGGCATTGAAGCAGCCCACGTTGGTGCTGATCCAGATAATCCTGCTCGCTGGCAAACCAGCCTTCAAAGGCATGATCTTGCGGACAACGCAGGTCAAGCACCTTCATGGCTGAATAGCGAAGCTCACACCGTGAAGCAAAGAATCAGCGGCGGCGGCGTACCAGATACCGGTACACAAACCCGGGAAACGCCAGGGTAATGAACAGGGTGCCCGTGATGGCATAAAACTCCCACCCCTGAGGCGCTCTCTGGCCGACGCGCTGCTCCAGCACCCACGCCAGAGCGCCCACCAGAAAGTACAGCACGACCAGTTCTGCCAGACGCACGAGCAGTTTCTTGTGGGGTGCCAAGGCCGGGCCGACAGCCAGAATCCGCTGATTGATGAAAGGCAGATTGGCTGCGACACACGCCGTCAGGATCACGAGCCAGATAAAACCGGATTGCGTCACGATAGATAGAGCGATGGTGACTCAGGAGGCCAGCGACCGCATGATTGCATCGGCACACAGAGCCATCAGCCCGCCGGGCAACAAGCCCAGGACCAGCAGCAGGGCCCCGTTGAGCGTCAGGACAACGCGCACATCAAGGGGTGCAGACACCGATGTCGCGGTCAATGGCGCATCAAAATACATGACCTTGACCACGCGGAGATAGTAGAACGCACCAATCAACGACATGATCACAGCAAACACCGCCATGGCGATATAGGCAGTCTGGCCCGACGCCAGCAGCGCCTGAAGCACCGACAGCTTGGCATAGAAACCCACCATGGGTGGAATGCCGGCCATAGAGAACAGACACACAGCCAGCACACCCGCATACAGCGGACTACGCTGATTCAGACCGGCCATGTCGGCGATTTCTTCGCTCTCAAATCCCTCACGTGCCAGCAGCAGGATCACACCGAAGGCCGCCAGGGTGGTCAGCACATAAGTCACCACATAAAACATCGAGGCGCTGTAGGCGGCTTCGACAGTCGAGGCATCCACATGGCCATGAACCACGCCCGACATCAGGCCCAGCAGGACGAAACCCATCTGGGAAATCGTCGAATACGCCAGCATGCGCTTGAGGTTGGTCTGCGCAATGGCGGCCAGATTGCCCACCAGCAGCGAGCCTATCGCAAGAACGGCCAGCATCTGCTGCCAGTCAATGGCCAGGGGCAACATGCCATCCACCAGCAAACGCATGACGATCGCAAATGCTGCCAGCTTGGGGGCGCCACCGATCATCAGCGTCACGGCCGTCGGTGCACCGTGGTAGACGTCTGGCACCCACATGTGGAATGGAACGGCACCCAGTTTGAAGGCCAGGCCAGCGACAACGAACACCAGGCCAAAGACCAGAACCTGGTGACGGATCTGGCCGGAATTGATGGCCTTGAAGACTTCACCAATGTCCAGGGAGCCCGTGGCGCCGTACAGCATGGACATGCCATACAGCAGAAAACCACTGGCCATGGCACCCAGCACGAAGTACTTCATGGCCGCTTCCGTCGCAGTGACATGGTCCCGGCGCAAAGCCACCAGGGCATAACTTGACAGCGTGAGCAGTTCCAGGCCGAGATAGATCACCAGGAAGTTGTTACCACCGATCATGATGAACATGCCCAGCAAGGACAGCATGCCCAGCGTGAACAACTCGCCACCACGCAGCATGCCGCGGTCGGCTGCATACGGGCGGCCGTACACCAGCGTCACCATTATGGCCACGGTGGCAAAGCACTTGAGCCAGTTGCCCATGGCGTCGCTGACAACCATATTACCAAAACCATAGAAGGTGTTACCACTGCTGGCATACACGCCCTGCAACACGGCAACAACCGCGAGCGTGAGCATGGTGAGCGCATAGGTTGCGGTGCGCCGCGGGCTGGAGACGCCCAGGTCCACCAGCGCAATCACGCAGGCCATGACCAGAAGAACGATCTCCGGGTAAATCGCAAGCCAACTGATGTTGTCAATCATCTCGGGTCTCTCAGTTCAGTCTGGTCAGTTCAGCTTGGACAAGGCCACGTGCTTGAGCAGTTCGGCCACGGAGGTATCCATCACATCCGTGAACGGACGTGGGTACAGTCCCATATAGAGGACAGCAATCGCCAGCAGGGCCATGACGAAAAATTCACGGCTGTTGATGTCCAGCAGGGCCTTCACATGGGCATTGCCGGGCGCGCCCAAGTAAACGCGCTTGAACATCCACAGGCTGTAGGCAGCACCCCAGATGAGTGCCGTCGCAGCGGCAAGACCGACCCAGAAGTTGGACTTCACGGCGCCCAGGATGACCATCCATTCGCCCACAAAACCAGCGGTTCCTGGAAGACCGCAGTTGGCCATGGTGAACAGCAGAGCAAACGCCGCAAAGTTGGGCATGGTGTTGACCACGCCACCATACGCGGAGATTTCACGCGAGTGCACGCGGTCGTACAGCACGCCGATGGACAGGAACATGGCGGCCGAAACAAAGCCGTGGGCGATCATCTGCACAATGCCCCCGGACACACCCAGGTCGTTGAAGATGAAGAACCCCAGGGTCACGAAGCCCATGTGTGCCACCGATGAATAGGCCACGAGCTTCTTCATGTCCTTCTGAACCATGGCCACCAGACCCACATAGATCACGGCGATCAGCGACAGGGCGATCATCAGCCAGGCCCATTCGCGCGATGCATCGGGTGCGATGGGCAGCGAAAAACGCAGGAAGCCATAGGCACCAAGCTTGAGCATGATGGCCGCCAGCACGGCAGAGCCGCCCGTGGGCGCCTCGACGTGCACATCGGGCAACCAGGTATGTACCGGCCACATGGGAACCTTCACGGCAAAGGCGGCAAAGAAGGCGAAGAACAGCAGTGTCTGCGTGCGGCCACTGAGAGGCAGCTTGTGCCACGTGGCGATGTCAAAGCTGCCACCCGACACGTTGTACAGATAGATCAGTGCGATCAGCATCAGCAGCGAACCGAGCAGCGTGTAGAGAAAGAACTTGAAGGCTGCGTAGATCTTGTTCGGACCGCCCCAGATACCAATGATGAGATACATCGGGATCAGCGTGGCCTCGAAGAACACATAGAACAACATGCCATCGAGTGCCGCGAAGACACCGATCATCAGTCCCGACAGGATCAGGAAGGCCCCCATGTACTGGTTCACGCGCTCGGTGATCGACTCCCAGGAAGCGATCACCACGATCACCGTGATGAATGCCGTCAGCGGCACAAACCAGAACGAAATGCCATCCACCCCGAGGTGGTAGAAGATATTGAAACCCTCGATCCAGGGCGCCTTCTCGACAAACTGCATGGCCGCAGTTCCCAGCTTGAACCCCTCATAGAGCGGCAAGGTCACTGCGAAGCCCGCCAGCGCACCGATCAGGGCAAGCCAGCGCACGGCACCAGCATGCTTGTCACTGCCAAAGGCCAGCAGCAGAACACCGAACGCGATGGGCGTCCAGATAGCAAGACTCAACAAACCCATTTTTGTTCTTCTCCTACTTGTTGAGCATGACGAAATACGTCATGAGCACAAAAATGCCCAGAATCATCACCAGCGCGTAGTGGAAAACGAAGCCCGTCTGCAACCGGCGTACCAGTCCAGCTACCCAGCCCACGATCTTCCAGGAACCATTGACCAATGCTCCGTCGATGACGGCCTGATCCCCACCCTTCCACAAACCGACACCCAAAGCACGCGCACCACGCGCAATGATGTTCTCGTTGATCCAGTCAAGGTAGTACTTGTTTTCCAGCAAGGTGTGAATCGGCTGGAAGGTTCGCTTGATCGCGGCTGGCAACGCCGGATTGACCATGTACATGTAGTACGAAGCAGCCACCCCTGCCAGGGCCAGCCAGAACGGTGCAGTTTGCAGGCCGTGCAACGCCATGCCCACCGGGCCATGGAATATTTCAGCCAGCTTGGCCATGGCCGGATGCCGTGCCGCATCGACAAAGATCACATCCTTGAAGAAGTCACCAAACAGCATGGGCTGGATGGTCATGAACCCGATGACCACCGAGGGGATGGCCAGCAACACCAGGGGCACCGTCACCACCCACGGTGATTCATGCGGCTCATGGTGATCGCCATGGTGTCCGTGGTCATCATGGTGGTGTGCATCCGGATTCTGGTCGAAACGTTCCTTGCCATGGAAGACCAGGAAGTACATGCGGAACGAATAGAAAGCGGTGATGAAAACCCCCGCCAGCACAGCAAAGTAGGCAAAACCGGCTGCAGGCAACTGGCTGAAATGCACAGCCTCGATGATGCTGTCCTTGGAGTAGAACCCCGAGAACAGCGGCGTGCCGATCAAGGCGAGGGAGCCCAGCAATGACGTGATCCACGTGATGGGCATGTATTTGCGCACACCACCCATCCAGCGAATATCCTGGTTGTGGTGCATGCCGATGATCACCGAGCCTGCCGCAAGGAACAGCAGCGCCTTGAAGAATGCGTGCGTCATCAGATGGAACACCGCCACCGAATAGGCCGATGCGCCCAGCGCCACGGTCATGTAACCCAGCTGCGACAGCGTCGAATAGGCCACCACGCGCTTGATGTCGTTCTGAATGATGCCGAGGAAACCCATGAACAACGCCGTGATCGCGCCGATGACCAGAATGAAGTTCAATGCAGCATCCGACAGCTCGAACAGCGGCGACATGCGCGCCACCATGAAGATGCCCGCCGTAACCATCGTTGCCGCGTGGATCAGTGCGGAAATGGGCGTCGGGCCTTCCATCGAGTCGGGCAGCCAGACGTGCAGCGGGAATTGGGCCGACTTGCCCATGGCGCCAATGAACAGGCAGATGCAGATCACAGTGATGAGCATCATGTCCTGCCCCATGACGTACCACGGGAATTCGATGTTGCCCAGCTCACCGGCCTTGGCGAACACCTCGCCATAGTTCAGCGTGCCGGTGTAGGCGGCAATCAGGCCAATGCCGAGAATGAAGCCGAAGTCGCCCACGCGGTTGACCAAAAAGGCCTTCATGTTGGCAAAGATGGCCGTGGGCTTGTTGAACCAGAAACCGATCAGCAGGTAGGACACGAGACCCACGGCTTCCCAGCCAAAGAAGAGCTGCAGCAGGTTGTTGCTCATGACCAGCATGAGCATGGAGAACGTGAACAGCGAGATGTAGGCGAAGAAACGGTTGTAGCCGTCGTCTTCTTCCATGTAGCCGATGGTGTAGATATGCACCATCAGCGACACGAAGGTCACCACGCACATCATCATGGCGGTCAGGCTGTCGATCAGAAAGCCCACTTCCATTTTCAGGCCACCGACAACCATCCATGTGTAGATGGTCTCGTTGAAGCGTGCGCCGTCAACCGCGACGCTCTTGAGCGTCATGGCCGAGAGGATGAATGCGACCAGAACACCCAGAATGGTGAGTGTGTGGCTCAGGCGGCGACCAATCCAGTTGCCGCCGAAGGTCGTGCCAAAGATGCCGGCCAGCACGGCGCCTGCCAGCGGTGCCAATGGAACGGCCAGAAGCGTTGAAGCAGAGAGGGTTTGACTCATTGTAGAGAACCTTGCATGTCCGGAGACTCAACCCTGAAGGGTGTCGAGGGCTTGCGCATCGATGCTGGACTTGTTGCGGAACAGCAGCACCAGAATGGCCAGGCCGATGGCTGACTCAGCCGCGGCAACGGTCAGGATGAAGAACACGAATACCTGTCCATGCATGTCACCCAGATAATGCGAAAAAGCGACGAAATTCATGTTCACGGCCAACAGCATGAGCTCGATGGCCATCAGCAGAACGATGATGTTCTTGCGATTCAGGAAAATCCCGATCACGGCAAGGGCAAACAGCATTGCCCCCACCGTCAAGAAATGTCCCAGCGTGGGCGTCATGCTTTTTTCTCCTCGGCTACAGCCTCGACCGGGGCTGCTTCAGGTGCTTTTTGTGTCGCGGCCACCTTCAAGATCTGCATCCGGTCTGCTGCGCGCACCCGGATCTGCTCCGAAGGATTGATGGCCTTGCTGTCCTTGCGGCTTCGCAAGGTCAATGCAATCGCGGCAATCATGGCCACGAGCAGAATCACGGCAGCGATCTCGACCGGATAGAGGTAACGGGTGTACATCAGGACACCCAGTGCCTTGGCGTTGGAAAACGCCACGGGGTTACCTGCCGCATCCACCATGGCCGCCAGCACCTTGGGCTCCTCGACACTGCGGAAACCTCCCATCAGGACCGCAGCCATTTCGAGCGCAATCAACGCCCCGACAGTCGCCGCCAGGGGGAAGTGCTTCCAGAAACCCTTGCGCATACCCTCGACATCAATATCGAGCATCATCACCACGAAGAGGAACAGCACCATCACCGCTCCAAGGTACACGAGCACCAGCACAATCGCCAGAAACTCCGCCTTGAGCAGGAACCACAGGCCCGAGGCCTGCGAAAACGCAAGAATCAGGTGCAACACCGCGTGCACTGGATTGCGCGCTGAAATCACCCGGAAGGCTGCATAGAGCAGCACGACCGAGAACAGATAGAAAAAACCAGTCTTGGCGTCCATGAATCGGTTCTTTGTAGAGGTCTGGCTGAAGGATTCGGGCCGGTTTCAGCGATATTTGGCGTCTGCCGCTTTGGCAGCAGCAATTTCGCCTTCATATCGGTCACCAACGGCCAGCAACATATCCTTGGTGAAGTACAGGTCACCGCGCTTTTCGCCGTGGTACTCAAAAATCTGCGTCTCGACGATCGAATCGACGGGGCAGCTCTCCTCGCAGAATCCACAGAAGATGCATTTGGTCAGGTCGATGTCATAGCGCGTGGTGCGACGCGAACCGTCCTCACGCACATCCGATTCGATGGTGATCGCCATGGCCGGGCAGACGGCCTCGCACAGTTTGCAGGCGATGCAGCGCTCTTCGCCATTGTCGTAACGACGCAGCGCGTGCAATCCACGGAAACGCGGCGAAACCGGTGTTTTTTCCTCGGGGAATTGCACCGTGACCTTGCGGCGGAAGGCATAGCGGCCGGTCAGGGTCATACCCTTGACGAGCTCAACCAGCAGGAAACTCTTGAAGAAGTCCCGGAGAGAAAAAGATGCAGCAGCTACGGCAGCCATTCGTGAGTCCCCGCTTTATTTCCAGATATTCCACGGCGAGAGCAACCAGCCCCCGACGATGAGCAGCCACACCAAGGTGACCGGAATGAAGATCTTCCAGCCCAGACGCATGATCTGGTCGTAACGGAACCGGGGGAAGGTGGCGCGAATCCAGATGAACATGGAGACCACAACAAAGGTCTTGATACCCAGCCAGATCCAGCCCGGAATGAAGTCCAGCGCGGCGACTGGAGACAACCACCCTCCCAGGAACATGATCACCGCGACAATGGAAACCAGCCACATGCTGGCGTATTCCGCCAGGAAGAAGATGGCAAAGCCCATGCCCGAATACTCGACCATGTGGCCGGCCACGATCTCGGCCTCGCCTTCCACCACGTCGAACGGATGCCGATTGGTTTCGGCAACGCTGGAGATCAGGTAGACGATGAAGATAGGCAGCAGCGGGAGCCAGTTCCAGGACAGGAACGACAGGCCCATTCCGGCAAACGTTCCACGCGCCTGGCTGGTGACAATCTCTGTGAGGTTCATGCTGCCCGTGACCATGATCACGACCAGGAAACAGAAACCCATGGCGATTTCATAGCTGACCATCTGCGCGGAAGCACGCATGGCACCAAGGAATGCGTACTTCGAGTTCGAGGCCCAGCCGGCGATGATCACGCCATACACCTCAATGGACGTGATCGCCATCAGCAGCAACAGACCAGCGTTGACATTGGTCAGGGCCATCTCGGGGCCGAAGGGAATCACCACCCAGGCAGCCAATGCAGGCATGATGGCCATCACCGGACCCAGCACAAACAATCCCTTGGCTGCGGCCGAGGGCTGAATGATTTCCTTGGTCAACAGCTTGACCGCATCCGCAATCGGTTGCAGCAGGCCCAGAGGCCCCACACGGTTGGGACCATGGCGGACCTGCATGAAGCCCAGGAGTTTGCGCTCCCACAGTGTCAGGTACGCGACGGCCCCCATCAGAGGCAGCAACACCACGACGATCTTGATCAGGATCCAGAGAACAGGCCAGACAGTGCCAGTCCACCAGCCCTGAGCGAGCAGGTTCAAGCCAAAGTTGTAGATCGCGTCGATCATGCTGCCGCTCCTTCACGCGCCAGACGGGCATCGGCGGTCAACTGCAACGAGGTGGAACGCCGCACCAGACCATCGAGCTGGTAGATGGAAGCCACCACCGGATCGGCAGCGCCCGAGGCTGCGGCTTGCGGAACCACCGCTGTGCGGTTGTCGAGCAGTTCAGCCGGCACGGACTGCACCTGGCCCGCCGGTACTCCGGTCGCTTTGGACAAGACATCCTGCGAGGTTTCAAAATCGAATCCCTGCAGATCGAGTAGATTGGCCAGCACACGCAACACCTTCCAGGCAGGACGGGTTTCGCCCAGCGGACGCACGACAGCATGGAAACTCTGCAGGCGCCCTTCGGCGTTGACGAAGCTGCCGGAGGTTTCAGTGAACGGTGCAATGGGCAGCAGCACGTCGCTGAATTCCAAGTTGGTCTTGAACGGGCTCAAGGTCACCACCATTTCGGCCTGGGCCAGTGCCTCCGCGGCCTTGACTCCGGCTGCGCTGTCGAGCACCGGCTCGGTGTTCAGCAGGATGACGCCCTTGAGGCCACCCGCCAGCATCTCGGCGGCATTCAAGCCACCCTGGCCAGGCACGGCCTTCACCCACTGTGCGCCCACCGTGTTGGCGGCTTCGGTGAGGTAACCGACGCTGGCTCCGGTCTGTTCGGCGATCCATTGGGCCAAGGCCAACAGGCTTGAAGCCTGGGCATGGTGCGCTGCGGCGTTGCCAAGCAGCACGGCCTTTTGCTCCCCGGCCAGCAGAGCAACCGCGATGGCACGCGCCGCTTCATTGCTTGCCTGACCCGAAGCCACGGGAGCCTGCACGCCCTTCTCTTGGGCCACGGCGGCGGCCACATCGGCCAGTGCCTGTGTCCAGGCTCCCGGTGCGGACACCAGTGTTTGCGCCACAGGCATAGCCCAGTCCCGCACCACAGAGTTGACAGACATGACCACGCAGCCCTTGCGGGCGGCTTGGCGGATGCGCTGCGCGAACAGGGGATGATCCTTGCGCAGATTGGAGCCCACGACGAGCACGGACTGCAGTGTGGACAGGGAAGCGATGGAGCGACCCAACCAGCGCACGCCAGGGGCGGCCGCGAACTCGGCATTGCGCAGGCGGTAATCGATATTGTTGCTGCCCAGGCCGCGCACGAGGGCGCCGGCCAGGTAGAGCTCTTCGAGCGTGCTGTGCGGACTCACCAAGGCACCGATGCTGTTGGCGCCCTTTTCCTTCTTGAGGCATTGCAAGCCGTTGACCACGTATTCGAGAGCAGTCTGCCAGTCGACTTCGATCCACTGGCCGCCCTGTTTGAGCATGGGGCGTTGCAGACGCTCTTCGCCGTTCAGGGCTTCATACGAGAAGCGGTCGCGGTCGGCGATCCAGCACTCGTTGATGTCCTCGTTCTCGAACGGCAGGACACGCATGACTTTGTGGTTCTTGACCTGGACGATGAGATTGGAGCCCGTGGAGTCGTGTGGACTGACGGACTTGCGGCGCGACAGCTCCCAGGTCCGGGCGCTGTAGCGGAAAGGCTTGCTGGTGAGTGCACCAACAGGGCAGATATCGATCATGTTGCCCGAGAGTTCGGAATCGATGGTCTCGCCCGTCACCGTGGTGATTTCGGCGTGCTCGCCACGGTGGATCATTCCCAGTTCCATGACGCCGGCGACTTCCTGGCCAAAGCGCACGCAACGGGTGCAGTGGATGCAACGCGACATCTCCTGCATGGAGATCAGCGGACCGACATCTTTCACCGGGACGACGCGTTTTTCTTCTTCGTAGCGGGACGAGGAGGCACCGTAACCCACGGCCAGATCCTGCAACTGGCACTCGCCGCCCTGATCACAGATCGGGCAGTCCAGCGGGTGGTTGATGAGCAGGAACTCCATGACCGACTTCTGGGCCTGGATGGCCTTGTCGCTCTTGGTGCGCACCACCATGCCCTGCGTCACCGGTGTGGCGCAGGCGGGCATGGGCTTGGGAGCCTTCTCGACCTCCACCAGGCACATACGGCAGCTGGCGGCGATGGAGAGCTTCTTGTGGTAACAGAAGTGCGGAATGTAGGTACCGGCCTTCTCAGCGGCGTGCATCACCATGCTGCCGGCGGC
Source organism: Burkholderiales bacterium RIFCSPLOWO2_12_FULL_65_40 (assembly GCA_001770955.1). Taxonomy (GTDB): domain Bacteria; phylum Pseudomonadota; class Gammaproteobacteria; order Burkholderiales; family Burkholderiaceae_C; genus Simplicispira. The sequence continues at coordinate 93,794 of MESL01000051.1, read as the reverse complement.
TACTTCCACTTTCTGACCGTCAAGTTCAATTTCAACCATATGCTTTTCTCGCGATCAGGCAGAAGCTGCGGCCTGAGGGTTCGGTTTGCGGATCATCGCCTCGAATTCGTGCCGGTAGTGCTTGATCATGGCGCGCACCGGCATGGCTGCCGCATCGCCCAAGGCACAGATGGTGCGCCCCATGATGTTGCTGGCCACGGAGTCAAGCACATCCATGTCTGCAGGACGGCCTTCACCGCGATGGATGCGATCGACCAGGCGCCAAAGCCAACCTGTGCCTTCACGGCAAGGCGTGCACTGACCGCAGGACTCGTGCATGTAGAAGTACGACAGGCGCTTGAGCGACTCGACCATGCAGCGGCTGTCGTCCATGACGATGACTGCGCCCGAGCCCAGCATGGAACCCGCCTTGGCGATCGAGTCATAGTCCATGGTGCATTCCATGATGATCGACGATGGCAACACTGGCGAGGACGATCCACCAGGAATCACGGCCTTGAGCTGACGGCCCTTGCGCACGCCACCGGCCAGCTCCAGCAGCTTTGAAAAGGGCGTACCCAGCGGGATCTCGTAGTTGCCAGGGCGCTCCACGTCACCGCTGACCGAGAAGATCTTGGTGCCGCCATTGTTGGGTTTGCCGCACGCCAGGTATGCCGCGCCACCATTGCGGATGATCCATGGAACCGCAGCGAACGTCTCGGTGTTGTTGATGGTGGTGGGCTTGCCGTACAGACCAAAACTGGCCGGGAACGGCGGCTTGAAACGCGGCTGGCCCTTCTTGCCCTCCAGCGATTCAAGCAACGCGGTTTCCTCGCCGCAAATGTAGGCGCCAAAGCCATGGTGGGCGTGCAGCTGGAAGCTGAAACCCGAGCCCAGGATGCCGTCACCCAGGTAGCCCGCCGCGCGCGCTTCATCCAGAGCGGCCTCGAAACGTTCGTAGACCTGGAAGATTTCACCGTGGATGTAGTTGTACCCGACCGTGATGCCCATCGCGTAGGCAGCAATGATCATGCCCTCAATCACGATATGCGGGTTGTACATCAGGATGTCGCGGTCCTTGCAGGTACCGGGCTCACCCTCGTCGGAGTTGCACACCAGGTACTTCTGGCCCGGGAACTGGCGGGGCATGAAACTCCACTTCAGACCCGTGGGGAAGCCTGCGCCTCCGCGACCACGCAGACCCGATTCCTTGACGGTGGCAATCACCTGATCCTGACTCAGGCCTTCACCGCCATCCTTGCCCAGGATGGTGCGAAGCGCCTGGTAGCCGCCGCGCGCTTCATAGTCCTTGATGCTCCAGTTGGAGCCATTGAGGTCCGCATAGATCTGCGGAGTAATGTGACGGTCGTGGAAACAGGTTTCGACGCCTGCCGCCTGGAACTGGGAAAGCACCTGTGCCGCCGTGGTCATTGCTTGCCCTCCACTGCGCGCAGACTGTCGACCAGTTGATCGAGTTTTTCGTTGCTCATGAAGCTGCACATGTTGCGGTCGTTGACCAGCATCACCGGCGCGTCGGCACAAGCGCCCAGGCACTCGCATTGCTGCAGGGTGAACAGGCCATCCGGCGTGGTTTCGCCCATGGAGATGCCGAGCTTGTGCTCGAGGTGCTCCAGCGCCTTGCCGCCATCACGCAGCAGGCAAGGCAGGTTGGTGCAGACGTTGAGCTTGTACTTGCCCACCGCATGCTGGTTGTACATGTTGTAGAAGGTCGTCACTTCATGGACGGCGATCTGCGGCATGCCCAGATATTCGGCAATGCCCGCCTCGCTGGCCTCGCTCACATGGCCCTGCTCCTGCTGCACGATGGCGAGGCAGGCCATGACGGCAGACTGCTTCTGTTCGGCCGGGTACTTGGCCACTTCGCGCGCAAAGCGCGCCTTGGTCGCTTCAGAAATCATCGGTCAATCTCTCCGAACACGATATCCATGGTGCCGATGATGGCGACCACGTCGGCCAGCATGTGACCACGGGCCATTTCATCCAGCGTGGCCAGATGCACAAAACCCGGCGCGCGGATCTTCAGGCGATAGGGCTTGTTGGCACCATCGCTCACGAGGTAGATGCCAAACTCGCCCTTGGGATGCTCCACCGCGGCATAGGCTTCACCTTCGGGCACATGGAAGCCCTCGGTGAACAGCTTGAAATGGTGGATCAGCTCTTCCATGTTCGTCTTCATGGACTGGCGATCCGGCGGTGCCACCTTGTGGTTGTCGGTGATCACGGGGCCCGGGTTGGCACGCAACCAGTCGACGCACTGCTTGATGATGCGGTTGGATTCGCGCATTTCCTGCACACGCACCAGGTAGCGGTCGTAGCAGTCGCCGGTCTTGCCCACGGGAATGTCGAAATCCACGCGGTCATAGACATCGTAGGGCTGTGTCTTGCGCAGATCCCAGGCAATACCGGAACCGCGCAGCATGGGGCCCGTCATGCCCAAATTGAGGGCACGCTCGGGCGAAACCACACCGATGCCGACCGTCCGCTGCTTCCAGATCCGGTTGTCGGTCAGCAGGGTTTCGTATTCGTCCACGTAGCCAGGAAAACGCCTGGTGAAGTCTTCAATGAAGTCGAGCAGTGAACCCTTGCGGTTTTCATTGCGCGCCTCCAGCGACTTGGCATTGCGCACCTTGCTCGCCTTGTACTGAGGCATCGAGTCAGGAAGATCGCGGTACACACCGCCGGGACGGAAATAGGCCGCATGCATGCGTGCACCCGACACGGCTTCATACATGTCGAACAGGTCTTCGCGCTCGCGGAAGGTGTAGATCAGGATGGTCGAGCTACCGCAATCATTGCCGTGCGAACCCAGCCACATCAGGTGGTTCAGCAGGCGCGTGATCTCGGAGAACATCACGCGGATGTACTGCGCGCGCACCGGCACCTCGATGCCCAGGAGCTTTTCGATGGCCAGACAATAGGCGTGCTCGTTGCACATCATGGACACGTAATCGAGACGGTCCATATAGGGCAGCGACTGGATGAAGGTCTTGTGCTCGGCCAGCTTTTCGGTGGCGCGGTGCAGCAGACCGATGTGCGGATCGGCACGCTGCACGACCTCGCCATCGAGTTCCAGCACGAGACGCAGCACGCCGTGGGCTGCGGGGTGCTGCGGCCCGAAGTTCAGGGAATAGTTCTTGATTTCAGCCATGGTTCACCGCAAAAGGCGCCGCGCCTCAGTGCAGGCCTCCGTATTTGTCTTCGCGGATGATGCGCGGCGTGTTCTCGCGCGGCTCGATACTGACGGGCTCATAGACCACGCGCCGCTGCTCTGCGTCGTAACGCATTTCGACATGTCCCGAAAGCGGGAAGTCCTTGCGGAACGGGTGACCAATGAAACCATAGTCGGTCAGGATGCGGCGCAGGTCATTGTGGCCATCGAAAACGATGCCGAACAAGTCGAACGCCTCGCGCTCGAACCAGGCGGCCGAATTCCAGATCTCGGTCACCGAGGGAACCACGGGGAAGTCATCATCGGGACAGAACACCTTGACGCGCACGCGTTGGTTCAGGCTGACCGACAAGAGATGCGACACCACGCCATAGCGCGACCCTTCGGGCTCGCGGTCGCCGTAGGTGGAGTAATCCATGCCGCACAGATCCATCAGCTGCTCGAAGCGGCAGCCGGGCGCATCGCGCAAGGCCTGCATGGCCTCCAGATAACGCGCGGATGGAACAACCACGGTCACTTCTCCCAGGGCCACGCGCACCTCCCGCGCCTTGTCGCCCAGTACCTGCGCGATGGTGTCCTTGAGTTTTTCGGGGTGAATGGCAACAGATGTCATGAAACCCCCTTCAGGCACGCGCAATGGTGTTGGTGCGGCGGATCTTCTGCTGCAACTGGATGATTCCGTAGATCAGCGCTTCGGCCGTGGGCGGGCAGCCCGGCACATACACATCCACCGGCACGATGCGATCGCAGCCACGCACCACGGAATAGCTGTAGTGGTAATAGCCACCGCCGTTCGCGCACGAACCCATGGAGAGCACCCAGCGTGGCTCGCTCATCTGGTCGTACACCTTGCGCAGGGCGGGCGCCATCTTGTTGCACAAGGTGCCGGCGACGATCATCAGATCGGACTGGCGCGGGCTGGCGCGGAAGACCTCGGCACCAAAGCGGCCAATGTCGTAGCGCGCTGCGGCCGCATGCATCATTTCCACTGCACAGCAGGCCAGGCCAAAGGTCATGGGCCACAGCGAACCTGTTTTGGCCCAATTCACCACCGAGTCGTAACTCGTGGTGATGAAGCCTTCCTTCATCACGCCTTCAATCATTGCGTCAATCCTCGTTCAAGCCGGTCATTCCCAATCCAGGGCGCCTTTTTTCCACTCGTAGGCAAAGCCCACGACCAGAACGGCCAGAAAAATCACCACCGCCACAAAGCCCGTCACCCCGACCTCCTGAAGCGACACAGCCCAGGGGAACAAAAAGGCGATTTCAAGATCGAAAAGAATGAACAGGATGGCAACGAGGTAGTAGCGCACATCGAATTTCATGCGCGCGTCTTCAAACGCTTCAAAACCACACTCGTAGGGAGAATTTTTTGCCGCATCCGGGCGATTGGGGCCAAGAATGTAGCCCAATGCCAAGGGGACGATACCGACCCCGATGCCGACCAAGATGAACAAGAGGACGGGGAGATATTGATCGAGGTTCATCTTGTAGATGCGCTCATCGCTGGAGCCTCGCCCGTCATGACCGCAGGACGGAACATGCGGACAGGCCTGTTTGTGTCTGGTGCCGTCGGCGAGACTCGAACTCGCACAGCTTTCGCCACTACCCCCTCAAGATAGCGTGTCTACCAATTTCACCACGACGGCTTTGTCTTGTCTGGGTGGCATGAGGAACCTAGTGGTTTTGGCTTCCCAGACAATCCAAGATTCTACTCCGGAAAAACCCTGTTACCAGGCTCGGGAGCAGATTTAATGGGGTTTTATTTTGCAGGTATTGGCGATGCTTCCGATGCAGCCTGTGCGGCTGCCGGAGCCGCAACAGCGCCAGGCGCGGCATTGCCCGGAATGGCAGCGGCAGAGCCCGCATCAGGCGCCACCGGAACCACAGCCGCAGGGGTTTCAAGCACGCTTCCAGTGCTGGCGGGCCTTGCATTGCCAAAGTAGGCCAGCGCCAGAGTGCAGACAAAAAAGACGGCGGCCAGAACGGCCGTGGTGCGCGACAGAAAGTTGGCACTGCCGCTGGCACCAAACAGGCTGCCCGAGCTTCCGCTGCCAAATGCAGCCCCCATGTCGGCACCCTTGCCGTGCTGGATCAGGATCAGGCCAATCATGCCCAGGGCGGTCAGAATCTGGACCGTCAAAATCACGTTCACAAGCATGCTCATTCTTCTAGTACTCCTGATTAAATAGCTAGCAGCGCCCTAATTTATTGGGCTGCCGCGATAATTTGCTGAAAGTCTGCTGCCTTGAGCGACGCGCCACCCACCAGGCCGCCATCGATGTCAGGCTGGGCCAGCAATTGCGCCGCATTGGCGGCGTTCATGCTGCCGCCATACAGCAGACGAATGGTCGAAGCCCGCGCGCTGGCCGCCGCCAGTTGCGCGCGCAGCACGGCATGCACCTGCTGCGCCTGTTCGGGCGAAGCCGTCTTGCCGGTACCAATGGCCCAGACAGGTTCGTAAGCCACCACCACTTCGCTGATGCAGTGGCCATTGAGATGGATGACGGCCGCCAGCTGGCGCCGCACCACGGCCTCGGTCTGGCCTGCTTCGCGTTCGGCCAGCGTCTCGCCCACACAGACGATGGGCGTGATGCCCGCCGCCAGCGCGCGCTGCGTCTTCATCGCCACATGCACATCGGTTTCACCGTGGTACTGGCGTCGTTCAGAATGGCCCACCAGCACATAGCGCACACCAAATTCACGCAGCATCGCGGCCGATATTTCACCCGTGTAGGCGCCCACCTCGTGCTGCGACACATCCTGCGCGCCCAGGGCCAGCGGCGAACCCGCCACCAGGGCCTGCACCTGCGCCAGATACGGCGCCGGAACGGCCACGGTCACGTCGCAGGTCGGCTGCGCGCCAAGACCCGCCACCAGCGCGCGCACCAGCGCGTCGTTGGCAGCCAGGCTGCCGTTCATTTTCCAGTTGCCTGCAATCAGTTTTTTGTTCATGGTGTCCACGTCAAAACAATCTTGCCCGTATGCTGGTTCGACTCCATCAGCGCGTGGGCCTGCGCTGCGTCGGCGGCGGCAAAGGTGCTATGGATCACCGGGCGCACTGCGCCCGATGCCAGCAGCGGCCAGACATGCTCGCGCAATGCCCGTGCGATGCTTCCCTTGAATTCCACAGACCGAGGGCGCAGCGTGGAACCCGTGATCGTCAGGCGCCGGCGCAGCACCAGCCCCGCATTGAATTCGCTCTTGAGCCCGCCCTGCACCGCAATGATGACCAGGCGCCCATCTTCGGCCAGGCACTCCACCTCGCGTGCCACATAGCTGCCCGCCACCATGTCCAGCACGACGTCGGCACCCTTGCCTCCCGTGATGCGCTGCACCTCGGCGACAAAGTCCTGCGTGTTGTAGTTGATGGCATGGTGCGCGCCCAGCGCGAGGCAGGCCGCGCATTTTTCGTCGCTGCCCGCAGTGACGATGACCGTAGCGCCAAAGGCGCGGCCCAGCTGGATGGCAGTGACACCAATCCCGCTGCCCCCGCCCTGCACCAGCAGGGTTTCACCGCGCTGAAGACGACCGCGGTCGAACACGTTGCTCCAGACGGTAAAAAACGTCTCGGGCAGCGAGGCTGCTTCGATATCGGTCAGACCTTGCGGCACGGGCAGGCACTGCTCTACCGGTGCCACGCACCATTCGGCATATCCGCCCCCCGTCACCAGCGCGCAAACGCGGTCCCCCAGACGCAGACCGGCACGCTCCATGGCCATGGCATCACCGCCCTGCACCACCCCGGCCACCTCCAGACCGGGCAGGTCGGAGGCGCCAGGCGGCGGCGCGTAGTGGCCCTTGCGCTGCACCACGTCCGGCCGGTTGATACCGCTGGCGTTCACACGGATCAGCACCTCGCCGGCACCGGCGACAGGCTGGGGACGCTCGCCCAGACGCAGCACATCGGGCGGACCGAATGAGGTGATTTCTACTGCACGCATGATGAGGGAAGAAACTGAGATATTTAATTGATTTCGGCTTCCAGCGCCCTATGGATGAGCGCCAAAAGCTATCAAATCAATAGCAAATCAACCGTTGAGCTGGCCTTGCTGGTCCAGCGGCAGGGCCTGCTGCTGCTGCTGTTCGCCCGCTTCACGCGGCTCGCGGGACTCGCGCGGTTCACGACGCTCGGCAGGTGCGGGGCGATCGCTGCCGCCATGCGGCGCACGCTCGGCCAGCGCCTTCATGGACAGCTTGATGCGGCCCTTTTCGTCGGTCTCCAGTACCTTGACCTTGACGATCTGGCCTTCGGTCAGGTAGTCAGTGACCTTTTCCACACGCTCGTGCGCGATCTGGCTGATGTGCAGCAGGCCGTCCTTGCCGGGCAACAGGTTGATGAGGGCGCCGAAGTCCAGAATCTTCGTGACCGGACCTTCATACACCTTGCCGATTTCCACTTCGGCCGTGATCTGCTCGATGCGGCGCTTGGCCTCGTCGGCCTTGGCGTTGTCGGTGGCGGCGATGGTGATGGTGCCGTCTTCCTCGATATTGATCTGGCAGCCGGTCTCTTCGGTCAGCGCACGGATCACGGCGCCGCCCTTGCCGATCACGTCGCGGATCTTCTCGGGGTTGATCTTCATCGTGTAGAGCTTGGGCGCGAAGTTGCTCACCTCGGTCTTGGCTTCGCCCATGGCTTCCTGCATCTTGCCCAGGATGTGCATGCGCGCTTCCTTGGCCTGGGCCAGTGCGACCTGCATGATTTCCTTGGTGATGCCCTGGATCTTGATGTCCATCTGCAGCGCGGTGATGCCGTTGGTCGTGCCGGCCACCTTGAAGTCCATGTCACCCAGGTGATCTTCATCGCCCAGGATGTCGGTCAGCACGGCAAAACGGTTGCCGTCCTTGATCAGGCCCATGGCGATGCCGGCCACATGCGCCTTCATGGGCACGCCGGCATCCATCAGCGACAGGCAGCCGCCGCAGACCGACGCCATCGACGACGAGCCGTTGGATTCGGTGATTTCCGACACCACGCGCATGGTGTACGGGAATTCTTCCTTGGTCGGCAGCACGGCAATCAGCGCGCGCTTGGCCAGACGGCCATGACCGATCTCGCGGCGCTTGGTGCTGCCCATGCGACCCACTTCGCCAGTGGCAAAGGGAGGCATGTTGTAGTGCATCATGAAGCGGTCTTCGTACTCACCGGCCAGTGCGTCGATGCGCTGTGCATCGCGCTCGGTGCCCAGCGTGGTCACCACCAGCGCCTGGGTTTCACCCCGGGTGAACAGCGAAGAGCCGTGAGCGCGCGGCAGCACGCTGCCACGGATTTCGATGGGGCGCACGGTGCGCGTATCGCGGCCGTCGATGCGGGGCTCGCCCGCCAGAATCTGGCTGCGCACGATGCGCGCTTCGATGTCGAACAGCATGCCTTCGACCTTGACGGCGTCGAACACAACGCCGGCTTCCTTCAGGTCGGCCATGACCACGGCATAGGCCTCGCGGCATGCGTGCGTGCGGGCCTGCTTGTTGCGAATCTGGTAGGCGGCGCGCAGCTTGTCCTCGGCCAGTTGCGTGACCTTGGCGATCAGGGGCTCGTCCTTGGCAGGCGCCTGCCATTCCCAGGCGGGCTTGCCGGCGTCGCGCACCAGTTCATGGATGGCGTTGATGGCGATCTTGCCTTGCTCGTGGCCAAACACCACGGCGCCCAGCATCACGTCTTCGGGCAGTTGCTGCGCCTCGGATTCGACCATCAGCACGGCCGCTTCGGTGCCGGCGACGACCAGGTCCATCTGGCTGCTCTTGCGCGCCGTCTGGCCGGGATTCAGCACGTATTCACCGTTGATGTAACCCACGCGGGCCGCACCAATGGGACCGCTGAAGGGGATGCCGGAGATCGCCAGCGCAGCGCTCGAAGCAATCAGCGCAGCGATGTCGGCGTCCACTTCAGGGTTCAACGAAACCGTGTGAATGACCACATGCACTTCGTTGAAGAAACCCTCAGGGAACAGCGGACGGATCGGACGGTCGATCAGCCGGCTGGTCAGCGTTTCATGCTCGCTGGGCTTGGCTTCGCGCTTGAAGAAGCTGCCAGGAATCTTGCCCGCGGCATAGGTCTTCTCGATGTAGTCCACCGTCAGCGGGAAGAAGTCCTGACCGGGCTTGGCCGACTTGGAGGCCACCACGGTGGCCAGCACCACGGTGTCGTCAATGTTCACCAGCACGGCGCCGGACGCCTGACGGGCGATTTCGCCGGTTTCCATGACGACCGTCTTGTCGCCCCACTGGAAGGTCTTGGTGACTTTGTTGAAAATGCTCATTTTTGCTCCTGATTTAATAGCTGACAGCGCACTGTCAGTAAGCGCTAGCGGCCAATTCAGAAAACGATGCCATTCCAGTGAAACCGCTCGCGGAGTTCAGTGGAATGACACAGCTTCGATCTGCATGACACACCAGCAAAGTAAAAAACGCCTGAGCTAGCGCGCTAACCCAGGCGTTTTTTCGTGCGGCGACAATTACTTGCGCAGACCCAGCTTGGCGATCAGCGCGGTGTAACGGTCGGCGTCCTTGGCCTTGAGGTAGTCCAGCAGCTTGCGACGGCGGCTCACCATGCGCAGCAGGCCGCGGCGACCGTGGTGGTCCTTGGCGTGCGTCTTGAAGTGGGGCATCAGTTCATTGATGCGTGCCGTGAGCAGCGCCACTTGCACTTCCGGGCTACCGGTATCGTTGGCAGCACGGGCATTGGCCTTGACAACTTCGGCCTTGATAGAGGATGCGATCATTTGGGTTTTTCCTTGAATGCGGCGAGCAGCCACCCTTTTGAAGGGCCGCAGGCACAGGTTTTACTTGCGCCAGAAGCTGGAAGGGCCACTGGCGTGCGTCTTGCACCATGCAAAACCCAGCGATTATAGCGCGAGCCTGCTTTTCGGCCTACCCACCCCCCGTAAAGTGGAAACAGTCCCCCGCATCTACGGGATTCTTCGTGGTTGACGACGATGCCCTGCGTGGCAGTATGGCGCCGCATGCTCCGGCGTGCCGCCCACCGCACCACCGGCGAGAAAGCGGAGATGCAGCAACACACCACTCCATCAAGTCCTCAACGAGCCCCGTATGCCACCCTATGACACACCCACCTCCGCCCTCCATCAACGCACCGGCGCCCTGCTGACCATCGGCCTGGCGCTGTGCCTGCTGGCCACCGCCGGCAACGCAGACGCCAAACAATCCCAACGCAGCAAACCCGGCACCAGCGAATCCGCCAAGAAGAAAGGCGTCACCAAAGTCACCTACCAGCGCAGCTCGTCCGAAGAGAGCCGCTCGGAGCGCGATCGGCGCATGTACCGCGAGTGCAAAGGTATGCACAACGCCGGCGCCTGCCTGGGCTACACGCGGTAAACCGCCGCTCATCTTCAACGCGGCGCCATTCGTCCGGGCAGGGTGGCTGCGCCATGGTGGCAGGGCTAGCATGGTCTCATATGCAAGCATCCTCCTCTTTCAGAGTCGCTGGCGCCCTTCACATTCGGGGCTTCGCGCGGACCAGCCACGGATTCACCGCCATTGAGTTGATGGTGACCGTGGCCATCGTGGCCATATTGGCCGCACTCGCGGGCCCCAGCTTCACCCCCCTTATTGAACGCTGGCGCGTGCGGGATGCAGCCGAAACGCTGACATCCACCCTGTATTTGGCCCGCTCAGAGGCCATCAAGCGCGCCGGTGGCATCACCATTGACGCCACCGGGGGATGGAACACCGGCTGGAAGATTACCCATACCCAGAACGGCGTCACCACCGACATCAAAGTCACTGCAGCTCCGAACAAAACCTCCATCGCCCAGAGCAACAGCAAAACCTTACTTTACGTGGACCGCTGGGGCATGCTGTCCGAGAGCAATGGTGGTGCGGCAAATGCGATGGATTTCGTGCTATTCCCAGAGGGCAAAACCCAAACAGACAACGCTGCCCTCCGGCTTTGCACCACCATAGGTGGACGCATTGCACAAGTGAAACACGGGGCCGCCTGCCCGGCCTGAATTTCTGCGGAAGATTCCTCATGCGCCACAGCACTGTCACCCCATCGCAAACCCGTCGCCATGCCGGTGGTTTTACTGCCATCGAGCTGATGGTTGTTGCAAGCATCTTGGCTGTGCTGGCTGCACTGGCTGGCCCTTCTTTTTCGCTCATGATAGAAACTTGGCGCGTGCGGGATGCCATGGAATCCATGCGCTCCACGCTGATCCTTGCGCGATCCGAGGCCATCAAGCGCGGCGGGCGGGTGGCCATACAAAAGCTGCCCAACAACACCAACGGCTGCACCAGCGCCATTGGCACCCGCGACTGGGATTGCGGCTGGATCGTCTGCCAAGACACCAACAACAACGGGACCTGCAACGCCAGCGAGCCCGTACTGCAGCGCATCGAAACTCCAGGCAAGGTGCAAGTGACACGCACCGGTGGCGGCACCAGCATCAAACTCAACCGCTGGGGCTTGGTTGATGGTGCCTGGCTGGGCTTCAGCCTGGTTCCCTTGGACAAATCCACCACCCATCCTGGCGCCCGCGGGGTCTGCATGAGTTCAGGTGGACGCATTCACATTCTTCTCCCTGAGGCCATTCCATGCACCGGCTAAACATTTTCTACCCCGCTCCAGCTCAGCGCCAGCGAGGTATCAGCCTGATCGAATCCCTGGTAGCCATCGTTGTCATGGCCTTGGGCATTATGGGCATCCTGGGCGTGCAAATGCGCACCCTTTCAGACACATCGACCTCCGTGCGCCGCGCCCAAGCCGTCCGACTGATCGAAGACCTGGGCGAACGGATGAAAACCAATCCCAGCGCACTGGCCAACCTGAACACCTACGTCTCCAACTTCGCAGCCACACCGAGCGTAGGGAGTTGCGCAACCGGCTGCAGCCCAACGCTGCTGGCGGCTTATGACCTGGCCGTCTGGAAACGAACTGTTCGGGAAAACCTCCCGCTCGGCAAGGCGAGCATCTTTGTGCCCCCCGCCGAAAGCGCCTTGGCAGCCGGTCAAGGGCGGCAGTTAGGCGTGATGATTGCCTGGCGTGAGAACGAGCGTGAAACCACCACAGCCTACAAGGACGACATTGACGCAACCAAAGTGCGTGCCACTGATGGAACGTTAAGTGCTGGCGGTGGAGCCGATGTGAATACGAACGCATGCCCTGCCGACCACACCTGCCACCTGCAATACATTCCCGTTCCGTCGCGCTGCGCACCCTATGCGCCAGGTACCGCTGCCTCAGCCATGTTCTATTGCCCAGGGTCTTGAAATGCTCTTAACAACCATAGCAACTTGCGCCTACCCAGCAATCCCTTCAGGCCAGAAATCTACCAAAAAAATGGCGATGAACCCGCGCACCCAGCGCGGAGTCACGCTCGTCGAGTTGCTGGTGGGCCTGGCCATCGGCCTGCTCACCATTGCCGTGGCCTTGGGGGCTCTGATGGTTTCGCGCGGCGTATCGGGCACGGTGAGCGATGCCAGCGGCATCCAGCAGCAAGCCGCGTACGCTTTTCGCGTCATCGGCCTGCAATTGCGCCAGGCGGGATCGCTGCGCCTCAACCTCCAACCAGATGCCGCCAGCACCCCAGAGCCCTACATGGCCCCGGTAGCCTTCGAGACGGACTACACCGACCCCGACGACAGCTCCTCCTTTTCTATCAAATCTCACACGCTCAGTGGAAAAAATGCACCTGGTGCCGGCGAATACGCCCTCTCTGTGGGCTACCGCAATTTCACAGAGCCGGTGTTCACCAGTTCTTCGGCGCAGTCCCTGCAACGCAACTGTCTGGGCGGAAACGGCACGAACGCATTGGTACTGAGCGAGTTCGTGCTATTCGCACCTTCTGCCGATCCAGCCATCAGAGAACTTCGTTGCAACGGCAATGGCCAGGTCCAACCCATCATCAACAACGTCGCCAGCTTTCAGGTGCGCTACCTGCTGCAGGACAACACCACCACACCGGGCATCAGCACGATCACGCCGGTTGACGCAGACGGGGTGACCAACTGGACCCAGGTGCAGGCCGTGGAAGTGTGCCTCGTGCTCTTTGGCGCAGAGCTTATTGAATTGCCCGCCACCCCTCCGGCCAACGACCCCAGCACCAGTTACCGGGACTGCAATGGAACGCTGACCGACATGAGAACCCTGGCAAGTCCACGCACAAGGCGCATGCACGTCGCATTTCGCAACACCTTCCAGCTGCGCAGCCAGGGCTTGGTGGGTTCGGTGCTCTAACCCTTGATGAGAAAACCCACCATGCTCAGGATGTCCCTCACTCACCACCGGCGCCCGCTCCAGCGCCAGCGCGGCGTGGCTTTGTTCGTCGTCATCGTGTTCGTCATGCTGTCCATGCTGCTGGCGCTTTGGGCGTCGCGCACCTCGCTGTTCAACGAAATGGTGGTGGGCAACGACGCCGACTACCAACGCGCCTTTGAAGCCGCCCAGGCTCTGATGCAGGATGCCGAGCTCGACATCCGTGGTGAGTACCCCGATGGCAGCCCTTGCATCGCAGCCACCTGCCGCGATAAAGCGGCTGGCGTCTACAGAATTCCGCTGGACGCCCAGGAAGTCACCCCGCTGATGGCCGAGCTGGACCAGGCAACCACCAAATGCCGCGATGGCCTGTGCATCAAACGCACGGGGCGGCAAGATTTCTGGAACTACACCGACGCCACCACCCCTGCGCCGCCCAACCTGAAGCCCGGTGAAGTCACGCTCGATGCCATGACAAAACCGAACATCGGCGCACGCTACGGCCAATTCACCAATGCCGCACTGGGCGACACCAGTGCCCCCGCCAATCCCATTCTGGGCGACCGTAGTGCGGACAACCGTGGCGGCTGGTACTGGGTCGAAGTTTTGCCCTACGACGAAAGCAGCAAAAACGCCGGTTTGATTGTGAGTGTCACAGGCACCTCTGCCAACAATCGGCTGAATTTGAACCTCAAACCCAATGTGGTGTACCGCATCACCGCCCTGGCGTATGGGCGCAAGCAGGGCACCATGGCTGTCCTGCAACAGACCTATGCCCGACAAATGCGCAAAGACTGATGAACCATCAAAACAAAAGCTTAGAACGCTTTCCCCATAAGCCCCAGAGCGACTCTTGAGCCAATCAACCCTTTTTACCCAAGGAGCAGCCATGCCCCGACATACCCCACCCCGTTTTCGAAAAACCCTGCTCGCACTGGCTGCTGGAGCAGCGCTGGCGCCCTTCAGCGCCTGGGCACTCGACTTGATCGAATCACCTCCGGGCACGGTGGAGCCGTATGTGCGGCCCAACGTCATCATCTCGGTGGACGACTCCGGCAGTATGGATTTTCGCCTGGATCAGGAAAACACCTACGGTGCCACCAACAACACCACACCCAATGCCGACGGCACCTGGCCCGCAACCAGCCGCCGCGTCAACGTACTGAAATACGCGTTGATTGGCAATGGCGGGGTGGGTGGCGTCATTCGCGACACCACCTTGCTTCCCGATAAAAAAATTCGCCTGTCATGGCAGGTCATGCACAACAATGCCAACGCATCAGGCGCTGGCAACGTTGACAGCACAACCATGAAAACCAACTCCATGCGCGTGCTGAACAACACCCACCGCAACAACTTCATCAGCTTCATCAACGGCCTGGATCCTGGTAACGGCACGCCGTCCCACCTAATGTTCAGTCAGGCCGATTCCTACATGCGTCGGCCACTTGGTACCAACAGCCCCTGGGCCTCTGAACCTGGCACCACCGGCGCGCCATATCTGGCTTGCCGCCGCTCGTACCACATCATGATGACTGATGGGCGCTGGAACGGTACGGCCATCGCCGTCCCGGACACCAACAAGCGCGATAACGCAACCAACCTGCCGTTGCCCGACGGCATGGTCTTTGGCGGCAGTACAGCCGCCGAACGGGCCAAGTCGGCGCTTTACCGCGACAATCGAAATGGAACTACCCTGGCCGACTGGGCCTTTTACAGCTGGGCGGTTCCCATGCAGACCAGCGGCATGACTGGCTCCATGCAGCCTGCAGCGGACTACCGCAAGGCCCCTGCCACCGAAAATTTCGGTACCGCTGCATCCCCCGCCATACTCGACCGCTACTGGAACCCGCGCTATAACCCGGCCACTTGGCCGCACATGGTGACCTACACCATCGGCTTTAGCAACATGGCCACCACTTGGCCAGGCGCATCGGACATCACTTCGCCCACGGAGCAAGTTCCATTTGGATATGACGGTAGTTTTCCTGACTTCGTGAGGGGGACCAAAACTTGGCCGTTAATGGACAGTGAAAACAAGCGCTCTTTGGATCTTTGGCATGCCGCTCTTAACGGTCGCGGCCGCTTCTATGCCGTAGAGAGTGGTACAGATCTCGAAAAAGCCTTCCGTGAAATCTTCGGCCAGATCAACACCGCCACCGACCCCGACCTGAGCGCCAGCGCGACCAGCGGCTCCAACGTCTCGCGCAGCGAAGTGGGCAAATACACGGCTGCCTATGCGCCCGACAAGGCCTGGAAAGGCTTTGTGACGGCGGACAAGGTCAAGCCTGACGGAACCACCACCCCAGACCCGGGATGGGGCGGCCAAAACACGGCCGACAAGCTCGACGCGATGAGCCTCAGCAGCCGCCTGGTAATCAGTTGGAGCGACAAGTGGGACACGACAAAGTTCAAGGGCGGCGTGCCCTTCAAGTGGGCTTCTGACGAATCCAATCTCAGCACCGCTCAGAAACTGTGGCTGCAAAAGAACGTGGGCGGCACCGATGAGGGTGCCACAAAGGGCCAGCAAAGGCTTGATTACATCCGCGGCGACCGCACGCTGGAAGGCTCGGAGGCAAGCGGCTACACGACAGCCAAACCCTACCGTGAACGCCAGAGCCGCCAGGGCGACATCATCAACTCCGACGTGTGGTACACCGGCGCGCCTGCGGGCAACTTCTTGCTCAAGGGCTACACAGATTTTGTGCGCAGCAACAAATCTCGCCCCGGTGTTCTCTATGTCGGCGGGAACGACGGCATGTTGCACGGTTTTGCAGCCTCTGACGGATCCGAAAAAGTCGCCTATGTACCAAGAGGCGTCATCCCCAGCCTGAACCTGCTGACCGACCCGCAATACAACAACAAGCACAAGTTCTACGTAGATGGCTCGCCCATGACTGGCGATGCAGACATGGGGGTGGGCGCACAAGACCCGGGCGACCCGAACAATGCGACCTACCTGCCCGATTGGCGCACCCTTCTCGTGGGCACCCTTGGCTTGGGAGGCAAGGGCTACTATGTGCTGGACGTGACCAACCCCACGGCCACGGATATCCTGAGTCCAACCAAACCCACACTCCCCGGCTGGAGGGAAGCCAATGCATCGCAACTGGTCAAGCTTGACCGGACCCGCGGCGCCACCGAGCCCGCGCCCAACTGCGGCGCCCTGCCGGCAGGCGCAGAAAAGACTGCCTGTCTGCAAGCAGTGGATGAAGACAAGGACATTGGTTTCATCACCGCCAAGCCGGTGAGGGACGACAACGATGCCATGCGCAGCACCCAGATCACGCGACTGAACAACAATCGCTGGGCTGTGGTCATGGGTAACGGCTACAACAGCACTAATCAGCGCCCTGTGCTCCTCGTGCAATACCTGGATGGCGCCAAGGAACTGCTGCGACTTCCCGTAACCACCGATGCTGCCGGCACCGGTAAAGCCGCTGACAACGGCTTGGCAGCGCCCAGCCTGGTCGATATCAATGGAGACGGCCGCCCCGATGTGGTCTATGCTGGCGACAACCTGGGCAATATGTGGAAGTTCGATCTGACCAGCGACAGCCCTGCCAACTGGAAGGTTGCGTTTGGTGGCAACCCGCTGTTCACAGCACGGGGGCCTGCAGCACTGGGCTCTTCATCGCGCACCAAAACACAGCCCATCGTGGCTCCGCCCACCGTTCGCGCCAACGATCGATCCATGGAATTGGGCACCGGTCCCACTGCCAAAACGGTGCGCGTGGGCGGCATGATGGTGGCCTTTGGCACAGGACGCAATGCCGCCAAGACCGACCCCGATAACGTAGACGTGCAAACCTTGTATTCGGTGCTCGACAACACGCGTTATCGTGAAATCAGCACCAGCCTGGGCAAGCGCCTGGAGGTGCATCCAGGCGGTGGCTCCTGCCCAACTGGCGACGACTGTGTGCCTGCACCCACCGCCTTGGGTATTGGCGTGGTGACTGCCAAATTGGCCGCACGTGAGTTTGTCGACGACGGTGACTTTGCCTGGATCAAAGAACTGGATGAATTGAAACCGTCCACCTGGGCCAACCATAACGGCTGGTATCTCGACTTGCCCGCAGTGGGCGAGCGTTTGCTCAAGCCGATGGAGTTCTACGATGCCAGCAATTTGCTGACCGTCTGGTCGCAGGTACCCGCCAAAGGCTCTGATGTCGACCCGAACGTGGAGAGCTGCGAGTCCACGACAGTGGACGCCGAGCGCCAGTACCGCACCTTCACCAACATCATGGACGGCAAGGCACCTTCGGTGGCAGTCGTGGACAAAAGCGGCGATGGCAAATTCCTCATAGCCAACGGCGACGGCGTTAACATTGGTACGGCTACATCACCTAAATGGGTCAGTTTCTCCCGCGCTAAAGTGGCCAAGGGTCCGCACAGCATCATCAAGAAAAACAAGTATGAGAACGTTGACATTGATGCGAAGAACAACAAGGAAACCCTCGCCGCCATGCCCGAAGAATCCTTGCGCCCGAGCTGGCGCCAGATCCAGTAACAAAGGCCCACAAGATGCGATTCACCCAACAAAATAACGCTCGCCGACAAAGAGGCTTCACGCTGATCGAGGTGATGATCGTGGTGGCCATCGTGGGCATCCTCACGGCCGTCGCCGTGCCCAGTTATGCCGAGTACATCCGGCGCGGGCACAGGGCGGATGCGCGGGCCGGCTTGTTGCAGGCTCAGCAGTACCTGGAACGAGCCTCTACAGCCACGGGCGTCTATCCAACAACTCTACCGAACACAATCCGATGGCGCCTTACCGATGGCACGCCTGATCCGACCAAGCGCTACACCATCGATTTCCAAGCGGGCAACACCAACGCCACCTATACCCTGGTTGCCACTCGCAAAGTAGGTGGACCACAGGCCACCGACCGGTGCGGTGACTTCACGGTCACCAACACGGGTGTGCGCAGCGCCGTGAACTACACCAGTGGCACATCAGTCACGGAATGCTGGAACAAATAGCCACTGCGCTACCATCCCCGGCGCAATGACCATTTCCGCGCCCCACCCTATCGACCAAGCGCTTGGGCTCGCCGCCCAGGCGCTTTTTCTTTCCAGCCCCAACCCGCGCGTGGGCTGCGTGATCACCGCGCCCGATGGCCGGCTGCTCGGCGAAGGCTTTACCCAGCAGGCGGGCGGCCCGCATGCCGAGGTAATGGCGCTGCGTGCGGCGCAGGCGGCCGGGAACGATGTGCGCGGCGCAACCGCCTATGTCACGCTGGAGCCCTGCGCGCACCAGGGGCGCACGGGGCCGTGCTGCGACGCGTTGATTGCGGCAGGCATCGGCAAGGTGGTGGCCTCCCTCGAAGACCCGAACCCGCTGGTGGCGGGCCAGGGCTTTGCGCGGTTGCGCGCTGCGGGCGTGGAGGTGGAGGTGGGGCCGGGCGCTGAGGCGGCGCGCGAACTGAACATTGGTTTTTTCAGCCGCATGGTGCGCAGTACGCCGTGGGTGCGGCTGAAAGTGGCCGCTTCGCTGGACGGCACCACGGCGCTGCACAACGGCGCCAGCCAGTGGATTACCTCCCCGGCAGCACGCGCCGACGGCCATGCCTGGCGCGCGCGCTCATGTGCCGTGCTCACAGGCATAGGCACGGTGCTGCAGGACGACCCGGTGCTCAACGTGCGCGAGGTGGCCACGCTTCGCCAGCCGCATCTGGTGGTGGTGGACAGCCGTTTGCAGACACCGCCAAACGCTTCACTTTTCATAGCTGGACGCGCTTGCACCATCTACGCTGCAGGCACTATGGATACTGAATTTTCTGCCCGCAAGGCAGCGTTGGAGGCACGCGGTGCCACGGTGGTGCACCTGCCAGGCGCTGAAGGCAAGGTCGATCTGCCCGCCATGCTGCGCGACCTGGCTGCGCGCGGCGTGAACGAATTGCATGTAGAGGCCGGCCACCGGCTCCATGGCGCGCTGGTACGCGAGAGGCTGGTGGACGAGTTGCTGTTGTATCTGGCCCCTCGGTTGCTCGGCCCTGGGCGCGGCATGGCCGATATGGGGCCGCTGGAAGCCCTGGCGCAGGGGCTGCCGTTGCAATTCCAGGGCGTGGAGCGCGTGGGCCCCGACCTGCGCGTGCTCGCAAGGGTAGCGGGGCGCGACGCATTCTGAACCGCCCAAACCCTGCCACAATCCACGCCATGTTTACAGGAATCATCACCGGCATGGGGCAGATTGCCGCTGTGCAAGCCCTTGGCGACACGGCCACGCACGGCAAGCGGCTGGTTATCACGCCCCCTGCGGGCTACCTTGACGACGTGGGCCTGGGCGACAGCATTGCGCTCAATGGCGCCTGCATGACGGTCACCAGCATGGACCCGGCCACGCCGCAGTTCACCATCGACATCTCGGCCGAGTCGCTGCTCAAGACCACAGGGCTGGGCGCCCCCGGCCCCATCAATCTGGAAAAGGCCCTGCGTGCCAACGACCGGCTGGGCGGGCACATGGTCTCGGGCCATGTGGACGGCATCGGAGAGGTCACGCATTTCGCCCAGGTGGGCGAAAGCTGGGAGCTGCGCGTGCTGGCACCGCGCGAGTTGGCGCGCTACCTGGCCTACAAGGGTTCCATCACCATCAACGGCGTGAGCCTGACGGTGAACCGCATCGCCGATCTTGCCGGTGGCTGCGAGGCCAGCATCAACCTGATTCCGCACACCGTGCAGAACACGGCACTGGGCCACCTGCGTGCGGGCTCCCAGGTGAATCTGGAAATTGACCTGATTGCGCGCTATGTGGCGCGCATGATGGACGTTCCGGCGCCTGCGCAATAAGCCGCATCACTCACACGCACACCAGCCGGTGCCCCGCCCCACTGGCCTGCATGCGGCCCACAATGGCGGCCTGCGCGAAGCCGTCGCTGTGGAAGGCCCGCAGCACAGCATCCGCCACCTCCGGGGCACAGCTGACCAGCAGGCCGCCACTGGTCTGCGGGTCGGTCAGCAGGGTTCGTTGCCAATCGGGTGCCGTTTCGGGCCAATCCACGTCGGTGCCGTAGGCCGCCCAGTTGCGGCCCGAGGCGCCCGTGGACACGCCCTCCCGGGCCCACTGCACAGCACTTGGAATGAGCGGCAGTCGCTCCAGATCCACCTGCGCCGAGAGCTGCGAGCCCCGGCAGATCTCCAGCAGATGGCCCGCCAGGCCAAAGCCCGTCACGTCGGTCATGGCATGCACGCCGTCGATCTGCGCCAGTGCCATGCCCACACGGTTGAGCTGGGTGGTGTGGCGCAGCATCTCGGCGTAGCCTGCAGCGTCGAGCTGGCCCTTCTTGAGCGCGGCAGACAGCACCCCCACGCCCAGCGGCTTGCCCAGCACCAGCACATCGCCTGCCCGTGCGTCGGCATTGCGTCGCACCTGCTCCGGGTGCACCAGGCCCAGGCCCACCAATCCGTAGATGGGTTCGAGCACGTCAATGCTGTGCCCCCCTGCGATGGGGATGCCGGCCGCGCGGCAGACAGCAGCGCCGCCTTCCAGTACCCGTCCGATCACCTCGGGCGGCAGCTTGCCAATGGGCATGCCGACGATGGCCAGCGCCATGATGGGCGTGCCGCCCATGGCGTAGATGTCGGACAGCGCATTGGTCGCGGCGATGCGGCCGAAGTCGTACGGGTCGTCCACGATGGGCGTGAAGAAATCGGTGGTGGCCACCAGCGCCTGCTGGTCGTTCAGGCGGTAGACGGCAGCGTCGTCGGCGGTCTCGGTGCCCACCAGCAACTCGGGCGGCACCAGGCCCTGCGGCGCACGTGCCAGAATCTCGCGCAGCAAGCCGGGTGCAATCTTGCAGCCACACCCTCCGCCGTGCGCGAACTGGGTAAGCTTGATGTTTTCAGCAATCACGGGAGAGGCATCGTTCATGGTGGCGTGATTGTGCCAGCCATGCCACTTTTTCACCTTTTCTCCACTGGAGTTTTCTCATGAGCCACCGCGGCCCCGTGCGCGTGCACGAACGGCATGCCTTTGACGCCCTGATCGATGCGCGCTCGCCCGC
This sequence comes from Burkholderiales bacterium RIFCSPLOWO2_12_FULL_65_40, assembly GCA_001770955.1. Classification (GTDB taxonomy): domain Bacteria; phylum Pseudomonadota; class Gammaproteobacteria; order Burkholderiales; family Burkholderiaceae_C; genus Simplicispira. The sequence goes on along the minus strand of MESL01000051.1, from coordinate 72,409 downwards.
CGAGTTCGCGCTCGACCACCTGCCCGGCGCCATCAACTGCCCCGTGCTCGACGACGAGGAGCGCCGCATCGTCGGTACGCTCTACAAACAGCAGGGCGCGTTCGAGGCGCGGCGCGTGGGCGGCGCCATGGTGGCAGCCAACCTGGCGCGCCACCTGCGGGAACAGTTTGCGGACAAGCCCGCCACCTGGAAGCCGCTGGTGTACTGCTGGCGCGGCGGCATGCGCAGCGGCTCCATGGTGACCTGGCTGCGCCTGGTGGGCTGGGACGCGCAGCAACTGGCCGGGGGCTACAAAAGCTGGCGCCGGCATGTGATCGAGCGCATCGAGGCCCTGGGCCCACAACTGCCGCTGCGCGTGCTGTGCGGCCCCACGGGCAGCGCCAAAACGCGCGTGCTGCAGGCCCTGGCCGCGCGCGGCGCGCAGGTGCTGGACCTAGAAGCCTGTGCGCGCCACCGGGGCTCGGTGCTGGGCGCCTGGCCTGGCGTGGATCAGCCGTCGCAGACGGCGTTCGAGACCCTGCTGGTGCAGGCGCTGGAGCCGCTGGACCTGCAACGCCCGATTTATGTGGAGGCCGAGAGCAGCCGCATTGGCCGCATTGCGGTGCCCCAACCGCTGGTGCAGCGCCTGCGCGCCAGCCCCTGCATCGAGATCCAGGCCAGCCCCGCCACGCGCCTGGCGTTTTTGCTGCGCGACTACGCCAACCTGGGCGACGACCCGGCCGCGCTGGCCCGGCAGCTGGGCACGCTGCGCGAACTGCATGGCAGGCAGGTGATCGAGCGCTGGCAAGGCTGGGCCGCCGAGGGCGCGCTGGAACCGCTGTTCGCCGAACTCATGGCGCTGCACTACGACCCGCTGTACGCCCGCTCCCAAAGCACGCACCTGCACCAGTGGGCGCAGCGCCAGGTGGTGCAGGCCGATACGTTGACACCTGCAGGCATCGAAGCCCTGGCCGGGCAGGTGCTGGCCCTGGCAACAGAAATTTAAGAAAAAAGTGCCTCTAGCGCTTATCTAGAAAGCGTCGATAGCTATTATTTATATAGCATTTCAACACGCCGGCGGGATGCGCTGGCACCCTGTTCACTGGCGCACGAAGTCGATGACGATGGCGCCGGGCTCGCGCTGCTGGTACGCGATGCGCACGGCCTCGCCATAGCGCATTTGCATCTGCTGCAGCAGGGGCAGCGGATCGTGGTCGTTGACGAAACGCATCGTCTCGCCCGGGTGCAGAGAATCGAGCGCGCCGAAGATGGCCGCATGGCGGAAGCGCTTGGCAACGCCGCGGGCGTCGAAGGGGTAGATGGCGTCGGGCGAGGTGTGGACGTGGGCGTTCATGGTCGGTCGCAGTAGATAAACAAAGATTCACCAAAAATGAATCTTCAGTATAAGACGCCCTCCGCTGCCCCGCCCGATTGCCCCTGATGGCGCCAGGGCGGTCCGTCTGCTGTGGTCAGAAGGTGTGAATGAATCCGGAATGCCCGAGCAGGCCGCGAAAACGCGGCCGATCTAGGCGCAAAGCACAGCCATATTCAGACCATGCGGGCAGGCACCACCCAGGCATCGAACTGCTCGGCCGTCACATGGCCGCTGGCCATGGCCGCCGCGCGCAGGCTCAGACCCTGCTGGTGGGCCATCTTGGCGATCTGCGCGGCCTTGTCGTAGCCAATGTGCGGGTTGAGCGCCGTTACCAGCATCAGCGAGCGCTCCAGCAGTTCGGCGATGCGCGCACGGTTGGGCACGATGCCCACCGCGCAATGGTCGTTGAAGCTGCGCATGCCGTCGGCCAGCAGCCGCACGCTCTGCAGGAAGTTGTGCACCACCATGGGGCGGAACACATTCAGCTCAAAGTTGCCGCTCGCGCCGCCGATGTTGATGGCCACGTCGTTGCCCATCACCTGGCAGCACAGCATGGTCAGCGCCTCGCACTGCGTCGGGTTGACCTTGCCGGGCATGATGGACGAGCCCGGCTCGTTCTCGGGAATGCTGATCTCGCCCAGGCCGCTGCGCGGCCCGCTGGCCAGCCAGCGCACGTCGTTGGCGATCTTCATCAGGCTGGCGGCCAGCGTCTTGAGTGCGCCATGGCCGTGCACCAGCGCATCGCAACTGGCCAGGGCCTCGAACTTGTTCGGCGCGGTGACAAAGGGCAGGCCCGTCAGGTCGGCCAGCTCTTGCGCCACATCCTGCGCATAGCCCGGAGGGGCGTTCAGCCCCGTGCCCACCGCCGTGCCGCCCAGCGCCAGCTCGCACAGATGCGGCAGCGCGGCGCGCACATGCTGCTCGGCGTGCTGCAGCTGCGCCACCCAGCCCGAGATCTCCTGCCCCAGTGTGAGTGGCGTCGCGTCCTGCAGGTGCGTGCGGCCGATCTTCACCACGTCCGCGAATTCCTCGGCCTTGCCGGCCAGCGTGGCGCGCAGCGCGTGCAGGGCAGGCAGCAACTGGTGCATGAGTGCATCCACGGCCGCGACATGCATCGCCGTGGGGAACACGTCATTGCTCGACTGGCTCAGGTTCACCTCGTCGTTCGGGTGCACCAGGCGATCCTGCCCCCGGCTGCCGCCCAGCAGCTCGCTGGCGCGGTTGGCCAGCACCTCGTTCATGTTCATGTTCGTCTGCGTGCCCGATCCGGTCTGCCAGACTACGAGCGGGAACTCCTCGGTCCATGCGCCCTGGATCACCTCGTCCGCCGCCGCCACAATGGCCGTGGTCTTTGTGGCCTCCAGCAGGCCCAGGCGGTGGTTGACGTAGGCGCTGGCGCGCTTGACCTGCGCCAGCGCGCGCAGCAGCTCGGGCGCCATGCGCTCGCCCGAGATGGCGAAATGCTCCAGCGAGCGCTGGGTCTGCGCCCCCCACAGCCGTCTGGCGGGCACGTTGATGGGGCCGAAGCTGTCGCGCTCAGTGCGCGTGGCAATGGATGATGCGTTCGAGGCTGCCATACCAACTCCTTGCGGTGGAACAACCGCAGGATACCCTCGAAACCCGGCCGACAGATCCGCGCAAGCCCAGGAGGGATAATCGCAGGCTTCGCGAAACCCGTTCTTCACCCCACGCCATGACGACCATCCGCCAAGAAGACCTGATCGAGTCCGTTGCCGCCGCGCTGCAGTACATCAGCTACTACCATCCGGCCGACTACATTGCCCACCTGGCCCGCGCCTACGAACGCGAGCAAAGCCCTGCCGCCAAGGACGCCATCGCGCAGATCCTGACCAACAGCAAGATGAGCGCCACGGGCCACCGCCCCATCTGCCAGGACACCGGCATCGTCAACGTCTTCCTGAAAATCGGCATGGACGTGCGCTGGGAAGGCTTCACCGGCAGCCTGGACGACGCCATCAACGAAGGCGTGCGCCGGGGCTACAACCACCCCGACAACACCCTGCGCGCCAGCGTGGTGGCCGACCCGCTGTTCGCCCGCAAGAACACCAAGGACAACACGCCCGCAGTGATCTTCACCGAGATCGTGCCCGGCAACCAGGTCGACGTGACCGTGGCCGCCAAGGGCGGCGGCTCCGAGAACAAGAGCAAGATGGTCATGCTCAACCCCAGCGACAGCGTGGTGGACTGGGTGCTCAAGACCGTGCCCACCATGGGCGCCGGCTGGTGCCCGCCCGGCATGCTGGGCATCGGCATCGGCGGCACGGCCGAGAAGGCCGTCCTCATGGCCAAGGAAAGCCTGATGGACGACATCGACATGTACGAGCTGCAGGCCAAGACCGCCAAGGGCGAAAAGCTCACCCAGACCGAAGAACTGCGCCTGGAGCTGTTCGACAAGGTCAATGCCCTGGGCATCGGCGCGCAGGGCCTGGGCGGACTGACCACGGTGCTCGACATCAAGATCAAGATGTACCCCACGCACGCGGCCAGCAAGCCCGTGGCCATGATCCCCAACTGCGCGGCCACGCGCCATGCCCACTTCGTCATGGACGGCAGCGGACCGGTCTACATGGACCCGCCAAGCCTCGACCTGTGGCCCCAGGTGGACTGGATGCCCGACACGCAGAAGAGCAAGCGCGTCAACCTCGACACCCTCACGCCCGCCGAAGTGGCGAGCTGGAAGCCCGGCGACACCCTGTTGCTCAACGGCAAGATGCTCACCGGCCGTGACGCCGCGCACAAGCGCATCCAGGACATGCTGGCCAAGGGCGAGAAGCTGCCGGTGGACTTCACCAACCGCGTGATCTACTACGTCGGTCCGGTCGATCCGGTCAAGGACGAGGCCGTGGGCCCCGCCGGTCCGACCACCGCCACGCGCATGGACGGTTTCACCGAGATGATGCTCGCCCAGACCGGACTGATCGCCATGATCGGCAAGGCCGAGCGCGGCCCCGTCGCCATCGAGGCCATCAAGAAGCACCAGTCGGCCTACCTGATGGCCGTGGGCGGCGCCGCCTACCTGGTCTCCAAGGCCATCAAGACCGCCAAGGTGGTGGGCTTTGCCGACTTAGGGATGGAAGCCATCTACGAGTTCGACGTGGTGGACATGCCCGTGACCGTGGCCGTCGATGCGGGTGGCACCAGCGCCCACATCACCGGCCCGGCCGAATGGCAAAAGCGCATTGCCACGGGCGAATTCAAGGGCATCGGCGTCGCTGCCGCCTGAGCACCACACGGCACCTGCCCGCCAGGATCGTGGGCGGGCACAGTCCCGTACGAAGCCATGACAGCAGCGCAGCAGCCCATCGGCGTCTTCGACAGCGGTGTCGGGGGCCTGAGCGTGCTGCAGGCGCTGCGCGCCGAGCTGCCGCACGAGCGCTTCGTCTACCTGGCCGACAGCGGCAACGCTCCCTATGGCGAGCGCGGCGATGCCTTCGTGCAGGCGCGCACCCACGCCATCACCGACTACCTGTGCCAGCAGCACCACATCAAGGCGCTGGTGGTGGCCTGCAACACGGCCACTGCCGCAGCCATCCATGAAGCCCGTGCGCGCCACCCGGCACTGCCTTTGGTGGGCGTCGAACCTGCCCTCAAGCCCGCCGTGGCCGCCAGCAAGACCGGGCACATTGGCGTCATCGGCACGCGCGGCACGCTGACCAGCGCCAAGTTCGCCAAGCTGCTGGCCTCGCTCGACGGGCAGGCGCATTTCGTCGTGCAGCCCTGCGACGGCCTGGCACATGCCATCGAACGCAGCACCGTGCAGGCCGTTCCCGCCGCCTCCGACGCTACGGAAACAAGAGCACTCTGCGCACGCTACACGGGCGCCATGGGCCGATTTGGCACTCAGGCAGGCGAGATGGACACGCTGGTGCTGGGCTGCACGCACTACGTGTTTGTGCAAGACGAATTGCGCAGCCTGCTCGGCCCCCACATCCGCTTGATGGATACCGGCGAACCCGTGGCACGGCAAACACGGCGCCTGCTGCAGGCGGCGGGCACGCTGGCGCCCGAAAACGGCACACCGGCCCCGGCCATCACCCTGCTCACCACGGGCGCCCTGGAGCCCCTGCAAAACGCCGCCACGCGCTGGCTGCAGCTCCCTGCAGAGTGCTGCGCCACGGTGGATGTGCCAGTGGGTCGGAGCGCTGATCCTGTCAGGTAAAAATGGCGCCAGCGCTTTGCTGACAAGCGTCAACAGCTATCAACAACAGAGCAAACTACGCCGAATCAGCGGCCCACAGCCGCTCCCCGCCGAGTTCCACATGGGTGAGGTACAGCCGCACATCGAGCTCCAGCTGGTGGTAGCGCGGCTCCATGTGCTCGCACAGCTGGTAGAAGGCCTTGTTGTGCTGCTTCTCCCGCAGGTGGGCCAGCTCGTGCACGACGATCATGCGCAGGAACTCGTCAGGCACCTGCTTGAACATCGCGGCGACACGGATCTCGTGCTTGGCAGTCAGCCGGTTGCCCTGCACGCGCGAGATGGATGTGTGCAGGCCCAGCGCATGGCGCACCACATGGATCTTGCTGTCGAACACGACCTTGTTCACCGCATCCGCATTGCGCAGGTGGCGGTTCTTGATCTCCTGGGCGTAGTGGTAGAGCGCCTTGTCGGTGCGCACGCCATGGGCTTGCGGGTATCTGCGCTGCAACAACGGCGCAAGCGCGCGACGGTCTTCACGCAACAAGCCAAGCACCTGCTCCTGCAAGGTGGCCGGGTACGCACCCAGGTAGGTCAGTTCGGCGGGCATGGTAATCACCGGGCACAGCGACGGGCGCCGGGCCGTGAGAAGCGCCTCAGTGGAGATGCCGTGGACGGCGGCCGCCGCTGCCATGGCCACCGCTGCCAGACCCACCCGGGCCCCGCGGGGGCTTGCCGATCTCCAGCGAGTTCACCAGGGCATCAAACCGCTGGCTGAACAGCTTGTCGATCTCGGCCACCACGCCGCCGAGTTCGGAGCCGTCGAAATGGCGCTCCATCATGTTCACCACGTCCTGCACCAGCAGGTCGCGCTGCACCTGCATGATGGCGGCCGGTGTCGGTCCGACAAACAGCATGACGAAGTCGTCGCGCGACTCCGCACTTTCGTCGGCCTCGTCCTCGTCGAACTCCACGTCGTAGAAGGTGACCTCGATGGCCGCGCCCTGCTCGGCCAGGTCGTTCAGGCTCATGCACATCTCGTCGAGCGACTGGCGGAAATCCTCATCGCCCCGCACCGTCCAGCACATCTGCAACATGTGGCCCTTGGCATCGAACTGGATGCCCGGCTCTTCCTCGTAAGCGCTGGCTGCGCCATCGGCCAGCGAACGGGCGCCAGCGTACTTCCAGAGGGGCTTGAGTGCTTCCTGCAACTGGTCATATCCGGCATCGGCCCGCAACAGCACCTGGCCATGGACATGGATTTCGAAGGGAGCGTTGTAGTTTGACATGATTGAATCGTAATGGTGGTGCCCCGAGCCGGGGTCGGGGAGCCGCGCAGAATGGGCGTTTGCCGCTAAAAGTGGGGGCAAATTGCGGGGGAGGTTTGCGCTGGCGTTAATCTTGAGCGCAACAATACCGCCATTTTCTCACGAGGCCAACCGGCCTCAGTCAATCCTCGGCAGCGGCCCATCATCCCGCCTGGGCTCGGCATGCTGCTGCGCCCTCTCCCGCAGCTCCCGCTCCAACTCGCGCCGGTCACGGCGCTGGCGGTCTGCTCGCTGCTTTGCGCTGGGGCGGCTGCGCTGGGGGGCTTCGGGGCGGGGCATCATCGGGCCGGTTCTGCCGACGTCACCGGCCACGCCTGGCGCATCAGTCCCGCATCAGCGGCGTGGCCATCAGCCTGGCGCGCGAGTTCTGCACCGCGCTCCGCCATTCGTCCACCTCGATCTGCCAGCTCTTGGAATACGGCTGTGCAGGCGCTGGCGTACTCAGCAAGGGCGGGCTGGGCAGCGGTGGCGATGCGCTGGGGGAGCCCGGCGAAGTCGCTGCGCAGCCCTGCAGTAGTGCCGCGCAGGTCAAGCAGCAGGCGGCCCAGGTCTTGCTGGGCCTGGGTGTTTTTCTGCTGGGCGGTTTGAAAGCTGGTGAGCGCATCGTTCAGTCCTTTCTGAAATCCGGCCATGTCTTGCACGGCCTGGGTAGTTGTCGCCAGGTCTGCGGTGGTCTGCTGGTGTTTGATTTGCTCGATTTCGAGCCCGTAGCGCTGGGCCTGCACCCACCACGCGCCGGATGCGCCGATGGCCAGGGCGGCGCCGGCCGCAATCAGATGGGTAGAGAGGCCGGGGATCATCGCCACGCCCTCCACCAGTTCAGCCACATGGCTATCACGATCGGGTTCATTTTTTGGCCTCCAGAATGTGGGCGCTGAAGTGGCCGGTGCGGCCCCATTCGGCGCAGAGCTCTTGCGTGGTGGCCCGTCGGTCTACCAGGCCGGGCAGGGCCACCTTTTGCCCGTTGACGGTGCCGCGCACCCAGCGGGGCATCTGCTGGCAGGCGCCCGCAAGGTCGCCCGCGTTGGCCAGGCGCTGCAGGGTGCTGCCCTGCAGGGCGGGGGCGCCCAGGTTGTAGATCATGTCGATGATGCTGGCGCGCACCCACGGGTTGTAGCTGGGCCAGTGGGTGAACAGGGCGCGGGCTTCGCGCTCTGCGGCGATGTAGCGCGGCAGCTCCAGCCGCTTGCAGTCGTCGGGCGTGTAGGTGCGCCCGGCCACCACCCCGTCGCCGGTGACGCCGTTGCACACCGTGAGGGGCTGGCCCTTGCCCAGCTTGTCCACGTAAGGCGTTCCGATGTGCCTGCCGCTGCTCTCAAAGTGGCTGCCAAGCTCCATGGCCAGCAGCACTTCGGGGCTGGGCTGCTGGGCCTGGTAGGTGGCAACGCCCGCCGCGCCCGTGGCGATGGCCAGGGCGGCCTGCAGCAGGCGGCGCTTGATGGCGTCTTTCACTTGTGGCCCCTCATGACCGCCCACAGCCCGGCCACCGACGCGGCCAGGGTGGCGATGGCGGCCAGGGGCCGGGCGAGCTTGCCGATCCAGTTCAGCACCTTCAGCGCCCCCTTCATGGCCGCGAAAAACTCCACGATTTCGGCGGTGCTGGTGGCCAGCTGCTGGGTGAGCTGGGTGTTTTCGCTGATGCTGCCCTCGATGCGCGTCATGCGCTGGTCGCCCTGGTCGAGCCGCTGCGTGAGCGTTGTGACGGTGGCGCCGTCCACAAGGTTGCCGTAGTCGTCCTGGATCATGCGGTCCCTCTCTCTGTTTTTATGCAATCTCGATCTGCACAATGCCCAGCGCGGGCGCCGCGGCCTCTATCACGCCATCGCGCACAAACACCTGCGCGCCCACCGTGGCGGCGCCGCGCACCTGCAGCACACCCCCGCCGGGCAGGGTGACGGTGCTGGCGTCGCCGCTGGTGGCGGTGACGGTGGCCACCTGCAGGGGGCGCTGGGGCATCAAGTCCAAAAACTGCCTGTAGACGTTGCGGGTGCTCATGGCGCGGCCTTTATGCGGGGTGGGTTTCAACGGCCAGGGTCTGGCGCAGCTTGGGTGCGCTCCACTCCAGGCTGGTGGCGCGCACCAGGCCCAGGTGGGTGGTGGCGCCGTCTACATAGCGCACCAGCGCGCCGGGCGGGATGACGCCCGTTTCTTCCAGCACCGGCAGGCGCAGGCTGATATGGGCCTGGGTGCCGGTGTCGCTCAGCACGGCCAGGCCGCGCTGGCGGGCGGCGTCGGCATGGGTAATGAGGGCGTCGGTGACCATGGGCGCCACGGTGTTGCCCGCTGTGCCGCCCCGGGTGACTTCGCCCAGCACGCCGGCCGTGGTGCCGCTGACGTGCACGCGGTTGTATGCGGCCTTGCGCTGCCACTCGGTGCCCTCTACGCTCACGACGGCGCTGGGCAGCTCAAAGTCTGGCGTGAGGGTGTGCCACTGCCACGGCGCGGCCGGGTAGCGTGGCAGCACGCGCAGGGTTTGCAGGGCGTCGTGCGGTTGCACGTAGCCCCCGGCAGCGGCGGCAATCTCCAGGATGGCGCTGATGTAGCTGCCCTGGTGCGCCCACACGTTGCCGGGCACCAGCCAGTCAGTCAGGGCAAAGTCCACATCCCAGCCAATGCCCACGCCGTTGATCGTCAGCACGTCTGCCATGAGCTGCTGCGCGGTGCGGCTTGCCGTGTTGCCATGATTCAGCGTGGGTGCGTAGGGCGCGTCGAGGATGGCCGCCCTGCCCCGCCCGCGCACGCTGATGCGGGTGCTGGCAAATTCGCGCTGGCGGCCGTATTGCTCCACGCACAGGCGGTAAGGCGTTCCGTTGACGGTGGCCAGCACTTCCACCGGGTCGCCGCCGGGGCCGGGCTGGATGAGGGGCAGCGCAGTAGCGTGCAGCGTGGCCTGCCAGCTCCATGTCCACGAATCGGCGTCCAGGCTCATGCCGAAGCTGTAGGCGGGGATGGTGGCGCCGTCTGACACGCGGGTCAGGGTGAGGTTGTTGGTGGTCATGTAAACCCTTCGCACGGGCACCAGCACGGTTCCGTGTTCGTCAATCGGTGGGCCGCCGGGTGGGGTGACAACGCCCCAGCCCGCATCGAGCGGGCGGCTGTAGCGCGTCCACGGAATCCAGCGCTCGGCATCGGCGTGGCGGGGCATGGCCCACACGGGGCGCACCAGCAGCACGGGGCGGCTGGCGTACTCGCCCCAGGGGGCGGTGGCTTGCGGGTCTGACACCCGCGCGCGCACCCACACGGCCACGGCAGACAACGCCGGGCGGCCCGCGAACTGACCCCAGGGGGCGCGGGCGGCGGCGTCTTGCTGGCGGGCCACGCCCCAGGGCTGGGCGCTTTGCGGTTGCAGGCGGCGGGCGAACTGCTGCCAGGGGGCGCTGCGCTCTCGGTCCATGGTGCTGGGCGGCGCCCAGGCGGTGCGCGCCTCGCGGTGCTCCGGTGCGCCTTCGCCCCAGGGGGCGCGGGCGGCGGTGTCGAGCGGGTCGGGGTGGTTGGCTGCGGCGCGCGTTTCCACGGCCTGCGGAGCCGCCTGCCCCCACGGGGCGCCGAACGTGGCCACCACGCGCCGGGCAGCGGCGGGCGGCGGGCTGTATGACAGCAGCACAGCCGTGGCGGCCTGCTGCGTGCCCTGCGGGCCGTAGGTCAGGATGGCGGCGGTGGCGGGTTGGGCGCTCATGCTGTGTCATCCGCAAGCACGGGCACCAGACGGTTTGCCGTGGGTGGTATCCAGTCCGTAGCCGCTTCGTCCATGTGGATGGCAAGGGTGTAAACCTCGGCGTCGTCAAAGCCTGCGTGCACGCGGTACAGGCCCGCTGCGGTGTCGGCCTGGCCCGTCAGCTCGCCCGTGCTGCGCTTGTAGCAGCGCACGCGCCGGTTTACCAGAATGCCACCCATGCGCACCTCGCCCCGCACTTCGTAGCGCAGGTGCAAGGCCACGCAGGCGCCCGTGAAGCCGATGGCGCCCGCGCCCGTGGCGGAAATGCCGTGGGCAGCGGCGGCTGATCCGGTGAAGGCGAGCGCACCGGCTGCGGCGCCTGCGATGCCGTGGGCGGCGGTGGCGGCCCCGGTGAATGGCAGCGTGCCAGCGCCCACCCCCTCTACGCTGGGGTTGATGTGCTCGCCAGCGCCTTCGCCGGTAAAGGCCAGCACACCGGCTGCTGTACCAGTGATACCGTGGGCAGCGGTGGCGGCGCCTGTGAATGTGAGCGTGCCAGCGCCTGTGCCGACAGTGCCCGTGGGCACCGTCTGAAAGCTCGCGTCAGCCGCATTGCCAGCGGGGCGCGTGTAGGCCCCGCCGAACTGCGCGTTGGCTGCGTTACCGAGCGGGCGCGTGTAGCTCATACGGGCAAGGTCCGCAGAATGAGGTCGTTCTCGACATCACCCGCAGCGTTGTCGAGAAACACCACTTGCACCTCGCTGGCCACCGGCACGGCGATGGCATAGGCCCCGGTGCCTGCGTCGCTGGTCGTCGTGCCCAAAATGGCGCCCGTGGCGCGGTCGATTGCGCGCACCTCGCGGGCCGCCGGGTTGCTGGTAGCATCGGTCACGATGCCGCTCACGATCCTCCAGTTTTCGCGCTTGGGCAGCGCGCGATAAGCGCCGTTGATTTCGTAGCAGCGGATGGGGTTGGTGGTGATATTCCAGCCTGCCGCGACGTCGTAAAGGCAAAACACCGCGCCAAAATCAACGCCCACACCGATTGCACCAAGGTTTGCCATGGTCAACCCCAGGTGTCGCTGATTTCAAGCGCCATGCGGCCACGCGCACCCGCCGCCGACACATCGACAAGCAAGAATTCTTTGCCTGCTAGCGCCCCGCTTCCCTGGAAAGTATCACCCGGACTTGCGGGCAAGGTGTGCGTCGGGCACCACGCGCCAGGCACAACGCCGCGCGTAACCGTACTGATATTTTCATGCACAAAAACAGGCGCAATGCCTATGCCGCCGGTCACGGCGTCCGGGTACCCGCCGCCGCCTGCGCCAATGGTAGTGCTGGCACTGTTTTTTACCTGGTCGGAGTGTTTCCCTATCGTTACAGAGGTGCCCTCTTGGGTATAGCCCCTGGCCATGTAATGCCCCGGCACGCTGGAGGTCATTGCAGCAACCAGCGCCCCCAGCTGCGCGGTGCTGGTAGTTGACCCCGAACCAGCAATCAGCAATGTATGGAACGCATCGCCAGCTTTGGCGCTGTGGATGTCTCCAAAAAACATACCTAACCCAGCAGCCACCGAGCCCGCAATGGTGTCCGCAGCCTGTGCACTGACAAGCCAAAACCGCTTTTCGTCTGCCGCCAAAACCCACCCGCGGGCAGCAGACGAAGCAGTATTGGACTTGATGTTGTAGCAACCGCCACTCAGCTGCGCATCGGTCGGGAATGGCCCGGTGCCCGTGCTGATGTCCGTCATCTCCTCGAACCCCCGCACGCGGGCCGCAGTGGCATTTGTGTCGTCAACCCACAGGTAATGGCGGTTGCCCGCAGCCGGGCGAAACGCTGCGAGGCCGGTGCCGGTGAAGGGCTGCGTCCAGCCCGCAGCGGCCTTGGCACCATAGCCATCGACGAGGCAAGCCTTGAGCAATGCAATCAACGCACCCGTAGAGCCGGAATAAACCGGCGCACCCGAGTCGGTGGAGTAGTAAATGCGTACAGTCATGCTTGACTCCCTTACGCCCCGCCCACGGTGATCGTGAGCGAGGTAATTGCTATGGGGCCACCGGCCACGATGGTGGTGGTGTTGACTTTGATGAGGCCGTCGCCAGCGGCGTCCGTCACATCCACCGCGTTGACGATGGCGCCCGCGCTGTCTTTGATGTAGGCCCATGAGGCGGTGCCGCTGGCGTCTGCGGCGCTGTCTTGGGTAATGGCGCCGAAGGTAATGACGCCCGCTGTCTGGGTCGCAGCAGGGTCGCTACAGGTGAGCGTGCCCAGCTTCACTTGGTCGGTCAGGGCATCGCCCAGGGCCGTGGGGATGGCGCCGGTGTAGAACTCGATGATGGCGGGGCCAGTGCCCGCGTCAAAGTACGAAATCCACAGGTCGGCAATGGCGCTGCGCAGCGCGGGGATGAGTCGCAAAATCATGGTGCTGGTGTCCTTGTTGAGTTAGTCCACATCGCCGCGCAGCTGCGCGTCAAAGCTGTCGCCGGTGAGGGCCGCGCCGGGGAGCACGCAGCGCGCAAGCCAGGTGGGCGGGGCGGCGGCGATGGTGTCCAGGCGCAGGTTTCCGCCCACCGGCCAGCCCAGGCCAAAGCCTGCGGCGCGCAAAGTGAAGTAAGGCAGGCCGGTCAGCGGGTTGACGATCTGAAGGTCTGCGCCCGTGGTGCCAGTGCCAATGACGCCCAGGTTTTCGCCGATGACTTGAAAACTGGTGGTGCTGGTGAAGTTCAAGCGCCAGCGCTCGGTGATGGCGCCGTCGTTCGTCACCTCGATGGGGTAGTCCACATCGTTGTATTGCGCGGTGGCGCCATCCCCGATGCGCGTGCTTTGCCACACGCCCGTCCATGTCTGCTGGTCGAACACGTTGGTGACGCGGGCCTGCAGGTCGCCATACAGCAGCGCGCTGCTGAGCTGGCTGCCCGCCGGAAAGCTGCGCAGCAGCGGCGCGGTCAGCGTCAGCTGCCCGTTGATCTGCACATCGCTCAGCAGCCCCATTTCTTCAATGCGGTGCTTGGCCAGGATGGGCGGCACGTAGCCCGTCAGGCTCAGGTCTGCGGCCATGGTGGCGGTGCCTGCGGCCAGGTCTACGGCGTACATGCCTGCGGCCAGCTTCTTTTTGTTCGCGTCTTCGAGCCACAGGGCAGACAGGTCCGTGCGCCCCACGTTGATAGTGCCGCCCGCTGCGGGCGTGCCCGCGTTGTAAATGTCGGTGTGATGGATCACCGTCACATCGGCCGGGCGGAAGATGGGCACACGGCCATCACTGGGCAGGCGCACGGGATCAAGGCCCAGAATCTCCGCATCCAGCGGCAGGTTGCTCAGCACCACCGCGCTGTAGCGCAGCGTGCCTGGCAGCACGGGCTTGGAAAATTCGACGTTGACCACGCCCATGGTCTGCTCCACCTCGCCCGTCATGCCGCCGGTGATGATGCCGCTTTGGTCCGCCGTCCCCACCAGCAACTCGCCATCAAGGGCCGTCACTTGCACATACAGACTGGCCGGGCGAATGGGGCTGCCCGCCGTGCGGAATGCCACGCTGGTGGCGGTGTAGTCGCCCTTGCGGCCCAGGGCGGCGATGATTGATAAATTGGCAGCAGTGGCGGCCGGGTAGTCGCTCAGGGTGATTTCGCCGGTGGCGTAGCTGATGCTGCCCACCGCCGTGCCCGAGCCGGTGGTGGCCGAAACATCGGTGTACACGGTGCCGTTGCGGTCGATATACCGCTTGCCGAACGCCGTGAACAACACCGAGCCTGGCACGATGGTGATGGGCGTGGTCGTGCCCAGCTTCAGCGCTAGGCCGGTGCCGCCCGTGCCCAGCGTGGCCGTTTGGGTGCGGGGCACCACTGCGGGCGTGGCGGCGGTTGGCAGCGCAGTGAATTGGGCGCTGGCCGCGCTCGCCACGGCGTTGGCCACCGAGGCGTAAACCCACTCGTGGGCCACATCGTCCCAGGTGCGCAGTGGCTGCAGCGGGATGGAAGCGGCCATCGTCACAACGCCGGTGTCGTAGTTCACAGATCCGAACGACTGCGCATAGGCGGTGGTGTACTGCCCCAGGGCAATGTAGTCACCTGCCGGGCCACCCACGCGCAGCTCGCCCAGGCCGTTGTCTCTGACGGAGAGCCCGGTGTAGGCACTGCCATCGGGCAGGGTGAGGTTGACGCCAGTCACCAGTACGCTGTGCGGGGCAATGGCCCCGCCGAATTCGTGCGAGCTTTGGACTGTGGGCGGCGTGTCGCTGTCGTAGGCGATGCTGAAGGCCCCCGCGCCCGGCTTTGACATGACCAGATGCAGCGCCCCCGTCTGGTACTCAATGGTGCCGGTGGCGTGCCCGGTGATGGCGCCCGCGCTGTTGTCGGTGGCGGTTTGCGCAGTGGCGCCATCCATCCACGTCAGTACCACGGTGCCGGGCTTGATGGGCGCAGACGCCAGCACAATGTCAATGCTGGACGCTGGCGTGGCCGCCAGAATTTGATAGTGCGTTGGGCTACCCCACGACAGCAGCACGCTGCTGCCGACGTCGGGCAAAGCCCCCAGGGTGATGGTGGCGCCGCCGGTGACGTAATCCACCGTGCCCGTGCCGTACTGCGCATCGCCCCCCACCAGCTCGCCAGCGCCGTTGTCGCGCAGGCGGTACCACTTGCCCAGCGCGCGAAAGTCCACAATCAGCGTGCCCGGTGCGGGAAGCGGCAACAGGGGCACGGCGTACACCGTGCCGCGCGTGGCCAGGGTGACGGGTATGTCGTGCGTGTGCGCCGCCTGCGACACGTAGGCTTGTGGCACGTAGCTGATGGCCATGGGCGGGTAGTTGCCGGGGTTCCGCGCGGTCAGGCTCAGCGTGCCAGATTCGTAATCCACCGTACCGATGTATCCATTATTTGGTGCGTTGACGACCATCACACCAGCCCCGTTGTCTGTGCTGAGATACCCGTCAGAAATCACCAGCGTGCCGGGCTTGATGGGCAGCGCCGTGCGGTACACAAAATTGGTTGCGCCAGTGGCACGGCTGTAGGTTGGCTCGTTCACGGCGACAGTTGCGCAATCCAGCCCGAATGCAGCCCCCGCCACACTGGCCAGGCTGAGAGCCGTTTCGCGCTGCGTGGTGGGCACGATGGGGGCGTACACCGATGCCACCGACAGCTCCAGCGCGCCCGACGACACCGCAGCAGACAGCGGCTGAATGCCGTAGTAGCGCGCAGCATCGGCCACGGTGGTGGTGCGCAGCCTGCCCGCAGCGCTGGCAGACACTGATGCAAAGCGGCTGGGAGAAGGAATGCCAGCAAACTCGTGACGCAGGCGCGAGCCGATTTTGAGAGTGACCACACGGCGTCGGTATTCGTTGGAGCTGTCGTCCTGAAACGTGCGCACCTCGTGCGTCACGTCCTGCACCCGCACAAACTGCTGCGCGGTGGTCACCCCGCCCACCTCGTTGCTGATGGCGTACACGTCGCCAATTTCGGGCAATGGCTCTTCTTCGCGCTGGTACGCCAGGATGGCCTGCGCCTCTTTGAGCTGGCGCCCGTACAGCGTCATGCGGCTTTCTGGCCCGGCAATCACATAGCTCTCGATGCGGTCGCGCGCGGCAGCGCGCAGGTCAAAGTCGCTGCCGGTGCTGAAGGCCAGCACGCTGATGCGGTCGTTGTCGGGCGCGTCGGTGATGACGAAGTGCGCCCCCGCGTACACATCCAAATTGGCCGTGTTGATGTGCGGGTAGATTTTGCGCAGGTTTACCCGGCCGTACACCGAATCGACCCGCGAGACTTTGGGGAAGATGTTGCCCGCCACCCCGTCGGGAATGACGCGGCTGGTGCGCCGGCCACCACCGTCGGTGGTGTCGGTCATGCGCTCGCTCTCTAACAGGCGGATGTCGCTGGATAGGATGGTCATGGGGTCAAACCTCGATCAGCCGCACGGTGGCGACGTAGGGGTGGTGGCTGGGGGGCAGCTCGGGCCGGGCCACGGGGGTGGCGGTGATGGGGGTGCCGGGCGCAAAGCTGACGGTGAACGCGCGGCCATCGGCCAGCGTGAGGGCGTGGGTGGCGTCGGGGTCTTGCGCCAGGGCCTGCAGCTGCAGCAGCGTGGCGCGGGTGATCCAGCCTGCGCTGTCGCTGCCCTCCAGCGTGATGGGGCGGCCCGCCTGGCGCACGGCGGCGTCGATCAGCAGGGCGCCGGTGATGCTGTATTCGGCTGCGCGATCGACTTCGGCCCAGTTGAATTCATCCGCCCAGACCATGCCGCGCGGGATCTGGACAAGGCCCAGGGTGTGGTGGGTTGTGCTCATTGGTAGGTGCCCCTGCCGTTGCCCAGCTCGCGCAGCAGGTCTTGCAGCGCGTTGGCGCCTGCGGCGTCGGTGTTGACGGTGCGGCCGCGCCCTTCGAGGTTGATGGTGACCTGGGTGCCGGTGGCCATGCCGCTGGTGGTGGTGCGGGTGGGGGCGGGCTCGCGCGATGGGGCGTCTTTTGGCGCCGCGCCAATGCCGTTGAGCAGCCGGGCCTCAAGCTCTTGCAGCTCGCGGCGCTCGTCTGCGCTCAGGTCTGGCTGGGTAACGAGACCGCTTCCCTTGCTGCGCAGCTTCGCCAGCTCGCGCAGCTGGCGCGCGCGCTGGGCGTCGGGGCTGTCGACATTTGCAGCGCCGTACAGCTCTGCAATGTCTTTGTCTATCTGGTCTTGCGACTCGCCCGCCAGCACGCGCTCGCCAGCGGTGTTGAGGGAGTAACCCTCTTTGTCCATGTTCCACTTTTTGCGGTAGGCCTCGGCGGCTTTTTCGGCGGCGGCGGCTTCGCGCTCGAGTAGCTTGATCTGGCGCTCGGTGTAGTCGGCGCTCATGGTGTACTTCATCATGAGCTTGTCCATGGCGTCGGTCTGCGCCTGAATGGCCTCGCGTGATGCGTGCCAGCCCCGGGCCATGCGGCCGGTGGCCTGGTCCGTTTTGTCGGCTAGCACCAGCGTGGCCTTGCCGGCCGCATCCACTTCCACTTTGTAGCCGCGCGCGGCGGCTTCGGACTTCACCCAGGACGGGGCGATTCCATCGTTTGCAGCTATGGCTTTTTGGGCCGCATCGACAAACCCGGCTGAAAGTTCGCGCGCACTGGCTGTGCCGCTTTTCGCCAGCAAATCGAAGTTGGCTTTAGCACGATCTGCCACTTGCTTAAGGTCGGCGTCTGTGGTTACGCCGAGGTCTTTGTAGGCTGCGGCGATAGCGGCGGCGGCGGCTTCTGCGCTCTTTGCAACACCGCCCGCTGATTCAGCCGCAGCACGCTGCGCCTTGGTCAGCTCATCGAAAGTGATGATGGCTTCATTGAGGTTACCGGCCCGAATAAAGCCCTCGTACGCTTCCTGCAAAAGCCTGATTTTTTCGGCGTGCTCTGCCGTGGCGCGGGCAGTTGCAGCGGTTGCTTCTTCCTGCTTTCTGTAAAGAACCTCGGATTTTCGGAACTCCTCATTTGAGGCCGCGAGTTCTTTCTTGGAAGCTTCGGTGGCATCCTTGAGTTCTTCAAGCGCTTTTTTTGTGCCCTTCACCTCGTCGGTCAGGCCAGAGAAACCCTCTCCAGCAATCTTTGCACCATCCGTCGCATCATCAAGGGCCGCTGCAGCCTTCTTGCCGAACTCCTCACTGACGCCCGTCAGGCCCGCCAGCACTTCGCGCATTTGCGCGGCCTCCCGGATGAGCCGCTCCTTTGCATCGCCAAAAGCAATTTTTGCCAGCGACTCCGACATGAACGCCGACGCGCGCACGATGCCTGCAGACGTCTCGGCAAAGGCTATTCCAATCCCATAGATGGCGACCAGCACCACATTGGCGCCAGCACTCATCACGCCGTAGGCGGTCTTGACGATGTTGCCCGCGTTGGTGGCGTATTGCCCGAACTCGTCAAACCGCTGCTTGGCGTTGTCGGCAAACACCTGCAGCCGCGCCAGCACGGCCGTGAAATCCACCGTGCCCAGAAACTCGCGCACCCACTTGATGCCGGCCTGGAACGCGGTGGCAATGGCTTCGCCGAACTTGGTAACCGTGCCGTCTGCCACGGCGGTGCGGAAGGCCCCGGCGAGCTGCTCCACGCCCTGCTGCAGCACGGGCAGCACAGGGGTGCCCAGGGCGTTTTTCACGGTGTCCCACGCGCTGCTCAGGCCGCTGAGCGCACCGTTCAAGTTGTTCTGCATGACCGCTGCTGTGGCGGCGGCGCTGCCTTCGGCGGTTTTGAGCTTTTCGGTCAGGCCATCGAGCGCGCCCATGCCCTGGTTCAGCAGCGCGCGCAGGGCCGGGCCGGCCTCTTGCCCCACGGCGTTGATGGCTTTGCTGCCAGCGGGGCCTGCGGCGGCCAGCTGGTGCAGGGCGGTTTCAAAATTGCCGGTGGTGATGCCTGCGGCGTTGAGTTCTTCGCGGAACTTGCTGGCCGGGTTGCTGAACTGCGAAAGGATGCTGTTGAGCGCGGTACCCGCGCGGCTGGCGTCAATGCCTGCATCGGCAAACTTGCCGATGATGGCCACGGTGGATTCGAGCGACAGGCCCAGGCTTTGCGCCACGGGGGCGGCGTAGCTGAGCGCCTGGGCCAAGCCCAGCACGCTGGTGTTGGTGGCGTTGGCACCCAGGGCCAGCACGTCGGCCACGCGGCCCGCGTCGGTGAAGGCCAGGCCCATGCCCATGACGGCCTTGGTGACCAGCTCGCTCGATTCGGCCAGGCCAATGTCGCCCGCCTGGGCCAGGTTCAGCACGGCGGGCAGGGTGGCAATGGCGTCGGTAGCGCTCAGGCCCGCCTTGGCCAGGTTTTCCAGCGCGCCAGCGGCTTCGGTGCTGGTGTACTTGGTGTTGGCCCCCGCGTCCTCTGCGGCCTTGCGCAGGGCCTGCATTTCTTCGCCCGTGGCGCCCGTAGCGGCCTGCACGCGGCTCATGGCCGTTTCAAGGTCGGCAGCGCCGCTCACGACGCCCGCGAAGGCGTTGATGCCGAAGTACGTGGCGATGGCCGCGCCCACGGCGGCCACCTTGCCCTGCAGGCCACTGAACACCGCAGACGCGTTGTCTTTGGCGTTGATCAGAATCTGAATGGGCTTCATTGCCACGGGCGGGTGCTTTCGGGTGGGGTGGTGGGCAGTGCGGCGGCTTCAGCTGCTGCCGGGCCTGGGCAGCACTTGGAGCCGCACGGCGCCGCAGCAGGCGCCGTGCTGCGGGCGATCAGGCGGCTGGGCGGCCGTCGATGTAGAGGGCTTCGCGGTTGGCGGCCTTCAGCACTTCCACCCCGAATTCCATGGTGGTGAAGTCGGTGCCCTCCTGAATCACCGGGATCTCGCCCGAGGGGGTGAGGGTGACCTTGGGCATGAACCAGTCGCGGTTGGTGCCGCTGGCGTTGTCGGCAATCACGCGCAGGGCGCCCGACACTTCAGCGGTTGCTCCGGACTTGACGCGGGTCCAGCTTTTCAGCGTGGTCTTGTAGTCCACCTTGATGGCGGTGGCGTCGGCAATGGGGCCACCGGCAATGATCTGCAGGCGGCCCAGGTCCAGGTCGGTGTTGTAGGCCACGCCCGCCACGTAGGTGGTGAGGCCGTCAGAGCTGGTGACCACCACGTCGGTGATGTTGCGCACGCCGGCCGGGGCGTTGTTGCTCACGCCCAGCTGGTAAATGCGGCCCTGGTGCACGGTGTGGGCTTCGTCCACCACGTCGCCAGCGGTCTGGCTTTGCGTCTCGGTGCTGCCCGACACGAACAAGGCCAGGTTGTCGAGGCTGAAGTTGTCGCACGTCAGGCTGCCGGTGCGGTTGACCTTGACGATGAGGGCAGCGTCTTTTTCGGCCAGGCCGCTCTCGGAGCTGAAGTGCTCGGCCTTTTCGGTCTCTGCTGTGAAGGTGAAGCCGGGGCAATTGCCCAGGGGAATCTCGCCTGTGGGCAGGCCGTTGGCGTCGAAGCGGTCGAAGTAGACGCGGCCCCGGGGGATGGCGTACTCGTTGGTGATGTTGGTGATTGGCATAGCGCTCTCCGGAGTTGCTGGGTTGCAAGTCCGGGGAGGCCTGGGTGCCGCTGGGGCCACTGTGGTGGGTGGCGTGGGCGGCTCGCGTGCCCGGTGGGTTTAACGGTGACTGGTGCGCGAGGGCCTGCGGCCGGGGCGCGTGCGCTGCTTACTGCTGCGCGGTTTGGGTGGTAAGCCACCGCTCCCACGCTGCAATGGCCGCCTTGGCAGCGCGCAGCAGGGCGCGGTGGAGTTTTTGGGTGGATTCGCTCATGTTCATTGCTGGCCCATGTACCGGGCACCGGTCGAAAAGGTGAGTTCGTAGCCCGTCAATCCGTCGTCGCTCAGCAGCGGCTCGGTGATGCGCGCCAGGCTCCATGGCTCCCACCCGCGCCCGCCCTGCTGGCCGGGCTGCCAGTTGTGCAGGCTGGTGATGACAGCGGCCATGGCTGCGTCGAGCAGCGCGGCGGCGTCATCACCCCGGCGCAGCACCAGCGTGACTTGCCACTCAGGCGCCACCATCACGGCGCCAGACTTGCGGTCTGGCACCGATGCGCCCGCACAGCGCACATCGGCCGCAGGCACCACGCGCCGGTCGGCATGCTCGGTGCCCATGCGCACCGCCCAGCCGGTCAGCTGGGGCAGCGCCTGCAGGCGGGCTTTGAGGGGGGCTTCGAGGGCGAGCATGGTCAGGCCGCCTTGGGGTAAACCGACAGGGTGACCCAGCCGCCCGCGTCAGGCTGCACGCCAGACGCCACGGTGTAGGCCGCCCCGTCAATGACCAGCGTGCCACCCTCTGCCAGCCCCGGCGCATTGGCCGCCACAAACGACACGTCGTGGCGCGCTGAATCGACCGCGCCGGTGCCGAAGGGGTCGGCAGGGGAGCGGTCGAACAGCACACCGAACGGGGCGCCGCCGTTGTGCACAGCGGTGGCGTTGGCAATGTGCTTTTGCACCGCGCTGTTCAGGCGCGATTCAAGGGCGGAGAAGGGGGCCAGGCTCATGGCGATCAGGCAACGGTGCCGGGCACGCCGGTGAACTTGACCAGCACCGTGGTGGTAGTGGCACCAGCAGCAGCCCATGCGAAGGCGCAGGCGCCAGTCACGTCGCCCGCGGCGGCCAATGCGGCCTTGCCGTCAAAGGCGCCAGCGGACACGTCCCAGGTGAGGCTCTCGCCCTGGGCAATGACGGCGGCAGCAACTTTTGGCGCAGAAAAAACGCCCTCGGTGGCCACGGAGCCGGTAGCGCCGTTGGCAATGTTGGTCAGGGCTACGCCCAGGATGTTGCCGATTTTGACGACAGCGCCAGCGCTGATGTCGGCACCAGCGGTGTACTGGATCACCTTGCCGTCTTGCTTGAATGTGGTGGTCATGTTGGGTTTCCTCGATTGATGGGGGTGGGCTTACTGGCCGCGCTGTGGCGGCCAGTGGCAGCTATCAGCCGCCTGCGTTGGTGACGGCGCCTCGGTAGTCCACAGCGGCCACGCCGTAGTCCAGGCGCACCTTGTAGCGGGCACCGTCCACGTCAAAGCTGTTCTGCAGTTCGAGGTACGGGTTCTGGTTGCCGTCGAGGAAGGCGACTTCCAGCACCGGGGCCTCGGAGGGGTCAGCAAACAGGTAGCGGCGGTTGCCAGACAGGCGCGGCGTGTCCACAATGTCGCGGAACAGGCCGTTGACGATGTTGGGCTTGTGCATCTTGTTCGCGGTGTCGGGGTCGTACTGCGCGTCATTGATACTGCGGGCCGTGCCGCCCAGGCCAATGGGCACCAGCAGCACAGCGGGGCGCAGGTCGAGGTAGTCGTTGCCCGACACGTCCTTTTGCGATGCCATGGCCACGCGGTCCAGATCCAGGGCGGCCATGGTGATGGCTGCGCTGGTGGTGATGTTGCCGTGGTCTGCGTGGAACAGCGCCTTGCCGTCGCCCATGGTGGGGCCTGCGCCGCTGTTGAGGGCCAGCAGGGCGTACACATCGGCTTCCACCGTGCGGGCTGCTGCGCGGCCCAACATGTTCGCCAGGCCCACGAACACGCCCAGGTCATCATCGATGATGGCCCTGCGGCTCAGGTTGATGATGTTGCCCTTGGTGGTGGCGGCGATGCTGCCCTTTTCGCCGTCAGGGATGGACTTGTTGACGTACTCGCCCAGCTCGTTGACGGCATCGAGGCTGCCGAAGCTGCCGGTGCGGTAGCGGTTGTGCGCACGGAAGTCGCTCACGCTGCCGGTGGCGCAGAAGCGGTTCCAGGTGTTGGCAGCAATGGCGTAGGACGTCTGCAGCGTCTTGTGCATGGCGTTTTCCAGCAGCACGGGGAAGTCGCTGGTGCCCTGGGTGAAGGCCGCAGCCACCACACCCATCTTGTCCAGATGGTCGTGGCGGATGCCGGAACGCACCAGGGCGGCCTTAGCCATCTCCACCAGGCTGAGGCTCATGGCGGGGTTGCTGGCGGACATGGCGCGGCGCTTTTCCGCGTCGGCCACCACGCCAGCCTTCACCAGTATGGCGTTGACGGCGGCTTCGCGGGCCTTGTCGGCTTCATCAGAAACCGTCTCGATCTTCGGGAAGGAGTTTTGCGGCACGGCAGGCTCGGCGCCCTTGCCCATTTCGGTCAGCAGGCGGGCCTGAATGGCTTCAATGGTCAGGCCAGGGTCGGCCAGCACTTCGGTTTGCAGCGCGGCGATTTCGGGGCGCGATGCGAAGGGCTTGAACATGGCGAGCACCTGGGTGTTTTCGTCCTTGGTGCGAG
The DNA here is from genome assembly GCA_001770955.1 of Burkholderiales bacterium RIFCSPLOWO2_12_FULL_65_40. Classification (GTDB taxonomy): domain Bacteria; phylum Pseudomonadota; class Gammaproteobacteria; order Burkholderiales; family Burkholderiaceae_C; genus Simplicispira. The sequence goes on along the minus strand of MESL01000051.1, from coordinate 49,246 downwards.
CGTAGGGTGCAGCGGGTTGACCAGCTGCGGGCACGGTTGCGGGCATTGAAGCCTCCTTTGTTGTGACTGCAGCTGCAGTCGGTTGCGGAACTTGGGGGGGTGCGATGGCCGCAGCAGGGGCAGCGGCCTTGAAGCGCGAGAGGTCGAAGCTGTTGGCCAGCGATGCGGCCACGGCCACCTCTTCACCCACTTCGTCGGCAAAGCCTTCGGCCTTGGCTTCGTCTGCCAGGTACCAGTGGTCCTTGCCATCGGTCAGCAAGGCCAGGGCGTCTTCGTAGGTTTTGCCGCTCTTGTCGGCGTAGGCGCTGGCCATGGCTTTGGCGTAGCGGTCCAGAATGTCAGCCTGCTCGCGCATGTCGTTGGAGTTGCCGTAGGCGAACGTCCAAGGGGCGTGGATCATCATCTGGCTGTTCTTCGCCATGGTGATGGTGTCGCCAGCCATGGCGATGTAGCTGGCGCACGAAATGGCCACGCCGTCCACAAAGACGTTGATGGCGGCCTTGTGGCGGCGCAGGGCGTTGTAAATGGCCAGGCCATCGGGCACGCTGCCGCCGTAGCTGTTGATGCGCAGGTTGATGGTGTCGGCCTCCAGCGCGGACAGGTCGCGCACCAGCTCACTGGCCACCACGCCGTCTTCGTTCCAGCGGTCGCCGATGTTGCCGTAGATCAGCAGCTCGGCAGGCTTGGGCGGCTCGCCCGCTGCTTGCGGGATGCTTGCCTTGAGTTCGTACCACTTTGCCATGGTTGTCCTTGTGGGTGTGGGGGTGAATGTGCCGGGACGGGTGTGCAAAATCTAAAAAAGCTGCACTACTTTTGCGCCCTGCTCTGCCCTATTCGGTTTGCAGCGTCACGCTGGGCTGGGCGCGGGCCGCGTTGTCGGGCACGCCTTCGGCCTCCTTTTCGCGCAGCCAACGGCCTTGCTGTTCCAGAACGTCGAGTGGGTTGCCGCCACGCTTGCGGATGATTTCGGGGCCGCTGGCATAGGCGCGGTCTTCCAGCATTCCCCAGGCTTCGGCCTCTTTGCGCGGGTCAATCCACGGCATGGCGGGGGGCATGTAGCTGGCACTGGCCAGGGTGCCGGGCTGGGTGCCTGCAGGCACGCGCAGCTGGCCGCTGGCCACGGCGGCGGCAATGAACTGCTCATACACCGGGCGCACAATGCGGCCGATGAATTCATTGGACAGCGTGGCATACACGGCGTAGCCCTCTACCAGCTCCTGGCGCTGGGCGCTGTAGGTGCCGTCGTAGGTGCGGCTGATGCTGCTGAAGGTGGGGCCAGCGCCTGCGGCAATGGCCTTCATTTGGCCGCTGCGGTATGTCTCCAGGTTCGGGTTGGGCCGGTTGGTGTCGATCATCCCGATTTCTTCGCCCACCTTCAGGTCGTCAAACACCATGCCTGGGCGGAACTTCATCTGGCGCGGCTCTGCATCGGCGTCGGGTTCGTACAGGTCGGGGGCGCCCTTTTTGATGTACGCGGCCATGCTGGCAGCGATCTTTGCGGCGATGCGCTCGCTTTCTTCGTAGTCCTTCAGGTCGTCAAAGCGGTTCAGCACGCTGGCGAACACCGACACGCCGCGCATCTGGCGGATGCGGTGCACGTTTTTGAGGTGCAGCATGCGGTCTGCCGGCACAAACTTGGTTTGCGACGCGCCCAGCAGCGCCACGCCTTCGAGCGGGCTGGCCTTGTACACGTTGTAGCCCGTGGCTGCGCCCCAGGCGTTGACGCTGATGCCCTGCACGATGGCGGGCGTGCTGCTGTTGAGGTCTTGCGGCACGTAGTCCGCCTCGATCATCTCCACGCTGAACGGCACGGTGCTGCCGTGCTGCAGGCCGGGCGCCATGCCGCTGACCAACTGGCTGAACACTTCGCCATCGCGCAGCCAGCTACGGGCCAGCAGGCGCTGGGCGCTGGGCCAGTCGTGCTGGCGGGTCACCTCGGGGGCCTTGCACCAGTCCTGGTACAGCATGAGGATTTGACGGGCCAGTGCGTCGTCAATGCTGCCGTCTGCCTTGCGTGGCTGCGGCTCCACACCGATGCCGTTGGGCCCCACCACGTTGACCACCAGGGTGTTGAGCACGCCCAGGGCCAGGTCGTAGTTTTGCTCCAGATGGCGGGCCACCTGGCGCAGGGTGCCACCGGCTTGCAGCACTTCGTCATTGGCGCTGCCGGTGGCGCGGCGGCCTTTGCGCAGGCGGTCGGGCCGGGCGGCTTCGTAGTAGGCCAGCACCTGGCGGGCCTGGGCGCGCTTGACAGCGGCCGATGGCGACAACCACGCCACGGCGCGGTCCACGATGTTGCGGGGGGTTTTTGCGGCCATGGTCAGTCCGAGAAGTCGGCCAGCTGGTGGCGCGGGTAGGCGCGGCGCTGGGCGGCGGGCGCGGCGGCGGCAATGTCGTTTTTGATGGCATCGCGCGCCTGCAGCAGTTCGGCCATGGTGCGCAGGGTGACCATCTTGCCGTCGGCGGCGCGAATGGTCAGCTCGCCCGAGGCAATGGCCGCATCAATGGCGGCGAGGTCTTGGGTGGTGAATGCCATGGGGCGAGGGTGCCCGCATGGCTGTGCAAAATCTAAAAAAGCTGCACTACTTTTACGCCACCGCCCAAAAAGGCCAGCGCGGTCAGTGGCGCCGTGCTACGCCTTGCGCTTGCGCGACAGGATGGAATACAGCAGGCGCCGCGAGATGGCGAAGTCGCGCATGATCTGCGCGCCGTTGCGCCCGTTCCAGGCTTTCCACACGGCGGCGTCACGCTTGGCGCGTGCATCGCTGTCGCCGCGCTTGGGCACGTACCGCCCGCCTATGCGCGGCGCCAGGCGCCGGGCCACCGCATCGGCCAGCTGGTGGATGGCGTCGCTGGTGGCTGCGCCGTGCAGGGCCTGCAGCGCGCGGTCGCGGTGGCATTCGAGCAGGATGCAGCGCACATCGTCGCGCAGCGTGGCGGCTTCGTCGTCGAGCGGCGGCGCGGTTGCTTCAGGCTCTGCGGTCAAAAGACCATCCGTCTGTGGCTGCATGCGTGGGCTTTCCTTTTGGGGTGGGTGGTTTGTGGGCTTGTGCGCTACTATTTTGATAGCTGCTTGCGCTTTCTGCATAAGCGCTAGAGCCTGTTTTTACTTGTATTTGCTGCGGCGGGCTGAACAGGTCGGCTGGGGGTTGCACAGCGGCTTCGAGCCTCTCCCACTGCGCATCGGTGTACTTGTGCAGGCCCAGCCCCATGGCGGCGTGCATGGCGTAGTTGCGGTTGTCCAGCTGCTCATTGCGCGGTCGGCGTTTGATCCAGCGGTATGCCTCGCGCCCGTTGACGCGGGCCAGCACGCGCTGTTCGGCGGTCAGCTGCTCATAGAACTCGCGCGGCAGTTCGTCGGAAAAGTGCACGTAGCCGGGGCCGGGCTGCTGAATGGAGAGCTGGCCCAGTAGCAAGTCTTTGGCCGAATCGACGCCCACGCGCCACAGCTTGATGCCGCGCGCCACCTTGCGGCCGCGCCAGTTGATTTCTTGCAGGCTGCTGGGGCCCAGCAGTGGCACGTTGTCGTTGCCGTCGCCCTTGATGGCGCGCAGGTTCTTCAGCATGTGCTGCGCCTTGCTGACCCAGCTGTACACGGCCTGGGTCTGGTCGGAGCTGTCGATGCTGGTGGCGCTGATGCCCATGGTGAGGCCACCAGCCTCTTGCGGGTAGCGGCGCTGCAGGTACTCGAGCACGGCGCCCCATTCCTCGTCCACGGCCGGGTTGCCCTCCAGCACAGCCACGTCCACCACCCAGCTCTCCAGCCCCCTGCCCCATCCGTACACGGTGATTTCCCAGCGGTTGCGCTGCACGTCCACCCCGGCGGTGAGGATGAGCGCGCCGCGCGGCACGGTGCACAGCTTGTAGGGTTCGGCCCGGGCCTGCAGGGCGTGTTCGTCGGTGCGCTCGCCTGCCAGCTCCCAGGTCTCGCCCAGGGTTTCGTTCACGAACAGCTGCATGGGGCCCACGTCGCCCTTTTCCAGCGCCTTCAGGGCGTTCTCAAATTCGGTCACGATGTCGGACCAGGCGCGCTGCGGGCTGTAGGCGGTCCACACATGCACGGCCAGGCTGCGCGGCGGGCGGCAGGGCATGCCTTTGTTGTCGCGCCACACGCGGTCGGGGCCGTAGGTCTTTCCGGTGCGCTCGCACACCCAGGCGCCGCCCACGGGCGTGCCGCCGGGCATGTAGTCGGCCTGGGTGATGCTTTTGCGGCAATGCGGGCAGACGTGGCGCACGCTGGCGGGGTTGCCGCGCTCCCACTTGAAGCCGTGCGCCTTGTCTTTGCCACCCCACATCAACGGATGCCCAAGCCCGCAGTGCTTGCAATCGATGTGGAAGCGCACCAGGCCTTCGGCCTCGTCCACCGCGTCCTCGATGTGGCACAGCCCTTTGAGCAGGGGCGTGCTGCCGCATACCAGCTTGGGGTATGGCGCACCTTCCAACCGCCCACGGGCCAGGCCGCGCGGCGGGCCGCTTTTTTCAATGCTGCGGTCGAACTTGCTGATTTCGTCGAGGATGGCCGCGGCCACGGTGATGCGCCGATACGCCCGCGATGCCTTGCCGCCCAGCAGGTGCAGGGCCGAATCGCGGAAGGGCTTGTACTTGATGGTTTCTTCGCTGGCGCCCTTGCCGCGCCTGCGGGCCTTGTTGACGGCAGGCACGCCCGTCAGGGGGTCAAGCACCGGGTCAATCTCGCTCTTGACGTAGCTATCACGGTCATCGTCTGTGGGCTGCCACAGGGCCTGCTTGCGGCGGCGGTGGGCCACGTTGTAGGCGATGTAGGCGGTCACCATCTTGGTGTAGCCCACGCGCTTGGCCTTCATCACGTCCAGCTCCTCGATCCGGTCGTCGCTCATGAAGTCGAGAATGCCCACCTGGAAAGCCCATGCCACCCAGGCGCCCTTGGTGTGGCTGCTCTCGCCCGCCAGCTTGAAGTGGTCGCGCGCCCAATCACCCAGCCGCTGCGGCGGCTCAGCCCGCAGGCTCTCCAGCCCCAGGCGCACGGCGGCCTTGATGGCTTCGGCCGTCTCGGGGTGGATGGTGGGCAGGGTGGTCATGCGGTGGCGTCTTCGTCGAACAGCTCGGGCGTGTCGTCTTCGTCCTGCGCGGCCAGCATGGCGTCCAGGCCATCGGTTACCAGGCGCTCGGTGCTGCGTATCCATTCGTTGCGGGCGGCGGCAATCACCGATTGCACGGTGGTCTTGGCGTCGTCGGGAAGGTCGGGGCAGGCCTTGCGCAGCGCGCCCTCCAGCTGGTCGAAGCGGTCAACCACGGCGCTGGCAGCCATGCCCAGAACATCGGCCAGCAGGCCCACCGGGGCAAACTCTTTGCGGGCCACAGCGTTCTTGATGGCCTGGCCTTCCCGCTGCTCACGGGCCAGGGCGGCGCGCTCTTGAACCAGGTCGAGGCCACCATCCTCAGAGCCGACACGACCCGCTGCCTGCTCGCGCAATCTCCGGATATAGCCGACTCGGATGGCACTCAAGCTGGCCTGCTTGTGGTCGAGATCCAGCATCTGCAGCAAGTCGCGCAGATTCCGATCGCTCATGTCGAGGTGCTCGGCAATTTCCGACTGCGTCGGAGAACGGTCACGCCGCTCTGGCTCGGCATGCAACCAGGCGATGTAATCCCGGATGAGCTGGGCCGGCACGTACTTGCCCGGGGCAGCCCGGCGCACCACACCAGACGCGACCAGCCGATGCAGCTGGTCGGGCGCAACCTGCAGCAGCGCAGAGGCGGCGTCGTGGCCAACGGTGGACATGCCCGGCGCGTTCATCAAGCAACCTCGCTAACCAAACGAGCATCGCGGGTATCTTCAAAGGTGGCGCCGGTGGCCTCGAGCACGGCCACAGATCCGGAGAACTCCTGCCAGCGGTTCACGATGACGTCGCAATACTTCTCGTCCAACTCCATCAGGCGAGCCTGGCGGTGGTGCTTCTCGCAGCAGATCAAGGTGGTACCACTTCCACCAAAGCTGTCGAGTACCACCTGCCCTGGTCCCGAGCTATTGAGCAGCTGACGCTCGAACAGTGCCACAGGCTTCATGGTGGGGTGTGAATCGTTGGTCTTTGGCTTGGCCTCGTTGATGACGCTTGGCGTCACCTCTTCGACAGCCGCATCGGCACCGATCACGTACACACGCCCACCGGCAGACAACTGCCACCGCCCATCGGGCAGCTGCAGCAACGGAACGCCGTACTCAGGCAGATCGCGCACAGTGGTCTGCTTTCGACCCCCGTGCCATGTGTGGCCAGCGCCCAGTTTCCACCCGTACAGACACGGCTCGTGCTGCCACTGATAGTCCTGACGGCCCAGAACCATCGAGTTTTTGCGCCAAATCAGGCACTGCCGGATGGGCCAGCCGACGTCCTTGGCAGCAGCGCGGAAGTTGAAGCCCTCGCTGTCTGCGTGCCAGATATAGAACGCAGCGCCTGGGCGCATGACGCTGTCTGCGGCGGCATAGGCAGAGGCAAGAAACTTGCGAAACTCGCCGTCCGACATGTCGTCATTCTGGATCTTGAGCTTGTCCTTGGTGCCGCCTTCATAGGCGACGTTGTATGGCGGGTCGGTCAACCAGAGATCCACCAGGCCAGCAGCAAGGATAGCCATGTCCTGGGCACTGGTGCTGTCACCGCACATCAGCCGGTGCTTGCCCATCACCCACACATCGCCCCTGCGCGTGACCGGCACAGCAGGCGCAGGTTTGACGTCATCCTCCTCAGTCCAGCCCGCAGACGCTCCCACATCTTCATCGTCGAAGGTGGCGGCCAGCAGGTCGTTGAGCTCCTCGCCGTCGAAGCCCAGGAGGCCGACATCGAAGTCCATCGACATCAACTCTTGCAGCTCCATCTTCAGGATCTTCTCGTCCCACGTTGAGCCCTGGCCCAGCTGGTTGTCCGCGATGACGTACGCGCGCTTTTGAGCAGGCGTGAGCCCGACCTTGCGCACGCACGGCACCTCGGTCACTCCCGCCTTCTTGGCCGCCATTAGGCGCCCGTGGCCAGCAAGCAACACGCCGGCCTCATCGATCAAGAGCGGCATCGTCCAGCCAAACTCTTTGATCGACTTCACGATGTCCGCTATCTGGCCTGCGGAGTGCAGGCGGCTGTTGTGCGGGTTGGGTTGGATGGCCTCTACCGCGATCAATTCAACATTCATTTGAGCATCCATAAAAAGCGGAACCCCCTATAGGAGGTTGGTGAACAGTCCGAAGGGGCGGCGCGAATTACCCGCACTGGAGGGAGCTGGGGAGGACCCGTGACGGGTGGCGGTCATGCTGGCACCTGCGGTGTGGCGAGGCGGCGGCGCACCTCGGCTTCGTACTCGGACAGCAGGCGGTAGCCCGACTGCTCCCACTCCGGCAGGCCCACGCGCTTGCCCATGGCCTCGATGCCGCTGCGCGAGTCGGACCAGTCGGAGGGGACGCCACCGCCCGCAGGCAGCGCTGCGCTGTCGAGCCAGCCCTTGCGCCGCAGCCATGTCAGCACGTTGGGCGCATGCTTGCCGCCGTCCTTGCCAAGCTCTGCGGCCTGCTGCTCTGCGGCCTGCAGCAGCTGCTCTGCGGTGGCCAGGCCCTCGGCTGCGATGGCTGCGATCAGGTCGGCAACCTCGGCAATGCGGGTTCGTCGGTGACCGGGGAAGTGGCTGCTCAGTGCCGTGGCGACAGCCAATCCACCGACCGCCCCCCCGGCAGGGGGGTTGGGGGGACTTATATGGTTCTGGTTCTGGTTCTGGTTGGTGGTTCGGTCGTTGGACGGGCGTTCAACGGGCGTTGAACCGCCATCGACACCACCGCCACCGCCTTCCGGGGCCGGGTTGGACGGCTGTGCATCGCCCGCATCGGGCGGCCTGCCCCCTGTGCGTTTGGCCGCAGACGCCCGCCCGGCGCGGCTTTGCTGCTCTTGTTTTGAATGGAAGGATGCAATCTCTCGGTCGCACCGATCGTTATGCCAGCCGTCATCGGCCAGCACAAAGAACTCCTCCAGTACCACCACCAGCGCCTCGCGCAGTTCCTCGGTGTTGGCCAGCACGCGCCGCGCGATCTTGGAAACATCGGCGTTCATCGGTCGTTCGGTGTCGTAGTACAGATCAAGCAGTTCCCGGTACAACGCCCGTTCAACGAACGTTAAATGCCGGGTCGCGCTGTTGAAGTCGCCGATGTGATGGGGGTAGTGGTTCATGGTGTCCGTGGGTCACATGCGCGCGGCTACACGCCGGCCGCTTCCCGAATGCGAAAGCGCACGCGGCGGTCAAGGTAGTCCTGCACATCGGCCGCCTGGGCGATGCGCTCCATGCTCAGGCGGGGGCGGTACGTGGGGGTGCGCACGAACATCAGCACCGGGCGCACGTCTGCCCCGCCCGTGCCCGATGCCGCCCATATGCCCGGCGCCAAGTGGCTGCTGCGCCCGTCGCGCCACTTGCCGTAGCTGACGAAGTAACGGCGCCCTGCCTGCTTGGCCGTGCCCTTTTGCAGGCCGCGCATGCGCTTGCCCGTCATGTTGGCTTTATAGCCCTGCTCGCTGTACGCCTGCAGGTAGCTCAGCAGCTGCTGCAGGAAGGCGCCGCGCAGATTGCCGCGCCCGTCGTCGCTGCCCGGGTATGGCGTGGCCGGGATGGCGGTTTGCCAACCGGCGTGCAGGATGCCAGCGCGACGCAGCGCCACCTCGCTGCGCTTGTCACGCCTGCGCCCACCGTGCTCTTGCGCCTGCAGCACATCCTGCGGGTCGACACCCACCTTGCCGCCTGTGCCGGGCCGGTTGCGGGTGTCGAGCGTGGGGGCAATGCTGGCGCTCAGCTTGTCGGCCGTGGCCTCGAACACCTTGGGGCTGCGCTGGATGAACGGCGTAACGCGGTCGAAGCTGCGGCCCATGTCGGCCTGCATCTCGCGGCGCACCTTGTAGGCGGTGTCGTTGATGGCCTTGGCGTAGGCGACGCGGGCCTGCGGCCCGCTCAGCATGTCCAGCGCCTTGCGCACCTTGTCCAGGTTCTCCACGCGAATATCCAGCTTGAGGTTTGCCACGGCTACACCTCCCAGCTCATGGGCTCGCCCGCCACACGGGCGGCAATGACCATCTCGTCCAGGCTCAGCCCGCATCCAGCGCCTTCAGGGCCTGCAAAACATCCGCCCGTGTAGGGGCGTCGGGCTGGTGGCGCGCAATGCAGGCCAGCATGGCCTCTTGGGCCATCCGCAAGGGCCGCGCTGACCGCACCAGGCGGGCGCAGCAATGGACGCACGACATGCTGAAACCACCCCATGGCGCCCTGCCCTGCCGGGCTGAATGTTCGGACTGCACACAGTTGCTGCATGGCATCAGGCCCCCGCCTTGGGCGCCGGGCGCATGTGGCCGCGCAGTGCGCCCAGCGTGTGGCTCATGGCGGCCTGCACCTCTTGGGCGTGGTAGTCGGCCCGGCGCACCTCGTTGCCGGTAGCGTGCTTGGCGGGGTCTTCAGCCAGGCGCTCGGCAGGCTCGCCCACAGCGCGCACAAAGTCGGCCACCTCGACCTGGAAGCGCACCAGCGCGGCGCCCAGGTGCCCGCCGGACTGGTCTGGCGTGGCCCGTGTGACGGCATAGCCCAGCGCCGCAGCCATGGCCATGAGCACCGACGCATCGCCGCTGAAATGCTGCATGGCCACCAGCTCATCGGGCCGCATGTGGTGCGTGGGGTTGTTCGGGTTGGCCTTGTGCGTGAGCGTGCCCACCGGCAGGCCCATGCGCGCCGCCAGCGCAGCCACGCCGCCGGGGTAGCTGTGCACCGTGTGATAGATGGCATCGGGCACGCTCATCAACTGCGGCGTGTCGGGCACGGACTCGCCATCGACATAGGCAAGGCCGGCAGGAACAGAGATAGTTGCCTTCATGAACTCAAACCCCTCTCAAGCCGCCGCAGCGGCACACGTTGAACCCACACTGCCCGACCGCGTGGCCGCGCTGGAACTGTTTGCGCAGCAGCTCGTGTTTGTGCTGGATGCACAAGGCAAGCTGAATGCCGACGCGCTGATGCGCTGGATGACCCTGGCCCGCGAGCGCATGCAGGCCACCGGCAGCGCGCCGCCACCACAAGTGAACGCACTGGCACGGCTGCAGCAACTGCTGGAGGCATGACCGTGCAGCACCATCACGCCACACCCCCAGCCGCATCAGCCAGCCGCGCCCGGTGCTCGGCATACCGGGCGGCCAAGGCATCGTGCGAGGGCAGCGCACCCGCTTCGGGGTTCAGCCCCAGCTCAGCCATCAGCACGCAGCCCTCGGGCGTGGCGCCGATCAGGTCGAACACCTCGGCCGCAGCGGACAGCAGCGCCCGCTCTTCGGGCTTGCGGCCCACGGCAAAGGCGGCGGGCGTCCACTGGTTGCGGCGCACCAGCGTGTTGCCGGCGCGGTTGGCCCAGCCCTCGGCACGGTCGAGCAGGGCGAGCATGAGGCGCTCAGGCATGGGGACCTCCTACGGAGAGAAAGGGCGGGCGCCCGCAGACGGCAGACAATGCACGTCTCACTTCACACCACCCACCGAGAGGGGCGCCCATGACATTCGAGAAACAGGTGATGCAGGCCATTGCAGAGATCAACAACACGCAGCTGACGCACCTGAACCGCCAGCTGGCCACCGAGGCGATGCTGGAGGCGCTACTGGATCGAGTGGATCCGCAGGCCCTGCCTGCGATTGCGGAGGAATACGACGCTGCGCTGCTACGGCTTGCCGAAGGGCTGCCGCCAGACATGCAACGGCCGGATGTTTGGCAGCAATGGTCAACCCTGCTATCAGATCGGCAGCGATACGTTCGGGAGCTGGCTGCCCTACGGGGAACACCCGGCGCAGGTTGACGCGGCCATACACCGCATCCAGCACAGCGATGCGGGCGAAGACGTCACCCATGGGCGGCCTCCTCCATTGCTTCGGAATTGATAGCTACCCGCGTTTGATGGGCGGGCGCTTTATTGCCATTGAACACAAACCCACCAAGGCAGAAAATGAAAGACGAAGAAGCCCGCGCACGCATCGAGGCGCTGGAGGGCAAGGTGCTGGCAGCACAGGTAGCCATACGCGCCCTCATTGCTTGCCACCCCGACCCAGAGAAAGCGATCGAGACAGTGTGCGAACACCTCGACCGATTTGCCGGAATAGCGCTGGCAGGCACATGGCCAGACGCAATGACCAATGCACTGGCGACGGCGCAAAACACCATCCTGCCGAACGACGAAGAACTGCAGCGCGCTCGGCGCTGAGCGAGGCCATCACCGCCTGGGGCGACAGGCCACGGCGCGGGGCGTTGGGCGCATCACCCATGGGCGGCCTCCATTGCTTCGGAATTGATAGCTACCCGCGCTTGATGGGCGGTGGCTTGGGGCTGGTTTGGCTTGGGGTCGGCAAGCTCCGGCCAGAGGTCATTCCAGTCATTTGGGCGGAGGTCTTGAAGCCTCAACAGCGGCTCAAAAGCATTCAGCTTGCGCGCCAGCGCGGGACTCGCAACACCAATTCCGCGAAGAATCTGATAGAGATACTGCTCACCGACACCGACCTGATTGGCCAATTCGCGGCGGCGCGCAGTAGGGAGTTTTGGAAGCGGCATGGCCCAAAGTCTAGCACACAGCTAGATTTCTTCAAGCCCCAAGCTCGTTTTTTCTTCTAGCTAGATGCTTGAATCATGCTCATGAATCTAGAAGAAATCTGGCTCGCCCACTTCAAGGAAATAGTGGACAAGGAAGCTCAAGAGGCTGGAAGTCTGCGCGCAGGCTATCGGGCCGTGGCAACCCGTCTCGGACGAAGCGAGGAATACATCTATCAGATTTACCAGCGCAAACCAAAAAGCGATGGGGCGCCAAGGCCAATTACTCTAGCGTTTGCAAAGGCCATCGCAAAACATTACGCAAATGACAGGTCGCCCGACTGGATAAACACACTACCTAGCGAACGACAGCACATCGCCCAAGATACCGGCGCCTCCGCAGATTCTTGCGCCATCATGCCAATCAATACCTGGCCATTTAAACAGGTGACATACAAACGATTTATGGACCTTCCGAGACAGGCGCGCTTGGAAATAGACGCCTATCTTGACGGAATGGTTTCAACATGGGAGAAAAAGAATATAGATAACGGAAAACATAGGAAACACTCATAAGCACCGCAAGAATCTATACGCTCCCCCTCCGCCTCCACTCGAAACAAACAAAACGACCACCAAACAACTAATTTGCACCGCAATCCATTGCAGAGCGAATTGCTTTATCGAATCCAGCAAGAGAGACTGGCGGCGTATCGTGCAGCTTCTCATACGGCCAAAAACGCAACCGCATCGAAAAACTTTTAGATTTTTGAAGCGCCCCAATCAAAGGCCCTGCCTTTCCCAGACCAATACCAAGACCACGCTGTCCGTATTTCTCGATTAGCGGAAAAAAATCCCCATTGTCTGGCTTAATACCTTGGCCGGATATGTCGTTGTGAAAAATTCCATCTTTGTATTCACTTGCTCGAACACTTAGCACCATAGATGCCGCATCACGCGAAACGGCCAGCTGCAAGTAAACAAGCGAATACGAATAACCACCACGCCCCCAATTTGTTGAAACAGACGGCGAGTACGCAAAACAGGTCACTACACCTGTCATCGCGTCCTTCTCTTTAGCAAATTTCCACTGCTCCGCTGCCTCTTTAGGCCCCATCGGCACCGCAATCTGCGCTGATGCCGCACCAGCCGAACACGGCGCATCCTGGTAAGAAACCCTTCCGTCTGTCGCCGTGCACTTATTAAGCGCACACGCCTGTCCGGCTGCGACAAGAAGCACTAACCCAACAAGAAAACGACCGGACATCTTCACCTCCATACAGACTCCGACGCCATCGTAACGCAATGCAACAGAAAAAAATCTAGCTATCAGCTTGCATATTTCTAGCGTTGAGCTAGAATTTCCCCACACGCCACCCCGGCGCCCTGGAGGAATCGATGCAAGCCACCACCGCCACCCACTGCGGATTCAACGAATTCTGGAATGCCTACCCGCGCAAGCAGGGCCGGGCTGAGGCAATCGCAGCTTGGCGACGGCTGAACCCATCGCCCGAGCTGCAGCAAAGCATTGCGCTGGCGGCATGCAAGATGACCGCCCAGCCGCAATGGGCAGGCGCCAACGCGCGTTTTATTCCGCAGCCTGCAACCTGGCTGCGCGAAGCGCGGTGGATGGGCCTCAGCGACTCACTGGGCCAACCTGCTCAAGCCAGTCCTCAATCTCCACGCGCGCAGCTTCGAGCGACTGATACGTCTCAAACACAAACACGCGCAGGCGGTCCCGCAGATCCACATCTGCATCACCAGCCACTGGCAGCCATGCGCCAGCGAGTTGCACGGCTTGCGCAAACAGCACTTCGTCGATTTGGGGTTTTTGTTTCATGGGCGCCCTCCTGTGGCGAGATTGGTTGTGTTGACAGCACCAGTCTAGCCACAGGCACGGGCGCCCACCCATCCAAGAGCCGCAGCAGCACACAAGCGCGCGGCGAGTAACTCCATTCAACAACCCGAATCACGCCACCCCGGCGCCCTGGAGGAATCGATGCACCCCACCCCAACCACCAGCACCCCCGCCCTGCGCCCCGGCGAGCGCATCGGCGGCATCGTGCTCAATGAAGCAGGCGATTACCAGCACCACCTGGTCCTGCTGCCCGCGCGGCCCAAAGCGGGCCTGACCTGGCAGGCCGCAAAAGACTGGGCCGCCAGCGTGGGCGGCGAACTTCCCACCCCGCAAGAACAGTCCCTGCTGTTTGCCCACTGCAAAGACCACCTGCCAGAAGCCTGGTGCTGGTCGAACAAGGAAGCCGCAGACGCCTCATACGCCTGGTTTTTCTACTTCTACAGCGGCCTCCAGGGCATCTACAGCAAGAGCTTTGAGGGCTCAGCTGTTGCCGTCCGCAGATTGATTCTTGAATCCTTCAATTCTTTTGGCGGCACGGCCGCCCCGGCGCCAGCGCAAGCCAAGACCATCGCCGCCCTGCGCAAGCGCCTGGAGCGCTGGGAGCTGGACCACCTGCGCGCCCTGTCGGTCAGCCTGCACCAGCAGCTGGAAGCCGCCCACGAGCGCGCCGAGCGGCTGCAGAGCGAGCTTGACCGCGCATGGCGCAATGCCGAGGCGTGGCAGGACGACGCCATGGAGCTGGTCAAGCAGCTGGAGGCCAGCGGCGAGCAGATCGGCATCACGCAGGCCGGGCAGCTGGTGGTGGTGGAACAGGAAGGCGGTGCAGCATGACCACCCCCACCCTGCGCCCCTACCGCATCACCTGCGCCGGCCTGGAGTACATCGCCCTGGCCACCGGAGCCTGCCAGGCCATTGCCGACGCCATCACCCTGCACGGCGCCCAGACCATCACGGCCAAGCCCCTGCAGCAGACAGGCGGTGCAGCATGACCGCCCGCCCCATGAAGCCCACCACCCTGCCCGTGGTGGAACAAGCCGCCCAGCGCGAATGGGCCGCAGGCTGGTACAGCGGCATGGCCGTGGGCATCGTCAACGGCCTGGGGCTGGCGGTGTTGCTGGGGTGGCTGCGATGACAGCGCCCCGCACCTGCGACGCCTTGGGCGTCCGCCAGCACCACGCCCAGCCATGCAACGGCTGCATGCCCGCGCCGCGCCGCTCACACCGCATTTGCAGCGCCGACCAGTGCCAGCAAGGCCGCGCGCCCTGCCCTTGCCCCACCGCCTGCGAGCTGCCCGAGCCCCTCGGCGCGCTGGGCCACCACCTGGCAGACGCCCCACCCACCCGCGCCGAACTGGCGGGCATCGCCCTGGTGCTGCTGGTGTGCGTGGCCGGGGTGGTTTTTTTGGTCAAAACGGCCATTAGCGCTTGATGGGCAAGCGCTAGTAGCTATCAATTTAATAGTTTCCCCAACCCTCCCACAGGAGATTTTCACCATGTCCCAAGCACCTACCAGCGCATCCACCACCGCATCGACCACCGACGTGGGCGAGTTCATCACCGATCTGGACGGCGGCCAGTTCGACCGCATGCTTTCTGCCGCACTCAGCCAAGTGGCTGCCGGCGTGATTGACAACGAGAAGACGGGCGAGGTGACCGTGAAGTTTTCGTTCGAGAAGATTCCCGGCACGCACCAGGTGCTGTGCAAGCACACCTGCAAGTTCAGCCGCCCCACCATGGACGGCAAGGCAGGCGAAGAGGTCACCCGCAAAACCGCGCTGCACGTAGGCAAGTTTGGCGTGCTGTCGCTGGCACCGCCCAACCAGATGGCATTTCTCGACCGCAAGGGCGAGCCCACCGTGGGTTGATGCCGCACCAGCCACGCAGCAGCACCCACCCCAACCACCACCCACCCACCGAAAGAACCCATGAGCGACACCAACAGCACCACCACCAGCATCGAAGCGCAAGACATGGCGCACGCCATTTTCAGCCCCGCCATGACGGTGCCCGACGCCTTCATTGAGGCCCTTGAAAGCGGCCAGGAGATTACCGCCGCCAGCAAAGCCATGGCCGCAGCCATTCAAGACCAAGAAGGCCTGGTGGCCCTGCCCGACAGCATGAAGGTGCACGACCTGGAGCACGCCATGCCCTACCGCCGCCATGCGCGCGGCAGCATGAACACTCCGTTTGTGGACCCCTTCGCCCGCTACACCACCGCCCACGCCGAAGACGGCGCCTGCGTGTTCATCAACGCCACCGACATGCAGGCCACGGCGGTGCTGAACCTGGGCACGCCAGACGTGCCCGGCCACGCGGACAACCTGGCCAAGCTCACGCCCATCAAAACGGCGGCATACCAGGCGCTGCTGACCATCACGCGCAGCGCCATCACCCAGCAGCAGGCGGCAGAGTTTTTTGAAGACTGGGCGGGCGAGCTGGAGTTTTACACCGACGACGCGCAAGTCACCCCCAAGCAAGCCGTGGCAGCCGTGCGCCGCATCACCATCGAGGCGCTGGCAAAGGTGGAGAGCGAAGAGCAATCGCTCAGCGCCACCCGCTCGGCCTTCGAGAGCGTGACGGCCAGCAGCAAAGAGCCCATCCCCACCCGCGTTTACTTCGCCTGCAGGCCCTACGCAGACCTGCAAAGCCGCACCTTTGTGCTGCGCCTGGGCGTGCTGACGGGCGAGAAAACGCCCCGCCTGATGCTGCGCATCCTCAAGGCCGAAGAGCACGCCGAAGAAATGGCCGAAGAGCTGTGCGGGCTGGTGCGCGACGCCATCGACCTCGCCACCATCCCCGTGCTGGTGGGGCAGTACACCAAGGCGCAGTAAGCGCCACCACGCAGCAAGGCCCGCCATGTTCAATACCACTGGAACCGGATACCTCAGCCGCACCCGGCCCGTGGTGGACACGGCGCCCGATGGTGCGTGGCGCCTGACCCTGCTGGTGTTCGACCGCCTGGGCCCGCGCGAAGCCGAACCATGGCGCGTGCGCTGGGTGGGCGACGCGGCCCGCGCCTGGCATGCCCAGCACCAGCACCTGCTGGAGCCCGGCGCCGTGCTGCGCGTGCACCTGGAGCGCGCCCGCGCCTACCAGGGCCAGGGCGGCGCACCCGAGATACATGCGCGCGTGATTTCCATCGAAATAGAACCAAAACGCCCGCCAGCCGTGCGCGAACAGCTATCAAACCAAGAGCAACCGGCCAGCGTGGCCGCATGAATCCACCCACCCACCACCAGCACGACATGACCACCAAACGCCCCATCCGCACCGCCATCGCCCGCTCGCTGCCCGCCAGCACACCGCAAGCGGCAACGCCCACCCTGGTGCAACCACTGCCCGTGCGCATGCTGCACAGCGCCGCCGCCACCATCCTGCAGCGCGGGCAAGAGCGCGACACCAGCCAGGACGGCCAGGCGCAAGAGCGCAGCATGGCCGCCACCGTGGCCGCGTTCAATTCCATCGAGGGCACCGCGTTGACGGAGCGCCAGGGCTGGGCCTTTATGCAGACCTTGAAGCTGGTGCGCGCAGCCAACACCGCGCGCAATGGCCGCTACAACCCAGACGACTACCTCGACGGCGCAGCCTATGCCGCGCTGGGCGCTGAGGCCGCAGCAGGCGGGGCGGGCAAGGCATGAGCACCCCACAAGAAACGCCCGTATTCGTGCGGGTCAATGGCGGCAAGCTGGCGCGATTTCAGGTCGCAACAAGCGACTGCGAACGCGCCCGCCAGGCAGTCATCCACCACCTTCGCACCAACGGGCCAAAACCCGAATCGGCCGTGCTGGCGCTCATTCAACACCGGAACGCAACCCAAGAAAGCCACGCATGACAACCACCACCGCAACACAAACGAGCCGCCTTTTGCGCCTCCCCCAGGTCGAGAGCATGACGGGCCTCAAGCGCAGCTCGATTTATGCAGGCATGCGCAATGGACGGTTCCCGCTGTCTGTCCAGTTGTCCGCGCGCGCAGTAGCCTGGCGCGAACACGAGGTGCTGGCCTGGCTTGCATGCCCTGTGGCCATCACCAAACAGGCAGGGCCACTGCCCATCCGCCACAGCGGCGCCAAAGGAGTGCCAACGCGCCCCGGGTGGTTTGCAGTGGGCGCGATGGTTGAACACGAAGACGACGACACGCCAGACATTTGCAGCTGCAACCCCGAAACATTCGGGCAAGAAGGCCGCAGCTACGAAGAACAGTGCGCCAATGCACGCCTGATCGCACAGTCTCACAACCTGCTGGAGGCCGTCAGGGGGCTACTCATCCACCTCAACGCATGCGAGGTAAGCGACGAAGAAGCCGCCGCCATGGATTACGCCGAAACGGTGATTACCGCAGCCACCGGGGGCTGAGCGCATGACCTGGCTCCTCACCGCCACCGGCCGCGAGCACCACCTGGGCGCGTGCTCAGCCCTGCGCCCCGGCAACACCCCGCAGATTGAAGAAATCGCCCACGCCCTGGCGCAGATCAACCGCTACACCGGCCACGCCGCCCGCCCCTACAGCGTGGCAGAGCACAGCCTGCTGGTGTGCGACCTGGTGCAGGCCGCAGGGTTTGACTGCCACGCCCAAATGGCCGCCCTGCTGCACGACGCACACGAGGCCTTTTGCGGCGACGCCGCCACGCCCGTCAAACAGGTGCTGGGTGTGGCGTGGATGGCCTTCGAGAACACCCAGGCCCTGCTGGTGCGCGAGGCCTTCCAGATCCGCGCCGCGCACACCGCCCACCGCGCCGCCATCAAGCGCGCCGACCTCGTGGCCCTGGCCACCGAGCGGCGCGACCTGCTGCCCTTTGCGCACGAAGCCTGCATGCCCTGGCCCGTGCTCGACACCCCCGGCAACGAAGTGCCCCCCGCCAAGCTGCGGCTGAACACCCCCGAGCGCGAGGCCCACCCCTGGCACCACTGGCGCGACGCATTCATCGTGCGCTTTGCGCGACTGGACGCGGCCCGCCTGCAAGCCTTCACCGCCATCCCCGCCACCACCCCAGCCTAAGCCATGACCTTCAACAACAACCCCAACCGCAACGCCTGGCGCCCCGAAGAAGACGCCTTGCTGCGTCAGCACTTCGGCCTGATGGAAGACCAGGCCCTGGCAGACCTCATTGGCCGCCCCGTGCTCAGCCTGTCGGGCCGGGCCAACCGCATCCGTCTGTACAAAGAAGACAACCGCGCACGCAAGGCCAACCCCGAGTCGGCCCACATCCACCGCACCGCCCGCCCAAAGCCCGGCGCAGGCCTGCAAGACATCATGGCCACCGCCACGCCCTACGGCCCCGCACCCATCCCGGCCATGGGCGCCACGGCCCGGGCCATCATCTGCAACAGCGTGATGCGCGGCGCGCCCTACACCTGCCCCGAGCTGCGCCCCTTCGACGGCCGCCCCGGCGCCATGGACGCCTTTGCCCTGCCCAGCCGCCGGTTTGACCGGCGGGTCTATCGCGATGGGCGGGTGGAGGGGGTGGCATGAGCGCGACAGCACACACCCCGGGGCCGTGGTTTACGGGAAAGCCGCACTTCGGCCGGTACGGCATCTATTCAGAGCACACCGTAGGAGGGGGGCACTGCAAACAAGGCCGCCAATCAATCTGCATAGCCCATTACGAAGGCAAGGGCGGAGCGAAGGCGTACCACGACATGTTCAAAGCCAATGCCCGCCTGATCGCTGCAGCGCCTGAGCTGCTGGAGGCTCTGGAAGAAGCAGAAAACGCATTGGCCGACTACATCCCAACCATTGAGCGAACAGGCGCGTCATTGAACTACGGGCATTCGGTTCTAAAGAAAGCCCGCGCAGCCATCGCCAAGGCCACCGAAGACCAACCATGACCCGCAAACGCCGCCCACCCAAAACCCACTACAGCCTGGTGCACGAACTGTTCGCCAGCGACAGCGCCCCCATGCCCGCGCACACCCGCCGCCACCAGCTCACGCGCATGGCCGATGCTTTGAGTGAAATGATGCACGCCCCCAAGCCCGGCAACAACGCCTGGCGCGTCATCAGCGATGCGGTCAACCTGCTCGAAACCCTGGTGCTGTGCGGCGAAGCCCCGGTGAAAGACGCCACCACCGGCAAAACCATTGCCAGCCACTGGCGCGGCTGCGACGGCCAGCCCGTGGAAGTGGGCGACACCAGCGGCCTGCTGCTCGACGCCATCACCGCCATGGGCAAGGCAGGCGAGCGCGCATTCAACGGCCAGCCCATGCGCCTGGACGGCCCCGGCCTGCAAGCCGTGCGCGCCGTGCTCGAAGACTACCAAGCCGCCCTGGAATGCCTGCCCGCCCGCACCATGGTGCGCTGCCACCGCACGACAGAAAAGCGCATCCGCGAGATTTTTGGCCGCATTGATCACCTGCCCGATGGGGTGCATGTGATGGCGATTTGAGGGGACAGCATGAAAGAACGACCAATACTTTTCAACGGCGCCATGGTGCGTGCGCTGCTGGCTGGCACGAAGACGCAGACGCGGCGGGTGGTGAAGATGAAACCCCATCACCAAATCGAAGAACGCGACGACGGCACCCCGTGGCCTTGGATGCATGACGGCGAGCGCAATGCTGATTCGTGGCTGGCCTGTCCCTACGGCCAGCCCGGCGACCGGCTTTGGGTCCGGGAGACTTTCGTTCAAGGCTGGGACCACGACCCCGTCACCGACCGCATTAAGCGGTTCGACAGCGACGGAAAGCAAATCCCTATCAAGACGTGGTATCGGGCCGATGAAACGGACATAGGCTGGTGCGATGCAGATGGCTGGGAAGCCAACACGCCATGGAAGCCCAGCATCCACATGCCGAGGGAGGCCAGCCGCATCACCCTGGAGGTGACAGGCGTGCGCGTGGAGCGCCTGCAGGACATCAGCGAAGCGGATGCGCTTGCGGAGGGCTGCACCCAGAACCATAACGGCCATTTCTGGGGCGGCCCGCACCAGACAAGTGGCATGAAACAGATGGCTACAGCGCTACAGGCGTATCAAGACCTCTGGGAATCCATAAACGGCCCCGGCAGCTGGGACGCAAACCCCTGGGTGTGGGTAGTCGAGTTCAGGAGCACACGCCCATGCTAACCCCCCAATACATCCTCCCCACGCACCCCGAGCTGGTCGTAGACCTGTTCGCCGGCGGCGGCGGCGCCAGCACCGGAATCGAGCAAGCCATCGGCCGCCATGTGGACGTGGCCGTCAACCACGACACCGAGGCCGTGAGCCTGCACACAGCCAACCACCCGCAAACCCGCCACTTTTGCAGCGACGTCTTCGAGGTAGACCCGCTGATCGTGACCGACGGCCAGCCCGTGGGCCTGCTGTGGGCGTCGCCAGACTGCAAGCACTTCAGCAAGGCCAAAGGCGGCAAGCCCGTTAGCAAGAAAATCCGCAGCCTGGCCTGGGTAGTGGTGAAGTGGGCCAAAGCCGTGCGCCCACGCGTCATCTGCCTGGAGAACGTCGAAGAATTCCAGACCTGGGGGCCACTGGCAGACGACGGCCGCCCCTGCCCGCAGCGCAAGGGCCAGACCTTTGCCTTGTGGAAGAAGCAACTGCAAAACCTCGGCTACCAGGTAGAACACCGCGAGCTGCGCGCCTGCGACTACGGCGCACCCACCAGCCGCAAGCGCCTGTTTTTGGTGGCGCGGTGCGACGGCCAGCCCATCGTGTGGCCCAGCCCCACCCACGCCCAGCCCGACGCACGCGGCAAGGTGCCCGCAGGCATGAAGCCCTGGCGCACCGCCGCAGACTGCATCGACTGGACAGTGCCAGCGCCCAGCATTTTTGAGCGCACCAAGCCCCTGGCCGATGCCACCTGCAGGCGCATTGCCAAGGGGATCATGCGGTATGTGGTGGATGCGAAGGCGCCGTTTGTTGTCGCCACAAGCCAATACAATGTTTCGGGTGCACCGTCAGGGGAATTCGGGGAACCACTCGCCGCAAGCGAGCCACCCGGCACCGTGGAAAATCGAGCCCGCGCGAGACGGGCCCTGTCTGAAATGCCAGGCTCCACGGCGCTCAGTGCATCCACCCTCATCCAGACCGGCTACGGCGAACGCCCCGGCCAATCGCCCAGCGTGCCCGGGCTGGAAAAGCCCCTGGGCACCGTAGTTGCCGGGAAAAAACACGCACTGGTCACCGCCTTCCTCGCCAAGCACTACACCGGTGTGGTCGGCAGCAGCCTTGCCGCCCCCATGGGCACGGCCACCACGGTAGACCACCACAGCCTGGTGGCCGCGCACCTGGTGCACATGGGCCACGGCGAAGGCGCGTGCGGCACCAAGCGTTTCAGCCACGGCATCCGCAGCGTAGAGCAGCCCCTGAACACCGTCACGGCGCAGGGTGCGGCGGCGGGCCTGGTCACCAGCCACATGGTCAAGCTGCGCGGCGACAACGTGGGCGCCCCGGCCACCGACCCCGTGCACACCATCAGCGCCCAGGGCACGCACCATGGCGAGGTGCGCGCCTTCCTGGTCAAGTATTACGGCACCGACCAAGACCCCGCCCTGCGCGAGCCGCTGCACACCGTCACCACCAAAGACCGCTTTGGCCTGGTGCTGGTGCACGGCGAACCCTACGCCATCGTGGACATTGGCCTGCGCATGCTCACCCCCCGCGAGCTGTACCGCGCCCAGGGCTTCCCCGAAAGCTACCGCATCGACCGCGGCGCCGCAGGCGAGCCCATCACCAAAACCGCCCAGGTGCGCATGTGCGGAAACTCGGTTTGCCCACCCCTGGCCCGCGCCCTGGTGGCAGCGAACTACGCCGAGGTGCAGCAGCAGGAAAGGCGCGCGGCATGACAACATCAAAAACCATAGCTGGCAGCGCAGGCGCCGTAAGCGCTTGAGCCCAATTTGAATGAAAAAACCATGAACACACAAAAACCAGACATTCGCACCGCAGACCATGCCGAGCAGCACCTCGAAATGGTGGGCCGCTGGTACATGGTCAACCGGGACGGCATGGCGACGCTGTGCACTGACCGCGCCGACGCCGAAGCCGAGGCACGAAAAGCCGACAGGGAATGGCCGCGCAATGGGCCGCACCGGGCTGTGCGGCTTGTTGAATCCCCTCAATTCGGTGACTTCTTCCGGCTAAAAGGCCAGCGCATGGTGCTGTGCTCGCTGCTGCGCGAGTGCCTGCCGGTGATTGATGCGCTGATGCAGATTCCCGGCGACGATGACAGCGACGCGCATCTGAACGGACTGATGGCCCGCGTCGGTGATGCGCTTGATGCGATTGCAGAGGATAAGGTGAAGGGGGGTGAGTCGTGACAAACAAAAACCAACCCGAAGCGCTGCGACTGGCAGATGAGTTGGAAGACTCCCTCGAAAGTCACGACGGCTCATCGCTCACAGCAAGATGCCAAGGCATTGCGGATGACGCCGCCGCCGAACTCCGGCGCCAGTACGCCGAACTCGAAACCCTGGGCGCAAAGCTCAAGACCTACGAAGACCTTGGCGACGCAGGTAGCGACGTGCAGCTACTTCGCATGGGCTACGCCGCAGCGCGGCTGGAGATTGAGTCGCTCCAGGCGAAGTTGCACGCAGCAAAACAAATCAACGCGGCCCAGTTTGGGATGCTTGCAGCATCCATACCCGGCAGTGCCCTGCCAGGAAAGTGAAGGAACCCTAATGACCACAATCACCATCAGCGGCGCGGCAATCCAGCGCTACAAAATCGGCTACCGCTCCGACGAATGGGGCGTGCGCTCCAGTACCCCCAGCGGCATCCCGGACGCATCGGGTTCATGGGTACGCTACGAAGACCACGCCGCTGAATTCCAACGCCTTCACGCCTGCTATCAAGAGCTTGAGGCACAGGTCATTCGGGACTGCATGAGCACCCAGCAGGGCGCGGCCGATGGATTCTTCTTGCTGCTACCACAACGCCCGAAGCCGGAAGCGCCCGCTGGAACCGCCGGTCTTGACTGGGACGCGTACAGCGGCGCTCAGATGCTCGCCTTCGGACGTGACTGCTCTGATGCAGCGATTGCCGCTCTCCGCACCCAGCAGCCAGCACCAGCCGGGGCGAGCTACGAGAAGGCGTTGGAAGAGGCATTGCGCGAGCGCGATGATGCGGACGACTTTATCGACGCCCTGCTTGATGAGGTGCTCGGCACTGACCGAGCCGAATGGTCGAGCGCTTACGGGCGGGCGGATGCTCTGGAAGAGGTGCGCGAGCGCATCACCGCGCTACACAAGCCTGCTGTTGATCGGGCTTGGAAGCAGTTTGAAGCAGCCACCCAGCAAGCGGAGGTGCGGCCAGTCACTCCGTACACCTGCCCAAAGTGCCATGCGCTGTGGCTGCATTGGCCTGCAGAGCAGACTGGCTTTGGGCGCGATACATTGAACTGTCGCAGCGCCGATCACTGCCACTATTGCGAGAAAGCTGGCGTAGAGCAGTTGCAACGCCTTGAGCGAATTCCAGCAGCGCTACACGCACCCCAGCCCTCCCCATCGGCTGCGGTGGCGCTAAGTGATGACTTGCGCGACAGGCTTGTAGCCATCAGCGAAGCCATTGCGGATCAGGATGATCGAGCGGCACAAGCGATGCTCAGGGAAATCTTGAAAGCACCCCAGCCCTCGCCCTCAGCGCAGGGGGATGCGCTGGCCGCAGACCATACCGAGCATCCCCTCGAAATGGTTGGCCGCTGGTACATGGTCACACAGGACGGCGCAGCAACACTGTGCGTTGACCGAGAAGACGCCGAAGCCGAAGCACGAAAAGCCGACAGGGAATGGCCGCGCAATGGGCCGCACCGGGCTGTGCGGCTAGTTGAATCCCCTCAATTCGGTGACTTCTTCCGGCTCAAGGGCCAGCGCATGGTGCTGTGCTCGCTGCTGCGCGAGTGCCTGCCAGTGATTGAAGCACTGCTGAAGCTACCCGGCGACGACGACAGCGAAGCGCATCTGAACGGGCTTCTGGCCCGCGTCGGGGATGCGCTTGTGGCAGTGGCAGAGGATCAGGTGAAGAGGGGGGAGTCGTGACCCTGCCATACGACGTAGCCCGCTGCCCCGGGCGCATCACCCACCGCCCGCTGGGCAGCATCGCCAGCGTGCGCATCACCAGCAACGCAGGCCACAGCGAGTGCGTGCGCTGCCGCAGACGCGAGCCGGGCGCACCAGCCAACCAGACGCACATGGAGCCGCCCGTTTTCGTGGGCGGAAAGTGCCCTATGAGGATTTAGCCATGACAGACAAACAACCCGAGGCGCTGCGCCTGGCTGCGTTGATTGAGAAGACCGGGGCGAAAGGCTCACTACGTGACGAAGCCGCAGCCGAACTGCGCCGCCAACACGCCGAACTCGAAACCCTGCGCGCAAAGCTCAAGACCTACGAGGACTTGGGCGACGCCGGGAGCGACGTGCAGCTACTTCGCATGGGCTACGCCGCAGCAAGGCTGGAGATTGAGTCGCTCAATGCGCAGTTGCACGCAGCGCGGGGGGATGCTGCGAGGTATCGGCTGGTGCGCCGAGGCCAGCATTGGAGCGTGATTAACGGTATCGGCAACGGCTTGCGTGCGGAGGAACTAGATGCCGCCGTTGACGCTGCCCGCAAGCAAGGAGCAAACCATGACTGAGCCGACAAATAAAGAACTAGATGCAGTGATTACGCACTACCGGACACGCATCTACCCACAGGACATGCAACCTCATTTTGAGCGAGCAATCATGCGCGCAGTCCTTGCCAAGTGGGGCACTCCCGCCTCTGTGGGGGTGGAGCCAGTGGCTTGGGCCTTTAAGTACGACGATGGGACTTGGCATGACCCCTCGACAACAGAGCACTCATCTGGGATGCGTCCTTTGTTCGCAGCACCTCAGCCCGTGGAGCGAGAGCCGCTGACAGATGAGCAGATCAAAGATCTTCAGGATGACGGCGTGTTCTTGGGAACGTGCCGCCAGATTGTCAGAGCCATCGAAGCCGCACACGGCATTAAAGGGGGCCAGCCATGCGCCTGACAGTCATCGAGTTCGCCGAGCGCTACCGCATCAAAGAAGCCGCCGCATCCAAGCTACTGCGCAGGGCGGCGTTGGACGGGCGGCTGGAGGTCAGCTACGACGACAGCTACAAGGCTACGTACACCGGCAGCAGCGAGCGATACCTTGAATTGTCTCGGGAGTACCGCGAGAGAAAGCCGCAGCGCAGGCCATCGAAGCCGCGCACCCTGCTGGGACGGACTCAGCCAGTGGCGCGGACAAGCCCGTGGGCAGGGCTGCTGCCATGAGCCGCCGCGCCCGCACCCGCCGCGACCGGCGCGAGCCGGTTCCAGACTTTGACGACACCCCAGACACGGAGACCCAAAAGTGACCGAAGCCGCACTACTCGACCGCCTGGACAAAATGGCCAGCGCCATGCAACTGCTGGCCCAGGCCCTGGGCACCCGGCTGACGCGCGAGCAGCTCGCGCAGCGGCTGGGCATCCACCGCAACACGCTGCGCATTCGGCTGCAGCAAGACCCGCGCTTTCCGCGCCCGGCCAGCGATGGGCGCTGGCTGCTCAGCGAGATTGTGGAGTGGGAGCAGAGCCAACACCACTGATGCGCCGCGCCAGCTCGCGCCCGGTGGGGTTGTAGTACACCAGGGCGCGGGTGGCGCTGGACCACCCAAAAATCTTGCACAGCGTGAGCACATCCACCACCGGCGCCAGGCGCGTGGCTGCGGTGTGGCGGGCATCGTGAAAAGTGAACCCCTCCAACCCGGCCCGGCCCCGGTACTTGCGAAACATGGCATCCAACGTCTGCGCCCGCAGGCCAAACACCAGCGCCTCATCCCACCCGCGCAGGGCCGCAATGCTGCGCTGCGCCGTGGGCGATAGCGGCACCTCGCGCCCCTTGCCGGTCTTTGTCTCGCCCGCGTGCAGCACCACAAAGTCGCCGCGCACGTCCTGCCAGCGCAGCCCGCACAGCTCGCCCGCCCGCATGCCCGTCTGCAGGGCCAGCACAAAGCACCACCCCACCGCCTGGGCCACGCTGCGCACAGGCGCCCGGCCGCGCCACCCCATCGCGCGCAGCATGCGCCGCACCTCGCTAGGCTGAATGATCCGCTCGCGGTGGTCAGGCTCTGCCGGCCGCCGCACGTCCGCCATGGGGTTGCTGGCAATCCAACGCCACTCGCGCCGCGCCACCTCCAGCACATGCGACACCAGCGTCATGTCACGCAGCACAGCGCCCCGCGCATTGACAGCCAGCCGCCCATCACGCCACGCGGCCAGGTGCGACGGCTGCAGGTCAGCCAGCCGCATCCGCGCCGGAAAGTCCGCCTGCTTGGGGAAGGCCCGCAGGCGCAGCAGCTCTTTGACCTCGCCCCGCTTCGAGGGCGACACCTCGCGCCCGTAGCGGTCAAGCGCATCCTGCAGCGTCTTGATCTCGCCCGTGCGCCCGTCGCCCGCCGCCAGCAACTCCATGCGCCGCCGCGCCGCCCACTCCAGCGCAGCGCGCTTGGTGGGGTGTGTGCCAGCATCGCGCTGCCCGCGCACCTCGATCTGCACGCGCCAGGTGCCCGCTGATGTCTGCTTGGGGGTGGCCATTCGGCTACAGCGTGTTTCCCTTATGAAGGATGCGCTTAGCCTGAACATAGGCTGCATGCGCCTCTTCTTGCGTGGCGAATAGACCAAGGCTGATCTTCTTTTCTCCGCTGCGGATTGTGGACTTCCATAGTCCACTAGCTTTGTGCATCTGCGCCCCAAGCAAAGAAGCGCTCGATCCAACAGAAGGCGCTCTCCTATTCTGGCTATTGAGGAGTGAATCAGTTACACGAAGATTCTCCAGCCTATTGTCAGTGCGGATACCGTTGATGTGGTCGAGCATAGGCGGCCATTCATCATGAACCATGAGCCATATGAGGCGGTGCGCACTGATTTTTTTCCCCAGCAGACTTACACGCATATATCCAGTGCTTTTGTGAAGCCCACCAGCCAATTCTCCAGTTTTCCTACCCCAATGATCGAATCTCCACCGAAGTTCTCCGGTGCTCTGGTCGTAGGATAGGTATTCCCGCGCAATGTCGGCGGTAAGATCGGCAGAAGCCATAAAGCGGTCCCTTCGCTAAGTGGTTAGAGCCCGCAATGGACTGCAATCCATTGTGGGCTCGCCTATTCTATGCGCATCGGTTTTTTATTGCTGGGATTGTGGGGAAAATTTGGGGGCGGGCGCCGTGCAAATGCGTGCACGCGGCGCACTTTAGCACGCCGCGCAGGCGCGCAAGCCTTTGTTTTGTTTGAGATTGTGCGCCTGTTGCACTGCGGTGCAAGGTAGGATGGTGCCCCGAGCCGGGGTCGAACCGGCACGCCCCTTTGCAGGAAGCGGCGGATTTTAAGTCCGCAGTGTCTACCAATTTCACCATCGGGGCTGGGCCGCACGGTCCCTGCACTTGATCGCAGCGTACCCCCGGCCACGCGCATGCGCAAGCCATTGCGCATGCTGCGATTTCCCCTTGAACCGCAGAAATGGAAAAGGGAAGCCGAAGCTTCCCTTTCAAAACTGGAGCGGGAAAAGAGTCTCGAACTCTCGACCTCAACCTTGGCAAGGTTGCGCTCTACCAACTGAGCTATTCCCGCATCGACCTGTTCACACCGCTAAAATTTTTATCAGTGCTGGCTGGCAAGCCTCAAATTATAGTGCATTTTTTCGCACTTTTCCAAAAACCACCATTTTCTCGATGCATGGCTTTTTGAAAACCAATGTACCGGATGGAGTTTCTGGAGGCGCGGTCCGGAGTCGAACCGGACTAACCGGATTTGCAATCCGGGGCATAACCGCTTTGCTACCGCGCCAGAAAAACCGACCACTTCGACAAAAAAGGGAAGCAACTGCTTCCCTTTTCATGGAAATTGGAGCGGGAAAAGAGTCTCGAACTCTCGACCTCAACCTTGGCAAGGTTGCGCTCTACCAACTGAGCTATTCCCGCATTTACCACAGCCGCACATTCTACAACGTTTGTCCGCGATGACTGAATTGTAGCGCAATTTTTCGGCTGCGGAAGAAAAAACCACTCAATGTTTCACGGATTCCGGTGCCGCTGCGGTCACCGACTTCTCGACCGCTGCAGCCGCCACGGCGGCCGCCACCTCCTCATCGGTCAGTGGCACGGGTTTGTGCGTCAGCGCAACTTCAAGCACCTTGTCGATCCACTTGACGGGCACGATCTCCAGGCCGCTTTTGACGTTGTCCGGGATTTCCTGAAGATCCTTGACGTTCTCCTCGGGAATCAGCACGGTCTTGATGCCGCCACGCAGCGCCGCCAGAAGCTTTTCCTTGAGGCCGCCGATGGCGGTGACCTCGCCGCGCAGCGTGATCTCACCGGTCATGGCCACGTCACCGCGCACCGGGATGCCAGTGAGCGCCGACACAAAGGCTGTAACCATGGCCGCACCTGCGCTCGGGCCGTCCTTGGGGGTGGCGCCATCCGGCACATGGATGTGCACATCCTTCTTTTCAAAGGCCTCGTCCTTGATGCCCAGCATGCGTGCACGGCTGCGCACCACGGTGCGCGCAGCCTCCACCGATTCTTTCATCACATCTCCGAGCGACCCGGTGCGCGTGATGACGCCCTTGCCCGGCATGGTGACGGCCTCGATGGTCAGCAAATCGCCGCCCACCTCGGTCCAGGCCAGGCCCACAACCTGGCCCACCTGGTTCTGCTCCTCGGCGCGGCCATAGGTGTACTTGCGCACGCCCAGGTAGTCGGGCAGGTTGTCGGCGGTGACGACCACCTGGGGTTCGAGCTTCTTGAGCAGCAGCCCCTTGACCACCTTGCGGCAGATCTTGGACAGCTCACGTTCCAGCGAGCGCACACCGGCTTCGCGCGTGTAGTAGCGCACCATGTCGCGCACGGCCGACTCGGTGATCTGCAGCTCCTCTTCCTTCACGCCATTGTTTTTCAGCTGCTTGGGCAGCAGGTACTTCATGGCGATATTGGTCTTCTCGTCCTCGGTGTAACCCGACAGGCGGATGACCTCCATGCGGTCGAGCAGCGCCGACGGAATGTTCATCGAGTTCGACGTCGCCACGAACATCACATCCGACAGGTCGAAATCGACCTCGACATAGTGGTCACCAAAGGTGTGGTTCTGCTCGGGGTCGAGCACTTCCAGCAGCGCGCTGGACGGGTCGCCCCGGAAGTCCTGGCCCAGCTTGTCGATCTCGTCGAGCAGGAACAGCGGGTTGCGCGTACCGATCTTGCCGAGGCTCTGCAACACCTTGCCCGGCATGGCGCCGATGTAGGTGCGGCGGTGGCCCCGAATTTCAGCCTCGTCGCGCATGCCGCCCAGCGCCATGCGCACGTACTTGCGCCCCGTCGCCTTGGCGATGGACTGGCCCAGCGACGTCTTGCCCACCCCCGGTGGGCCGACCAGGCACAGGATGGGCGCCTTCACCTTGTCCACGCGCTGCTGCACCGCAAGGTATTCAAGGATGCGGTCCTTGACCTTGTCGAGGCCGTAATGGTCTTCATTGAGCACCACCTCGGCGTTGCCCAGGTCGTGCTTGATCTTGGTCTTCTTGCTCCAGGGCAGCGAGACCAGTACGTCGATGTAGTTGCGCACCACCGTGGCCTCGGCCGACATGGGCGACATGAGCTTGAGCTTCTTCAGCTCGGCCTCGGCCTTCTTGCGGGCCTCGGCGGGCATCTTGGCAAGCTTGATCTTCTTGTCGATCTCTTCGAGGTCCGCACCCTCCTCGCCTTCGCCCAGCTCTTTCTGGATAGCCTTGACCTGCTCGTTCAGGTAGAAGTCGCGCTGGTTTTTCTCCATCTGGCGCTTGACGCGACCACGGATCTTCTTGTCGACATTGAGGATGTCCACCTCGCGGTCGAGCTGCTCGAACAGGTTTTCCAGCCGCTCCTTGACGTTGGAAAGATCCAGCACCGCCTGCTTGTTCTCCAGCTTGAGCGGCAGGTGTGCAGCAATGGTGTCTGCCAGACGGCCCGGATCGTCGATGCTGGCGATGGACGTCAGGATCTCGGGCGGAATCTTCTTGTTCAGCTTGACGTATTGGTCAAACTGCTGCATCACGGCACGGCGCAGCGCCTCGATCTCGCTGGGGCGATGTTCGTCGGCGCCGGCCTCGACCGGCGTGACCGTGGCCGAGAAATGCGAATCGGCATCCTCGATCGGGCCCACCAAGGCGCGCTGCTGGCCTTCGACCAGCACCTTCACGGTACCGTCCGGGAGCTTGAGCATCTGCAGGATGGTGGAGATGCAGCCTACGTCGAACATGTCGTCGACAGAGGGTTCGTCCTTGGCCGCCGCCTTCTGGGCCACCAGCATGATGCGGCGGTCGGCCTCCATGGCCAACTCCAGCGCCTTGATGCTCTTGGGGCGGCCCACGAACAGCGGAATCACCATGTGGGGGAAAACCACCACATCGCGCAGCGGCAGAAGCGGCAGCGCAACGGGTGTGGGGGGCAAGGGGGTATGTCCGGACATGGAAATCCTCATGAAACTACTAGGAATATGGTCCGCAGACAGTGATTTTCAACCCGGAGTCGTCTCCTGAATTGAACGGCCAGCGCAACCGCGCTGGCGCAAGGGTCGAACGGCAGCGTTTGCCTGAACAAGGGCAACAGGCTTTCAGGCCTTTTTCGCTGCTTCGCGGTACACCAGCAGAGGTGGCTTGCTCTCATCGATGGTGGATTCATCCACCACCACTTTTTCGACATTCGTGGCGTTCGGCAGATCGAACATGGTACCGATCAAGGCCTGCTCCAGGATGGAGCGCAGGCCGCGGGCGCCCGTCTTGCGGGCCAACGCCTTGCGCGCGATGGCCTTGAGTGCAGCCGGGCGGATCTCCAGCTCGGCGCCTTCCATGGCCAGCAGCTTGCTGTACTGCTTGACGAGCGCATTCTTGGGCTCGGTCAGAATCTGCACCAGTGCATCTTCATGCAGCTCGGCCAGCGCCGTCACCACCGGCATGCGGCCCACCAGCTCGGGAATCAGGCCGAACTTGATCAGATCTTCAGGTTCAATCTCCTGGAACACGTCCGACAGCGAGCGCTGCTTCTTGCTCTTGACGGCAGCACCAAAACCGATGCCCGAAGCCTCGGTGCGGTTCTCGATGACCTTTTCCAGCCCGGCAAAGGCGCCACCGCAGATGAACAGGATGTTGGTCGTGTCGATCTGGAGAAAATCCTGGTTCGGGTGCTTGCGCCCGCCCTGCGGCGGCACGCTGGCCATGGTGCCTTCAATGAGCTTGAGCAGCGCCTGCTGCACGCCCTCGCCCGACACGTCACGCGTGATGCTGGGGTTGTCCGACTTGCGCGAGATCTTGTCGATCTCATCGATGTAGACGATGCCGCGCTGGGCGCGCTCGACTTCGTAATTGCAGCTTTGCAGCAGTTTCTGGACGATGTTCTCCACGTCCTCGCCCACGTAACCCGCCTCGGTCAGCGTGGTGGCGTCGGCCATCACGAAGGGCACATCCAGCATGCGGGCGAGCGTCTGTGCCAGCAGCGTCTTGCCCGAGCCCGTGGGGCCGATGAGCAGGATGTTGCTCTTGGACAGCTCCACATCGTCCTTGCCCGCCTTGTCCTTGTGGCGCAGCCGCTTGTAGTGGTTGTACACCGCCACGGCCAGGGTGCGCTTGGCGACCTCCTGGCCGATGACGTAGTTGTCCAGGTTGGCCTTGATCTCGGCCGGCGTGGGCAGATCGCTGCGCGCCTCGCGGCCCAGTTCACCCGAGGGAAGCTCGTCCCGGATGACTTCATTGCACAGGTCAATGCACTCGTCGCAGATAAAGACCGACGGACCGGCGATCAGCTTCTTCACCTCGTGCTGGCTTTTGCCGCAAAACGAGCAGTAAAGGGTTTTTTCGCTGGAAGAGCCTTTTTTCTCGGCCATGGGGGGCTGTGCCTTGTGTTACTTGAATCGTTGTCGGGATGATAACCAAACGGAGACGGGACGAAAGGGCGCTCATCCGGTGGAAAAGCGCCCCGTTTCCCGCCACTGCACCGCTCAGGGGCGCTTGGCGATCACCTGGTCGATGATGCCGTAGTCCTTGGCCTCATCGGCGGTCATGAAGTAGTCGCGCTCGGTGTCGCGCTGGACCTTTTCCAGCGACTGGCCCGTGCGCTCGGCCAGGATGCGGTTCATCTGGTCTTTGGTGCGCAAGATGTCACGGGCATGGATCTCGATGTCGGTCGCCTGGCCGCGCGCGCCACCCAGCACCTGGTGGATCATGACCTTGGAATTGGGCAGCGAGAACCGCTTGCCCTTGGCCCCTGCGGCCAGCAGGAAGGCGCCCATGCTGGCAGCGAAGCCGCAGCACAGGGTGGACACATCGGGCTTGATGAACTGCATGGTGTCATAGATCGCCATGCCTGCCGTGACGCTGCCGCCGGGGGAGTTGATGTAGAAAGAGATGTCCTTGTCCGGGTTTTCGCTTTCCAGGAACAGCAGCTGCGCCACCACCAGGTTGGCCGTCTGGTCGTTGACCTCGCCCACCAGGAAGATCACGCGCTCCTTGAGCAGGCGCGAATAGATATCGTACGAACGCTCGCCGCGGCCCGATTGCTCGATGACCATCGGGATCATGCCCAAGGCTTGTGTTTCCAGTGCACTCATGTTTTCTCCAGTCAGGCGGGTACTGTACCCAGAAATGAATTGGGGCTTGTGAACGCGGTCACAAGCCCCCAAAAGGTGTCATGCACCGTCACGGGTCGCAAAAAAGCGCCCCGTGCGCGGGCAAGAATCAGCCCTGACCGCCCATCAGTTCGTCGAAGGACACGGCCTTGTTGGTCACCTTGGCCTGGCCCAGCACAAACTCGGCCACATTGCTTTCGATCACCACGGCCTCGACTTCAGCCAGACGCTGGCGGTCGCCGAAGTACCAACGCACCACGTCTTCGGGCTTCTCGTAGCTGGCGGCCAGCTCGTCGATGTGGGCCTTGAGCTGCTCGGGCTTGGCCTGCAGGTTGTTGGCGCGCACCAGTTCGGCCACCACCAGGCCCAGGCGCACACGGCGCTCGGCCTGTGCGCGGAAGATGTCGTCGGGGATCTCGGCCTTGTCGGCATCCTTCACGCCGCGCTGCTTCAGGTCGGCGCGTGCGCCTTCCTTCAGGCGATCGATCTCGGCCTGCACGCTGGCGTTGGGCAGGTCGAGTTCGGCCTTGGCCAGCAGGGCTTCCATCACGGCCGCCTTGTTGCGGGCCAGCAGGCGGAACTTGACTTCGCGCTCGAGGTTGGTCTTGATGTCGGCACGCAGGCCGGCCACGGTGCCGTCGGCAATGCCCAGCGACTTGGCCAAAGCGTCGTTCACTTCGGGCAGGTTCGCGGCTTCGATCTTCTTCACGGTCACGAGGAAGTCGGCGGTCTTGCCGGCCACATCCTTGCCGTGGTAGTCCTCGGGGAAGGCCAGCGGGAAGGTCTTGCTCTCACCCACCTTCATGCCACGCACGGCATCTTCGAATTCCTTGAGCATCTGGCCTTCGCCGACCAGGAACTGGAAATCTTCGGCCTTGCCGCCCTGGAACACTTCACCGTCGAGCTTGCCTTCGAAGTCCACGGTCACGCGGTCGCCGTCCTGGGCGGCGGCGTCCATGGCGCGCTGGGCAAAGGTGCGGCGCTGCTTGCGCAGGATGTCGAGGGTCTTGTCGATGGCGCCGTCGTTCACTTCAGCCGACAGCTTTTCCACTTCGGCGCCTGCCAGGTCGCCGATCTTGACTTCGGGGAACACTTCAAAAACGGCGTCAAAGGTCACTTCACCTTCGGGCGCGCCTTCTTTTTCGGTGATGCGGGGCTGGCCGGCCACGCGCAGGTTGGCCTCGTTGGCGGCCTGTGCAAACGCCTCACCCACCTTGTCGTTCAGCACTTCGTACTGCACCGAGTAACCATAACGCTGCGACACCACGTTCATGGGCACCTTGCCGGGACGGAAACCGTCCATCTTGACGGTGCGGGCCAGGCGCTTGAGGCGCGTTTCCACCTCGCTCTGGATGGCGGACAGGGGCAGGCTCAGCGTGATCTTGCGTTCGAGCTTTTCGAGGGTTTCAACGGTAACAGCCATGGCTACTCCTAATTTTCTGAATAAACGCGCCATCTGCCGTGCAGTGGCGCCGTGTCCGGACAAGTCTCAAAGGGGTGGTGCGCGGGGGGGGACTCGAACCCCCACACCATTGCTGGCGTCAGGACCTAAACCTGGTGCGTCTACCAATTTCGCCACCCGCGCGGTCTTCAAACAGACAGGCGGCAAGTACGACCTGCCGCCTGTATGAAACTGGTTAACTCTTGATTTTAACCTGATGCGCGAGACATCAATCGCCAGCGCTCACCACGGGCTCCGGACGGCGCACGCGGAACCAGGCGGCATACATGGCGGGCAGCGCCAGCAGCGTGAGGACGGTGGCCACGATCAGGCCGCCCATGATGGCCACGGCCATCGGGCCCCAGAACACGCTGCGCGAGAGCGGGATCATGGCCAGCACAGCGGCGGCCGCTGTCAGTACGATGGGACGCGCGCGGCGCACCGCCGACTCGACAATGGCGTCCCACGCCGGCACCCCGCGCGCACGGTCCTGCTCGATCTGGTCGATCAGGATCACCGAGTTGCGCTGGATCATGCCCATGAGCGCAATCACGCCCAGCAGCGCCACGAAGCCGAACGGCCGTCCCAGCAGGATCAGCGCCCCCGCCACGCCAGCGATGCCCAGCGGCCCGGTCAGAAACACCAGCATGGCGCGGCTGAAGCTGTGCAGTTGCAGCATGAGCAGCGTGAAGATGATGAACAGCATGATGGGCACGCCCGCCGCGATGGACGACGAGCCCTTGGAGCTTTCGGCCACCGCGCCCGCCACCACGATACGGTAGGCACCCTGCCCGGCGTCGTGCCATACGGCCTCGATCTTGCGCAGATCGGGCAGCAGTGCCTGCGTCACCGTGGCGCCCTGCAGGCCTTCGACCACGTCGCCCTGCACCGTGATGGCGTATTCGCGGCCCTCGCGCCACATCACGCCCGGCTCCCAGCTGAACACCGGCTTGGCGATCTGCGTGAGCGGAATCGACCGGCCCGAAGCGGTCGGCAGATAGGCGTTGGCGATGTCGGTGATGGCACGGCGCTCGTCCTCGGGCTGGCGCAGCACGATGTCGATGAGCTTGTCGCCCTCGCGGAACTGTCCCACCTGCATGCCCGACTGCATGACTTTGGACGCCTGCGCGATGGACTGGCTTGTCACGCCCAGCGCACGCGCTTTGTCCTGGTCCACCTCCAGGCGCAGCACCTTGACGGACTCGTTCCAGTTGTCGTTCACACCGCGCATCTGGGGCGATGCGCGCATCACGGCCTTGACTTCATCGGCATAGCCGCGCAGTACGGCAGGGTCGGGGCCCACCACGCGGAACTGCACAGGGTACGGCACCGGCGGCCCGTTGGGCAGCAGCTTGACGCGGCCGCGCACCTCGGGGAATTCCTGGGCCAGCAAGTCCGGCAACGTCTGCATGAGCGCCTTGCGTTTTTTGAGGTCCTGCGCCAGCACGATGAACTGCGACACATTGCTCTGCGGGAACACCTGGTCCAGCGGCAGGTAAAAGCGCGGCACGCCCGAGCCCACCCAACCGCTCACCGTGGCCACGCCGGGCTGCTCCATCAGGCGCGCCTCAACCCGGCGCGTCACCTCTTCGTTGCCCGCGAACGAGGTGCCTTCGGGGAACCACAGGTCCACCAGAATTTCGGGCCGGTTCGAGTCGGGGAAGAACTGTTGCTGCACCACGCCCATGCCGGAAATGCCCAGTACAAAGGTCAGCACGGTGGCGCCAATGGTGGTCCAGCGGTGCTCCACACACCAGTGCACCAGGCGCCGGAAGGCTCTGTAGAAGGGGCTGTCGAACACCTCGTGCGGGTCGTCGGTGATGCCTGCCGCCGCCACATGGGGCGGGCGCTTGAGCAGCAGCGTGCCCAGATAGGGGACGAAATACACCGAGGCCAGCCAGCTCAGCACCAGCGCGATCACCGTCACGGCAAAGATGGCGAAGGTGTACTCGCCCACGGCCGACTTGGCGATGCCGATCGGCAAAAAGCCCGCCGCCGTGATGAGCGTGCCGGTCAGCATGGGCATGGCCGTCAGCTCGTAGGCGAACGTGGCGGCACGCATCTTGTCGTAACCCTCTTCGAGCTTGAGCACCATCATCTCGACGGCGATGATGGCGTCGTCCACCAGCAGGCCCAGCGCGATGATGAGCGAGCCCAGCGACACCTTGTGCAGCCCGATGCCCCAGTACCACATGGCCAGAAAGGTCACCGCCAGCACCAGCGGGATGGTGATGGCCACCACCAGGCCCGGGCGCGGGTCGATGTACCAGCGCCGCCACCAGCGCTGCTCTCCCGCGCGCTTGTGCATCCCCAGGCTGATGAAGCTCACGGCCAGCACGATGGCTACCGCCTCGATCAGCACCTTGACGAATTCATTGACCGAGCTGGCCACCGATTTGGGCTGATCCTGCACGTTCACCAGCTCCACCCCCGCCGGAAGCGATTGCGCGATGGAAGCCGTGGTCATTTGCAGCGCCTTGCCCAGACGGATGATGTCGCCGCCCTTGGTCATCGAAACGCCCAGTGCGATCACCTCGCGCCCCTCGTGGCGCACCTTCACCGCCGTGGGCTCGACGTAGCCACGGCGGATCTCGGCGATGTCGCCCAGGCGCAGCTGCGCACCCGAGGCACCCCGGATGGGCATCGCGCGCAACTCCTCGATGGCCTGGAACTGGCCCGCCACGCGCACCTGCACCTGATCGAGCGGCGTCTGCACCACGCCCGCGCTCTCCACCGCGTTCTGCTGGCCCAGCTGCGCCAGCACGGCGTTCATGTCCAGGCCCAGTTGCGACAGGCGCTTTTGTGAAATCTCGATGTAGAGCTTCTCGTCCTGCACGCCGAACAGCTCCACCTTGGCCACATCGGGCACGCGCAGCAACTGCTGGCGCACGTCGTCGGCAAACTGCTTGACCTCGGCCGCACTGAAGCCCTCGGCCTGCAGCGCATAGATCACGCCATACACATCGCCGAAATCGTCGTTGAAGAATGGCCCCTGGATGCCCTGCGGCAGGGTGTAGCGCATGTCGCCCACCTTCTTGCGCACGGTGTACCAGATGTTGGCCACCTCGGCGGCGCGCGTGCTGTCCTTGATCTCCAGGATGATCTGCGACTCGCCGGGCTTGGAGTAGCTGCGGATCTTGTCGGCGTTGGGCACCTCCTGCAGAGTGCGCTCGATCTTGTCGGTCACCTGCTCGGCCACCTGCTGCGCCGTGGCACCGGGCCAGTAGGTGCGCACCACCATGGCGCGGAAGGTGAACGGCGGGTCTTCGTCCTGCCCGAGCTGAAAGTAGGCGGTAAAGCCCAGCACCATCAGCACCACCATGAGGTAGCGCGTCAGCGGGGCGTGGTCGATGGCCCACTTGGAGAGGTTGAACCCCTCTGGGGTTTGCACATGCTTCATGGTGCGCTCACTGGGCTGACGATGCGACAGGGGCCGAAGCTGCCGTCACCGGAACTTCATTTTTAGTAGCTTCCAGCGCTTGACTGGATTGGCCTGGAGCCGTTTTTGGCTTGTAAACCACCACCTTCTGCCCTGGCGTCAGCACATGCACCCCGGTGCTCACCACCTGCATGCCAGGCGCCAGCCCCCCCGCTACCACAGCCTCGTTGCCATCGGCCGTGGCGATCTGCACCACCTGCGAACGCACGGTGCTGGTGCCGGGCTCATACACCCAGACCGCCGTGGCCTGGCCCTCCTGGCGCAGCGCCGTGGTGGGCAGCTTGATCGCCTGCACACCCGCATGGCCCACCGCTTCGGGCAGGACATGCACCGTGGAGCCCAAGGGCGGCGCCTCGGCACCCTCGACCCCGGCTTTCACCATATAGGTACGCGTCACCGGGTCGGCACTGGCCGAGACCTCGCGCACGCGCCCCTGCAGGGGCGCGCCACCGGCCCAGAGGCGCACTGCCACGCTCTGGCCCGGCCTGATCTGTGCCACCTTGTCCTCGGGCACGGCAAACACCACGTCGCGCGGGCCGTCCTGGGCAATCCGCACCACCGGCGAACCGGCGGCCACCACCTGGCCGGTTTCGGCTTCAATGCCCGTGACCACACCCGCCACATCGGCCACCAGACGGGTGTACCCCGCCTGGTTGCCCTGTGACGACGCCTGCGCGCGCGCCTGCTCCATTGTGGACTGCGCCGCCTTGAGCGAGGCCTCGCGGCGCTCCAGCTCGGCGCCGCTGATGAAGTTCTGCTCTTTCAGGGCTGCAAAGCGCTTGAACTCGGCCGCCGCCAGATCGAATTGCGTCTGCGCCGACGACAGCTGGGCACGCGCCGCCGCCGCTGCCAGCTGATAGTCCTGCGGGTCCAGCTGCGCCAGCACCTGACCGGCCTGCACCCGCTGGCCCAGTTCAGCGTGGCGCTGCACGATCTTGCCCGCCACCCGGAAGCCCATTCGCGTTTCAACCCGCGCACGCACCTCGCCCGAGTATTCCTGCCGGGCCTGCAAGGCGCCCACGCCCACCGTCATCAGCTTGACCGCGCGCACCGGCTCGGCGGGCGGCGCCGCAGGCGAGCAGGCCGCCAGCAGTGCCGCCGTGGCCATCAGCCCGGCGCTGCGCCGCACGGTGCGGCTGGCGCGGAAAAAAAAGAACCCCTGACGGGGCCATGGTGCGAACGATGTGCGCATGGACATAGTGATGAATATTACTGACTGACTGGTTAGTAATCTATGTGATCGATGGTCTGTTGTCAAGCGACAATGCCGCCTGTGAACACCCCCGCCCCCCTTCCCCCGCCCGTCACGCACTACGAGAACTTCCCCGTGGCCTCGGTCCTGTGCCCGCCGCACCTGCGCGCGCCCATTGCCGCCATCTACGCCTTTGCCCGCACCGCCGATGACCTGGCCGACGAAGGCACAGCCAGCCCCGCCGAGCGCCTGAGCGACCTCGCCGCCTACCGGCTGGACCTGCAGGCCATCGCCACGGGCGGCGTTCCCTCAGACCGCTGGGCCCACGTATTCGCCCCGCTGGCAGCCATGCTGCGCCAGCACGCCCTGCCCGTGCCGCTGCTCGCCGACCTGCTCAGCGCCTTCGTGCAGGACGTGGAAAAAACCCGCGACCATGCGGGCTATACCACCCGCTCCGAGCTGCTGGACTACTGCCGCCGCTCGGCCAACCCGGTCGGCCGCCTGCTGCTGCACCTGTATGGAGTGGACGGCGCGCAGGCCCTGCGCGAGAGCGATGCCATCTGCACTGCACTGCAGCTCATCAACTTCTGGCAGGACCTGAGCGTGGACATCCCACGGGGCCGCTTCTATCTGCCGGACGATGACTGTGCCACCCACGGGGTGACCCGTGCCATGCTGCAGGCGCTGCAACCCACACCGCAGACCACAGCGCTCATCACCGAGCACGCCCGCTGGGCGCGCGCCACGATGCTGGAGGGCGCGCCACTGGTGCACCGCTTGCCAGGCCGCGCCGGGTGGGAGTTGCGCCTGGTGGTGCAAGGGGGCTTGCGCATTCTCGACAAGGTGGATGCGCTGCAGGGGCACAGCCTGTGTCGACGGCCGCGTATTCGGGCGTGGGATGCGCCGGTGATGTTGGGGCGGGCGCTGGGGATGTGAGGGGCATTCTGGTTATTGGATGATTTTTGGATATAGCGCTTACTGGGCAAGCGCTAATAGCTATTGTTTTGATAGTAACTCCTGGGTTTGTTTTGAAGGCGGGTGCCGGGATGTGCCCCCGGCGGGGCACCTTCTTTTCTTGTCTCGCCAAGAAAAGAAGGCAAAAGAAGGCGACCCTACTGTCTGCGTCCCTGCGCTTCGCTCCGGGCAACCTGCGGTGCTCGGTGCTGGCGGGGTCTCGCTCGAACTCGCGCCTGCGGCGCTCAGACAATCGCGAGCCCTGATCCGCCATCCCCTGCGCTCCTCGGCGCATACAGAAGGGGGTGGTAGCCCAACATCCACACGGGCCATCGCTGCGCTCGGCCCCAAGGGGCGCAGGCGCTACGCGCCGCGATGGCCCGAAAGGGCTGTTTTCTCCCCACCCCTTGTGGCTGCGCCTGCGTCGGGGTGCTTGCGGGGTGGCATGCGCGCCCCCGCGCGCATGCTTCGTGAACTGACTTGCCGCGTCTGTCTGAACGGAGCGCCGCAGGCGCGCAGTGAGTTACGCGGCGCACCCCGCAAGCGCACCGACGCAGGTTTGCCCCTTCGCTGCGCGAAGGGGTCGCAGACTGTGGGGCGCGTTTCTTTGCCTCCTTTCTTGTCGCGCGACAAGAAAGGAGGTCGCCCGCCGGGGCGAGACCCGGCCTCCGCCCTCAACCGCCCCACCCGGCGCCTCTAAAAGAAAGATTCATGCCCCGCAATCCCAGCTGAAGTAAGTCCCAAATATTTGAGGCAGAACAGCCTCTAACGATTACCAATAAAGCGCAAAAAGCTATTTATTTAATAGCACCCACACCACCCACCCCGCACAAGCCACCCCACCCACTCAGGGATTGCGAGCTTGCCTCTCAGCACGCGCAGCCCTACCTTCAAAGCCACCATTCCACGGCACCCCACGGGGTGCCTTTTTGTTGGCCCCTTTTCGCGCCCGGCCCCCGCGCACCCCACACACCATGACCGTCAGCGTTTTCGACCTCTTCAAGATCGGCATCGGCCCATCCAGCTCCCACACCGTGGGGCCGATGATTGCCGCGCGCCAGTTCGCCTGCAGCCTGCTACAGGCCGGTGCGCTGGAACGCACCCACAGCGTGCGCGTCGAGCTGTTCGGCTCGCTGGCCGCCACAGGCATCGGCCACGGCACCGACCGGGCCATCCTGCTGGGTCTGGCCGGGCACGAACCCGACCGCATCGACCCCGACCAGATCGCGCCCACCATCGAAGCCATCCGCACCCGCCAGCAACTGGCGCTGCTGGGCTCGCACCCGGTGCGTTTTGTGGAAAAAGAGCACCTGCTCTACCGCCGCAAAAGCCTGCCGCGCCACCCCAATGGCATGCGCTTTGCCGCGCTGGACGCGCAGGGCGCGGACATCCTCACCGCCGAGTACTTCTCGGTGGGCGGGGGCTTCGTGGTGGATGCGGCAGGCGAGCGCGTCCTCAACGGCGCGCCTGCCGGCCAGGTAGCCACTGCACCGCCCTACCCCTTTGGCAGCGGCGCCGAGCTGCTGGCGCAGTGCCAGGCCAGCGGCCTGAACATTGCGCAGCTGATGCGCGCCAACGAGGCGCACTGGCGCAGCCCCGAAGAGGTGCAGGCGCAACTGCTGGCCATCTGGCAGACCATGGCGGGCTCTGTGCGGCGCGGCTGCGCAGGGGAAGGCACCCTGCCCGGCCCGCTGCACATCCGGCGCCGCGCCGCCGAACTGCAGCGCAGCCTGAGCAGCAACCCCGAGGCCGCGCTGCGCGACCCTCTCTCCATGCTCGACTGGGTGAACCTCTACGCCATGGCCGTGAACGAGGAAAACGCCGCCGGTGGCCGTGTGGTGACGGCGCCCACCAACGGCGCAGCGGGCGTCATACCGGCTGTGCTGCACTACTACGTGCGGTTCGTGCCCGGTGCCAACGAGGCAGGCATCCTCGACTTTCTGCTCACGGCAGGCGCCATCGGCAGCATCTACAAGATGAACGCCTCGCTCTCGGGCGCCGAGGTGGGCTGCCAGGGCGAGGTGGGTGTGGCCTGCTCCATGGCGGCGGGCGCGCTGGCCGCCGTGCTGGGCGGCACGCCCGCGCAGGTGGAGAACGCGGCCGAGATCGGCATGGAGCACAACCTGGGCATGACCTGCGACCCCGTGGGCGGCCAGGTGCAGATTCCGTGCATCGAGCGCAACGCCATGGGCGCCATCAAGGCCATCAATGCCGCGCGCCTGGCACTGCGCGGCGACGGCCAGCACGTGGTGTCGCTCGACCAGGTGATCAAGACCATGGTGCAGACCGGCGCCGACATGATGTCGAAATACAAGGAAACCTCGCGCGGCGGCCTGGCGGTGAACGTCGTGGAGTGCTAGACATCCCCCTGTGGCGCTTCGCACCTTCCCCCTTCTCTGGCATCGCTGCGCGATGCGGAAGGGGGACGCCCCCAGCGCGGCGGGGCGGCCCTTGCGCGGGGGCCACTGGCACGGGCACGCCCATTTCACGCACCGCGCGACAGGATCACCAGCGGTCTGAGCGCATGCGCAGCTCCCAGCTGCCGCGCCGCAGCTCGTACACGCCCACGGCGGCGTAGCGCTGCTCGCCCTTGTCGTCCCAGGTCATGGTGCCCGTCACCGGCGCATAGCCGTTGATGGCGTGCATGGCCGCCGTGATGTCCTTGGGTTTGGCCGACTTGGCCTTTTGCAGCGCGGCCGACAGCACGTACATGCTGTCGTAGCTGTAGTGGCCGCCATAGGCCGGGGGCTTCTTGTACGTCTCCAGGTACTTTTCAAGAAACTGGCGCCCGGACACAAACTCCTTGGCCTCCAGCACGGGCGAGGTGGCGTAGATGCCCTCGATGATCCCGGTGGCCTTGATCATGTCGGTGGTTTTGACAGTGTCGCCCCCCAGCAGCCGCACCCGGGTGTAGTTGACCTTCTTCAGTGCATCAATGAGCGCAATCACCTGGTAGTCGTTCAGCGTGGACACCATCACCTCGATGCCCGCCTCCTTGAGCTTGGCCGCCAGATCGTCGAACGCCACCGTTTTGTCGTCGAACGACTCGCGCACCACCACCTGTTTCTTCTCGGCCTTGAGCTGTTCGGCCGCGCCATCGGTCAGGCCCTTGCCGTAGGGCGTGCCGTCGTCCAGCGCTGCATAGCGCGAGGCACCAAACTGCGATGCGGCAAACGAACCAATGGCACGCGCCTGCAGGCCATCATTGGCCACCATACGGAAGGTGGTGGCCAGCCCCAGTTGCGTGAACCGGGGGTTGGTGGAAATGGCAATCTGGGGAATGTCCTTGGCACCATAAATTGGCGCGGCCTCAATGCTCACGCCCGAATTCAGGTGGCCGATCACCGCCACCACCCCGGCATCCACCAGTTGCTGGGCCACAGCCTTGCCGGTGGCGGCATCGGCCTTGTCGTCCACGGCCACCACTTCGAGTGTGACGCGCTTGCCGTCAATCGAGTAGTTGCCCTTGTTCAGCTCGCCCACGGCCAGGTTCACGCCATTGAGCAGATCCTGCCCCAGGGCGGCCAGAGGGCCGCTCAGCGGCTGCGCCACCCCGATCTTGAGGGTGTCGGGCACGTTGCTGCAGCCCGTCAGCAGCCCGCCCGCGGCAAAGGGGGCAAGCGCTAGTCCGGCAGAGAAATGGCGCCGGTTCAGTGGTTGGGTCATGCTGAAAACTCCGTCAGGTGTAATGAATGTGACAGGGGTATATAAGACCCCCCTCCAAACCCCTACCGGGTAAGCCCGACCATTAGTTTCTTTCAGGGGGTGCAAGGCGGGGCAATGCACCACAGAGGGGCGAAAACCCGGACGCAATGCGCCCACAATCGGCACGAATCTTGCATGAGAGCCTTCCATGAATGAGGCATTGCGCATAGTGGTGGTGGCCCCCGACCTGGCCATCACCGACCCCGACGACGAACACGCCGTACAACAGGCCGAGCGCTCGCGCATGCTGCGCATCGGCTTGCTGGAGGCCAACTTCAACCTGGTGGCCACGCTGCCCGCCGACGTTTTTCTGGGGGAACGCCTGGCGCAACTCCAGCCCGACCTGATCATCGTG
This sequence comes from Burkholderiales bacterium RIFCSPLOWO2_12_FULL_65_40, assembly GCA_001770955.1. GTDB lineage: Bacteria > Pseudomonadota > Gammaproteobacteria > Burkholderiales > Burkholderiaceae_C > Simplicispira. The sequence continues at coordinate 5,209 of MESL01000051.1, read as the reverse complement.
GACGCCGAAAGCGAGGCACGCGACGCGCTGGAACACGTGGTGATGGCCACGCGCGACGCACGCCGCCCGATCGTGATGTTCACCAACGACGACAACACCACCCACGTGAAAGACGCCGTGGCCGTGGGGGTGTCTGCCTACATCGTGGCGGGGCTGGCGCCCCAGCGCATCCGCCCCATCCTCGACGTGGCCATGGCCCGTTTCGCACACGAGCAGGCCCTGCGCGCCGAACTGGCCGACGCCCGAAACGAGCTGCAGGACCGCAAGACCATCGACCGCGCCAAAGGCCTGCTCATGCAGCGCCAGGGCCTGAGCGAACAGGCCGCCTACGAGAAGCTGCGCAAGACCGCCATGGACAAGGGGCTGAAGCTGGGCGAAGTGGCGCGGCGGATGCTGGACATGGCCGACCTGCTCGGGTAAAGCCCCGGGCCGGTGGCGCAGGCCAGCTCCAGACCGGGTTCTCAGTTCTTGCCGTAACGCGACTTGGCAGACGCCTGGCAGGCGTTTTTGGCATCACCGGCCAGGGTTTCGCACTTCTCTGCGGCCACCTTGTATTCGGCTTCCATCTTGTCCGCGTTGGCGTCCTTGCGCGCTTCCACCTTCTTTTCGCTGGCATCGCTGCGGGCGTCAGAAGATTTTTCGTTGGCAGTGGTGTTGGCCTTGGTGGTTTCAAATTGCACCTTGGCATCGGCCTTGGCCGCCACCTGAGCCGACTTCGCCTCCTTCACGCACACGTCTTTGGCGTTGCCTGCCAGGTCGTCACAGCGCTCTTTCGCCACGCCGTACACGGCCTCGGCGCGGGCCAGGCGTGCGTCGTAACGCGTTTTCGCTTCAGGACGGTAGGTCACTTCGAGTTCGGCCTTGTCCACTTTTTCCTTGCCCTTGGCTTCCTCCTGGCAGATATCCCGGGCGTTCCCGGACATGGACTTGCAGGCCGCCTTGGACGATTTGTATTCGGCAGCGATCTTGTCCTTGGCCGACTTGTAGTCGGTTGCAGACGGTGCCTGCGCCATCGCGCCAGCACTGAAAACAAGGCCGAGGGCCAGAGCGACGGTATGGAGTGGGAATTTTTTCATGGTGTTCCTTCGGTTTTTTTCTGGATGAAGCACCTGGCCAACCATGCCCGGCACCCCTGTCTTTGCCAGTGCACGCGGGGAGCGAAATGCCACGCCAACGGTCTGGTTCAGATGACTGCAGTGTGGGGGGCCCCTCGGGAGCCGTCTGTCTGCTAGCGCACATGCAGGGCAGCGATGGGCGGGCGGGCCTGGACCCATGTTCGCCATCGCACAGACAGTGGTCGCACGGCACTTCCAGAATGGCCTTTGCTTCATTGACACACCGGGAGTTCCCCCATGAACCGATTCCATTGCGCAGCCCCTCTCCGAACCTTGGCGTCCTTCACCACGTTGACACTGCTCACGCTGAGTGCCGCCACCGCGCAGGTGGCCACAGGCACCACCGGCATCGATGCCTCGGGCAACTACCGGCAGGAAGTGCGCACCTGCGGGGCCGACATGCCGCGCGCAGAGCGGGCCACCTGCCTGCGCGAAGCGCGCAACGCCCTGGCAGAAAAACGGCGCGGTGCGCTGGGCAATTCCGGCGCACACTTCGAAGCCAACGCCATGGCACGCTGTGATGCCCACGCCAACGACGAGCGACTGGCCTGCCAGGCCCGCGTGCGTGAACAGGGAAGCACCTCCGGAAGCGTTGCCGGAGGGGGCGTGCTGCGAGAAGTCGAAACCGTCGTGACGCCAGCGCCGTCCATGCCGCGATAAGCCCCCTGGCACCCGCGAGAACCCGGTTGCATGCCCGGACGCCAGCGTCGGGCCGGCCCCGGGTGCGCCAGCCCCCTCCACTCAGGTCGCCAGAAACGTCAGCAGCGCATCGTTGAACGACTGTGCATGCGACACATTCAGCCCGTGCGGCGCACCGTTCACCAGCACCAGCGTGCTATGGGCTACGGCGCGGTGCGTACGCTGGCCCGATGCCTCGAAGGGCACGATGGCGTCGGCGTCGCCATGGATCACCAGCGTGGGCACCGTCACCTTCTTCAGGTCTTCGCGGAAGTCGGCCGTGCTGAACGAATCCCGGCACGCCAGTGCTGCGTGCTGCCCTGACTGGCGGCACAGGGCCAGCGCCTCGTTGCGTTCCGACTCGGTCACCTTCTGCACACCGTTGGCAGAGAAAAAGTCTACGGTGAACTGGTCAAAGAACGCTTCGCGGTCCTGCTCCAGTGCATTGCGCTTCTCTTGCGCCTTCTCCGGGGTGAGCGGGCCCTCGGGGTTGTCTTCCCACTGCATCAGGCAGGGCGTCACCGAAGCGGCAAACACCACGCTGTGCAGGCGCGATTCACCATGCCGCGCCACGTAACGCGCCACCTCGCCCCCACCCATCGAAAAGCCCACCAGCGTCACATCGTGCAGGTCGCATTGCTCCATCACACGCTGCAGGTCGTCGGCCAGGCTGTCGTAGCTGTAACCCGATTCGGGCTTGTCCGACCGGCCAAAGCCTCTCCGGTCGTACGCCACCACGCGGTAGCCTGCGGCGTGCAGCGCCCCAATCTGTGGCTCCCATGCCTGGGCCGAGAGGGGCCAGCCATGGATCAGCACCACGGGCCGGCCGCTGCCACCGCTGTCTTCGATGTGCAGGCGCACGGCATCGTCGGGGTCTGCGCCTGCGTCGTCCGCACTCCCCATGCCACCCGCTGCAGCGCCGCCCAGTGCACCGGCCACGGCACCCAGCGCGCCGCCCACCACCACACCCACCGGGCCGGCCACCGCAACACCCACCGAGGCGCCCGCTATGACCCCGGCCACCATGCCCCCGCCCATCAGCACCGAGTGGGCCTCGCGGTCTGCCTCTTGCGGGTTCAGCCCGCTCTGCGCGCCGGATCGCGGATCTTGCGAGGGAACGCCGTACCCGGGCCGCGCCTGCTCGGCAAGGTCCTGGTCGGCCAGAGGGGGGTTCGGCGATGGGGTGGCAATGGGGTTCATCTGACGCTCCTTGGGAAGGGGGCCGTGCAATGCGCACGGGTGGTAGCCCTTCCACCCTTGTACCGCCGCGGCCGCACCGCCCATGCCAGCCTGCAGACCGTCAAGGCGTAGGACAAGGAGCAACAGCTTCCCCTGCGGTCAGGATCGCCCGGGCGCCTCGGGCGCCTCACCTACGCAAGCACGGACTGAGCAGCCTCGTACACCTCGGTGTGTCACGCCAAACGGGCCAGTAGCCCATTGCAGCCGTGCGCGTTCAGCCATTCATTCCGGCAAAGGCGTGGCGCACCAGCAGCGCGGCCAGAACGAACATCGTGACCCCGATCAGCGCATCGAGCGCCTGCCACGCCCGGGGCCGCGCAAACCAGGGCGCCAGCCAGCGTGCACCAAAACCCAGCAACCCGAACCACAGCAGGCTGGCACAACTCGCCCCGGCCACAAACCAGCCGCGCAGAGCCTGAGGCTGCTGGGCGCCAATGCTGCCCATCAGCAGCACCGTATCGAGATAAACATGGGGGTTGAGCAGCGTGAACGCCACTGCCTGCGCCAAGGCTGCGCCCCGGCCCAGGCGCGCGCCACCCCCGGCTGCCTGCAAGCCGCTGGCATGCCGCGCCCGGCGCAGCGCGCGCCCGCCATACACCGCCAGGAACAGCGCCCCGACCAGCGCCAAGGCCCGTGCCAGGCCCGGCCGCTCCCCCAGCGCCTGCGCCATGCCCAGCACGCCCGCCGTGATGAGCACCGCATCCGCCAGCGCGCAGAACAGCACCACGCTGCCCACATGCTCGCGGCGCAGGCCCTGGCGCAGCACAAAGGCGTTCTGCGCGCCAATCGCCACGATGAGCCCCAGGCACAGCACTAGGCCTTGCATGAAAACAGGGGGCGCGAGGGCAGCGGTATCGAGCAGGTTCATGCCGCGCAGCTTGCCAGCCGCCATCAATTCACACAAACTGTCTTTGCTTCATCCACATTAGCAAAACTGAAACCATGCTGGACTATTCCGCGCTCTCTGCCTTGGCTGCCGTCATTCGTGAAGGAAGCTTTGAGCGCGCTGCGCGCACGCTCCACGTTACGCCCTCGGCCATCTCGCAACGCATCCGCCTGCTGGAAGAGCGCGTGGGCTGCGCCCTGGTGGTGCGCGGCCAGCCCTGCCGCCCCACCGACACCGGCCGCCGCCTGTGCCAGCACATCGACCGCGTGCGCCTGCTGGAGCAGGAACTGCAAGGCACCCTGCCCGCGCTGGCCCCGGAAGGCATCGCCCGCGTGCCGCTGCCCGTGGCGGTGAACGCCGACAGCCTGGCCACCTGGTTCGCCCCCGCCATCGCCACCTTCGCAGCCCAGGCACCCGTGCTGATGGAAGTGGCCGTGGACGACGAAACCCACACCGCCGAATGGCTGCGCAGCGGTGCCGTACTCGCCGCCGTCACCGCCACCGCCCGCCCCGCCACCGGCTGCAACAGTCAGCCCCTGGGCGCCATGCGCTACCGCGCCGCCGCCAGCCCCGCCTTCGTGGCGCGCCACTTTGCGGAGGGCGTAACCGCCGGCACCCTGGCGCGTGCACCCAGCCTGGTGTTCAGCCCCAAGGACGAATTGCAGGCCCGCTGGGCGCGGCGCCTGTGCCACCGGCATGTGGAGCTGCCCCGGCACACCCTGCCCTCGCCCCAGGCCTTCGCCACCGCCGCGCTGGCGGGCATGGGCTGGGGCATGCAGTTGGAGGTGCTGGTGGCCGAGCATTTAAAAGACGGCACGCTGGTCGAACTGGTGCCCGGTACGCCGCTGGATGTGCCGCTGTATTGGCAGCAGGCGCGGGCAGCCTCGGGGGTGTTGGAGGGGTTGAGCCGGGTGGTGGTGGAGGCTGCACGGGGTCGCTTATGCTCCCATAAGGGAGGATAGGGTCATGACAGAAGAGCAGACTGCACCAGAGTTTGTTGCCGCTGGCGAATTCAAGGTGCATTACCAGATTGCTGATGGCTTGCATGTGATGGATGCCATTTCCCGCAACAAGGCAGAGGCAGAGTTGCTCGCGCTTATGCGAGAGTTGGGAAACACTCTTGGCATACCTCTTCACATAGAAACGAAAGCCCGGGGAGAAGGCGGGGTTGTCGAATACTGGAATGTGGTGTTTCAGCACAGTGAACCGCCCCGGTTTTTGAGGAGGCTCTTTTCTCTGAGAGGATTGAGCCATGAGCAAGAAGTCGAACCAGTTTTCACCCGAGGTCCGC
>MESL01000050.1 GCA_001770955.1 Burkholderiales bacterium RIFCSPLOWO2_12_FULL_65_40 | reverse complement strand
GCAACGCGCAGACGGTTGCCTGGGGGCTCGTTCATCTGGCCGTACACCATGGCAACCTTGGACTCTTCGAGCTTCTCCAGGTTCACCACGCCGGAATCGGCCATTTCATGGTAGAAGTCATTCCCTTCGCGGGTACGCTCGCCCACACCAGCAAACACCGACAGACCGCTGTGGGCCTTGGCGATGTTGTTGATGAGTTCCATCATGTTCACGGTCTTGCCCACACCGGCACCACCGAACAGACCCACCTTGCCGCCCTTGGCGAACGGGCACACCAGGTCGATCACCTTGATGCCGGTTTCCAGCAGCTCTTGCGATGGCGACAATTCGTCGTACGCAGGGGCCTTGCGGTGGATGGACGCCGTCAATTCCTGGCTGACAGGACCGCGCTCGTCGATAGGAGCACCCAGCACGTCCATGATGCGGCCCAGGGTGGCCTTGCCTACGGGCACCGTGATGGCAGCCTCGGTGTTGGACACCACCAGACCGCGACGCAGGCCGTCGGAAGAACCCAGCGCGATGGTACGCACCACGCCGTCACCCAACTGCTGCTGCACTTCCAGCGTCAGGGACGAGCCGTCGAGCTTCAGGGCGTCGTAAATCTTGGGCATCTGGTCGCGCGGGAACTCCACGTCCACCACGGCGCCGATACATTGAACAATCTTGCCTTGCACTTGAGCCATTTTTCGCTCCAATAATGTTGTCTGTTGAGCTGCTTACACAGCGGCTGCGCCAGCGACGATTTCCGAAAGTTCTTTCGTGATCGCTGCCTGGCGCGTCTTGTTGTAGACCAGCTTCAACTCGCCAATAACGCTGCCTGCGTTGTCGGTGGCAGCCTTCATGGCCACCATGCGTGCCGATTGTTCGGACGCCATGTTTTCAGCAACCGCCTGGTAGATCAGGGACTCGACATAGCGGACCAGCAGATCGTCGATCACGCTTTGCGCATCGGGTTCATAGATGTAATCCCATCCATGCTCCGTCTTCTCGGCCTGCATCTGCGCAGAGGACAGGGGGAGCAACTGCTCCACCACCGACTCCTGCTTCATGGTGTTGATGAACTTGGTGTAGCTCAGATACACCGCGTTGATCTTGCCTTCGGCATATGCGTCGAGCAGCACCTTCACAGGGCCGATCAGCTTGTCCAGATGCGGGGTGTCACCCAGCCCTGTCACATGCGAAACCACCTTGGCGCCCACACGATTCAGGAAACCCAGACCCTTGTTGCCAATGGCAACCGCCTCGGTGGACACGCCAGCGCCTTGCAGCTCACGCAGCTTGGACGTCACGACGCGCAACACGTTGGTGTTCATGCCACCGCACAGGCCCTTGTCCGTTGTCACCACGATCACACCGGCGACCTTGGCATCGTTCACCTTCATGAACGGATGCACGTACTCCGGATTGGCGTGGCCCAGGTTGGCTGCAATGTTGCGGATCTTTTCGCTGTAGGGGCGGGCTGCACGCATCCGGTCCTGCGCCTTGCGCATTTTGGATGCGGCCACCATTTCCATGGCTTTGGTGATCTTCTTGGTGTTTTCCACCGATTTGATCTTGCCGCGTATTTCCTTGCCTGCTGCCATGATGGCTCCTCGTCCGGTTTAAGCGAACGACTTCTTGAACGCGGCGATGGCTGCGGTCAATTCGGCTTCTGCGTCCTTGTCCATGGCCTTGGCCTGTTCCAGCTTGGCCAGCAATGCTGCGTGGCTGGTCTTCAGGAACTGGTGCAGGCCGTGTTCGAAGTCGAGAACCTTCTTGACATCGATGTCGTCCATGAAACCCTTGTTCACGGCAAACAGCGTGGACGCCATCAGCGAGATCGGCAGCGGGCTGTACTGGGCCTGCTTGAGCAGTTCGGTCACGCGGGCACCGCGGTCGAGCTGCTTGCGGGTGGCTTCGTCCAGATCGGAAGCGAACTGCGCGAACGCAGCCAGTTCACGGTACTGAGCCAGATCGGTACGGATACCGCCGGACAGATTCTTGATCAGCTTGGTCTGTGCAGCACCACCCACGCGCGACACCGAGATACCGGCGTTGATGGCGGGACGGATGCCGGCGTTGAACAGGCTGGTTTCCAGGAAGATCTGGCCGTCGGTGATCGAGATCACGTTGGTCGGAACGAAGGCGGACACGTCACCAGCCTGGGTTTCGATGATCGGCAGTGCCGTCAGCGAACCCGTCTTGCCCTTGACTTCACCCTTGGTGAAGGCTTCGACGTAGTCGGCATTCACGCGGGCTGCGCGCTCGAGCAGGCGGCTGTGGAGATAGAACACGTCGCCGGGGTAGGCTTCACGGCCTGGAGGACGGCGCAGCAGCAGCGAAACCTGACGGTAGGCCACGGCCTGCTTGGACAGATCGTCATAGACGATCATGGCGTCTTCGCCACGGTCGCGGAAGTATTCGCCCATCGTGCAGCCCGAGTAGGCCGACACGTACTGCATGGCCGCCGATTCGGACGCCGAAGCGGCCACGACGATGGTGTAGTCCATGGCACCGGCTTGCTCCAGCGCGCGCACGACGTTCTTGATCGACGAGGCCTTCTGACCGATGGCAACGTAGATACAGGTCACGCCCTGGCCCTTCTGGGCGATGATGGCGTCGATGGCCACAGCCGTCTTGCCGGTCTGGCGGTCACCAATGATCAACTCGCGCTGGCCACGGCCGACGGGCACCATGGAGTCAATCGACTTCAGGCCGGTCTGCAGGGGCTGGTCCACCGACTTACGGGCGATCACGCCCGGAGCGACCTTTTCGATCACATCGGTGAGCTTGGCATTGATGGGGCCTTTGCCGTCGATCGGCTGACCCAGGGCATTCACCACACGGCCGATCAGTTCGGGGCCGACGGGCACTTCCAGAATGCGGCCCGTGCACTTGACGGTATCGCCTTCGGAGATGTGCTCGTACTCGCCCAGAATCACGGAGCCGACGGAGTCACGCTCGAGGTTCAGCGCCAGACCATAGGAAGGCGTGCCGTCCGCGGTGGCGGGGAATTCGAGCATTTCGCCCTGCATCACGTCGGACAGGCCATGGATGCGCACGATACCGTCGGACACGGACACCACGGTGCCCTGGTTGCGGATGTCGCTGCTGGCTGCCAGACCCTCGATGCGGCTCTTGATCAGTTCAGAAATTTCTGCGGGATTGAGTTGCATGACTCTTTCCTTCTTTCTTTGTTTAGCCGAGACCTCAAGCGCGATTACGCAATGAGGGCCGCTTTCATTTGTTCCAGACGGGCCTTGACCGAGGTGTCGAGCACCTCATCGCCCACCACCACGCGAATACCCCCGATCAGCGACTCATCGTGCTGCACGGAGAGATTGAGCTTGCGGCCGAAGCGCTTTTCGAGCGCGGCAGACACTTCCGACAAAGCTGCGGCGTCCATGGGGAACGCACTGTGCACGATGGCGTCCGAGGATCCATTGCGACGATTGACCAGCGCGCGGAACTGCGCAGCCACTTCGGGCAGCGCATTCAGGCGTCCATTGTCAATGACCGTACGCAGGAAGTTCCTGGCGACATCCGGCAAAGCAGCGCGCACCACACCGGTAATGACATCGAACACCTGCTCCGATGTCACCTTGGGGCTGTCCGCCAACTGACGGACCTGCGGGTTGGCGGCAATCACCGCCAATTCGTCCACCCAGGCAGCGGTGCTGCCCAGATCGACACCCGCATTCGCAGCACAGGCCTTGAACAGGGCTTCAGCGTAAGGACGGGCGATGGTGGCGAGTTCAGCCATGTGTGTCCCCTTACAGCTCGGTCTTCAGGCGATTGAGCAGGTCGGCGTGGACACCGGCATTGACTTCCTTGCGGAGAATCTGCTCGGCACCCTTGACGGCCAGCGCTGCCACCTGCTCACGCAGGGCTTCGCGGGCTTGCACCGCCTGCTGCTCGGCTTCGGCACGGGCGGAGGCAACAATCTTGTTGCCTTCTTCAGTGGCCTTGGCCTTGGCTTCTTCGATGATGGCCTGTGCACGGCGGTCGGCATCAGCCAGTCGGGAAGCCGTCTCGTTGCGCGCTTGTGACAATTCCTTCTCGACGCGCTGGTTGGCAGCGGTCAGTTCGGATTTGGCACGGTCGGCGGCAGCGAGGCCATCGGCGATTTTCTGGGCTCGCTCATCCAGAGCCTTCGCGATCGGGGGCCACACGAATTTCATCGTGAACCACACCAGGATCAGGAAGACGATGGCCTGAACGAACAGGGTCGCGTTGATACTCACGGCAACACCTTTCTAAAGTGGCGTCGGACGGGAATTACTTGGGCAGGTTGGCCAGCAAGGTCGAAGCGAAGGGGTTGGCGAATGCGAACAGCAGAGCGATAGCAACACCGATCAGGAAAGCAGCGTCGATCAGACCGGCCAAGATGAACATCTTGGTTTGCAGTTCGTTGATCAGCTCAGGTTGACGGGCAGACGATTCGAGGAACTTGCCGCCCATCAGCGCGATACCGATAGAAGCGCCGACAGCGCCAAGACCCACAATCAGACCGCAAGCCAGAGCGACGAGACCGAGAATGTTTTCCATGATGACTCCTGAGTTAAGAAAGAAAGGTTAAGGAAAGAAAAAACGAAAGGGAAACTTAGTGCGCGTTGTGCGCCTGACCGAGGTAGATCAACGCCAGCATCATGAAAATGAATGCTTGCAGTGTGATCACCAGAATGTGGAACAGCGTCCAGATGGTGCCAGCAATGATGTGGCCCACAGGCAGCAGTACCCCAGACAACGACAGCGCAGCAGCCCCACCCATGAGGGCGATCAGCATGAAGACCAGCTCGCCAGCGTACATGTTGCCGAACAACCGCATGCCATGGGACACGGTGTTGGCCACATATTCAATGATCTGCATCAGCACGTTCACCAGGCCCAGGATGAGCGCAAAAATCGGGTTCTTGCTGGTGCCGAAAGGCGCGGAAATCAGTTCGTGCGCCCAGCCGCCTGCACCCTTGATCTTGACGCTGTACCAGAAACGCAGCATCAGCACGGCAAAGGCCAGGCCCAGCGTAGTGGACAGGTCGGCCGTCGGCACGACACGCAGATAGGCGTGGCTGTCACCCGTGGCGCCTTGCCACAGCACAGGCAGCAGATCCACCGGAAGCATGTCCATGAAGTTCATCAGGAAAATCCAGACAAACACCGTCAGGCCCAGCGGCGCAATGAACTTGCGGCTTTCTGCATTGTGGATGTTGGCCTTGGCCTGGTTGTCCACCATCTCCACCAGAATTTCCACGGCCGCCTGGAAGCGCCCGGGCACCCCGGAAGTCGCCGTGCGAGCAGCCCTCCAGAGAATGAACAGTGTCAGAAAACCCAGAACCAGACCCACCACGATCGAGTCGTAATTGATCACCGAAAAATCGACGATCTTGGTCTGGTTGACGTTTTGAAGATGCTGCAAGTGGTGAACGATGTATTCACTTGCAGTCGGTGCGTGCGCATCTGCGGCCATCGGACTACTCTTCTCTCAATCAATCGGTTTTTCGGACACCGGGCCGCACCATGAGTGCGATCCAGTACGTTTTCATCGTTACCACCATGCCCACCAGCAACGCCAGCCAGCTCAATTGCGGCACCAGCTTGGGCGCCGCAGCCAGCATGGCGACGGTCAGCACGATCTTGACCAACTCCCAGCCAAAGAACCCCACCATGGCTGCACCTGCCGATGCCGCCCGGTTCTGGCGCACCATGCCACGCGCAAAAAGCGCCGCAGGCAGCACCACCGCCAAAGCACCGTATCCCGCAGACCAGGCCACCGGCATCTGACCGGAAAGCAGCCAGGCCGCCAAGGCAACCAGCACACCAGCCACCGCCTGCATCCCCACCAGCCGCCACACCGACACTGCCGGATTGCGACTGCGCCACTCCTGTGCCTCTTGGGCCGTCAGGGGCTTGAAGTCAGGGTCTTCAGCCTCAGCTTCCGTTTCGGGAGCGATTTTTTGCATCGTTCGTGCTCCGCGTTACAGGCTGAAACTTTCACAAAGCCCCTGATTATAAGTAAAAACCCGTGGAGCGCAGCAAAGCTTTCCAACTCCGTGCGGCAATGCACACTTTGAGGCCGCTGCCTTGTTGCGCACCACCAACGTCCACGCCCATGCCACTGCTGCACCATATCGGGGCGAAAATGCCTTGCAAGGCATAATGGAAAAGCGTCAGCAGCTATTAATTCAAGAGCAATTTCATGACCTTCATCCCGGCTGATTCCGGTCCACTGCCCAATGAGGCCGTCGCCCGGAAAGACTCCCTGATCGAATACCCCTCGCGCTTCCCCATCAAGGTCATGGGCCTGCGTGTGGAGGGCTTTGTGCCTGCGATGGCCGAGATTGCACGCCGCTTCGATCCCGGTTTCGATGCGTCCAGCATCGAGCAGCGCGAGAGCAGCGGCGGCAAATACCTGGGCCTGACTCTCACCATCACTGCCACCAGCCGCGAGCAACTGGACGATCTGTACGGCGCGCTGACGTCGCACCCCATGGTCAAGGTCGTGCTCTGAATGCCTGCCCTGCCCCCGATGGAGATACGCACGCTGGGCTGCGCCCCCTACCTGCCCACCTATCAGGCCATGCGGGATTTCACGGCGCAGCGCACACCGGACATGCCCGACCAGCTATGGATTTGTGAGCACCCACCGGTCTACACCCTGGGCCTGGCAGGCCAGACCAGCCACCTCCTGGCGCCGGGAGACATCCCCGTGGTGCCCACCAACCGGGGCGGCCAAGTCACCTACCATGGCCCGGGCCAGGTGGTGGCCTATCCGCTGATCGACCTGCAGCGCGCAGGTTACTACGTCAAGGAATACGTCTACCGCATCGAGGAGGCCGTCATCCGCACACTGGCGCATTTCGGCATCACAGGCCACCGCGTGGCCTCGGCGCCGGGTATCTATGTCCGGCTGGACGACCCGCACAGCCACGAACGGTTGCCGCAGCGGCCGCAAAAAGGTGCCAGCGCCCCAGGCCATGCACCCGATTTCACCGGGCTGGGCAAGATCGCGGCGCTCGGCCTGAAGGTCAGCCGCCACTGCACCTACCACGGCGTGGCGCTCAACGTCGCGATGGACCTGGAACCCTATGCGCGCATCAACCCTTGTGGGTATGCCGGGCTGCAAACGGTGGACCTTTCTACAATCGGGGTCCACACCACTTGGGAAGAGGTCGCGGACCTGCTGGGCAAACAGCTCGGCATCCGGCTCGCGCCCTGAACCGCCATCAGCCATGAGCACCTCCGACGTCGTGCGCGAAGCACAATCCACCGCAGACTACAACCCGCTGGCCAAGCAGAAGGCCGCCGCCAAGCTCTCGCGCATTCCGATCAAGGTCGAGCAGGCCGAGGTGCTGAAGAAGCCCGACTGGATCCGTGTCAAGGCCGGCTCGCCCACCACGCGCTTCTACGAAATCAAGCAGATCCTGCGCGAGAGCAAGCTCAACACGGTGTGCGAAGAGGCCTCCTGCCCCAACATCGGCGAATGCTTCGGCCACGGCACGGCCACCTTCATGATCATGGGCGACAAGTGCACGCGACGCTGCCCGTTCTGCGATGTGGGCCACGGCCGCCCCGACCCGCTGGACCAGGAAGAGCCCCTGAACCTCGCGCGCACCATCGCCAAGCTGCGCCTGAAGTACGCCGTGATCACCAGCGTGGACCGCGACGACCTGCGCGACGGCGGGGCCGGCCACTTCGCCGAATGCATCCGCCAGATCCGCGCGCTCTCGCCGAGCACGCAGATCGAGATCCTCACGCCCGACTTCCGGGGCCGCGACGACCGCGCACTCAGCATCCTCCAGGAAGCGCCGCCCGACGTGATGAACCACAACCTCGAAACCGCGCCGCGCCTCTACAAGGAAGCGCGCCCCGGTTCCGACTACCAGTTCAGCCTGAACCTGCTGAAGAAGTTCAAGGCCCAGAACCCCGGCATCCCGACCAAGAGCGGCATCATGGTCGGCCTGGGCGAAACGGACGAGGAAATCCTGCAGGTCATGCAGGACATGCGCGCGCACGACATCTCCATGCTGACCATCGGCCAGTACCTCGCGCCCAGCAACAGCCACCTGCCCGTGCGCCGCTACGTGCACCCCGACACCTTCAAGATGTTCGAAGCCGAGGCCTACAAGATGGGCTTCTCGCACGCCGCCGTGGGCGCCATGGTGCGTTCGAGCTACCACGCCGACCAGCAGGCGAAATCGGCCGGCGTGTAAACGCAGGCTTGCGGGGCTGCGCATGGAACGGGCCGACGCCCTCTCGTTGCGGCAGTACGGCGCCTCGCCGGGCAGCCACAGCCATGGCCACTTCCAGATCCTGCTGGGCCTGGCCGGCGTGCTCGACCTTGAAGTGGAAGGGCGCGGCCTGCGCGTGGCCAGCGGCGGCGGCTGCGTGATCGAGCCCGGCGCACGCCACGACTTCGAATCCGCCCACGGCAGCCTGTGCCTGGTGCTGGATAGCGCCCACCCCGGCTGGGCGCGCTGCATGGCGCACCCAGCGCCCGCTGCCCACGCCCTGCTCCTGGCGCGCTACCTGGCCAGCGCCCTGCAGCAAGGCCAGCCCCTGGCACTGCAGCACGGCCCAGCCCTGCTGCGCGAGGCCTGGCTGTCCCATGAATATCCACCCTCCCCGACCAGCCCGCGCCGCCGCGCCATCGACTGGCCGGCGCTGAGCCAGTGGGCCGCGGGCCAGTGGCAGCACCCCTTGAGCGTGGCCGACCTGGCCGCGCAAGTCCACCTGAGCCCGGCGCAGTTCGCCGCGCGCTGCCGCCAGGAGCAGGGGCTGGCCGCCATGGCCTGGCTGCGCGGCCTGCGGCTGGAGCAGGCGCAGTGGCTGCGCACCCGTGGCCTGCCCGTGGCCGAGGTGGCGCGGCGCACCGGCTACCGCTCGCCCTCGGCCCTCACGGCTGCGCTGCGCCGCCGCGAACCCGCGTTGCGCGACGATGCGCCCGCGCCGCGCGACGGTGCCAGCGCGTAAGCTCGCCGCATGCAAGCCAATCTCTATGCCCTGGGCGCCATCGCCCTGTGGGCCTCGCTCGCCTCGCTGGGGGTCTCGCTCACCCATGTTCCGCCCTTTTTGCTCACCGGCATCGCCCTGGTGATCGGCAGCGTGCCCGCCTGGCCGCTGGTGCTGCGCGACCCGTCGCAGTGGCGCATCCCGCCGCGCACACTGGCACTGGGGGTGTACGGCCTGTTCGCCTACCACTTCCTGCTGTTCATCGCGCTGCGCAACGCGCCGCCCGTGGAGGCCAACCTCGTCAACTACCTCTGGCCGCTGTTCATCGTGGTGCTGGCGCCCGTCGTGCTGCCCGGCGTGGCGCTGCGCCTGCCGCATGTGCTGGCCGCGCTGCTGGGCTTTGGTGGCGCTGCCATGGCGATTGCGGGCGGGCGCGAACTCAGCGGCACCCTGGCCTGGGGCTACCTGCCGGCGGCGGCAGCAGCGTTCATCTGGGCCACCTATTCGCTGCTGACCAAGCGCGTGGCGGCCTTCCCCACCACGGCCATCGGCCTGTTCGGGCTGGTGTCGGGCGTCCTCTCGCTGCTGTGCCATGTGCTGCTGGAGCCAGCCGTGACGCTGCAGGCGCGCGACTGGGCGCTGCTGGCCGTGCTCGGCCTGGGGCCGCTGGGGGCTTCGTTCTACCTGTGGGACAAGGCACTCAAGCTCGGCGATGCACGGCACATCGGCATCCTGAGCTACATCACGCCGCTGGCCTCGACCACGCTGCTGGTGCTGGTGAGCGGGCGGGGCTTCAGCGCCAGCCTGGCGCTGGCCACGGCCATGATCATCGGCGCCGCCGTGCTGGGCATGCGGGCCCGCTGAGGGCGCACCACGGCCACCCGAGGGTCAGACGCAGGGACGCAGCGTCTTGCCTGCCAGGGCAGGGCGCAGGGCCTCCACCTGTGCGCGCAGGGCCTCGTCCACGGCCGGCAGGCGCAGCATGAAGCCGGGGGCATCGGGGCGCTCCTGCACCACACGGGCGGTGCGAACGCCCTTGGCCGCCAGATTGCTCAGACCGCGCTGTGCAGCGTCTTCGGTGGAAAAACGGCCGAGCGAGAGCCCCGGCTCCAGAGACGCGTTGTTCGGCCGGTCGAACGGCACGCCGATCTCGCGCAATTCAGCGCGTTTTTTCGCCAATGCATCGCCGTCAGCGAAGCGCCCCATATAGACCATCCAGCGCCCGGCGATGGTGGTGCGCTGCAGACTCCAGCTCCCCTGCGGCAACGCTGCGGCAGCACGGCGCAAGGCGTCCGCCTGCTCTTCGTCAAACACCCCCGCCTGCAGACACTCGCCCGCCGAAGGCGCAGCCGCCACGGGCACCGACGCAGTGCTGGCCGGCTCTGCAGATGCAGGGCTTTCGGCGGCCTCCGTGCCCGATGCCGGGGCCGCCACGGGAGGCGGCGCCTTGGCACCGACAATGCGCAGGGCCTCGGGCTGGATCTGCTGTTGCAGGCGCTGCGGCTCGGCCTGCTGCGCCGGGGCCAGGCCCCATGCCTGCAACAGCCCCTGCGACCAGGCGTAGTAGCCCGCATTGGCCAGCAACAGGACAAGGACAAGAAAGCGCAGCATGGATAAAGAGAAGCGTCAGGCCGATGGCCCGTCCGCAGGAGCGGGCCGCACGCTGATTTCGGAACTGGTGATGGGCAGCATGCCGCCCGCAGTATGCACGAGCAGCGCCCCGTCCTCGCCCACGCCATGCGCCATGCCGCTCGTACCGTCGCTCAGCTGCACGGTGCGGCCCTGCAGCACGTCGCGCAGCGCAAACCGCGGCTGCATGGGTGCAAAACCGTAGGCCGCAAACGACTGCAGCATGCCCACCAGCGGCGCTGCCACGCGCAGCAGGGCGGCAGGCGCATCCAGCCCGTCTTCCACCTCCTGCAGGCTGCCCGGCGGCAGGGACATGCCCTCACCCGGCTGGGGCCGCACATTCAGGCCGACGCCCACCACCACATAGCGGGCCGAACCCGCACCGGCCACACCCGCCGTTGCACCCTGCGGCACCACGAAACTGGCGGTTTCCACCAGAATGCCGCCGAGCTTGCGGTCGCCGCCCCTGGCGCCCAGCCACAGGTCGTTGGGCCACTTCAGGCCCACACGCGGGACGGCGCCCCCTGCGGGCGGAAGCGCGGGTTGCAGGCTTTCTGCCACGCTCACCCCCACGGCGAGCGACAGGCCCGACCAGTTCACCGGCGCCAATGGCATCCCCAAGGAGAATGTCAGCGAGTCGCCCGCCTGGCTGTGCCAGGCCCGGCCCATGCGCCCGCGCCCCGCCGTCTGCTGCTCGGCCACCAGCAACACGGGTTCGACCTGCCCGGCGCGCGCGCGGCGCATCAGCTCGGTATTGGTCGAATCCACGCTGGGCAACACCTCGACCGTGAACCCCGGCAGTTGCGGCGCCACAGCCTCCCACAGGGCCTCGGCAGGCCAGCGCAGCGGGGCGCTCATGCCCGGGTGCTCCGCTTTGGGGCCGCTTGCCCGGCCCGGGCCGGTGGCTGGGGAGGCGCCCAGCCGCGCTTGGGCGCCAGCAGGGTGCCACGGCAGTTCGGGCTGCCGCACCAGCAGGGGTATTCGGCCTTGAGCTTGGGGGTGTAACGCTCGTCGATGATCAGGCCGTAGTCGTAGTTGATCTCTTCGCCCGCCGCGATGTTGCGCAGCGCGGTGATGAAAATGCGGCCATCGCGTTCATCGGCGAAACAGTTGGGGTTGCAGCTGTGGTTGATCCATCGCGCCGAGTTGCCACCGTTCTTCGCGTCGATCACGCGGTCTTCATCCACATGGAAGTAGAACGTGTGGTTAGGCTGCAACGGGTCGTGCGGGTGGCGGTCCTGCGCCTCCTGCCAGGTGATGACCTCGCCGGTGTACTCGATCAGCACCTCGCCCTCGGCGATATCCTGCACGGCAAAAACGCCCTTGCCATGCACGCCCGAGCGGCGGGTCTGGATGCGGCGGCCGGCGGCAACAACGGGGGCGGTGCGGGGCATGGCAAAACTCTGTTAACTTGATAGTGCACACATGCGCGTGCGCGTGCACGCGCGTGGAACACGGATTGTAGAAGCGCCCGGAGCGTCTCTCCGGGGCGGCCAGCATGGCGAGACCCAAAAAATGACCAAGACACTGGTAATTGCAGAAAAACCCTCGGTGGCACAAGACATCGTGCGCGCCCTCACGCCCGTGGCGGGCAAGTTTGAAAAGCACGACGAACACTTCGAAAACGACCGCTACGTGGTCACCAGCGCCGTAGGCCACCTGGTCGAGATCCAGGCGCCCGAAGAGTTTGACGTGAAGCGTGGCAAGTGGAGCTTTGCGCACCTGCCCGTGATTCCGCCGTACTTCGACCTCAAGCCCGTGGACAAAACCAAGACGCGCCTGAACGCCGTGGTCAAGCAGGCCAAGCGCAAGGACGTGACCGAACTCATCAACGCCTGCGACGCGGGCCGCGAGGGGGAGCTGATCTTCCGCCTGATAGAGCAGTACGCCGGGGGCAGCAAGCCGCTGGGCAAACCCGTCAAGCGCCTGTGGCTGCAGAGCATGACGCCCCAGGCCATCCGCGACGGCTTTGACGCGCTGCGCACCGAGCAGCAGATGGCGGGCTTGGCCCACGCCGCTCGCAGCCGGTCTGAAGCCGACTGGCTGGTGGGCATCAACGGCACGCGCGCCATGACGGCGTTCAACTCGCGCGATGGCGGGTTCTTTTTGACCACCGTGGGCCGCGTGCAGACGCCCACGCTCTCGCTGGTGGTGGAGCGCGAAGAAAAGATCCGCAAGTTCGTGAGCCGGGACTACTGGGAAATCCACGCCACCTTTGGCGCCCAGGCCGGTGAATACCCCGCCAAATGGTTCGACCCGAAGTGGAAGAAGGGCGAGGATGTGGAAATGCGTGCGGACCGCGTGTGGTCTGCCGCCGAGGCACAAGCGATTGCCAACGCCGTGCGCGGCAAGCAGGCCACCGTCACCGAAGAAAGCAAGCCCACCACCCAGGCCTCACCCCTGCTGTTCGATCTGACCAGCCTGCAGCGCGAGGCCAACGGCAAGTTCGGCTTTTCGGCCAAGACCACGCTGGCGCTGGCCCAAAGCCTGTACGAGCGCCACAAGGCCCTGACCTACCCCCGTACCGACTCGCGCGCGCTGCCCGAGGACTACCTGCCCGTGGCCAAGCAGACCTTCGAGATGCTGGCCGACAGCGGCATGCGCCACCTGGCGCCGCACGCGCTCACGGCGCTGAACAACAACTACGTGCGCCCTTCCAAGCGCATCTTCGACAATAGCAAGGTGAGCGATCACTTCGCCATCATCCCCACGCTGCAGGCGCCCTCGGGCCTGTCCGAGGCCGAGCAGAAGCTCTACGACCTGGTGGTGCGCCGCTTCATGGCGGTGTTCTTCCCGAGCGCCGAATACACCGTCACCACGCGTATTTCCACTGTGGCTCCACACAGCTTCAAGACCGAAGGCAAGGTGCTGGTCAAGCCTGGCTGGCTGGCCATCTACGGCAAGGAAGCCGCCGATGAGGTCGAAGGCGGCAAGGACGGCGACAAGGGCCAAAACCTGGTGCCCGTGAAGCCTGGCGAGAGCGTCAACACCCTGGCCGCCGACCCCAAGGGCCTCAAGACCAAGCCCCCCGCCCGCTACTCCGAAGCCACGCTGCTGGGCGCCATGGAAAGCGCTGGCAAGCAGATCGACGACGACGAGCTGCGCGAAGCCATGCAGGAAAAAGGCCTGGGCACACCCGCC
>MESL01000049.1 GCA_001770955.1 Burkholderiales bacterium RIFCSPLOWO2_12_FULL_65_40 | reverse complement strand
TCTGGAGCCTGCTGACCAACCACAACGTCGCCAAGAAGGTGGGCAACGAGGCCACCAACACGCTGCACGCCAACATCCTGATGGCCAGTCGTGTGTCTGAAGTGCTCTGATCTTCGTTTGCGCCCAGCGGACGGACAGCCTGGAACACTGAAAAAACAAAAAGGCCCCGACCAGTAACGGTACGGGGCCAGACGGTTCGCACTGCGGGACGTGCTGCCCGCTCTACGAAACGCTTGCGAGATTACTTGGCAGCAGAAGCGGCGTCAGCAGCAGCAGAAGCGGCATCGGTTGCAGCCTGGGTAGCATCGCCAGCAGCCGAAGCAGCCGAGGAAGCGGCGTCAGCAGCAGCAGCAGCGGCTTCGGAAGCGACGGCAGCAGGTGCAGCTGCAGGCTCAGCAGCCACTGGTGCGGGAGCAGGAGCCGGCTCTTCCTTCTTGCCACAGGCAGCCAGGGCGGCAGCAGCGATCAGGGAGGCGATGACGAAAGACTTGTTCATTTCAGGTTTTCCTTGAGGACGGTCAAAAAAACAAAAAATGCCACAACGCCCAGCCTCTTGCAGCCCGGCTCCGCTCTGGCAGAGAGTGCCCCGGCGGGGCACGTTTTTATCTCAGCCGATGATTATATTGGGTATTCGTCAATACTGAATAACACCGAGTACGGTCTTAAAACGCCCAGCGTTGCGAACAACTGACGCCGGACTGACCGACAACTGACAACAGTCTGACTTTTTGTTCAAAGACCCAATGTCGTCGATGGAAAGCCCAGTGCGCTCTTGCTGCGGATCCACTCGTTGAGGGTTTCACGCAACAAAACGCGGCGATCGGGCTCGCGCCCCGTAATTCCCACACACCGCTCAGGGTCGATTCGATGCAGGACCCAGTCCGGAGACCACAGCACGCTGGGAATATCCAGCGGATCGGCGGCCGGACTCACACGGCACGTCAGGATGTGATCCCAGGTGCCGCGCCAGCGCACCAGCCGGGCATGGCGCCGCACGATTTCGTCGTAGGTGCATGCCAGCATGGTGAAGCGTCGCCCGCTCCGCGCCCAGGCCTGCAAAGACTCCACCACGGCCTTTTCGCCCAGCGGCCAGTCGTGAAAGTTGGCATCGCTGATGATGATTTCCCGCCAGCCGTCGCGGGCCGCCGTCGCCAGGGCATCGCGAACCAGTTGTTGAAAGGCTTCACGGCCACTGAAACGGCCGTCGGGCAAGGGCACAGCGGCGTTTTCAGGATGGAGGGGGGCATCGGCAGACATCGGTCTCTCCCTGAGTCGTTGGCGAAGACGGGCCAGCAGGCCCCGGCGACAAGGTACTGCGCACTGCGGACACTGCATCCAGGCATTGCCTGCACAAGAAGCCCGCACAGTTTGCTGAGCGGTCAGCGGCTTGCCATGTAGGCCTTTTGTCGAACTGCGACAATTCTCCTATGGAAATCACCGAACAATGCGTGGTCGCACTGACCTGGACCCTCAAAGACACCCTGGGCGAAGAGCTTGATGTGCTCGACGAACCCGTCGAATTTCTGGTGGGAGGCAATGACCTGCTGGCCCGCATCGAGGAAGCACTGCAGGGCCACGGGGTGGGCGCCACCCTGTCTTTGCATCTCGAACCCGAGGATGCCTTTGGCGACTTTCAGGATCAGCTTCTGTTTCTGGAGCCACGGGCCCTGTTTCCTGCCGAACTTGAAGAGGGCATGACCTTCGAGGGCAGCGCCCTGCCCGAGGGCTGCAACCCTGATGCACCGCGCAACGCGCTGTACACGGTTTCCGAAATTTACCCCGAGCATGTGGTGCTGGACGGCAACCACCCGCTCGCAGGCATTGCCATCCGGCTGCACCTGAAGGTGTGTGGCGTGCGTCAGGCCACAGAAGAGGAAGTGGGCCGGGGCACGACAGGCACCGGCTTCTTTCGCGTTCAACCCCAGGCGCCCGGCAGCCAGACGCTGCACTGAATCCTGGCATCGGCCCCGTCAAAGGGCCGATCGAAGGTATCAGTAACGCGAGATCTGGCCGTTGTCCATGCGGACGCGGTCACCCACACGCAGGTCGCCCACCGAGTTCACATCGTAGGCCCGCTGCCCACCCTGGTCGAGGCGAATGGTGATGCGGTAGCCCGTGGCGTAACCCCCGCCACCGCTGTTGCGCTCTTCGATTGCATTGCCCACCACGGCGCCGCCCACCACACCCACGGCCGTCGCTGCCGCACGGCCACTGCCCCCGCCGACCTGGTTACCCAGGACACCGCCCACGACGGCACCAATCACCGCGCCGGCACCCGTCGCCTGCCCACGCTGCGATCCCTGGAGCAACTCTATATGGGACACACGCCCGTATTCAGTAGCCATCGGGGCATGGGAAGGGTAAGCCGTACCGGCCGGGTAAGAACTCGCAGGGTAGGAGCTTGCCGGATAGGACGCAGGACCCTGGCGGTACGGCGCGCAGGCCACCAGCGAACCTGCCAGCACGGCGCCACCCGCAAGCAGGGCGATTCGGGAAAAATTCAGATTTCGCATGGTGCACTCCTCATATTGTTCAAAAGCAAGCCCCCATCCGGGGCCTGAAGAGATTGAACCATCGCGGCAGGGTTGCGGGTGCGGGGCAAGGACCGCAACGGCAGCCAGACGCCGGCCTGCTGCCGCGTAGGCCCGCTCCTACAGACCAAGCCTTCACGCCTTGCCTGTAGAACCGTATCCCCCCTCGCCGCGCTCACTGGCCGCGGCGAATTCAGCGACCACATTGAACTGCGCCTGCACCACCGGAACGATCACCATCTGGGCCAGACGTTCCATCGGTTCGATCGTGAAAGCCAGCGGGCTGCGGTTCCATGCGCTGACCATGAGCTGCCCCTGGTAATCGCTGTCGATCAGCCCCACCAGATTGCCCAGCACGATGCCGTGCTTGTGGCCCAGCCCCGAGCGCGGCAGGATGAGCGCGGCATAGTCTGGGTCGCACAGGTGGATGGCAATGCCCGTGGGCACCAGTTGCCAGGCGTTGGGCTGCAGCGTGAGCGGCGCATCCAGGCAGGCCCGCAGGTCAAGCCCGGCACTGCCCGAAGTAGCATAGGCGGGCAACTGCTGCGCCATGCGCGGGTCCAGAATCTTGACGTCGATCTTCACTTTCTTTTTCCTGTCGTACCTTGTTTCGCCAGTTGCGCCAGCCGCTCCTGCAACGAGGCCAGGCCGGGCTTGATCGACCCCGCCCCTCCAGACGGCAGTGCGCCGGAAGCCAGTGCGGCCACCCGGCCCAGCCCCCACCACAAAGCCCCCATGAACAACAAGCCCGGCAACGCCCCCCGGCCGAAACCGAAGAACGCGATCGCATGCACCAGCGTCGCCACCAACAGCACCATCCGCACGGCGCCCAGCACCCCGACCAGCGGCGCCAGCACCTGGGCCAGATCGGGCGGCAGGCCTGGGGGAGCATTGGCAGCCACCCTGCCCTTGGCGACCGTCTTGTCCATTCCGGGCGATGGCGCCGCCGCAGGACGCGCGGCCGCTCCTTGAGCGCTCAGTCGCTCCACATAGCTCGCGAAATCGCCATGGGGTGGTGTATCCCACTCGGGTTTGATCGGACCGGACATGGCGAGGCTCCTGTGATGTTCAGACGCGAGGGACCGGCAAGCGCAATGCGATTTCTGCGACCAGTTGCCGGGCCAGGGCGCGCTTGGAGGCGCGCGGCAGTTCGCGGTGCCCCTGCGCGTCCACCAGCAGCAGGGCGTTGTCATCCTGGCCGAACGTGGCCGGACCGATGTTGCCCACCAGCAGCGGTACGCCCTTGCGCTCGCGCTTGGCGCTGGCATGCGCCAGCAAATCGTGGCTCTCGGCGGCGAAGCCCACACAGAACAGGTCGCCCACCAGGGCGTGCTGCGACTGGGCCACGGTGGCCAGGATGTCCGGGTTCTCCACAAAGCCCAGCACCGGCGTCTGTCCCGAGCCATCCTTCTTGATCTTCTGTTCGGCCTGCGTGGCCGGCCGCCAGTCGGCTACCGCCGCCGTAGCTATAAAAACAGTAGCTACCTGCGCCCGTGGAACAACCGCTTCGAGCATCTTCTGTGCCGATTGCACGTTGATGCGGTGCACCCCGCGCGGTGTGGGCAAATGCACGGGGCCCGCCACCAGCGTGACTTCGGCGCCGGCCTCGCGGGCCGCGCGCGCGATGGCAAAGCCCATCTTGCCGCTGGAGTGGTTGGTGATGCCGCGCACCGGGTCAATGGCCTCGAACGTGGGGCCCGCCGTGACCAGCACCTTCTGGCCCGCCAGCACCTTGGGCGTGAAAAAGGCGATAACCTCTTCCAGCAGTTCCGCCGGCTCCAGCATGCGGCCGTCACCCGTTTCACCGCAGGCCTGGTCGCCGTTGCCCACGGCCAGCACCGTGGCGCCGTCCTGCGCCACCTGGGCCAGGTTGCGCTGCGTGGCGGGGTGCGCCCACATCTCGCGGTTCATGGCCGGCGCCAGCAGCAGCGGCACCTGCTGCGCGGGGCGCGCCAGGCACAGCAGGCTCAGCAGTTCGTCGGCCCGGCCCTGCGCCAGGCGCGCGATGAAGTCGGCGCTGCATGGCGCGACGAGGATGGCATCGGCCTCGCGGCTCAGGTTGATGTGCGGCATGTTGTTGGCTTCGCGCGCATCCCATTGCGAGCCGTACACGGTCCGGTTCGACAAGGCCTGCATGGTCACGGGTGTGATGAACTGGGCGGCTGCCTCGGTCATCACCACCTGCACGGTGGCGCCCTCCTTGATGAGCGCGCGGCACAGTTCCGCCGATTTGTAACAGGCTACGCCTCCGCTGAGGCCCAGGACGATGTGTTTGCCGGCAAGCTCATTCATGGGCCGCAATTTAGCAGACGGAACACCCCCTCGCGGCGGGCGAACGATGCCGAGTCGGGGCCGCCCTCTATAATTCCGATTTCCGTGCGACACGTAACGTGTTGCTCTGAGTGAGGTAGCTTGCCTCTAAAAACAAAAAGCAATTAAATCGCCTGTCCTCGGACAGGCTCCAGAGAGCTGGTCGGTAACACGGCCATCTCACAAAGTTCTTCCTTATGAAGGGCTTTTAATGACGATGCTCGGGCAACCGGTCATCTGAAACGTCGCCCCCTGGGGCGACTGAAATTGAACGGTAGCAATACCGTTTGTGGCGCTCGCGCACATTGCCGACGAACCGCCACAAGCGGTTTCGCCGTGGACAAATGGTCGCCTCTTCAGGCGATCAACAAATGTGAGCAGCGCATCTGGACCAACTCAGAGTGCTCCGCTCTGATCTGCCTTGTCGCACATCCCTTATGGGGTGCTGCGTCCTCGTATACGACTACGAGTAGCCTACGGTGACGTGCCGGACCAGCAATGGACCGGTGCGAAGCTCACCTGACAACGTATCCCCCGCGCAAGCGGTGGTCTGTATCCGCGAGGATTCAGACCAGACACTGCCAGCAGTACGGCGGTAGAGGGGCAAGGCTATTTCCGCATGGGCAACGTAAAGTGAATCATCGTTTGAACCTGGGTAAGGATTGATTGGCCAAAGCTGCTGTCTGGCCAAAACCAAAAGGTACGCTGCCGGCATTTCTCGTGGAAATTGAGAGTGCGTCGTCATCAGTGCAGCCCCAGGAGAGCTGAGTCCTAACCGGATAGAGAGAGGTGGTTCACTCCACCGACCTCGGCAGATCAGGGAACGTGGTAAGCCCCACTATCCGCCTGCACACCTCGGTGTGTGGGCAGGGAAGCCGCAAGGCGACCTGTTGGGTGAGGGGGTATGGGATCTTGGAGAAAGCGAATGGCTGCCTATAACGGGTGGCATACGGGGTGAAACATACTCTGACGCGAAAGCGGGCTGACTTCCATATGTGGTGCAACCGTCGCGAGACGACTGCATTTGTTTAATCGAAACTCCGAAGGGACGTTTTTCCCCTTCGGGGGAGAAGTGCGTCCTCCAAGGGTCCAACTCGAAGGAGGAAAGCATGAGAAAACTCACTGGCGACAGTGAATCTGCGTCCTCACGCGAGCCGCAAGACTGGCATGCCATTGATTGGCGCCGGGTCGAACGGTTCGTGAGAACGACGCAGCAACGTATAGCGAAGGCTACGCAGAAACAGGACTGGCGCAGGGTAAAAACCCTGCAACGGTCCTTGAATCACTCGTTTTCCGCCAGGGCTCTGGCGGTAAGACGGGTTACTGAAAACCAAGGCAAGCGAACATCAGGTGTTGATCGCCAGCTTTGGGATTCACCTGCCCTGAAACGGGCGGCGATTGGAAAATTGAAGCAGCAACGGGGATATCGGCCCCTGCCGTTACGGCGGGTCTACATCCCAAAATCGAACGGAAAGGAACGTCCACTGGGCATCCCGACTATGTTTGACCGGGCCATGCAGGCACTCCACCTGCTTGGGTTAGAACCTGTGGCCGAAACCACGAGCGATCCGAATAGCTACGGCTTTCGGAGAAACCGCTCTACGGCGGATGCAATGGCTCAGATATTTGTCTGCTCATCCAGAAAGGTCTCGGCCTCATGGGTGCTGGAGGCGGATATTCGGGGTTGTTTCGATCACATCAACCACGATTGGCTGGTTCGTCACGTTCCTATGGACAAAACGATCTTGCGCAAGTGGCTGAAAGCCGGGGTGGTCCACCAGGGCCGCCTTTCGCCAACCGAAGAAGGAACGCCGCAAGGCGGAATCATCTCGCCTACCCTGGCGAACATGTGTTTAAACGGGCTGGAAGCGGGTCTGATCGCGCACCTCTGTGCGCGATTCGGCAAGACGAAGGCTGCGAAGCTCAAAGTCTACGTGGTTCGGTATGCCGACGACTTCGTGATCACCGGCAGCTCGAAAGAGTTGCTGGAAACCGAGGTCAGGCCGTGGATAGAAAATTTTCTCGCACAACGAGGATTGGAACTATCGCCGGAAAAGACGAAAGTCACACACATCGACGACGGGTTCGATTTCCTGGGATGGAACTTCCGCAAGTACAAAGGGAAGTTGCTCATAAAACCGAGCAAGAAGAACGTGAAAGCGTTCTACAGCAAGGTCCGGGATATCGTGAAAGCACATGTATCGGTGAAGCAGGAGGATCTCATTGCCAAACTGAACCCAGTCCTTCGGGGTTGGGCGCAGTACCACCAGCCGGTGGTGGCGAAAGAAACCTTCAGTCGGATGGACAGCTTGATCCACTGGCGGCTTGTCCGCTGGGCAAGAAGGCGCCATCCGAATAAGTCTCGACCGTGGTGCAAAAGCCGTTACTGGCAGCGCGCCGCAGAGAGGAACGAATTCGCTGCAACTGTCAAGACACCGGAAGGCTCACTCACGGTAAAACTGTTGAAGCTTGCTGACACAGAGATCGTGAGACACGAAAAAATCAAGGGGGACTACGACCCCTTTGACCCGGAGTGGGAGGTATACGGCGAGACGTTGAGGACGAAACGCATGCTCAAAAGCATGACGTATCAGTACGAAACGTCAATGCTATTCATCTCACAGAACGGGCGTTGTGCACTCTGCACAGAGCCTTTGGAGGTACAGGGCGGCTGGCACGATCATCACATTGTTTACAAGGTGGTGGGCGGGTCGAATGCTCTGTCCAACCGGGTGCTGCTGCATCCGGTCTGTCACGTCAGACTGCACGCTCTTGGATTGACGGTAGCGAAACCGGCCCGATAAGGGCTTAGCGTCCGTGGTCGGGAGAGGGGTTGAGAGTAAAATTCTCGGTTCTTCAACCGAACATGGACATGTTGTGCTTGAGCCGGATGCGGTGAAAGTCGCAAGTCCGGTTCTTAGGGGGGGATGGTTCAGCAATGAACTGTCCCTACCCTCCCACCACCTTAAAAAGACATGACCAAATTTGTCTTCGTCACCGGCGGTGTGGTGTCTTCCCTGGGCAAGGGAATCGCCTCAGCCTCCCTTGCCGCGATCCTCGAATCGCGCGGCCTCAAAGTCACCCTCATCAAGCTCGACCCGTACATCAACGTGGACCCGGGCACCATGTCCCCGTTCCAGCACGGCGAAGTGTTCGTCACGGACGACGGCGCCGAAACCGACCTGGACCTGGGTCATTACGAGCGTTTCATCGAAACGCGCATGAAGAAGACCAACAACTTCACCACCGGCCGCATCTACCAGTCGGTGCTGGAGAAAGAACGCCGGGGCGACTACCTCGGCAAGACGGTGCAGGTGATCCCGCACGTCACCAACGAGATCCAGGAATACATCAAGCGCGGTGCCGGCGTGGGCACCGACGATGCGGTCGATGTCGCCATCGTCGAGATCGGTGGCACCGTGGGCGACATCGAGTCGCTCCCCTTCCTCGAAGCCGTGCGCCAGCTCAGCCTGAAGCTCGGCCCGAACAACGCCGCCTTCGTCCACCTGACCTACGTGCCCTTCATCGCCGCTGCGGGCGAGCTCAAGACCAAACCCACGCAGCACACGGTGCAAAAGCTGCGTGAGATCGGCATCCAGCCCGACGCGCTGCTGTGCCGGGCCGACCGCCGCATTCCGGACGAAGAGCGCGAAAAAATCTCGCTGTTCACCAACGTGCCCGAGTGGGGCGTGATCAGCATGTGGGACGTGGACACCATCTACAAGGTACCGCGCATGCTGCACGAGCAAGGCCTGGACGGCCTCATTTGCGACAAGCTGCGCCTGAATACGCCGCCCACCAGCCTCAAGCGCTGGGACGACCTGGTGTATGAAACCGAACACCCCCAGGGCGAAGTGCGCATCGCCATGGTGGGAAAGTACGTGGAGCTGTCCGACAGCTACAAGTCCGTCAACGAGGCCCTGCGCCACGCCGGCATGCGCAACCATGTGCGTGTGCGCATCGACCACCTCGACTCCGAATCCATCGAAGGCCAGGAAGCCGACAAGCTGGCCTCCTACGACGCCATCCTCGTGCCCGGCGGCTTTGGCTCGCGCGGTGTGGAAGGCAAGATCTGCACGGCCAAGTTCGCCCGGGTGCACAAGGTGCCCTACCTGGGCATTTGCCTGGGCATGCAGGTCGCCACCATTGAATATGCCCGCCATGTGGCCGGCCTGCCCGGCGCCAACTCCACGGAATTCGATCCGTCCTGCAAGCACCCGGTGATCGCGCTGATCACCGAGTGGAAGGATGCCGACGGCACCATCAAGACGCGCGACGCCAACTCCGACCTGGGCGGCACCATGCGCCTGGGCGCGCAAAGTTCCGACGTGGCCCCCGGCACATTGGCGCACAGCATCTATGGCGACGTGGTGACCGAGCGCCACCGCCATCGCTATGAAGCCAACGTGAACTACCTCGACCAGCTGCGCAAGGCGGGCCTGGTGATCTCGGCGCTGACGCAGCGCGAGCACCTGACCGAGATCGTCGAGCTGCCCACCAGCGTGCACCCTTGGTACATCGGCGTGCAGTTCCACCCCGAGTTCAAGTCCACGCCCTGGAACGGCCACCCGCTGTTCAACGCCTTCATCAAGGCGGCCGTGGAACACCAGAAGGCCGCCCAGGCCGCAGCGTAAGCAAAGGAAACACCGCCATGAAACTCTGCGGCTTCGACGTCGGCCTGGAACACCGCTTCTTCCTGATTGCGGGCACCTGCTCCATCGAAAGCCTGCAGATGTCGCTGGACGTCGCTGGCCAGCTCAAGGAGACCTGCGCGGCGCTGGGCATTCCCCTGATCTACAAGGGCTCGTTCGACAAGGCCAACCGGTCGTCGGGCACCAGCCAGCGCGGTGTGGGGATCGACGCCGGCCTGAAGATCCTCGATGAAGTGCGCCGCCAGCTGCAGTTGCCCATACTGACCGATGTGCACGACGCATCCCAGGTGGCCGAGGTGGCCAGCGTGGTGGATGTGCTGCAGACACCGGCCTTCCTGTGCCGTCAGACCGACTTCATCCGCGCCGTGGCGCAATCGGGCAAGCCGGTGAACATCAAGAAGGGCCAGTTCCTCGCGCCCTGGGACATGAAGAACGTCATCGACAAGGCCCGCGCCGCTGCACAGGAGGTCGGCCTGTCTCCAGACAGCTTCCTGGCCTGCGAGCGCGGCGTGAGCTTTGGCTACAACAACCTCGTGGCCGACATGACCAGTCTGGCCGAGATGCGCAACTCCGGTGCGCCCGTGGTGTTCGACGTGACCCATTCGGTGCAAAAGCCCGGTGGCCTGGGTGCCGTGAGCGGTGGCGCGCGCGACATGGTGCCCGTGCTGGCCCGCGCCGGCGTGGCCGTCGGCGTGGCGGGCCTGTTCATGGAAACCCACCCCCGGCCCGCCGAGGCCTGGTCGGACGGGCCCAACGCGGTGCCGCTCAAGCACATGAAGGCCCTGCTGGAGACCTTGGTGGCGCTCGACGACATCACCAAAAAAAGCGGATTCCTCGAAAACAACTTTGGAGCCTGAAGACATGAGCAGTGGTTACGTCATCGCATCCGTCACCGTCACCAACCCCACGCAGTACGAGGAGTACCGCAAATGGAGCACCCTGGCCATGCAGGCCCACGGCGCTGAAGTGTGCGTGCGCGGCGGCAAGGTCGAAGTGCTGGAAGGCGACTGGAACCCCGGCCGCACCGTGATTCTCAAGTTTCCGAGCTTTGAAGCGGCCCGCGCTTTCTACGACACCCCCGAGTACCAGAAAGCCAAGGCGGCACGCGAAGGCGCGGCCGTCATGCGCATGGTGTGTGTCGAAGGCGTTTAAGCGGCGAGCTGGCCAAAAGCTCATTAATGAATAGCTGCTAACGCTTATCCGGTAAGCGCTAGAGCCCGATTTGATTTAAAACTTCTGCAAAGGAAAACCATGAGTGCCATCGTTGACATCGTAGGCCGCGAAGTGCTGGACAGCCGCGGCAACCCCACCGTCGAGTGCGACGTGCTGCTCGAATCGGGTGTGATGGGCCGTGCGGCCGTGCCCTCGGGCGCCTCCACCGGCTCGCGCGAAGCCATCGAGCTGCGCGACGGCGACAAGTCCCGCTACCTGGGCAAGGGCGTGCTCAAGGCGGTGGAGCACATCAACACCGAGATCAGCGAAGCCGTGCTGGGCCTCGATGCGTCGGAACAAGCCTTCCTCGACAAGACCCTGATCGACCTCGACGGCACCGACAACAAGAGCCGCCTGGGCGCCAACGCCATGCTGGCCGTCTCCATGGCCGTGGCCCGCGCCGCCGCCGAAGAATCGGGCCTGCCCCTGTACCGCTACCTGGGCGGCATGGGCAGCGTGCAACTGCCGGTGCCGATGATGAACGTCATCAACGGCGGCGCGCACGCTAACAACAGCCTGGACCTGCAAGAGTTCATGATCATTCCCGTGGGCGCGCCGAGCTTCCGCGAGGCCGTGCGCTGGGGCGCCGAGGTGTTCCACGCGCTCAAGAAGATCATCCACGACAAGGGCATGAGCACCGCCGTGGGCGACGAGGGCGGCTTCGCCCCCAGTGTCGAGAACCATGAGGCCGCCATCCAGCTCATCCTGCAGGCCATCGACGCCGCCGGCTACACCGCCGGCGAACAGATCGCCCTGGGCCTGGACTGCGCCGCGAGCGAGTTCTACAAGGACGGCATGTACGTGCTCGAAGGCGAAGGCGGCCTGCGCCTGACAGCCCAGCAATGGACCGACATGCTCGCCACCTGGTGCGACAAGTACCCCATCATCTCCATCGAGGACGGCATGCACGAGGGCGACTGGGATGGCTGGAAGATCCTGACCGAGCGCCTGGGCAAGAACGTGCAGCTGGTGGGCGACGACCTGTTCGTCACCAACACCAAGATCCTGCAGGAAGGCATCGAGAAGAACATCGCCAACTCGATCCTCATCAAGATCAACCAGATCGGCACGCTGACCGAAACCTTCTCCGCCATCGAGATGGCCAAGCGCGCCGGCTACACCGCCGTGATCTCGCACCGCTCGGGCGAAACCGAGGACAGCACCATCGCCGACATCGCCGTGGGCACCAACGCCGGTCAGATCAAGACCGGCTCGCTCTCGCGCTCGGACCGCATCGCCAAGTACAACCAGCTGCTGCGCATCGAGGAAGACCTGGGCGACATCGCGTACTACCCCGGCCGCCGCGCGTTCTACAACCTGCGCTGATCACGCGCTGACGCTGCCGTGGGCTCCCGCCTCGTCCCTGTCGTGCTGCTGGCCTTGCTGGCAGCCCTGCACGCCCAGCTCTGGCTGGGCCGGGGCAGCCTCCCACGCGTTCATGAAATGCAGCGGCAGATCAACGACCAGAAAGCGGCCAATGCGCAGGCCAGCCAGGCCAATGCACGTCTGGCCTCCGAAGTGCACGACCTGAAGGAAGGCCTCGACATGGTCGAGGACAAGGCCCGCAACGAGCTGGGCATGGTCAAGCAGGGCGAGATCTACGTGCAGTACACCCAGAAATAGAGTGCATCCCCCTGAGCGGCTGCGCCGCTTCCCCCTTGTATCTTTGCTCCTGAGGTTCGGACCGATCTGCGCAGCCCGATTCCCCCTGGGGCCAATCCTTAGCCCGTGCAGAAGCATGGG
>MESL01000048.1 GCA_001770955.1 Burkholderiales bacterium RIFCSPLOWO2_12_FULL_65_40 | reverse complement strand
AGAACAACCCGGCCTCATCATCCTGGGCAAACAAGCCATCGACGACGACGCCAACCAGACCGGCCAGATGCTCGCCGCCCTGGCAGACCTGCCGCAGGCCACCTTCGCCTCCAAGGTCGAAGTGGCGGGCGACAAGGTCAACGTCACCCGTGAAGTGGACGGCGGCCTGGAAACCCTGAGCCTCACGCTGCCCGCCGTGGTCACCACCGACCTGCGCCTGAACGAGCCGCGCTACGTCACCCTGCCCAACATCATGAAGGCCAAGAAAAAGCAGCTCGACACCGTCAAGCCCGAAGACCTCGGCGTAGACGTCGCCCCGCGCCTCAAGACGATCAAGGTGCAGGAACCCGCCAAGCGCGGCGCAGGCATCAAGGTGCCCGATATCGCCACCCTGGTCGACAAGCTCAAGAACGAAGCGAAGGTCATTTGACCCCCCTGAGCCGCTTCGCGCCTTCCCCCCAGGGGGACGACACCCTCGGTGCGGGGCGGCCCTTCCTCGGTGTCCCGCGCATCGGCCCCGGGTGATCGAAGACCGTGGTTGATGCCGACACCCTCCAAGATTCAAGAGAAAGACGACTGACATGACCTCTCTCGTTATTGCAGAACACGACAACGCCAGCCTCAAGGGCGCCACCCTCAACACCGTCACCGCAGCCGCCCAGTGCGGTGGTGACGTGCACGTCCTCGTCGCCGGCCACAACGCTGGCGCCGCAGCACAAGCCGCCTCCAGAATAGCTGGCGTTGCCAAGGTGATCCACGCCGACGGCGCAGCCCTGGAACAAGGCCTGGCCGAAAACGTCGCCGCCCAGGTGCTCGCCATTGCGGGCAACTACAGCCACATCCTGTTCCCTGCCACCGCCGGTGGCAAGAACATCGCCCCGCGCGTGGCCGCCAAGCTCGACGTGGCCCAGATCAGCGAAATCAGCAAAGTCGACAGCCCCGACACCTTCGAGCGCCCGATCTACGCCGGCAACGCCATCGCCACCGTGCAAAGCGCAGATGCCGTCAAGGTGATCACCGTGCGCACCACCGGCTTTGACGCTGCTGCTGCCACCGGTGGCAGCGCCGCCGTGGAAACCGTGGCTGCTGCCGCTGCCAACGGCAAGACCAGCTTCGTGGGCCGCGAAGTGACCAAGAGCGACCGCCCTGAACTGACCGCCGCCAAGATCATCGTCTCCGGTGGCCGTGCCCTGGGCAGCGCCGAGAAGTTCAACGAAGTGATGACCCCGCTGGCCGACAAGCTGGGCGCCGCCATTGGCGCGAGCCGCGCCGCCGTGGACGCGGGCTACGCCCCCAACGACCTGCAGGTCGGTCAGACCGGCAAGATCGTGGCGCCGCAGCTCTACATCGCCGCCGGCATCTCGGGCGCCATCCAGCACCTGGCGGGCATGAAGGACTCCAAGGTGATCGTGGCGATCAACAAGGACCCCGAGGCCCCGATCTTCAGCGTGGCCGACTATGGCCTGGAGGCGGATCTGTTCACGGCCGTGCCGGAACTGGTCAAGGCCCTCTAACCCCACCGATCAGGCACCGGGGTACTTGCCCTGGTGCTATTGAAACAAGAGCTTATGGCGCATGCCTGACAAGGCTTTTCGCCATAAATCACCCAAAAATCAACCAGAGACAACCCCCCATGAGCACAAACCTCTCCCGCCGCACCTTCGTACACGCTGGCACCGCCGCACTGGCCAGCGCGGCCTTGCCCTCGCTGGCGCAGACGGCCTGGCCGAGCAAACCCATCAAGATCATCGTGCCCTACACGGCCGGCGGCTTCACGGACCAGATGGCGCGCCTGCTGCAGGTGGGCCTGCAAAAAGCATTGGGCCAGCCCATCGTGATCGAGAACAAGGCGGGCGCCAACAGCATCATCGGCGTGGACGCGGTGGCCAAGTCGGCGCCCGACGGGCACACCTTTGGCGTGGTGATCGCGGCCTATGCGGCCAACACCAGCCTGTACCCCAAGCTGCCCTACAACCCGCGTAAGGACCTCGTGGGCGTGTCGCTCATGGGTGTGTCGCCGCTGCTGGCGGCCGTGCCCAACAACGCGCCGTTCAAGAACACCAAAGAACTCGTGGCCTATGCCAAGGCCAACCCGGGCAAGATCAGCTTCGGTTCATCCGGCACCGGCTCGGCCGCGCACCTCACCAGCGAGCTGATGAAGGCGCTGACCAACACCTTCATGCTGCACATTCCCTACCGGGGTGCGGCGCCCGCTTTCACCGACCTGCTGGGCGGCCAGATTCAGCTGTTCTTTGATGCGCCCACGGGCCTGATCCAGGCCGGCAAGTCGGGCCGCGTGCGCCTGATCGGCGTCTCGGGCGAAAAGCGCCTGCCCGCCGTGCCCGACGTGCCCACCTTCATCGAGCAGGGCATCCCTGGCCTGATCGGCAGCACCTGGGCCAGCATGATCGCCCCGGCCGGCACGCCGCGCGACATCGTCAAGCGCATGTCCGACGCCGTCAACGCCATCATCCAAAGCGCAGAGACCCGCGCCAAGCTCGAAGCCATGGGCACCTTCGCCGAAGGCACCACGCCCGAAGCCTGCGACACCTTCATCGAGGCCGAGACGGTGAAATGGGGCAAGGTGATCAAGAACGCGGGCGTGACGCTGGACTGAAGCGAGTACCCATGAAAAAGAGCCTGGCGCACGGTGAATGCGCCAGGCTCTTTGTTTTTTATGGAGCGGGTGATGGGAATCGAACCCACGTTATTTGCTTGGGAAGCAAGAGTCCTACCATTGAACGACACCCGCGAAGCCTTGGATTATAGGCAAGCCTGCCGCACCGCCGGGCATGGAGCGGGATATTTCAGTGTTTGAAGCGATTTTTGCCTGTAGGGCCCATGGATAAAGCGCTGTAAGCTACTGAAAGCATAGCGTTTGCATGCAGTGCCATGGGTTCGGTGCGGATGCTGGACATGGTTGACCACGATATCGATGGAGGCTGGACAGAATGCTGGTGCTGGCCACGGTCAGCAAACGACCCTGAGCGACATTGCACATCGCACTCCACAGCGGTCATTGATTCACAACCCGGCGGGCTCGCAGCATCAAACATTCCCGTTGAGAGCCCGAGCACCGTTCGTTGCAAGCTATAGTTTGTCTGAGGAAAATGTACCGGGTTTCACTGAATTTTTATACCTGGATGCTTGAACAGCAATGCGAGTGAAAACCCAGAATCCAAGCCACTTCCCGGAGGAATCAGTGTCCAGAATATCCCGCAGGGTCCAGCTTATCCCGCAGATTTTGCGGTCCAAATTTCGTTAGATATGAATTACGACCTCCCGAAGATATTTGATCGGGCTACAAAGACGCTGTGTGAGGACAGCCTGCACCTTTGCTACGAAGCGACCGTAGCTCCACACGAAACGGCCAGTAGAGCGCTCGCTCGCGCTTCCTTCTCAGCCACAACGATGTTTTTGGAGGCCGCTGCGAACGCATGCCTCGATACCCTTGATATTTCCGAGCAACTGCTTAAAAAAATTGACAAATTTCCAGTCGCGCAGAAGTTTGAATTTTTTGCACAAACGAGATGCAGTGAACGGATTGACTACTCTTTGCACACGGTCCAACATTTAATTGAGTTGTTTCAAGTAAGGAATAGATTTGTTCATTCAAGAGCGCAAGCTCTTGAATGGAAACCGATTGGCAATGGGGCATGCGTTGGCGTAGCACCGACCTCTAAATCGCTAAATATCCCATTAATATCAACATATTTCACAACAGTGCATGCTGTTTGCTCAATCAACGTCTGCCACCTTTTTTTGAAGTATTTTTTAATTGATCTTTGCAAATTTAATGCTAATTCGTCAACGGCTATAGTTTTTAGCCAGCTAGGACAGCCCACAACGGTCGGGGTGGCCCTTGGCCCCTTTCTCTATAAACATATGCAAACTTGGTTGAAAGCAGAAGGCATCTTGCTTGGGCACTTTGAACATGGATTTCATTCCTAACCCGGCAGTCAAGCGGACTGGCCTACGGCCATCCGCTTACTTTGAGCGTTAAACCGCTATGACAGAGGTCGCGCCAGGATACCGGGAACACTACCAGGCCATCGGGCAAATGATCGTGGCGTTCCAGGGTCTCGAAGCCACTTTGAAGGCGGAGTTGACCTTGTTGATGAACAACGAGCTCGGAACCGTAGCCGGGCAACTTGTCTATGCCATGGTCGCGGAGGCGTCATTCGGAACGGCAGTGAGAATTGCCAGCGCAATTCCTGGCATCTTCACGCCTGCAAGAATCGGCGTGACTAAAGAAGAATCGGTCATTCGGCTTTCACAGTGCCTTCTGGAGACTTCAGAACAGTTGAAGAAGGGCCTGAAGGTCGCAACAGAAGTAGAGGAGCGCAGGAACCAACTTGTTCACAGTCACTGGTTCGAGAGTGCCGGCTATGTAGCGCCTGATGGGGTGATGTCTCGAATGAAGACGAAGACAAGAAAGGGAGGCGTGTCCATCGCATTCGAGCATGAGTCAATAGAAGCCATCGCAGCCGTCACTGCTCAAGCTCGATCGGCGCAGGAACTTGTGGGCGCTGCACTGCGGGACTACAAGCAGATTGTGGCGTACGAATGGTGACACGGCTTAACTGGCCGTTCGACACGGACGCCCTGCGGCGTTCGCGCCCTTCGGTCGTACCTTTGCCCGGTCGTCGGTCAACTTCACGTTAGAAATTTCTATGTCCCGCGCATACCAAAGTTTTGAATACGGCATCAAAGACGCAGAAGAACTGCTCGCGCACTTCGACGCCATAAATACCAATCCCCCGCCCGCAAACGCTGAAGTTCTGAAAAGGGCCGGCCTTGTTATGGCTTTAACAGCTTGGGAAACCTACGTTGAGGATCGGCTTCTGGAAGAAATGAACAAAAAGCTTTGTGTGGTCGCCGGCAGCTATGTCGGTGATTTTGTTCTGAAGAAATTGAACACCGATCTGAAGCAGTTCCACAACCCAAGTTCAGACAAAACAAAGCGCATATTTCAAGAATATCTTGGACTTGATGTCACAGAAGGATGGTCATGGGCTAACTATGACCCCGAAAAAACCAAGACCACTTTGAACAGTTGGATTGGCAAGCGAGGAGATGCTGTGCACCGATCAAAGCCCATAAACAACGGTTCCCCTGTCGCACATCTAATCAAGCGTGATGAACTAGAAAAAGTCATTCGCTTCATTAAAGACCTCGTAAAAGCCACTGACGTCTATGTCGACAACAATCTCTAACATGGCGCGCAAACTTGCTCCCTTCGGTTGCTGGACGACGCTAAAACGCCGCCGGTTAGCTCTACGTTGAGCGTCTGCTTTCTCTGACTGCCACTGAACGCCCTTGGCCGATCTCCACCGGTCAGAGCCAGCGCAGCGGCCAGCCTTGATCGGCGCAGGTGGTCAGTTCCACCGGAACACGCGCTCAGTTGTCGATGACGCGTCGGGCAAAGCGCTCCAGGTAATCCATGAGCTGGTTGGCCCCCGCCACGGCTGCGGCCTCGTTGCCCGTGGCGATGCCCTGGGCCAGTGCCATGTGGGCGCGGGCGCCCTCGGCGATCTCGCCCTCGTGCTGGTAGGCGTACCAGAAGCGGCGGCATTGCACGATGAGCGGCACCACGCACTTGACGGCGGAATGGTTCTGGCTGGCCTGGTGGTTCACAAGGTCCAGCTCGTGGTCGGCGCGCATGTAGGCGTCGAGGTCGCCGCTGTGCGCTGTCTGCAGCATGTGCTCGGCGCAGCGCAGGATGTCGGCGCGCTGGGGCGCGGTGGCGCGGCGGGCGGAACAGGCGGCGATCAGGCATTCGAGCACGCGCCGGGTCTGGATCACGTCGAGGTGGTCGCCCAGGTCGATGGTGGAGACCAGCAGGCCCCGGCGCGGCTGCTGCACGATCAGGCCGATGGAGACCATGCGCAGCAGCGCCTCGCGCACGGGCGTGCGGCCCAGGCCGGTGCGCTCCACGATATCGCCCTCGACCACGGGGCTGCCGGGGCGCATCTCCAGCGTGGAAATCATCGTTTCGATGGCGTCGTAGGCGATGTCGGCCGCGCGCCGTTTGGGGGCGGCGGCGAGGCGGGGCGTCTCGGTGGTCAGGTCGGGGGGCATGGCGTGGGGCCTTGTTGTGACGCGCATCTTAGTGCCTGGTGCATTGGCACCCTGGAATGCACGCTATGGCTCATTCGGCCAAGGCCAGGATTTCGGCGTACAGCGCGCGCGGCACGGCCACGCCCTCAGCCAGGCTGCGCGCGCGGGCCTCGTAGCGGCGCTGCGAGGGCAGGCGCGCGCCCTGGCCGGTAATGGCGGCAAACATTTCCTCGGCGCGCTGCTGGTGCTCGGCGGGGTCGCCGCCGCTCAGGCGGGCCGGGTCGAAGGCCAGGATCAGCTCGCCATGGCAGGGCGCGGCGCCGTCGCCCGCGTCGAAGGCCAGCGACTCGCGGCTCATCCAGTCGCCGATGAGGGCGCCAGCCATCAGCTCCACCATGGCCGACAGGGCAGAGCCCTTGTGGCCGCCAAACGCCAGCATGGCGCCCTGGGCGATGGCCACGGGGTCGGTGCTGGGTTGGCCCTGGGCATCCACGCCGCAGCCCGGCGGCAGCGGCTTGCCCGCGCGGCGGTGCAGCTCCAGGTCGCCGCGCGCGATGGCGCTGGTGGCAAAGTCGAAGACAAAGGGCGTGGGCCCCGGGCGCGGCCAGCCGAAGGCGATGGGGTTGGTGCCGAACACCGGCTGGTGGCCGCCCGCTGGCGCCACCCAGGCGTGGCTGGGCGTGAGCGCCAGCGCGGCCAGGCCGTGCGCGGTGATGGCCTCGATCTCGGGCCAGAGCGCCGAGAAATGGAAGCAGTGCTGGATGACCAGCGCGCCCAGGCCGTGCGTGCGCGCGGCTTCCACCAGGGCGCTCAAGCCGCGTTCGAAGGCCAGCGGCGAGAAGGCGTAGCGCGCGTCCACGCGCACCACGGCGCCGCTGGCGGGCGCGAGCACGGGTTCGGCCTGCAGGTCCACCTTGCCCGCGCGGATGGTGTGCGCGCAGGTGACGAGGCGGTAGACGCCGTGCGACTGGCAGTCGTCGCGCTGCCCGGCCACGATGGTGCGGGCCATGGCCTCGGCATGCGGTTGCGACAGGCCCTGGCGCCGCAGCACGCGGCAGGCGAGGTCGTGCAGCTCCGGCAGGGGAATACGAACAGTGTCGGTGGCGGGGGTGTGGCTCATGGGGTGCTTTCGTCGTTGCTGCAGCTGGCCAATGTGGCGATGCGCGCGGGGGCCAGCAGGTGGCGCGCGGGCGCGGGCGTCCAGCCGAACAGGAATTGCGTGGCGGCGCCGCACACGCGGCCCTGGCAGGGGCCCATGCCGCAGCGCGTGTGCAGCTTGGCGTCGATCCAGCCGCCGCGTTTGCTCAGGTCGGCGTGGCGCACGTCCTCGCAGCGGCAGACCAGGGTGTCGGGGCGCGGCAGGCCGCGCAGCCGGGGCGAGAGTGCAAAGTGGTGGTGCAGCGCATCGGCAAAGCCCTGCCAGCGTGCCCGCTGCGGGGCCAGGGCCAGCGCGGTCGTGGCGTCGCCTGTGGCGGCGTGGCCCGCCATGGCGCCTTCGACGAGTGCTTTCTCGCTGCCGCCAAAGCCGGTGCATTCGCCAGCGGCGAACACGCCGGGCACGGCGGTGGCCTGCACCGCGTCCACGGCCAGGCCCAGCTGGTCATTGAGTTCGCAGCCCAGCATCTGGCCCAGGTGGGTGTGGGGCACCAGGCCAAAGCCGCAGGCCAGGCGGTCGCATGCCAGCACCTCTTCGCCCGCGCCGCGCTGCAGCCGCACCGCTTGCACCTGTTGCGTGCCCGTGGCCTCCAGCACATGGCTGGCGGCGCGCAGGGCCGGGTGGAGCAGCGGCAGGGCCTGCACGGCCTTGGCGGGCCAGCGCGGTAGCTGCAGGCCGAAGGCCGCAAGCTGGCTCCAGTGCGCTTGCTCGGCGATGCGCAGCACCTGCGCGCCGGCCTCGCGCGCGGTGTGCGCGGCGGCCAGCAGCAGCGGGCCGGTGCCGGCGATGACGATGCGCTGGCCGCGCACCGCCAGCCCGGCCTTGATGAGCGCCTGCAGGCCGCCCGCGCCGGTGACACCGGGCAGCGTCCAGCCGGGGAAGGGCAGCAGCAGCTCGCGCGCACCGGTGCACAGGATGAGGCGGCCGCAGTGCTGGGTCCAGCCGCGCTCGCCGTCTTCCAGCAGCAGCGCGGGCGCGTCGCCCGGCTGTGCGCCATCGCCCAGGCCCACCACGCGCGTGCCGGTGAGTACGCGCACGTTGGGGGCTGCGGCGAGGCGTTCGCGGTGTGTGCGCGCCAGCGGCGGCAGGTGGGCGCCGGGGCCGTCGCGCCAGATCTGGCCGCCGGGGGCGGGGTTGTCGTCCACCAGCACGATGGCGCCGCCGCTGGGCGCGGCGGCCAGCGCCGCCGCCATGCCGGCCGGGCCGGCGCCGATGATGAGGATGTCGCAGCGCCGGACGGGCGCGGCGGGGGAGTGCGGTGCGCTGTTCATGGGCGTTGCGTGGCGGTGTCGATGCGCATGCCGTCGCGGCACACCGTTTGGCAGGCGAGCTGGCGGCGGCCGTCGATGGTGACGCGGCATTCGTGGCAGATGCCCATGCCGCAGAACGGCGCGCGCGGCTCGCCGCTGACGGAAAGGCGTGAGCAGCCCGTGGGCGTGGCGGCCAGCGCGGCGGCCACGCTGCTGCCCGTGGGCACGGCCAGCGCCTGGCCGTCGATGTGGATGTGCACGGAGGAAGTCATGTTCACAGATCGAAGCGCGTGGCGGCGTAGGGTGCGGGGTCGATGGGCGGCGTGGCGCCCGTGATCTGCGCGGCGATGAGCTGGGCAGTGGCCGGGGCGGTGGTCACGCCCAGGCCCTCGTGCCCCACGGCCAGCCACAGGCCGTCCTGGCCGGGGTGCGCGCCGATGAGGGGCAGGCTGTCGGGCGTGGCGGCGCGAAAGCCGGTCCAGGTGCGGATGATGGCGAGATCGGCCAGGCCGGGCGCGTATTCCAGGGCGCGGCGCAGCATGCGCGCGAGGATGGCGTTTTCCACGGCCGGGTCGGTGGTGTCGAACTGGCGCGACGAGCCGAGCAGCAACTGCCCCGTGGGCCGGGGCTGCAGGTTGAAGGCCACCGAGGTGCCATCGCTGTGGTGTGCGCTGGTGATGTAGCCCAGCTCCACGAGCTGGTGGCGCAGCAGGCCGGGGTGGCGTTCGGTGATGGCGAGATGCCCCTTCTTGGGGCGGATGGGCAGGCCGGGGCACAGGCGCGGCGCTTCGATGCCCGCAGCCAGCAGCACGGCGCCCGCGCTGCGGGTGCCGCCATCGGCCAGGTGCACGGTGCGGCCCTTGATGCGCGAGACCTCGGCTTGCTCGAAGAGGATGGGGCGCGGCGCGTGGGTGAGCAGCCATTCGGCGGCGTTGGGGGCGTAGACCACGCTGTCGCCCGAAACTTTGAGCGCGCCCGCCAGACCCGGGCGCAGCAAGGGCTCGGCGGCGGCCAGCGCGGCCGGGCCGAGCAGCTCGCAGGCGATGCCGTGCGCGCGCAGGCGCTCCTGCTTTTCCTCGGCGGCGGCCATTTCCTCGGCGTTGGCGGCCACCCACAGCGTGCCGCAGTTCGTGAACTGGCAGGCCAGCTGGTCCGCGTTCATGCGCGGGCCCCATTGGTGCCAGAGATCCAGCGAGGACTGGCTCAGCGCGAGCTCGGCCGGGTTGTCGTCCATCACCACGAGGTGGCCCATGCCGGCGTTGGTGGCGCCGCCCTTGCGCGCGTCGATCACATGGACTGACAGGCCGGCGGCGGCCAGTTCGTGGGCGCAGGCGGCGCCGACGATGCCGGCGCCGATGACGATGACGTCAGGGTGAATCGACATTCAAACGCCCCCGTCGTTGCCCATAGCAGCCCGCAAGGCTAGGCGCGAGGAGGGCGCTGGTAGGCACCAGCAACCGAGGAGCAACGACGCCTGGCGGGCTGCTATGGGCAACCCTTCGGGCCAAGGCCCTGGGCCGCCCCTGGCGTTGTTGCTCGCCGCTGGTGTATCCCGATACACGGCGCGGCTCGCGCCTAGCCATGTGCAGCCCAGGGCCTTGGCGACGAGGGCGTTTGAATGTCGATTCACCCTGGAGCTCACAGACGGATGCCCCATCCGAACGGGTCGTCTTTTTCAATGAGCAGTGTTGCTTCCGCACTCATGTGCGCGCGGCCGCGCAGCGTGGGGATGACCTTGCCGTCCTGCCATTCGTAGCTGGCGTCGAAATGGCTGCCGATGATGCTGGCTTGGCGCCACACCTGGCCGGGCTGCAGCTTGCCATCGGCGGCCAGGCAGGCGAGCTTGGCGCTGGTGCCGGTGCCGCAGGGCGAGCGGTCGTAGGCGCGGCCGGGGCAGAGCACGAAGTTGCGGCTGTCGAAGCGCTCGTCGTCGGCGAACAGCTCCACATGGTCGATGATGCCGCCGTCGTCGCCGCGCACGCCCTGGGCTTCGAGCGCCTGGCGGATGGCCCAAGCGAAGTCGGTCAGGGCCTCGATGTTGCTGCTTTCCACGCGCTGCTGGTGTTCGGTAACGAGGAAGAACCAGTTGCCGCCCCAGGCGACGTCGCCGGTCACGGTGCCATGGCCGGGCACCTCGACCTGCAGGCGGTGGTGCAGGCGGTAGGCGGGCACGTTGCGCACGCTGACCGAACCGTCTTCGTGCAGCGTGGTGGTGACGGTGCCCACGGG
The DNA here is from genome assembly GCA_001770955.1 of Burkholderiales bacterium RIFCSPLOWO2_12_FULL_65_40. GTDB lineage: Bacteria > Pseudomonadota > Gammaproteobacteria > Burkholderiales > Burkholderiaceae_C > Simplicispira. The sequence continues at coordinate 1,966 of MESL01000048.1, read as the reverse complement.
TGTCTCGATGCCGTGCTCGCCGGGCTGGATGCGACCCAGGTAGGCCAGCGAGGCCACCAGGCCGATGGTGCCGTGGCCGCACATGCCCAGATACCCGGTGTTGTTGAAGAAGATCACGCCGGCCGTGTTGGTGGCGTCTTGGGGCGCGCAGAGCAGGGCGCCGACGATCACGTCGTTGCCGCGCGGCTCCAGCACCGTGGTGGCGCGCCAGGCGTCGTGCTGCTGCGCCAGCAGGGCACGGCGCTCGGCCATGCTGCCGGTGCCAAGGTCGGGGAAGCCGTCCACCACCAGCCGCGTGGGCTCGCCGCCGGTGTGGGAGTCGATGATCTGGATGCGTTTCATGGGGAGTCCCTGAGGGTTGGGTGCCCGATATCGGTGGTGTGCCCATGGCCCCGCCGGGGGGCCATGGGCAGCGGCTAACAAAACTCAGCCTAGCGGTCTAGGCGCTGCGTCGCAGACAGTACGGGTAGTACGACAAGACGCAGCAACGACGCCAGAAGCGTATTGTTAGTCGCGATTAGTGGCTGGCCACCGGGGCGGGCTTGCCGCCCTTGAAGGTGTTGACCACCGTGGGGGCCTTCAGGCGGTTGCCCTTGTCGTCATAGCCGTACTCGCCCAGAACGCCCTTGTAGGGGTTCTTGCGCATCCAGTCGCCCACCTTGCTGGGGTCGGTGGAACCGCTCTTGTGCATCGCCTCGCCGATGAACATGACCTGGTCGTAGTAGGCCGGGCCGTACACGTCGGGGTTCATGCCGAAGCGCTTGTTGAACTTGGCCTGGAAGGCCTTGGTGGTGTCGTTGGCGTCCATCAGCATGCCGGCGTAGGCGCAGAACACGAGGTCGTTCACTGCCTCGCCGCCCAGCTTGCCCATTTCGGGGCTGCACAGCGTGTCGCCGCCCAGCAGCTTGGCGCTGACGCCGAGTTGCTTCATCTGGCGCGCCATGGGTGCGGCCTGGGGCGCGTAGCCGCCGTAGAAGATGGCTTCAGGCTGCTTGCCCTTGAGGCTGGTGAGGATGGCCATGAAATCGGTGGCCTTGTCGTTGGTGAATTCGCGGCCCACGATGGTCAGGCCGAGCTTCTGCGCTTCCTTGGCGAACTCTTCGGCCACGCCCTGGCCGAAGGCGGTGCGGTCGTCGATCACGCCGACCTTCTTCACCTTCATGACGTTGGCGGCATAGGCTGCCATGTTGCCGCCGATCTGCGAGTCGCTGGCGATGATGCGGAACAGGTGCTTGTAGCCGCCTTGCGTGACCTTGGGGTTGGTGCCCACGGTCGAGACCATGGTGCCGCCGCCGTCGTACACGCGCGAGGCGGGGATGGCCACGCCCGAGCAGTAGGGGCCCATGACGTATTTCACGTCCGAGTCCACGAGTTTCTGTGCCACGGCCACGCCGGACTTGGCGTCGCACTGGTCGTCTTCGGAGATGACTTCAAACTTCAGGGTCTTGCCGCCCACGCTGATCTTGCGGGCGTTGAGTTCCTCGACGGCCAGGCGCACGCCGTTGTCGTTGTCACGGCCGGCGAAGGTGTTGGGGCCGGAGAGGGGGCCGCTGTGGCCGATCTTGACGATCTGTTCCTGCGCAAAGGCCGAAGCGGCGCAGGCGATGGCTGCGGCGGCCACGAGGGTGGATTTCAGGGAGGGGTATTGCATAGCGAATGTTCCGGTGAGGGTTGCGGAAAAAAGCCCTGGGCGCCAGGCGGATAGCCTGGTGCCTATGGGCGACGGTGTCTGGATACAGACCGGTTCGGCTGAACCGCGCCGGGAGTCTGCCAGAGTTCGGCGCTGCCTTTGTCTGGATTAGATTGATTCATAAGATATTCAACCAGCAGCGTTGGACTTATGGAAGCATGGGTTTCAAGGGTTTTCGGCCTCTATCGCTTACCTGGTAAGCGCTGTCAGCTATCAAACCAATAGTGCATTGCGCAGCTCACTTGAGGATGTCGCCCATGCAGAGGTACTTGATCT
>MESL01000047.1 GCA_001770955.1 Burkholderiales bacterium RIFCSPLOWO2_12_FULL_65_40 | reverse complement strand
CTGGTCGCTGACCTGATCCGCGGCAAGAAGGTGGACCAGGCTCTGAACATCCTGAACTTCACGCAGAAAAAAGCTGCGGGAATCGTCAAGAAGGTTCTGGAGTCGGCCATCGCCAACGCCGAACACAACGATGGCGCCGATATCGACGAACTGAAGGTCAAGACCATCTACGTCGAACAAGGCACCACGCTCAAGCGTTTCACCGCGCGCGCCAAAGGCCGCGGCAACCGCATCAGCAAGCCCACGTGCCATGTGTACGTGACGGTTGGCAACTGAGGCCAGAGGAAGACTATGGGACAGAAAATCCATCCTACCGGTTTCCGCCTGGCGGTCAGCCGTAACTGGGCCAGCCGCTGGTACGCGAGCAACCGTGACTTCGCGGGCATGCTGGCCGAAGACATCAAGGTGCGCGAGTACCTGAAGGCCAAGCTAAAGAATGCCGCCGTGTCGCGCATCCTGATCGAGCGCCCCGCCAAGAACGCCCGCATCACCATTTACTCGGCACGTCCGGGCGTGGTGATCGGCAAGAAGGGTGAAGACATCGAGAACCTGAAGAAGGAACTCGCGCTTCGCCTGGGCGTGCCTGTCGCAGTGAACATCGAAGAAGTGCGCAAGCCCGAAATCGATGCCAAGCTGATTGCCGACTCGATCACGCAGCAGCTCGAAAAGCGCATCATGTTCCGTCGCGCCATGAAGCGTGCCATGCAGAACGCCATGCGTCTGGGTGCCCAGGGCATCAAGATCATGTCGTCTGGCCGTCTGAATGGTATCGAAATCGCTCGCTGCGAGTGGTACCGCGAAGGCCGAGTGCCGCTTCACACCCTGCGCGCCGACATCGACTACGGCACCTCCGAAGCCAAGACCACCTACGGTGTGATCGGCGTGAAGGTCTGGGTCTACAAGGGTGACACGCTGGGCCGCAATGACCTGCCTGCCGTCGAAACGCCGCGCCCTGATGAAGAGCGCCGCCCCCGTGGTCCGCGTCGTGATGGCCGTCCTGGTGGCGACCGCAACGATCGTGGTGCTGGCCGTGGTGGCCCGCGCCGTCCCGTGGGTGCCAATGCGGCTCCTGCAGACGGTAGCGACAAGCCTGCCGGCGCCGGTGGCGCCGATACAACCGCCGTTAAGCGCGTTCGCAAAGCAGACGCGCCCGCTACAGCAGCGGACGGAAAAGGAGAATAAAACATGCTGCAACCTGCTCGCCGCAAATATCGCAAGGAGCAAAAAGGCCGCAACACTGGCGTCGCAACCCGGGGCAACTCGGTGGCGTTCGGTGATTTCGGTCTGAAGTGCACCGATCGGGGCCGTCTGACGGCCCGTCAGATCGAAGCCGCACGTCGCGCCATTTCGCGTCACGTCAAGCGTGGCGGCCGTATCTGGATCCGCGTGTTCCCGGACAAGCCCATTTCCTCCAAGCCTGCAGAAGTGCGGATGGGTAACGGTAAGGGCAACCCCGAGTTTTACGTGGCCGAAATCCAGCCCGGCAAGATCGTGTTCGAAATCCTCGGCGTGCCCGAAGAACTCGCCCGCGAAGCCTTCCGTCTGGCGGCTGCCAAGCTTCCCCTGCGCACCACGTTCGTGGCGCGCATGGTAGGCCAGTGATTTCAGGAGAAACTGATATGAATACTGCTGAATTGCGCCAAAAAGACGTCGCTGGCATCAAGGAAGAAATCAAGGCATTGCAGAAGGCCCATTTCGGCCTGCGCATGCAAAAGGCCACGCAGCAACTGGGTAACACCGGCACTCTGCGTACCACGCGCCGTGACATCGCCCGCGCCAAGACCATTCTTGCCCAAAAGCAAGCCGCCAAGTAAGGAGCCCACATGACGGAAGCTAAAAAATCCCTCAAGCGCACCTTGGTTGGCAAGGTGGTCAGCGACAAGCGTGAAAAGACCGTGACCGTGCTGATCGAGCGCCGTGTGAAGCACGAGCTCTACGGCAAGATCGTCGGCAAGTCGAGCAAGTACCACGCGCACGATGAAAACAACGAGTTCCATACGGGCGACGTGATCGAGATCACCGAAAGCCGTCCGCTCTCGAAGACCAAGAACTGGGTTGCCACCCGTCTGGTGACAAAGGCCTCGTTGGTGTAAGCCTTCGCGCGCCTGCGCTGCAAAGCCTGTCAAAACGACCCACAATGTGGGTCGTTTTTCTTTTTGGGCGCCAGGTTGCAGGTGCGCCACTTCACCATCAACGGTTTACAGGAGACCAGCATGATTCAGATTGGCGACACCCTTCCAGACACGACCTTGATGGAATTCATCGAAGTGGAAGGCAACGGCTGCAGCCTGGGTCCTAACCCGGTGCAGGTAGGCGCAGCCACCGCAGGCAAGACCATTGCACTGTTTGCTGTGCCGGGTGCCTTCACGCCCACCTGTTCAGCCAAGCATGTACCGGGTTTTGTGGAGAAGGCCGCCGACTTCAAGGCTGCCGGTGTCGATGAAATCTGGTGCCTTGCCGTCAACGATGCTTTCGTGATGGGGGCCTGGGCGCGGGATCAGAAATCGGCAGGAGCCGTTCGCATGCTGGCCGATGGTGACGCGACTTTTGCCAAGGCTACGGGCCTGACGCTCGATCTGAATGGCAAGGGCCTGGGCCTGCGCAGCAACCGTTACTCGATGCTGGTCAAGAACGGCAAGGTCATCAGCCTGAATATCGAAGCACCAGGCAAGTTTGAGGTCAGCGATGCAGATACGTTGCTGGCGCAGGCCCGCACTGCTGCCGCGAATTGACGATTCTGTTTGAACAGGTGGCCACGGGGGGCAGGACAATGTTCACACGCTGGTTGGATGGATGCACCATCCTGCCCTCTGCGTTCTTCTGAGACGTCAAGCCCCTCGCAGCCGGGTCCGCAACGTCTGGCGGATGCTTTCTGCCGCCGTTCCTCGGAAGAAGAGGCAGTCGGATTTGGCGTTCTAGCGGCTGCGGGGCACCGGGGGCAGGGCTACAATGGCAGCAAGATTCGTGCCCTGTGCACGCCATGGCCGCCGTCGGCGGCATGCCTCATCCGGAACGCTGCATGGACCACCATTTCCCCATTTTTCCAGGACGCCACCACGCGGGTGCGCGTGTTTTGCGGCTGTCCCAGGGCGGTGCGCAGCATGCCCGCTGGATGGCATTCGGTTTGCTGGTGTTGCTGGCGTTGGGCAGCGCAGGATCGGCGATGGCGGAAAAAGCCGACCGCACCAAGCCGATGAATATCGAGGCCGACGCCTTGCGCCACGACGACCTCAAACAGACCAGTGTGTTCACCGGACGTGTCGTCATGACCAAGGGCTCGATTGTGCTGCGAGGCGCCCGATTGGAGGTGCGCCAGGATACCGACGGCTACCAGTCCGGTGTCGTGACTGCCGAGCCGGGCCAGCGGGCTTTCTTCCGGCAGCGGCGCGACAGTGCGCCGGGCATGGTCGAGGAATACATCGAAGGCGAAGGCGAAGTGATCGAGTACGACGGTCGTGCCGACAGTGTGCGATTCGTGCGCCGTGCCGAGCTGCGCCGCCTGCGCGGCGCTGTGGTGGGCGACGAGATCACGGGGGCTGTCATCGTCTACAACAACCTGACCGATGTCTTCACCGTCGATGGTCAGAAGGCCGCGACCAACAGTTCTGGCGACGCCCCGGCCAAGGGCGGGCGCGTGCGGGCGGTGCTGTCTCCGAAGCAGGCAGCATCGGAGAGCCCGGCTTCCCCGGCCGCACCCGCCTCGGCGCCCGGCTTGCGCCCCAGCACCTCCCTGGGGGGCGGAGCCAAGTGAGTGCTGCGCCCATGAAAGTTTCTCCGGATGCGGCGCAAGACAGCCGCCTGGAAGTGCTGCATCTGGCCAAGGCCTATGGCAGCCGCAAAGTGGTCAAGGATGTCTCGCTGTCAGTGCAGAAGGGCGAAGTGGTGGGCCTGCTCGGCCCCAATGGCGCCGGCAAGACCACCTCGTTCTACATGATCGTAGGGCTGGTGCGCAGCGATGCGGGCGACATCCGCATCGACGGTCAATCCGTAGCGCACATGCCGATCCATCGGCGCTCACGGCTGGGCTTGTCGTACCTGCCGCAAGAAGCCTCCATTTTTCGCAAGCTCACGGTGCAGGAAAACGTGCGGGCCGTGCTGGAGCTGCAGCGCAATGAGCAAGGTCAGCCATTGAGCGCTGCGGTGATCGAGCAGCGGCTTTCCGCCCTTTTGCAGGAGCTGCGTGTGGACCACCTGCGTGATTCGCCCGCTCTGGCACTGTCGGGTGGCGAGCGCCGCCGGGTCGAGATCGCCCGCGCCCTGGCCACGCAGCCGCGCTTCATCCTGCTCGACGAGCCCTTTGCGGGCATCGACCCCATCGCCGTGATCGAGATCCAGCGCATCATCGGCTTCCTCAAGGCGCGGGGGATCGGCGTGCTCATCACCGACCACAACGTGCGTGAGACCCTGGGCATCTGCGACCACGCCTTCATCATCAGCGACGGTCAGGTACTGGCCCAGGGCACGCCGTCCGAGATCGTTGACAACGCCGAGGTGCGCCGCGTGTACCTGGGCGAACATTTCCGGATGTGAGGCCATGCGCCCCGTGTCCTGCCCCGTGCAAGGAGGTGGCTGGTGAAGCCCGGCCTGTCCCTGCGCGTCTCGCAGCACCTGGCGCTCACACCGCAGTTGCAACAGTCCATCCGCCTGCTCCAGCTCTCGACGCAGGAGTTGTCGCAGGAAATCGAGCAGATGCTCGATGAGAACCCCTTCCTGGAACGCAATGCCGAGGACGCCCCACGCGAGGAGTTCGGCCTGTCCGAGGCGGACACGCCGGCGCAGCCCGACGAAGCTGCTGCCGATATTGCTATTTATTCAGGAGCTGATGGCGCAGGTACATCAAGCCTTGAGGCTAAAAATGATGCCGAATCTTCTGGGGGAGGCGACGAACCCGACTGGGGTGGCGACGGCTCGACCGAAATGGTGCCCGACGATGGCGAGTGGGGTGGCGAGGCCCCCGCGCGCACCCACAATAACGACAGCGATGGCGAGGCCGACGCCTCCGAGCTGGCCCATGGTCATGAATCGCTGACCGATTTTCTGCACCGCCAGGCCCTGGCGCTGCGCCTGTCCGAGATTGACCGTGCCGCTCTGCGTTTCCTCATCGAGTCGCTGAACGATGACGGGTATCTGGAGGATCCGCTGGAGGAACTCGCCACAGGGCTGGCGGGCGGCGACCTGGAGCAGACCGAAGAGCTGGTGCACCGTTTCACCGTGGCGCTGCGCCTGCTGCAGAGCCTGGAGCCCACGGGCGTCGGTGCACGCCACCTGGCCGAATGCCTGACTCTGCAACTGAAGGCCCTGGTGCACGACGGTGCGGCCGATGCTGAAACGCTGGAAACCGCCTTGTGCATCTGTCAGCAGCCGCTGGAACTGCTGGCGCGCCGGGATGTGCGCCGCCTGGTGCAGGCCTGTGGCGCCAGCGAGGAGCGCACGCGCGCCGCCATGGCGCTGATTGCCCGGCTGGAGCCGCGCCCGGGGCGGCGCTTTGCTGACGTGGAGCGCAACACCATCGTGCCCGACGTGCTGGTGACCCGGGTCGGGCGCAACGGCCCGCAGTTCAGCGTGCAACTCAACCCCGACGTCATGCCACGCCTGCGCGTGCACGACATCTACGCTGGGGCCCTGCGTGGCCACAAAGGCGGCGACGGCCACCAGGCGCTGCAGCAGCGCCTGCAGGAGGCGCGCTGGTTCATCAAGAACATCCAGCAGCGCTTCGACACCATCCTGCGCGTTTCGCGCGCCATCGTCGAGCGGCAGAAAAACTTCTTCGTGCACGGCGAGCTGGCCATGCGCCCGCTGGTGCTGCGCGACATCGCCGACGAACTGGGCCTGCACGAATCGACCATCTCGCGCGTGACCACCGCCAAGTACATGGCCACTCCGCAGGGCACCTACGAGCTCAAGTATTTCTTCGGCTCGGGCCTGGGCACCGACACCGGTGGCAACGCGTCGAGCACGGCGGTGCGCGCGCTCATCAAGCAGTTCGTCGCCGCCGAGAACCCGGCCAAGCCGCTGTCGGACAGCCAGCTGGCGGACATGCTCAAGGAGCAGGGCATTGAATGCGCGCGCCGCACCGTCGCCAAGTACCGCGAGGCGCTCAAGATTCCCACCACCAATCTGCGCAAGGCACTGTAGCCGCGCCGGTGCGTTTGCCAGGTTTTGCGAAAGGGGCAGTTGTCAGGGCGGTGAAGGGCTGCTCCAATGCAGCCATGCCCGCTGCCCACGCCGTGTCCCAGCTACCTGCTTTGCGAAGGCGGGTGCATGCATGAGCTGAGCCTGGCTGGTGGCATCCTGGCGCTCGTGGAAGGCGCGGCGCAGCGCGAGGCGTTCACGCGCGTGTTGCAGTTGCGGCTGGAAGTGGGCAAGCTGGCGGCCGTCGAGGTAGAGGCACTGCGCTTCGCGCTGGCATCGCTGGCCCCGGGCACGGTGCTGGAGGGTGCCGAGGTGTTGATCGACGAGCCAGCGGGCCAGGCTGTCTGTCCGGGCTGCGGTGAGACCGTGGAGATCGTTGCGCATGGAGAGCCCTGCCCGATATGCGGCGCCTGCGGGCTGGTGCCCCAGGGCGGAGATGCCTTGCGGGTGGTGGATCTGCAGGTGGTCTGAACCCGAACCGATGGCATAGGAAGGAACGAACCATGTGTGTTGTGTGTGGATGCAGCGGCCCCTTGCCAGCCGCAGCGGGAGGGTCACCCCAGGCTGCGGTGGTGGATGCGGGCACCGGCGACCTGCACTTTGGTGCCGGTGCGGCGCGCGTTTCGGTGCCGGGGATGAGCGAGTCGCGTGCCATACGCATCGAGCAGGATGTGCTGGGCGCCAACAACCAGGTGGCGCAGCACAACCGCGCGCATTTCCACGCCCACGGCGTGCGCGCACTCAACCTCGTCTCCAGCCCTGGCTCGGGCAAGACTACGTTGCTGTGCGCCACCATCCGGGCTTTGCAACAAGACCATCCCGAGGTGGCGCTGGCCGTGATCGAGGGTGATCAGCAAACGTCCAACGACGCCGACCGCATCCGCGCCACCGGCGCGCCCGCCATCCAGGTCAACACCGGCAAGGGCTGCCACCTGGACGCGCCCATGGTGGCGCAGGCTTTTGCCCGCCTGGCATTGCACGACCATGCGCATGGACACGGGCACCACGACTATGGACGCCACCCGCCACAGTCGCTGCTGTTCATTGAAAACGTGGGCAACCTGGTGTGCCCTGCGTTGTGGGATCTGGGTGAAGACGCCAAGGTGGTGATGCTGTCGGTCACCGAGGGCGAGGACAAGCCGCTCAAGTACCCCGACATGTTCGCCGCCGCACAGCTTATGGTACTGACCAAGACCGACCTTCTACCGCACCTGCAATTCGACGTGCAGCGCTGCATGGACTATGCGCGCCGCGTCAACCCTGGCATCCGCATCCTGCAGCTGTCGGCCTCCAGCGGCGAGGGTATTTCGGCCTGGATCGACTGGCTGCTGCAGGCATCGATCCCCACTGCCAGCACCCCAGCGTACAGCGTGCAGGCGCGTATCGCGCAGCTGGAAGCTGAGCTGGCGCGGCTCAAGGCAGGGCAGGGATGAGAGCAGGTTCTGAGGGATCGGTGCCATGACGCGCATCCTTGCCTGCGGTGCGTTTCTGAAGAACAGCGTCTGTCTTTTGGATACGGCAACACCCCAGGCGCCACGGTGGTCGCGTGTCCATGGCGATCTGTCCGACCCCGCAGCCTGCGCGGCACTGGAGCAATCGGTGCAGGACTTGCTCGCGCAGGCGGGCGGGCCGGTGGACGCGGTGGCGCATGACTTGCATCCCGATTTTTTCAGTACCCGCCTGGCGCTGCGCGTGGCGGGCGAGCGCAGCATCCCGTCGATCGCTGTGCAGCACCACCATGCCCATGCGGCGGCGGTGCTGGCCGAGCACGGCCTGCACGGACCGGTGATTGCCCTCACGCTCGACGGCGTGGGCCTGGGGCGCGACGGCACGGCCTGGGGCGGCGAACTGCTGTGGGTGCACGGCGCACGCTGCGAGCGCGTGGGCCACCTGGGGGCCTTGGCCCTGCCGGGCGGCGACGTGGCGGCACGCGAACCCTGGCGCATGGCGGCGGCCCTGCTGCACGCCAGCGGCCAGACCGACCAGATCGTGCCGCGCTTTGCCCCTGTGGTGGGCGAGACGGCGGCGCGTACCGTGCAGGCCATGCTGGCGCGCGGGCTGAACTGCCCGCAGACCACGGCGGCCGGGCGCTGGTTCGACGCCGTGGCGGGCCTGCTGGGCCTGTCGGTGCGTCAGGACATGGAGGCCCAGGCCGCCATCGCGCTCGAGCAGGCGGCCGCGCGCCACCTGCAGGCCCATGGCGGCGTGCGGGCGCAGCACTCCAACCTGAACCTGGCGCCGGTGGATGCCGCAGGCCGCATCGACCTGCGCCCGCTGTGCCTCCCCTGGGCACAATGGCACGCGCCCAACCCGGCGCAGACCGAGGCCGCCGCCGCACAGTTCCACCTCACGCTGGCCGATGCCCTGGTGGCGCGGGCCGCGCAGGTGGCCAGCGAGCGCGCCGTGTGCAGTGTGGTGTTGGGCGGTGGCTGTTTTTTCAACCGTGTCCTCACCGAGCGCTGCGTGGCGGGTCTGCAGGCGCGAGGCCTGAGGATGTACCAGGCGCAGGCCTTGTCGTGTGGCGACGCTGGGCTCGCGCTGGGCCAGGCCTGGGTGGCCGCGCAGCAACTGGCGCAGGCGCCCTGTTACAACTGTTCAGAGGAGACGGCCGCATGTGCCTAGCCATACCCGCCCGCGTGGTGGAGCTGCTGCCAGGTCAGCAGGCTGTGGTGGACTTGTCCGGCGTGCGCAAGCAGGTGTCCATCGCCCTGGTGGACGATGCGCAGCTGGGCGACTACGTGATCGTGCATGTCGGCTACGCCATCGGCAAGATCGACCCCGACGAAGCCGAGCGTACCCTGGCGCTGTTTACCGAACTCGCCAGCACGCAAGGGGGCGCATGAAGTACATAGCCGAGTACCGCGATGGTGAACTGGCGCGCCACATCGCAGCCCGCATCGCTGCCGAGGTACGGCCCGGGCGGAACTACCGTTTCATGGAATTCTGTGGCGGGCATACCCATGCTATGGCGCGCTATGGCATCGAGAGTTTTCTGCCGGACAGCGTGCGCATGATCCACGGCCCCGGCTGCCCGGTGTGCGTGCTGCCCATCGGCCGCATCGACCTGGCCATCCGGCTCGCCTTGGAGCGCGGGGTGATGCTCTGCACTTATGGTGACACCATGCGCGTGCCCGCGTCGGAGGGGCTTTCGCTCATCCAGGCCAAGGCGCGCGGAGCCGATGTGCGCATGGTCTATTCGGCGGCCGACGCCCTGGCACTGGCCGACAGGCACCCCGAGCGCGAGGTGGTTTTTCTGGCCATTGGCTTTGAAACCACCACGCCGCCCACCGCCCTGGTGCTGCGTGAGGCGCGCGAGCGGGCCGTGCCCAACTTCAGCGTGCTGTGCTGCCATGTACTCACGCCTGCGGCCATCACGCACATCCTTGAATCGGCCGAGGTGAGGCAACTGGGCACCGTGCCCATTGACGGCTTCATCGGCCCGGCGCATGTGAGCATCGTGATCGGTTCGCAGCCCTACGAGCACTTTGCCGAGGAGTACCGCAAGCCCGTGGTGATCACAGGCTTCGAGCCGCTGGATGTGATGCAGGGCATCCTCATGCTGGTGCGCCAGGTCAATGCCGGGCGCGCCGAGGTCGAGAACGAGTTTTCCCGCGCCGTCACGCCCGAGGGCAACCTGGCCGCGCAGAACCTGGTGTCGAAGGTCTTCGAGCTGCGCGAGAGCTTCGAGTGGCGCGGCCTGGGCGATGTGCCCTACAGCGCGCTGAAGATCCGCCCGGCCTTTGCCGCGTGGGACGCCGAACGCAAGTTCGCCCTGCAATACACCAGCGTGCCCGACCACAGGCAGTGCGAGTGCGGCGCCATCCTGCGTGGCGTCAAGCGGCCCACCGACTGCGAGCTGTTCGGCACCGTGTGCACGCCCGAGAGCCCCATGGGTTCGTGCATGGTGTCCAACGAAGGGGCCTGCGCCGCGCACTACGCCTACGGGCGGTTCAAAGACATTCCGGTGGTGTCCGCATGAGCGTCCGCAAAGACTACGTCCGTCCGATCGACTTCAAGCATGGCCGCGTGGACACGACGCACGGTGCCGGGGGGCGTGCCAGTGCGCAACTGATTGACGAGCTGTTCGTGCGCGCCTTCGACAACGACTACCTGCGCCAGGGCCACGACGGCGCCCTGCTGCCGCTGCCCGGCAGCGGTCGCCTGGTGGTGGCGACCGACGGGCATGTGATCTCGCCGCTGTTCTTCCCTGGCGGCGACATCGGCGCGCTGGCGGTGCATGGCACGGTCAACGACGTGGCCATGTCGGGTGCCATGCCGCTGTACCTGACGGCCAGCTTCATCATCGAGGAAGGCTTCGCGCTGGCAGAGCTGCGCCGCATTGTCGAATCCATGGCGGCGGCGGCGCGCGCGGCGGGTGTGCCCATCGTCACCGGCGACACCAAGGTGGTGGAGCAGGGCAAGGGCGACGGTGTGTTCATCAGCACCACGGGCATTGGCGTAGCGCCGCCGGGCCTCACGATCGACGGGCGGCAGGCGCGCGTAGGCGATGCGGTGCTGGTCTCGGGTACGTTGGGCGAGCATGGCGTGGCGGTCATGTCGCTGCGCGAGTCGCTGGAGTTCGAGACCGCCATCGTCTCCGACAGCGCCGCCCTGCACACCCTGGTGCAGGCCATGCTGCAGGCACTGCCCGACCCTTCGCTGCTGCATGTGCTGCGCGACCCCACGCGCGGCGGCCTGGCCACCACGCTCAATGAAATCACGCGCCAGTCGCAGGTGGGCATGCTGCTGCGCGAGGCCGATATTCCGGTGCTGCCGCAGGTAGCGGCGGCCTGCGAACTGCTGGGGCTGGACCCGCTGTACGTGGCCAACGAGGGCAAGCTGGTGGCCATTTGTGCGCCCGAGGCCGCCGAGCCCCTGCTGGCCGCCATGCGCGCGCACCCGCTGGGGCTGCGGGCGCAGCGCATTGGCACCGTCATCGAAGACGACAACGGTTTCGTGCAGATGGACACGCGCTTTGGCGGCCGCCGCGTGGTGGATTGGCTCAGCGGCGAGCAACTCCCCCGCATCTGCTAGCAATGCGTGTCCTGTTGTTCACACACAGTTTCAACAGCCTGAGCCAGCGGCTCTTCGGCCTGCTGCGCGCGCAGGGGCACGAGGTGTCGGTGGAACTGGACATTGCCGACTCCGTGACCGAGGAGGCCGTGGCGCTGTTCCGGCCCGATCTGGTGCTGGCGCCCTTCCTCAAGCGGCGCATTCCGGCATCGGTCTGGTCGCGCACCGTGTGCCTGGTGGTCCACCCCGGCATACCGGGCGACCAGGGGCCCAGCGCGCTGGACTGGATGCTCATGCGGGGCGACACGCACTGGGGCGTGACCGTGCTGCAGGCCGTGCAGGACTACGACGCGGGCGAGGTCTGGGCCTGGGAGCCGTTTGCCGGGCGCCCCGGGGCCACCAAGTCCAGCGTGTACCGGCGCGAAGTCACGCAGGCGGCGGTGGTGGCGGTGCAGCGGGCGCTGCAGCGCTTTGTGCCCGGCCAGTGGCGGCCCGCGCTCGAGGGCGCCGTGGCGGCGCACGGACCGGGCCGGTGGCTGCCGCTGATGCCCCAAGCCGAGCGGCGCATCGACTGGCAGCGCGACGACACCGCCACGGTGCTGCGCAAGATCGCGGCGGCCGATGGTTTTCCGGGCGTGCTCGATGCCTTCTGGGGCCAGCCCTGCCGCCTGTTCGACGCCCACGCCGCCAGTGGCGCCGTGGTGGCGCGCTGCGCGGCGGCGGCGCCGGGTGCGCTGGTGGCGCGCCGTGGCCCGGCATTGCTGCGCCGCACGGTCGATGGTGCGGTGTGGATCGGCCATGTGCGGCCCGACGACGGCCAGGCCGCGCGGGCCGATGGCGCCAGTGCGCTCAAGCTCGCCGCCACGCGCGTGTTCGCTACGCAGGCCGCCGCGCTGCCCGCATGGGAGGTGCCGCTGGAGCGCGATGCCGAGGAATGGGACGAGCTGCGCTACCACGAGTTCGGTCCCGAGGGCGCGCGCGTGGGCTGGCTGGACTTTGACTTCCACAACGGCGCAATGTCCGAGCGCCAGTGCCAGCGCCTGCGCGAGGCGCTGCGCTGGGTGCGGTTGCACACCATGCAGGTGCTGGTGCTGGCCGGGGGGCAGGAGTTCTTTTCCAACGGCATTCATCTGCACGACATCGAGGCGGCGCAGCGCATCGACGGCGACAGCGCGGCCGACGCATCGTGGCGCGCCATCAACGCCATCAACGATGTGGCGCTGGAGATCCTCACGCTCGCCGACCGCATCACCATCGCCGCACTGCAGGGCAATGCGGGCGCGGGCGGGTGCTTTCTGGCGCTGGCGGCCGACGAGGTCTGGGCGCACGACGGCGTGGTGCTCAACCCGCACTACAAGAACATGGGCAATCTCTACGGCAGCGAGTATTGGACCTATTCGCTGCCCCGGCGCATGGGAGAGGCCGCCAGCCGCGCCGTCATGGAGCAGCGTCTGCCCCTGGTGGCGCCGCAGGCGGTGCAGCGTGGGCTGGTGGACGCGTGCTTGGGCGTGGACGCCCGGACCTTCGTGGCGCAGGCGCGCGAGCGTGCGCTGGCGCTGGCAGCCGCGCCCGATCTGCCGCAGCGGGTGCAGCACAAGGCCCGGCGCCGTGCCGAGGACGAGGCACACAAGCCCCTGGCACGCTACCGCGAAGAAGAGCTGCAGCGCATGCAGCGCAATTTCTATGGCTTTGACCCCAGCTACCACGTGGCGCGGCACCATTTTGTGTATCGCAAGCCGCACGCCTGGACGCCGCGCCACCTCGCGCCGCACCGCGATCTGCGCCCTCTTGCCCATCCATAACCATCCTCAACGAGGGGCAGAATTTGCGTTCGGACAGCCTGCGGCATCGGCCGTAGGTAGACTGTCACGGTCAAGGAAACACCGACCATGAACGTCATCGACTCCATTGCCGCACATGCCCCCACCATGGCAGCCCTGCGCCGCGACATCCATGCGCACCCTGAACTGTGTTTCGAGGAGGTGCGTACCGCCGATCTGGTTGTGAAGAAACTCGCTGACTGGGGTATTCCCGTGCACCGCGGGCTGGGCACCACGGGTGTGGTGGGCATTGTGCATGGGCGCGACGGCGGGGCCTGCGGGCGGGGTATCGGATTGCGGGCCGACATGGATGCCCTGCCCATGCAGGAGTTCAACACCTTTGCCCATGCCAGCCAGCACGCGGGCAAGATGCACGCCTGTGGCCATGATGGCCACACCGCCATGCTGCTGGCAGCAGCGCACCATCTGGCGGACCATCGCGACTTTGATGGCACCGTGTACCTGATCTTCCAGCCTGCGGAAGAGGGCGGGGGCGGTGCACGCGAGATGATCCAGGACGGCCTGTTCGACCTTTTTCCCATGGAGGCCGTTTTCGGCATGCACAACTGGCCCGGCATGCCCGCCGGGACCTTTGCCCTGAGCCCTGGCCCGGTCATGGGGTCGTCCAATGAATTCAAGATCACCATCCGGGGCAAAGGCGGCCATGCAGCATTGCCGCACACCGGCATCGACCCGGTCCCGGTTGCCTGCCAGATGGTGCAGGCGTTCCAGACCATCATCAGCCGCAACAAGAAGCCGGTGGAGGCGGGCGTGGTGTCGGTGACGATGATCCATGCCGGCGAGGCGACCAACGTCGTGCCCGACAGCTGCGAGCTGCAGGGCACCGTGCGCACCTTCTCGCTGGAAGTGCTGGACCTGATCGAGCGGCGCATGCGCCAGATCGCCGAGCACACCTGTGCCGCGCACGAGGCCACCTGCGAGTTCGAGTTTGTGCGCAACTACCCGCCCACCATCAATGCGCCTGCCGAGGCGGCATTTGCCCGTCAGGTCATGGCCTCCATCGTGGGCGATGCCAACGTGCTGGAGCAGGAGCCCACCATGGGCGCGGAAGACTTCGCCTACATGCTGCAGGCCAAGCCCGGTGCGTATTGCTTCATCGCAAATGGCGAGGGCGACCACCGCGCCATGGGCCACGGCGGCGGCCCCTGCACCCTGCACAACCCTAGCTACGACTTCAACGATGCGCTGATTCCGCTGGGGGCCACCTACTGGGTGCGCCTGGCCGAGGCGTGGCTGGGGCAGGCGCAGGCCGGGGCGTGATCGGCGTTACCGAGGCGTTTGCGCCCAGCTACGCTCGCGCCCGGGTACAGTTTCTGGAGGCTGCGGCCACGGCGGGTTTATCCATCGAGTCGCACCCGCATCCGCTCCCGGGGCACGAAGGTGAAGCCCTGGCTTTGGATGTGGTGCGCGACGGGCCGCCGGATGCGGACAGGCTTCTTGTTGTTAGCAGTGGCTGCCATGGTGTGGATGGGTTTTGCGGCAGCGGGGTGCAGGTGTTCGCGCTGCACGATGCGCAGTGGCGCGCTAAGGCGCGCGATGCGGGGGTGACCACGCTCTACCTCCATGCCCTCAACCCCTATGGTTTCTCGCACCTGCGCAGCACTACGCACGAGAACGTGGACCTGAGCCGGAACTTCGTCGATTTCAGCCAGCCATTGCCGGTGAACGCGGCGTACCGCGAGATGGCGCACTTGCTCATCCCACCCACCTGGCCGCCCGACGCGTCCCATCAGGCGGCCCTGGAGCAAATCATCGCCCACCGGAGCAGTGTGGCGTTGCTGGCCGCCCTGTCGCGCGGGCAGCACGAGTTTGCGCAGGGCCTGTTTTTTGGTGGCATGGCGCCCACCTGGAGCCACCGCACCCTGCGTCAGGTACTGCGCCAGCACGGCGGGCGAGCCACGCGCATGGGCTGGATGGACCTGCACGCCGGGCAGGGGGCCAACGGGCAGGGTGAGCGCATCTTCGCTGGGGGTGACGACGCTGCAGCGGCCGCGCGGGCTAGGCAGTGGTGGGGTGGCGCGGGCACAACGCCTTTGGCGTCCCTCCATGATGGAACGTTCGCCCCGGCTTTTCTGGCGGAGCGGATGTGCTGCGCTCTCCGCGATGAATGTCCGCAGGCCGAAATCACCGGTATCACCCTGCAGTTCGGCACCGAATCCGCCCTGGAGGTGCTGCAAGCCCAGCGCGCCGAGCAGTGGCTGCATCTCCACCCCGAGGCACCGCCCAGGCTGGCCGATCAGATCCGGGTGCAGATACGGGCGGCGTTCTACGACGATACCGACGCCTGGAAGGGGCAGGTCATCTCCCAGGCGAGGCAGGCCTTGTTTCAGGCCGTCGACGGACTGATTTCTTGATGTCTTTCGTGGCTCCAGCGCTTACTGAATGTGCGTTGATAGCTATAAAATAAATAGCATCAGTCGAGCCGCGTGCCCTGCGTCACGCCATGCTGGGTGGCCCGGTCGTAGTCCTTTTCCTGTGCGGCCTGCTCCGCCAGCAGGCGCTGGCCGAGGGCATTGGCCTGGCGCTCCAGCGTGGGGCAGTCCGGGGCCTCGGGCAGGGCGGCAATGCCCCGGTCGATGGCCTGGGCCGCCGAGCGGCCGAACTGCACATGGCCCTGCTCATGCTGGTGCAGTGCCCTGGCATAGCGCGCGAACTGGGCCTGCTGCGCCGGGCTGCCGGCATGCAGCTCGGGCATCTGGATGCGCGTGCGCAACCGGGTGGTCACGCGTGTGATGCGGCAGCGGCCCGAGGCTTCGCTGTGCCACCAGAAATTCCAGTGCACGTTCCAGTGCGTATAGCCATGAAACCGCCGCCCATCGACCAGGATGGGTGTGGCCGCATGGAGCGCCTGGCGCAGCGTCTGGCCTGGCTGGATGGGCACCGGATAGGGCTGGTGCACATGTTCCTCCAGCACCTCGGCATGGGCGAAGGCCGTGGCCAGCGCCAGAATGCCCGCTACGGTCTGGGCTATTCCGCCTCGCCCCATGGCAGCATCAGCGTGAGCGTGGAGAGCGCTGCGAACTCGGGCGCGAAAGCGTCGATGATCTGCTGCGGCTCGGGGCACAGTTTCGTGTCGGTGATGACGCCGAACTGCACGCCGCCGCCGTAGCTCAGGATCGAGACACCCAGCCCCACGTGGCCTGACTGAGGCACCCAGAACATGCACTGTGTCACGCGCGAGCCGCACAGAAAGAGCGGTTCACGCGGGCCGGGCACATTGGTCATGACGGCGGTGGTCTTGCGGCTGAAGAGGTTGAGCAAGGCGTCCTGTGCCGGTTTGATCAAGAGGCCCGCCACAGCCAGCAGGCCGAAGGCCAGCAGCGGCTGCGTGCTGCCCTTGAGTGCGGCCATGCGGCGGCGCACCTCGTACACGCGCTCAATCGGGTTGGTGATGCCGATGGGCAGCACCAGGGGCACCAGGCCGAAGTGGTTGCCCAGCTTCCAGGCCTCTTCCATGGGGCGCAGATTCACCGGAATCATGGCGCGGATTTCCTTGCCCTCGGTGTCGTCGCCGTGCTGGCGCAGGTAGCCGCCAATGGCGCCGGCCACGCAGGACAGCAGCACGTCGTTGACGGAGCAGTTGAGCGCCTTGCCGATGGCCTTGACCTCGTCAAGAGGCAGCGGTGGGCACCAGGCCACGCGCTTCTCGGTACCGGGCTCGCCCTTGAGCAGCGTGGGCGAGTCGTCGGGCATGAGCGCCAGCGCGGCGGCGTCGCTGAGGAGCTGGTAGCCCAGGCGCGCGGCATCCACCGAGCCCGCCAGACCATGCTGCACAGCCTTCTCGGGGTCCAGCAGCAGGTGCAGTGATTTGGCAGCACTTTCGCCCACCAGGTCGAGCGCCTTCACCGTCATGCCGGTGAAGGGCTTGATGAGGCTGTCGGTGATCCAGTCCTCGGCGCTGGCCGGGGCCTTCTTGCGGCGCTTCGGGGGCTCGGCGCCGCCGTCCACCAGCGACATGGTGACCGAGATCAGCGCAATGCCGTCGGCGATGCAATGGTGCAGGCGTACCACCAGCGCGCTGCCGCTGCGGCCGTCGTCGCCCACGAAGTCCTCCACCAGATAGAAGTGCCACAGCGGTCGTCGCGGGTCGAGCGGCTGCATGGCCAGGTCGGCCACGAACTTCTGCAATGCCGCCTGCTGGCTCAGGCCCTTGCGGCGCGGGAGCTGGGCGGGTTCCACATGGGCGGCAATGTCAAAACGCTGGTCGTCCACCCAGGTGGCACCGGCGGCGTCCTCGACCACGCGCTGGCGAAAGCGCGGGTACTGCAGCAGGCGTTGCTGCACGCGCTCGCGCAGGGCAGCGAGCGAAACGCCGGGCTCCACGGTCCACACGCCGTTGATCATCATCAGGTTGTTGGGCGAATCCATGCGGAGCCAGGCGGTGTCCACCTTGCTCATGCGCTCGCCCGACAGGCCGAGCATGCCGGTGGCGGCGCGGCGCACATTCTTTTGCACCGCCAGCGCCGCTTCGCGCGCTGCGGCGCTGGCACTCGGGAGGGTTGGAATGAGGGAGCTGGTGCCTGTGGCGGCGCGGGTAGAGGTGCGGGTCACCATGTGCAAAAAAATCCTGGTAGTTGTGATTGGAGGCAGGCGTCTATGGATAACCGCCATTGTGGCCGGACAGTGACCGTAAGATACAACGCACCGAGGGGATGGCATCCCCGTTATTTCCCACCCCCCCACCCAGGAGCAACCGACCATGGCCGATCTGAACGCTGCTTTCGAAGCCGCCGTAGCCCAATCCAAAAACCTCAGCGAGCGCCCCGACAACGGTACGCTGCTCAAGATTTATGCGCTGTACAAGCAGGGCACTGCGGGCGACAACACCGAGAAGAAGCCCGGCTTCTCCGACATGGTGGGCCGTGCCAAGTGGGACGCCTGGAACAACCTCAAGGGCACCGCGCAGGATGCCGCCCAGCAGCAGTACATCGACCTCATCGCATCGTTGAGCTGATCCCGACCCTGGGCGCAATCAGGGCCTTTTTGCTGCCCTGGCTGCGCCTATGGCCTAATATGGGTTTTTCCACCCTTTGACAGAGACTCGCCATGGGCAACAAGATCGTTACCGAAGCCGACCGTAAATTCACCCCCCAGCCCAAGCCGCTGCCCGGCGTGAGCCTGCCCACGAGCGGCCGCGGCCAGCGCGTGAGCCTGGAGCGCGGCGTGGCCACGCGCAGCAAGAAGAACCCGGGCAAGCGCTCCAAAAAGGGCGGCTGATCGCCCGCCAGGCGCTGTCGCGCCGCTGGCACAAGAGCCCTCTGCGGAGGGCTTTTTTGCGTGCGCTCGCTGGGTTCAGGCCTTCGGCGGAGCGGGTTTCCTTTTCTTGCCTGGCTTCGGCGGGTGCAGGAGGGTGTCGAGCTGTTCGGCGATCTCGGCCTCGATGCGCGACTTGAATGCGCTGACCAAGAAGCCCAGCTCGGCCTTGAATTCGAATTCACCGTCCAGCACCTGCAGCGTGCCCTTGACGCCCGAGCGGCTGAAATACACGGTGTCCTGGGTGTCGCCTTCTTCGTAGGCGCATTCCATGTCGAATTTTTCTTCGGCTTTCTCTGCCCACAGAAAGGCGATCTTGCGGGCTTCTTCCAGGCCCAGATGGTGGTGGCGGTGGATGTGGATCACGGACATGGGATGACTCCTCAGGGGGCGCTGGCGGGCCCGGGCCGCAGGGCGCGCAGACGGTCCGTGCGCTCCTGCCGGGGCAGCGCCGCCAGCTTTCTGACCTCATCATAGAACGGTTGCCAGCGCCGGCCAGACTGGTCGAACAATGCCTCGAAGGCGGGCACCCATTCGTCGTAGGCGGCCTGTGCGGCAAAACTGGCATTGTTGGCTTTGGCCACCCAGCGGTCGTAGCCCGCCAGCTGTGCGGGCGTCGCATGCCATGCAGAGCGCAGTGCCGCATAGTCCTTGCGGAAGGTGCTCATTGCTTCATCTTTCATAGCTGCTAGCGCTTGATGGTCATGGGCCAAAGCCTCTTTTTGTTCATATATTTCGGATAGACGGGCGCGCGTCGCCCGGGTCAGGGCGCGAAAGCTGCGGCGCCGCTCCTCGCTGGCGGCAAAGGCCTGCCGGGCCGGCTCGCTGGCCTGCGTCGCGAGCCACTGCGCACTGGCCAGGCGATCGACGGCGGTGGCAAACGACTCGTTGAACAGGGTGTCGCCCGGTGCATACACCACCTGGTGCGCCAGCTCATGGAACAGCAGGCGCACGAACTCGCCCTCGGGCCAGCCGATGAAAGTGTTCAGCAGCGGGTCGCCCCCCATCCAGTTCATGTACCCCAGCGTGGAGTAGGCGGGCACGCCGTACACCTCCACCTCCAGCCCTTGCGCGGCCAGCCGCGCTGCTTCAGCCTGGGCGGCGGCCTCGGTGAAGTAGCCCCGGTAGCCGATGCAGCCCGTCACCGGAAAGCACCAGGTGTGCAGCTGCAGTGCAAACGGCGGCGCTGCCACCACGTTCCACACGGCGGCGGGGCGTTGCAGGTCGGCGTACCGGCGGTAGCTTTCGTTGTCGGGCAGGCCCAGCTCGGTCACGGCAAAGTCGCGTGCGCGTTGCGCCAGTTGCAGCCGTGCGCGCAGGGCCTCCGGGGTGTTGTCCTGCGCGATCCAGTCGTCCAGCGGTGCTGCGGCCTGCATCATTTGGAGATGCCCGCGCACCGACTGCCAGTAGTACGCCAGTGCGTCGCTGGGATGGGCGCAGCCGGTCAGTCCGAGACAGGCCAGCAGCGCCAGTGCAAGGTGGAGGCGTTTCGAAAGCAGTGGCAGGAACATGCTCGGAACGGGCTCAGGTGTGTGGAAATTTGCGGGGCGGGGCGACCGGGGCCGGGCGCAGCACCCACAGGGCCAGCGCTGCAGCCAGCCCGAGTGCTGCGGTCAGCCCCACGGCGGCGGTGCCTGTGGCGTCCAGCAGCATGCCAAACAGCACCGGTGCGAAGGCCTGTGCCACCCGCGCAGGCACCATCAGCAGGCCCTGGCGCACGCCATAGCCCAGGGGACCGAACAGCACCAGCGGCAGCGTGCCCTTGGCAATGGTCAGGATGCCATTGCCCGCGCCGTGCAGCACGGTGAACAGGGCGCCGGCCGGGCCGCCCACCGCCATCAGCAGGGCTCCTCCGAGCGGATGCGCCATGGCTGCCAGCCGTGCCGATGCGAGCGGATGCACGCGGCGCAGCAGGCCGAACTCCAGCAGCCGTGCCACCACCTGGGCCGGCCCCACCAGGGCCGCCACTGCCACCGCCGTGTGCAGGGGCATGCCACTGGTCTGCAATACGCGGGGCAGGTGGGCGGCCATGGCGGTGCTGATGAACCACGTGGCCGCAAACACGAACGACAGCAACCCCGCCGTGCGCCGGGGGCTGGTGGGAGGCGGCACATGGGTGGTGATGGCCTGGGAGGGTTGGTGGCCGGTCGCCGTGATGTCCCGGGGCAGGGTTGTGGCGCGGGGCAGCCAGGCATTGAGCGGCATGCCCACCAGCAGGTGCAGGGCAGCCCACCCCAGGCAGGCGCCGCGCCACCCGTAGGCGCCCTCCATCCACGCCGACAAGGGCCAGCCCACCGTGCTGGCAAAGCCTGCCAGCAGTGTGATGCCGGTGATGGCGCTGCGTGCGCCATCAGCGTAGAGGCGCACCAGCGTGGAGAACGCAGCCTCGTACAGGCCCGATCCCATGGCCACACCGATCAGAACCCAGGCGGCGAACAGGCCCACCGGGCCCTGTGCCAGGGCCAGCGCCGTGAGCCCTGCGGCAAACAGGACATTGGTGGCCAGCAGCACCGGGCGTCCGCCGTGGCGGTCAATGGTGTGGCCCGCCATGGGGCCCAGCAGCGCAGAGACGATCAGCGCCACCGAAAAAGCCGCAAACACCGCGGATGTGGCCACGCCCAGGTCGCGGGCCATGGGCTCCGCCAGCATCGCAGGCAGGTAGTACGAGGACGCCCAGGCCAGGGTCTGGGAGGTACCCAGGCGCACCACGGTCCAGCGCTGCGAGGGCGCGTTCATGGGGGCGGGGCAGCCAGCATGACCGGATTTGGGGGGGCGTGCGGTGGCTTCAGGTGTGCCGGTCGCTGGCGGGGGTGATCACTTCGCCGTCTTCCTTGGTGAATGTGCCTTGAAGGGCTTGGGGCAGGATGTCCAGCACCTGCTCGGAGGGGCGGCACAGGCGCGTTCCCAGGGGGGTCACGACGATGGGACGGTTGATGAGGATGGGGTGCTGCAACATGGCGTCGATGAGCTGTGCATCGGTCACGCCGGGTGCATCCAGGCCCAGTTCGGTGAACAGTGCTTCTTTGCTGCGCACCAGCTCCCGCACGGGTTGCCCGGTGGCGGCCGCCAGGGCCTGCAGCGTTTCTCGGCTGGGTGGCGTCTGGAGGTACTCGATGACCTCGGGCTCCACGCCGCTTTCGCGGATCATGGCGAGGGTGTTGCGCGACGTGCCGCAGCGCGGGTTGTGGTAGATCTTGATGGTGCTCATGGTGTGGTGGTGTCCGTCGTTTTGTCGGTCTTGGCAAGCCAGCCCAGATCCAGCGGGCGGTCCTCGAATTCGGTGTTCAGCACCACGGTGCTGGTGGTGCGGGCCACGCCCTCAATGGCCTTGATCTGGTAGATCACGTCCTCCAGCGCACGCGCGTGGGTGGTGCGGATCTTGGCCAGAAAGTCGTACTCGCCCGCGACGCTGTGCAGCTCTTCCACCTGCGGCATGGCGCGCAGGCGCGGTGCCACGTCCCGGCAGTGGATGCCGCCGTCGTTGCGGATGGCCACGAAGGCGGTGAAGTTCAGGCCCACGCGCTCGGGGTCCACGCTGATGGAAAAGCGCCGGATCACGCCCTTGTCCAGCATCTTCTTCACGCGCTCGTGCACGGCGGCGGTCGAGAGGCCCACCTCGGCGCCCACTTCGGCGTAAGAACGCCGGCCATCTTCGCTGAGCGCAGAAATAATTCTGGCGTCTATGTCATCTGTCTGGATATTTGCTTGCATTGATTATTGATTTCGGTAAAATTTCCGAAAACACCCTGTTTTCAATAAATTTTTCGGTCAGGTGAAGAATATGCCGACATTTTTCAATGCGCAAGCGGCAAACCCGCGCGGCCTGGCCGTCGCTGTGGCCTTGTTGCTGGTATATGGGGTCTGGGGCACCACCTATTTCGCCCTGGGAATTGCGCTGGAGACCATGCCTCCGCTGCTGATGAATGCGAGCCGATTTGTCTGTGCAGGAGCGGTGATGTTGCTGGTGGCGCTTTGGCAGGGCCATTCGTTGCCCACGGGGGCGCAGTGGCGCCACAGTGCGCTGGTGGGTGCCCTGATGGTGTTTCTGGCCATGAACTGCATTGGTTTTGCCCAGAAGCTGGGCATTGGCTCGGGTCTGATGGCGACGGTGGTCTCCACCATGCCGATGTGGCTGGCCCTGTGGACGCGCTGGGGCGGCGAGCGGGTGCCCGTCATGAGCTGGGTGGGCCTGGCTCTGGGCGTGGTCGGGGCCTTGCTGCTGGCGCTCGAAGGCGACTTCTCTGCGTCCATGCCGGGCGCCTTGCTGGCGTTTGGCGCGCCCCTGTGCTGGAGTCTCGGCTCCTACGCCTCCCGCCGATTGTCCTTGCCCGCACCGGCCATGGCCTCCGGGGCGCAATGGCTGGCGGGTGGTGCCATGGGCATGGTGGTGGCGCTGTGGGTGGAGCCGGTGGGGGCGATGGCACAGGCCAGCCAGCGTTCGTGGATGGCCTGGGTGTACCTGCTGGGCCTGGGCACGCTGGTAGCGCTCAATGCCTATCTGTGGTTGTTGCAGAACACCTCGGCGGCGCTGGCGGGCAGCTATTCCTTCGTGAACCCGGCGGTGGCCTTGCTGGTGGGCGTGGTCCTGGGGGGTGAGCATCTCACGGGCTGGGTGTATGCGGCGTTGCCGCTGATCGGCGCAGCCTTGGCCTTCATCCTGTATGGCGCAGCGCTGGAGCGGCTTCTGCGGCGTTTTCGGGAAAAGCTGCCAGGGGTGCAGCGCTGGAAGGTGCGTCCACCAGCCGCCTGACAGGCGGGCGTAGGCGCCCGGGGTGTGACCGGGCGGCGCAGACGGCGTATGCTGTCACCAGCAACACAGCCCAGCCCAAGGAACACCATGCTCTATCGATTCAAATCCCGCGCCACCGCAGACCTGATTCTGCTGTTGCCCCATGCCCGGCGGTTGCTGGAGATCATCGGCAAGGAACCGGGGGCCCAAGGCATCATTACCGCTGCACAGATTCCGGCTGCCGTGGCGGCATTGGAGGCGGCCGTGATCGACGAGGAGCGCCGCGCGGCAGAGGCGGGGAAAACGGCCGACGCCGATGATGTGTCAGCCGCAGAGGCGGACGGGTCGGAACGCGATACCGTCACGCTGCGTCAGCGTGCGGCACCGTTCATCGACATGCTGCGCCGCAGCGCGGCTGAGGGCCATGACGTCGTCTGGGGCGCCTGATCCCCTCACCCAGCCCCAGCACGCAGGGCGTCGTGGTCAGCGATAGCTGCGCGCGTCTTCGATCACCTTGCCATCATTGGGCAGGGTGCCCGGGGCGACCAGCTCCACTTCGCCGCGCAACTTGGTGATCTCCCGGGTCGCCTCGGCCAACTGGGTGGCCAAGCCGCCGGAGGTTTCGGTGGTTTCCACCTGCAGAACCATCTGGTCGTTGGCCATTTCGCCGCTGACCACCAGGCGTGCACGCAGCACCTGCGGGAAGCGGCTGGCAATGGCTGCCACCTGGCCCGGGTGCACAAACATGCCGCGCACCTTGGTGGTCTGGTCGGCGCGTCCCATCCAGCCCTTGATGCGTGCATTGGTGCGCCCCGTGGGGCAGGGACCAGGCAATATGGCGGACAGGTCGCCGGTGCCAAAGCGGATCAGGGGATAGTCGGTGTTGAGCGTGGTGACGACCAGCTCGCCCACCTCGCCTTCAGGGACGGGGTCACCCGTGCCGGGGCGCACGATCTCGACAATCATGTGCTCGTCCAGCACCAGCCCTTCGCGGGCCTCGGTTTCGTAGGCGATCAGGCCCAGGTCGGCCGTGCCGTAACACTGGTAGCCGTTGATGCCCCGCTCAAGGAACCAGTCGCGCAGCGAGGGCGGGAACGCTTCGGCGGACAGCAGAGCCTTGGTCATGCTGGGCAGGGGGACCTGCATCTCGTGCGCTTTTTCCACGATGAGCTTGAGGAAACTGGGCGTCCCGATGTAGCCGGCAGGCCGCAGCTCGGCCATGGCCTGCACCTGCTGCTCGGTCTGGCCCGTCCCACCGGGGAACACCGTGCAGCCCATGGCGTGGGCGCCGCTTTCCATCATCGAGCCGGCCGGCACAAAGTGGTAGGAGAAGCAGTTGTGGATGAGTTCGCCCGAGCGGAAGCCCGCGGCGTACATGGCCCGCGCCATGCGCCAGTAGTCGCGCCGGGTGCCTTCGGGTTCGTAAATGGGGCCCGGGCTGGCGAAAACGCGGGGCATTTGTGCGCCAAAGCCGATGGTGGCAAAACCGCCAAAGGGGGTCTGGCTGCGCAGGGCCTGCTGGCGTTCGAGCAGTTCGTGCTTGCGCGTCACCGGCAGGCGGGCCAGCGCCTCGCGGCTGGTGATGTCGGCGGGATTGACGCCGGCCAGGATGTCAGCAAACGCGGGCGACTGGCTGCGCGCATGTGCCACCTGGGCAGGCAGGGCCTTGAGCAGGGCGGCCTCTCGGTCGGCCGGAGCCCGGTTTTCCAGCGTGTCGTAAAAGGAAGTCATGGCGAAATGGAGTGGGATTTTTCGGGGCTCAGGCAGATCCTGTGCGAGGACGGCCCGGTCGCAGCCGGTCCACCCAGGGAAGAAGGGGGATGGTCAGGCCAGCCAGCGCTTGCGGCGCTTGTAGCTCTTGACGTCCTTGAAGCTCTTGCGCTCACCGCCGCCCACGCCGAGGTAGAACTCCTTCACATCCTCGTTGCTGGCCAGGTCGGAAGAGACGCCGTCCATCACGATGCGGCCCGATTCCATGATGTAGCCATAGTCGGAATACTTCAGGGCCATGTTGGTGTTCTGCTCGGCCAGCAGGAAGGTGACCTTTTCCTTGGTGTTCAGATCCTTGACGATGTTGAACACCTCTTCCACGATCTGCGGCGCCAGGCCCATGGAGGGCTCGTCGAGCAGCACCATGCTGGGGTTGGTCATCAGGGCGCGCCCAATGGCGCACATCTGCTGCTCGCCCCCCGAGGTGTAGGCCGCCTGAGAGGTGCGGCGCGTCTTCAGGCGCGGGAAGTAGTTGTAGACCTTCTCCAGGTTGGCAGCGATCTCCGCCTTGCTCGAGCGCGTGTAGGAGCCGGTGAGAAGGTTCTCCTCGATGGTGAGGTGGGCAAAGCAGTGACGCCCTTCCATCACCTGCACCACACCGCGCTTGACCAGATCGGCGGGGGAGAGGTTCTCGATGCGTTCGCCGCGCAAATCGATGTTGCCCTTGGTGACTTCGCCTCGTTCACCCTTGAGCAGGTTCGAGATGGCGCGCAGCGTGGTGGTCTTGCCGGCGCCATTGCCGCCCAGGATGGCAACGATGCTGCCCTCGGGCACCTGCAGCGAGACACCCTTGAGCACAAGGATCACGTGGTTGTAGATGACCTCGATGCCGTTGACGTTCAGAACGATGTTTTTGGAGTCCATTGTGTTGCCTTCGCTTTGCCAATCGGGAGGGCTGCGGGGCAACCCTTTCGATTGGCGGCTGTAAAAACAGCCGATAAAAACTGGCGCGGCCCAGGCCAGGAACGCCGCGCAAGGGCCGCCCCGCAGCGCTGGCGTTGTCCCCCTTCCGCAGCGCGCAGCGCCTCAGGGGGATGTCCTTAGCTTTGGCAATCGGCCGCGTCGCGGCGTGTCAGCTTCTTGTCGGACATGTACTTTTCAGAACCGGCCTTGATCATGGGCTTGAGAATTTGCTCATCAGCCTGGTACCAGTCAGCACCGATATCCCACGTCTTGCCGTTCCAGGTCTGCACACGGGCCCAGGTCGAACCCATGTGGTCGGCACAGCTCGTGGACAGGGGGCGCATCACGTTGTTGAAGCCCAGGGCGTCCAGCTTCTTCTGGTCGAGGGCGAGGTTTTCCATGCCCCAGCGCACTTGTTCGCCGGTCATGACCTTGCCCTTGCCGAAGCGTTCCTGGGCGCGGCGTACGGCCTCGATACTCAGCATCTGGATGATCACGCCACGGGTGTACAGCACCGAGCCCACTTCGTCCTTGGAACCCGTGCCCTGACCCTTGTCGTGCACGTTCTTGAGGATGTCCTGGATCACCTTGGGCTGCTGGCCCGAGCCGTTGAGGGCCAGGGCGTGGTAGCCCTTGGCGCCTTCGCCCACGTCACGCACATCGGGCTCGGCACCGGCCCACCACACGCCATACATCTTCTCGCGCGGGAAGCCCGTGGCCTGGGCTTCCTTCAGGGCGGTGGAGTTCATGACGCCCCAGCCCCACAGCAGCACGAAGTCGGGGCGGCTCTGGCGCACCTGCAGCCAGGTGGCTTTCTGCTCGACGCCCGGTGCCGTGACAGGCAGCATCTGCAGCTCGAAACCATGCATCTTGGAACGCTCCTGCAGCAGCGGGATGGGCTCCTTGCCGAACGGGCTGTCGTGGTACACCAGTGCAATCTTCTTGCCCTTGAGCTTGTCCATGCCGCCCAGGCCCTTGCCGATGTGCTGGATCAGGATGTCGGCGCCGGTCCAGTAGCTGCCCATCAACGGGAAGTTCCACTTGAAGGCCATGCCGTCCTGCGAGACCGACAGGCCGTAGCCCAGCGTCATCAGTGGGATCTTGTCGGCCGGGGCCTTTTCGGTCAGGGCGAAGGTGATGCCGGTCGATTGCGGGTCGAACAGGGCGACGCCGGGCTTGCTCTTGAGGCGCTCGTAGCACTCCACGCCGCGGTCGGTGGCGTAGCCGGTTTCGCATTCTTCAAAGGTCAGCTTGACGCCGTTGATGCCGCCGTCGCGGGCGTTGATCATTTTGATGTAGTCCTGCTTGCCGTTGGCCCAGGGCGTACCGTTGGGTGCGTAGGGGCCGGTGCGGTAGGACAGCAGCGGGAAGAACTGCTCCTTGGCCTGTGCGATGGCGCTGGTGCTCAGCGACGATGCACCGGCGGCCACGATGGCAGCGGCAATCACGATTTTCGAAAGCTTCATGGATGTCTCCTTTGAATGAAAGTGTTGAAGCACGGGAAAAAACCAGTTGGACAGACAGTTAACGCGGCAATGCACCGTTGACGTATCGGGGATTGCGAGTAAGGGGTTTCCTCAAGGGCTGTGCTCTTAGTGAGGGAACGGCCACAGACGGAGCTTTTGCTTGCCGATGGACCACAGCTTGGCCAGGCCATGGGGCTCGACGATCAAGAACCAGACGATCAGGGCGCCGAAGATCATCAGTTCGGCGTGCGATACAGCGGCCGTGGAAATCTCGAACCCGAACAGGCTTGCCAGCGCCGGGAGGAACTGGTTCAGGAAAATGGGCAGCACCACGATGAAGGTCGCACCAAAGAACGCGCCCATGATGGATCCCATGCCGCCGATGATCACCATGAACAGCAGGCGGAACGAGATTTCCACCGAGAACGCGGCAGGCTCCCAGGAACTCAGGTGCACGAAGGCCCACAGCGCGCCAGCCATGCCGACGATGAAGGAACTGACGGCGAAAGCGCTTAGCTTGGCGTACATGGGACGGATGCCGATCACGGCAGCGGCCACGTCCATGTCGCGGATGGCCATCCACTCGCGGCCGATGGCGCCGCGCACCAGGTTCTTGGCCAGCATGGCCACCACCACCAGCAGGGCCAGGCAGAAGATGTACTTGCTCACGGCGCTGTCGATGGGCATGCCGAAAACCTGCAGGTTGTTCACCGACACCGAACCCGAGTCGGAGTTGTTGGTGAACCACTTGATGCGCAGGAACATCCAGTCACTGAAGAACTGCGCGGCCAGCGTGGCCACGGCCAGGTACAGACCCTTGACGCGCAGGCTGGGCAGACCGAACAGAATGCCGAAGAAGGTGGCGCACAGGCCGCCCAGGATCAGCGCAGGAATCAGCGGCATGCCCGGGAAGCGCACGAAGAAGTTGAAGGCACCGTAAGCACCCACCGCCATGAAGGCGCCGGACCCCAGCGAGATCTGTCCGCAGTAGCCCACGAGGATGTTCACGCCGAGCGCAGCCATCGACATGATGACCAGCGGGATCAGGATGGCGCGGTAAAAATAATCGGTGGCCAGCATGGGCACCACCAGGAAGGCTACGGCCAGCAGCAGGGCGAGGGCAATGCGGTCCTGGGCGATCGGGAAGACCTGCTGGTCCGCCCGGTAGCTGGTCTTGAACTGGCCATTTTCACGGTAGAACATGATTCTTTCCTTCTTATTCTTGTGGGGTCAGACGCGATCGATGATCTTTTCGCCGAACAGACCTTGCGGACGGAACAGCAGGAACACCAGGGCCAGCACATAGGCAAACCAGATTTCGATGCCGCCGCCCACGAAGGGGCCGAGGTACACCTCGGAGAGCTTTTCTCCCACGCCGATGATCAGGCCGCCGATGATGGCGCCGGGCACCGAGGTCAGGCCCCCCAGAATCACCACTGGCAGGGCGCGCAGCGCCACGGTGGTGAGCGAGAACTGCACGCCTAGCTTGGAGCCCCAG
This sequence comes from Burkholderiales bacterium RIFCSPLOWO2_12_FULL_65_40, assembly GCA_001770955.1. Classification (GTDB taxonomy): domain Bacteria; phylum Pseudomonadota; class Gammaproteobacteria; order Burkholderiales; family Burkholderiaceae_C; genus Simplicispira. The sequence continues at coordinate 184,598 of MESL01000047.1, read as the reverse complement.
ATCATCCCGGCCACGAGGGCCACGACACCGGCGACGCACCAGACGATGACCCAGATGCGGTTGAGCGGAATGCCGATGGACTGTGCGGCCTGGTGGTCGTCCGCCACGGCACGCAGGGCGCGACCGGTCTTGGTTTTCTGGAAAAAGATGCTCAGCAGCAACACCAGTGTGGCGGCGATGCCGGCGGCGATCACGTCTTCCTTGTTCACGAGCACACCGCCCTGGAACATGGATTCGAACAGGAACACCGGATCCTTGGGCATGCCCACATCGATCTTGTAGATGTCGCTGCCGAAGATCGTCTGGCCCAGACCTTCGAGGAAGTAGGTGATGCCCAGCGTGGCCATCAGCAGTGTGGCGCCTTCCTGGTTGACCAGGTGGCGCAGCACCAGACGCTCGATCAGCCAGGCGACGGCGAACATGACGATGCCTGCGATCACAAAGGCTGCCAGGTTGGCCAGCACCATGTTGTCGATGCCGGTCCACTTCGGAATCCACTCGGCAAACCGGGCCATGGCCAGCGCTGCGAACAGCACCATGGCCCCCTGAGCGAAGTTGAAAACGCCCGAGGCCTTGTAGATCAGCACGAAGCCGAGGGCCACCAGGGAATACAGCATGCCTGCCATCAGGCCGCCAATCAGAGTTTCAAGAAAGAATGCCATTTGCTTGTCTCCCGCCTTAGTGGCTGGTGCCCAGATAGGCGCGGATCACGTCTTCGTTGTTGCGCACCTCTTCAGGCTCGCCATCGCCGATCTTCTTGCCGTAGTCCAGGACCACGACGCGGTCGGAGATGTCCATCACGACGCCCATGTCGTGCTCGATCAGCACGATGGTGGTGCCGAACTCGTCGTTCACGTCTAGGATGAAGCGGCACATGTCCTGCTTCTCTTCGACGTTCATGCCGGCCATGGGCTCGTCGAGCAGCAGCACCTGGGGCTCCATGGCCAGGGCCCGGCCCAGGTCCACGCGCTTTTGCAGGCCGTAAGGCAATTGACCCACGGGGGTCTTGCGGAAGGCCTGAATTTCGAGGAAGTCGATGATGTGCTCGACCTTTTCGCGGTGCGCGATCTCCTCGCGTTCGGCGGGGCCAATGCGCAGCGCCTGCATGAACAGGTTGCTCTTGATCTTGAGGTTGCGCCCCGACATGATGTTGTCGATCACGCTCATGCCCTTGAACAGCGCCAGGTTCTGGAAGGTGCGGGCCACGCCCATCTCGGCCACCTGGCGCGAGTTCATGTGGTCGAAGGTCTTGCCACGGAAGGTGATGGAGCCCTCCGAGGGTGTGTACACGCCGTTGATGCAGTTGAGCATCGAGCTCTTGCCGGCACCGTTGGGGCCGATGATGGAGCGGATTTCATGCTCTTTCACATTGAAGGAGATGTCGGTCAGGGCCTTCACGCCGCCAAAGCGCAGGCTGATGTTCTTGACGTCCAGGATGACGTCACCAATTTTTTTCTGGGTCATGGGGTGCTTTCCGGTGTCTCAGGCACTGACCTTGGCAGGCGCATGGATCTTGGCGTCGAGAATCTGCAGCGTGGCGCTCACACTGCCCGTGCGGCCATCCTCGAACTTGACCTGGGTTTCGATGAACTGCTCGGTGCGCCCGCCGTAGAGCGCATCGACCAGCACGCCATATTTCTGCGCGATGAAGTTGCGGCGCACTTTGCGGGTGCGGGTCAGCTCGTCGTCATCGGGGTCCAGTTCCTTGTGCAGCACCAGGAAGCGTGCCACCTGCGTGTCCGACATGCCAGGCTCGCCTGCCAGATCGGCATTGACCTGGCCGATGCACTCGGCGATGAGCTGCAGCACCTGGGGCTTGGAGGCCAGGTCCACATAGCCGCCGTAGGGCAGGCCCTGGCGCTCGGCCCAGTTGCCCACGGCCTCGTAGTCGATGTTGATGAAGGCGCAAACCTGGTCGCGGCCATGGCCGAAGCACACGGCTTCCTTGATCTGCGGGAAGAACTTGAGCTTGTTCTCGATGTAGTTGGGCGCGAACATGGCGCCAGCGGTGAGCTTGCCCACGTCCTTGGCGCGGTCGATGATGCGCAGGTGCCCGTCCTGGTCGAGCACGCCGGCATCGCCCGTGTGGAAGTAGCCATTGGCATCGATGACCTCGGCCGTGGCGTCGGGGCGCTTGTAGTACTCCTTGAGCACCGACACACCCTTGACCAGCACTTCGCCGTTGTCGGCGATTTTCAACTCGATGCCGGGTGCAGCCTGGCCCACGGTGTTGAGCTTGACCTGGCCGTTTTTCTGGATGCACACATAGGCGCAGGTCTCGGTCTGGCCGTAGAGCTGCTTCAGGTTGATGCCGATGGAGCGGAAAAAGCGGAACAGGTCCGGGCCGATGGCAGCGCCCGCGGTGTAGGCCACGCGGATGCGCGACAGGCCCATGACGTTGCGCAGCGGGCCGTAGATGGTGATGTCACCCAGGGTGTACATCAGTCGGTCCATCAAACCCACCGGCTTGCCGTCGAGGATGTCCGAGCCCACGCGCCGGGCCAGGTCCATGGCCTTGGCATACATCCAGCGCTTGAAGGGGGCCGCGTCTTCCATGCGGATGGAGACAGAGGTCAGCATGCCTTCAAACACGCGCGGAGGAGCGAAGTAATAGGTCGGGCCGATCTCGCGCAGGTCGATCGAGACGGTGGCAGCCGATTCGGGGCAGTTGATGGTGAAGCCCGCCACCAGCCACTGGGCCAGCGAGAACAGGTGGTCGCCCACCCAGGCCGGTGGCAGGTAGGAGATCACGTTGTCTTTGGGGTTCAGGCCATCGACCTCGACGCCACCCTGCGCGGAGCCAATGAAGCTGGCGTGGGTCTGGCACACACCCTTGGGCTTGCCGGTGGTGCCCGAGGTGTAGAGGATCACCGACACATCGTCGGGCCTGTTCTGTGCCACCTGGGCATCCCAGGCGCCTGCGTGGGTGCGGTCCCATTCGGCACCCAGTTCCTTGAGTTTTTCGGTGCTGATCAGGCCGGGCTGGTCGTATTTGCGCAGGCCGCGCGGGTCGTCATAAATGATGTGTGCCATGCCGGGCACGGTTTCGCGCACTTCCAGCAGCTTGTCGACCTGTTCCTGGTTTTCAGCAAACAGGAACTGGACTTCGGCATCCTCCATCACGAAGGCCATTTCAGAGGCCACGGCATCCTGGTAGAGCGGAATGGGTACGCCGCCAATGCTCTGTACGGCCACCATGCTCATATAGAGGTGGGGACGGTTGTCGCCTACCAGGGCCAGATTCTGACCACGCTGGAAGCCCAGTGCGAGCAAGCCACAAGCCAGATGCCGCACGGTTTCAGCCGTGTCTTTCCAGGTCCATGTCTGCCAGATGCCGTATTCTTTTTCGCGCAGCGCCGCGTCGGTGGGGCGCTCGGCTGCGTGTTTGAGCAGCAGTTGCGGGAACGTGGTCTTCATTCCGGTTCCTATCAGTTGCAAGATGTCCGTCAATCCGGCGGGGGCCGGAAGCGTGGCCCATGGCCACTCAGCTGGTACCCATCGTAAGACCGACTTTGACGTTATCTTGTCTTTACGACGACAATTTAGGGGAAACTCCCGATCGGGTTCGCCCCATCAGCGCAAAAAGCGGCCGTCACGGCTGACCATCGTCAGTTCCACAAAGCGCGAAGCATTGCGCTCCGGGGTCGTGGCCTGGATGTCGAAGCCCCCCAGATCGATTTTCTTGAGGCTCCATGTCGCGTCGATGAATGCGGCGCGCGTCGGGCTCTTTCCCGCGCGCTGCAATGCTTCAATGAACACCCGGGCGTTGATGTACCCCTCCAGGGCCAGGTGCGAGGGCTCGACCGGGGTTTCCAGCATCTTGAGTGCCTGCTGGAAGTCCCGCACCACCGGGGTGATCACATTGGTGGGCAATGGCACCACCTGCGAGATCGCCATGCCTGTGGCATTCGCGCCCAGCGCCTTGACGTTGGCCGAAGTGCCCAGTACCGACAGCGCGTACAGCGAAACGCCCTGGCGCAAGGCACGGAACGCCTTGACGAACTCCAGTGCAGGTTTGCCCGCCAGACCGATCAGCACGGCCTCGGGATTGCTGTCGGCGAGCTTGCGGGCGGCGCTGCCCGCGTCGGAGGCATCGTTCTCCACCGTGGCCGTGATGGCACTGGGCAGTTTGGCGTTCTCCATGGCCAGCTGCGCGCCTGCGAACACTTCCTTGCCGAAAGTGTTGTTCTGGTAGACCACGGAAATGCGGCGGATGCCGATCGTTGCCAGGTGTTGCACGGCCTTCTCGGCCTCTTCGGCGTAACTGGCGCGAATATTGAAAATATTGCGCGCACCCGGAACGCGGCTGAGCTGTCCGCCCGTGAACGGGGCGAAGAAAGGGATGCCGGATTCGAGTACCTTGGGCAGCATGGCCTGAACCATCGGCGTGCCCATGCAGTTGAAGAGGGCGAAGCAATCCTTGTCGGCCAGGAATTTGTCCACATTGGCCAGTGCGCGCGGGATGTCATAGCCGTCGTCCTGGACTTCGAGCTCGATCTTTCGGCCGTTGACACCGCCCCGGGCATTGACCACGGCAAATGCCGCCTTGGCACCCTGGTGCATGGCCGTGCCCAGGTCGCCCAGCGGGCCGCTCAGGGCGGTGGACTGGCAGATCTTCAGCGGCGCTTCCTGGGCGCGCAGAGCGGGCGCCATGCCCAGCCAGGGCAGCGCGACAGCGCTGGCCAGCAGGCGCCGGCGAGCCAGCAGGACAGGGGGGCGCAAGGGTTGGGTGTGCAGGGATTTCATGGTGCTAACTCCTGAAAGGGGGGCGGGTGGCGCCCAGTCGGCCGCATCATCCGGCGGCAATTGGAATTTTTTTGTCTTTACAACGACAATTTGGGTCATGGTATTCCCGAACCGCCTGCGTGTGAAACCCTGAGGGTTCACCATGGACAGGGGCGGAGGCGCTGTATGTCTATCCTGTACCAAGCCAGCCGCCGGTTTTTTAACGACAATCAGGCGGCAGGGGGCCATCGGCCCCAGTTGAAACCCCGCACGGCCAGCACGGCATGAACCAGGACCTGTCATTGCACCACCGCCGCCGCCAGCCCACGCCTGATGAACTGGCCGGCATTCCCTGGCTGCCATTGCTCCAGCCCGTCGAGCGTGAGCGTGCCGTGGCCGCCCTGCTGGTGGGCGATGCCCGCGCGGGCGACTACGTCTGCCGCATCGGCCGGCCCGTCACCTACTGGTTTGGCGTCATCGAAGGCCTGCTCAAGATGAGCAACGACAATGCCGACGGCGGCACGATGACCTTTGCCGGCCTGCCTCCCGGCGGATGGTTTGGCGAGGGCACGGCGCTCAAGCGCGAGCCCTACCGCTACAACATCCAGGCGCTGCGCAAGAGCGTGGTGGCCGGGTTGCCCATCGACAGCTTTCATTGGCTGCTGGACCACTCCATCGGTTTCAACCGCTTTGTCATGTACCAGCTCAACGAGCGCCTGGGCCAGTTCATCGCAGCGCGCGAGATTGACCGCCTGAACAACCCCGACGCCCGCGTGGCGCGCAGCCTGGCGGTGCTGTTCAACTCGGCCCTGTACCCGGGCGTGGGCGAGGTGCTGCGCATCACCCAGCAGGAGCTGGCCTACCTCGTGGGGCTGTCGCGCCAGCGGGTGAACGAAGCACTGACCGCCCTGGAGGCCCAGGGCACCATCCGTGTCGAATACGGCGGCCTGCGGGTGTTGAACCTGGCAGCGCTGCGATCGAGCGTGATGCACTAGGGTAGAGTGCGGAGTTTGAGTGAAAAGTGCCTTTGAGGCTTATTGGTAAAACGCTTGCAGCTATTGTTTTTGATGAATTTCAGGTGTGGATAGACTGTCTGCAACGGGTGTTCACCGCATCAACAGGGAAGGGCGGTTATGGCAAAGACGCATATTTTTCGCCGCCAGCGCGCGGCCGGGGGCGCTGCTTTGGCGGGTGTCCTCCTGGCGGCGTGCGCCGCCGGCTCGCCGCCCGCCGGTTTGGGAGAACAGCTGGTGGCTGTCACGGCGCAGCATGAACTGATCGTGTTCCATGCCGGTGAGCCCCGGCGCATCGTGGAGCGGCGGCCTGTGACCGGTCTGGCGGCGGACGAGCAGATCGTCGGCATCGACTACCGGGTGGCGCGGGGCGTGCTGTACGCGCTGTCACAGGCGGGCCGCCTCTACACCCTGGATGTCCCTTCCGGCGCGTTGCGCCCGGTGGGCACGGCGCCCTTGGCCGTACCCCTGCAGGGCACGGTGTTCGGCTTCGACTTCAATCCGGCTGCCGACCGCATTCGTGTGGTCTCCAGCGCCGGGCAGAACCTGCGCCTGCACCCCGATACCGGCGCGGTGGTGGATGGCGATGCCGCCATCGAGGGCGTGCAGCCCGACCCCGTGCTGCGCTTCGCCTGGAGCGATGTGAACACGGGGCGCACTGCCGACATTGCCGCCGCTGCCTACACCTACAACGCCAAGGACGACAAGCTCACCACCAACTACGCCATCGATCGCGCGCTGGGGGCGCTGGTCATGCAGGGCTCGCGCGAAGGCGCCACGCCGGTCGTTTCGCCCAATTCCGGGCAGTTGCGCACCGTGGGCCCGCTGGGCCTGGGGCCGCTGGCCGATGTGTCGTTCGATATTGCCGACGTGAGCAACACCGCCCTGCTGGCAGCCAGCACCGCCGCCGATCCGCGCACGCGCCTGTTCAGCGTGGATCTGGAAACAGGCCGCGCCATGCCGCTGGGCGTGGTCGGCGACGGCAGCCCGCTGCGGGGCCTGGCCATCGCGCCATGATGGCTGTGGCTTGGTTTCTGCGGGGCAGGCGCGCGGTGCTGGCGCTGCCGGCGCTGTGTCTGGGCTGCGCTGCCTGGGCCGCCAGTGTGCAGGTGGACGTGCAGGATGCCGCAGGCCAGCCCCTGGGCGGTGCCGTGGTGTTTCTGGAGTCCGCCGAGGCTCGGCGCCTGGTCAAGCCCCTGGCGGAGCAGGAGATGTCGCAGGAGAACAAGCAGTTCGTCCCGGAGGTGCGGGTGCTGACCGTGGGCACCGAGCTGCGCTTTCCCAACCGCGACACGGTGCGCCACCATGTGTATTCGTTCTCGCCCGCCAAGAAGTTCGAGCTCAAGCTCTACACCGGCACGCCAGCCACCCCGGTGCGGTTCGACCAGCCTGGCGTGGTGGTGCTGGGCTGCAACATCCATGACCAGATGGTGGGCTGGATTCTGGTACTTGAAACGCCCTATTTTGCGCAGACCCCGGCCACGGCGGGCAAGGCGTCCATGGGCGAGGTTCCTCCGGGCCGCTACCGGCTGCGCACCTGGCACCCCCGCCTGCCGGTGGGTGCGCCCGCGCAGGAGCAGGATCTGACCGTGGCGGCCGGCGGTGCCTTGGCCACGGTGCGCATGACGGGGCTGGTGCCTTGAGTCCGCGCCCGATCCGGCACAGCCTGATCCTGCGGCTCGTCGGGGTGTCGCTGCTGTTGCTCCTGATCGTGCAGGTGGCCGGTTTCGCCGTGGTGAACCGCAGCATCGACCGCAATGCGCGCCTGCAGATTGCGCGCGAACTCGATACCGACGAGCGCGTCTGGCATCGACTGCTGGAACAGAACGCCGAACGCCTGCGCCAGGGGTCGGCGCTGCTGGCGGCCGACTACGGTTTTCGCTCGGCGGTCAGTTCGGGCGATGAGGAGACCATCCAGTCGGCCCTGGAGAACCACGGTGCCCGCATCGGCGCGGCGGCCACGGCGCTGCTCGATACGCAACAGGCCTTGCGTGCGGTCAGTCTGGCCGAGGGGATGCAGCAGATGCCCGGCGCCCTCGCGCCGGTAGCGCAGGCCCTCGCGACCCAGCCCCAGAGCAGCGTGGTGGCGGTTTTGGAGGGGCGGCCCTTTCAGTTCGTCATGGTGCCGCTCAAAGCGCCCGTGGTGATTGGCTGGGTGCTCATGGGCTTTCCCGTCGGGCAGCCACTGGCCGACGAAATGCGCCAGCTGCTGGCGGTGGAGGTGGCAGTGCGGGTGCGGGCCGCCGATGGCAGCGTGGCGGTGCCGGTCAGCACCCTGCCTGCCACGGCAATGGTTTCGTTGCGCCAGCCGGGCGGGCCGCAGGGGGAGCTGCAGACGGAATCCGGCACGCTGCTGGTCCGCACCAGCCCCTTGAACGCCATCGGGGGCGAGGTGCAGGTGTTGCTGCTGCGCTCGGTGGACGCGGTGGTGGCGCCCTACCGGCAACTGCAGTTCCTGCTGGCCACCATCACCGGGGGCGGGGTGTTGCTGGTGGCGCTGGGCAGCGGCGCGATGGCCCGGCGCGTGACCACGCCCTTGCGCTCACTGCTGACGGCCACGCGGCGCCTCGCCAGCGGCGACTACAGCGTGCCCATGGAGCACACGGCGCGGGTCGATGAAATTGGCGATCTGGCGCGCTCGTTTGACCACATGCGCCTGGATATTGCGCGCCAGCAGGCCAAGGTGCGCGACCTGGCCTACCGCGACCGCCTCACCGGCCTGCCCAACCGCGAGCGCTTTCGCACGGCGTTGATGCAGGCCATCAACACGCACCGTAGCCCGCCCCGGCCGCTGGCGGTGCTGCTGCTCGACCTGGACCGCTTCAAGCATGTCAACGACGTGCTCGGCTACGCCTTTGGCGACCGCCTGCTGCAGGCCGTGGCCGGGCGCCTGCGCCCCCATGTGCACGCACCGGGCGACCTGGTGGCACGGGTCGGGGGCAATGAATTCGCCCTGCTGCTGCACGACACCGATGGCCCCCAGGCCCTGGAGGTGGCCCAGGGCATTGCCCGTTCCTTCGAAATGCCGCTGGAGTTCGACGACCAGACGGTGGACCTGAGCGCCGGTATCGGCATTGCCTGCTGGCCGGGCGATGCCCAGGACGCCGACGCCCTGCTCAACCGCGCCGAGATTGCCATGTACGCCGCCAAGCGCAAGCTCAGTGTGGCGCTGCTGTACGACCCGGCGCTGGACTCGGCGAGCGCGCAGACCCTGACGCTGCTGGGCGACCTGCGCCGCGCCGTCGAGCGGGACGAGCTGCGCCTGTACCTGCAGCCCAAGGTGGCGCTGCACGGCCAGCCAGGGCTTGCGGCCGAGGCGCTGGTGCGCTGGCAGCATCCGCAGCGCGGCCTGGTGCCGCCGATGGAGTTCATTCCCTTCGCCGAGCAGACCGGCTTCGTGCGCCAGCTCACGCTCTGGATCTTCGAGGCGGTGGCCCGCCTGCTGGCCGACGAGCGCGTGCGGCCGCTGGGGCTGCGCGTGTCGGTCAACCTGTCCACGCGCGACCTGCTCGACCCCGAGCTGTGTACCCGCCTGGAAGCCCTCCTGGCACGCCACGGCGTGCAGGCCGGGAGCTTCTGCCTGGAGATCACCGAAAGCGCCATCATGGACGATCCGCAGCGCGCCGAGGCCATGCTCAACCGCCTGTCGCAGCAGGGCTTCAAGCTCTCCATCGACGACTTCGGCACGGGGTACTCGTCGCTGGCCTACCTGCGGCGCTTGCCGGTGCAGGAGCTGAAGATCGACAAATCCTTCGTGATGGGCATGCAGACGGGTGAGGGCGACGCCATGATCGTGCGCTCCACCATCGACCTGGCGCACAATCTGGGCTTGAGCGTGGTGGCCGAAGGCGTGGAAAATGCCGACATCCTGGAGCGACTGCGCATGCTGGCCTGCGACGAAGCGCAGGGTTACCACATCAGCCGGCCGCTCCCGGTGGACGACTTTCTGGCCTGGCACCGCCGACCGGACTGACCTTTACGTCGCCGGGTTCCCCGCCCGCGCCCTTCTTGCAAGCCCACCGACACCATGCCTTCCAGCAACCGTCCGCCCGCCGCGCCGCCCGCACCCGCTGCTCCCCGCCGCCTGACCCTGCGCCGCCCGGCGGCCCCGGCCGCCGCGCCAGCCGCTGCTCCCGCCTTCCGGCCTGCTGCCGCCGCACCGCGTTCCGCGCCCGCAGCGCCACGCCCGCAGCGCGCCGCGCCGCCGGCCGCGCCGGCCGCAGGAGAGGGCGCCACGCGCTTGAACAAGCGCCTGGCCGAACTCGGCCTGTGCTCGCGCCGCGAGGCCGACGACTGGATTGCACGCGGCTGGGTCTATGTCAACGGCCAGGTGGCGGAAATGGGCGTCAAGGTCACGCCGCAAGACCGCGTCACCGTCGAGCGCGCAGCGCAGCGCCAGCAGGACAGCCAGGTCACCATCCTGCTGAACAAGCCCATCGGATATGTTTCGGGCCAGGCCGAAGACGGGCACCAGCCGGCCGTGGCGCTGATCAACCCGCGCACGCACTGGCGCGAAGACCCGAGCGGCCTGCGCTTCACGCCACCGCACCTGCGCGGCCTGGCGCCGGCCGGGCGGCTCGACATCGACTCGGTGGGCCTGCTGGTGCTCACGCAGGACGGGCGCGTGGCGCGGCAGATCATTGGCGAAGACTCGGTCATGGACAAGGAATACCTCGTGCGCGTGGTGTACCAGGGGCCGGGTCCGGTGCGCGCCGTGGCGCCGGGGGCACGCCCCGAGCCCTTGCAGGAAATTGACGAGCACGACCCCGTCAGCACCAACGTGCAGGCCGTTTTTCCGCACGAACTGCTCGAACGCCTGCGCCACGGTCTGAGCCTGGACGGCCAGCCACTGAAACCCGCCAAGGTGGAATGGCAAAACCCCGAGCAACTGCGCTTCGTGCTGACCGAGGGCAAGAAGCGCCAGATTCGCCGCATGTGCGAGCAGGTGGGCCTGAAGGTGGTGGGCTTGAAACGCATCCGTATCGGCCGTGTCACACTGGGCAACCTGCCCGTGGGGCAGTGGCGCTACCTGGGCGCGCACGAACGCTTCTGAGCGCGGGCGCAACGGGGGTAGCGCCCGGTCCCCTTTTTCCGGAGCATTCATGGCACCCACTACACCCCCCCCATCGGGCAAGACGGCACGCGCCGCCAAGGCGGCCCTGGGCCAGTTGCGCGCCACCGATCTGCGGGGCGCGGCGCGCCTGGCCACCCAGGCCACGGCGGGTGTGGCACGCATCGCCGAGGGCGTGCACCAGTCGGTGCTCAGCACCATGGGCCTGCCCGGTGGGGCCGAGCCCGGCCGCACGCGCGGGCTGACCGGCATGGTTTACCAAGGCATTCATGGCGTGACACGGCTGGTCGATGCCGGGCTGCAGGCCGCGTTGCTGCGGCTCGAACCCTTTCTGGATCGCGGAATGGCCGGGCGGGATGCCGCCACGCCCCCGGCCGAGCGCGAGGCGGTGCTGTCGGCCCTGAACGGCGTCATGGGCGACCGCCTGGCCCAGGACGCCAACCCGCTGGCCATCGCCATGGAACTGCGCCAGAACGGCCGCCCGCTCGACCTGGCCGCGCTGGGCGCCTCGGGCGCTGCCACGGGCAAGCTGCTGCTGCTGGTGCATGGCCTGTGCATGAACGACCTGCAATGGCAGCGCGAGGGCCACGACCATGGCGCGCACCTGGCCCAAGCGCTGGGCTACACCCCGGTCTATGTGCGTTACAACACGGGGCAGCACACCTCGTTGAACGGGCGCGCGCTGGCCGACCACATCGAGGCTCTGCTGGCTGCCTGGCCGGTGCCCGTGCAGGAGTTCAGCGTGCTGGTGCACAGCATGGGCGGGCTGGTGGTGCGCGGCGCTTGCCATTTTGGAGCGCAGGCGGGCCACCAGTGGCCTGCGCAACTGCGCCGCATTGTCTTTCTGGGCACACCGCACCATGGGGCGCCGCTGGAGCGCGCAGGCAACTGGGTGGATGTGCTGCTGGGCAGCACGCCCTACAGCCGTCCATTCGCCCGGCTGGGGCAGTTGCGCAGTGCGGGCATCACCGACCTGCGCTACGGCCATGTGCTCGATGCCGACTGGCAGGGCCGTGACCGCTTCCGCCGCAGCCCCGACAAGCGCACCCCGCTGCCCTTGCCTGCCGGGGTGGAATGCTTCACGGTGGCGGCCACCCTGTCGGCCCGCAACAAACCGGTGGCCGAGTGTCTGGTGGGCGATGGGCTGGTCCCCTTGCACAGTGCCCTGGGGGTGCATGAGGACCCGGCGCGTTGCCTCGACTTTCCCCGCGCCCGCCGCCATGTGGTTTACCGCCTGGGGCACCTGGCCCTGCTCAGCGATGCCGGTGTGGCACGCCAGCTCGTGAAATGGCTGGGGCAGCCGTTGGCCGGCTGAACCGACCGGGCCGGCGGGAGCGCCGTCCGTCCCTTTTTTTGGCGCGGCCATGTCTTGGGGATGCACGATGTTGCTACCATCCCATCCTGAAACGACGTGTAACAAGGAGAAACTCGTGAGCGACCGCAAGTACCGTCTGGTAACCCGCAGTGATTTTGATGGCTTGGTGTGCGCCGTGCTCCTCAACGAGCTGGATCTGATTGACGACATCCTGTTCGTCCACCCCAAGGACATGCAGGACGGCAAGATCGAGATCACCGAGCGCGATATCACCACCAACCTGCCCTATGTGCCGGGCGCCCACCTGGTGTTCGATCACCACGAGTCTGAAACGGTGCGCAATTCGGGCCGGCGCGATGTGAACCACATCATCGAGGCGCATGCCCCCTCGGCGGCGCGCGTGGTCTACAACCACTATGGCGGCAAAGCCACCTTCCCGCGCGTCACCGACGAGATGATGGCGGCGGTGGACCAGGCCGACTCGGCCCAGTATTCGCGCGAGGACATTCTCAACCCCCAGGGTTGGGTGCTGCTCAACTACCTGATGGATTCGCGCACCGGCCTGGGCCGGTTCAAGGAGTTCCGCATCAGCAACTACGCGCTGATGATGGACCTCATCAAATATTGCCGCGACCACACGATCGAGGAAATTCTGGCGCTGCCCGATGTGCAGGAGCGCGTGGCGCTGTACCACGACCACGCTGCCAAGGCCAAGGCGCAGATCCTGAACTGCGCCATCCAGATCGGCAATCTGGTGGTGCTTGACCTGCGGCCCGAGGAAACCATCTGGGCCACCAACCGTTTCATGATCTATGCGCTGTTTCCCACCGCCAACATCTCCATCCACGTGATGTGGGGGTTGCAGAAGCAGAACACGGTGCTGGCCACGGGCAAGTCCATCCTGGACCGCAGCAGCAAGACCCATGTGGGCAACCTGATGCTCGAGTTCGGCGGCGGCGGCCACGCAGCCGCCGGCACCTGCCAGATTGCCAACGAGAAAGCCGACGGGATGCTGCAAATGCTGGTGCAGCGCATCACGGCAGAGGGCTAGCCCCCTGATCGGCTGCTCCGCTTTCCCCTTCTCTGGCATTGCTGCGCGATCCCGAAGAGGCAAGCCACCAGCGCAACGGGCAGTGGGCATATTTCAATAAAAATGGCCTCCAGCGCTTATCCAGCAAGCGCGAGTGGCTATCATTTTTAATGCCGTTGTCGCGCGGGTTCTGGCACGGCGCAGGGTTGAAACCCGCCCAATCGCCCCTAAATGCACGCCTGCGGGCGCGACCGCTCCCTCCTTGGGGGTGCAGGCCGCGCCTCCGGCCCTTTTTCTGCATCGAATGTGTCCCTAAGAACCCCTATGAGCAAACAAACCCTTTCCTTCCAGGCCGAAGTGGCCCAGCTGCTGCACCTGGTCACGCATTCGCTGTACTCCAACCAGGAAATTTTCCTGCGCGAGCTGATCTCCAACGCCTCCGACGCCTGCGACAAGCTGCGCTTCGAGGCACTGAACAACAACGCGCTGTACGAAGACGCGCCCAACCTTGAAGTGCGCGTGAGCTTCGACAAGGACGCCAAGACGCTCACCATCCAGGACAACGGCATCGGCATGAGCGCGCAGGAGGCCATCGACCACCTGGGCACCATCGCCAAGAGCGGCACCAAGGACTTCATGGGCAAGCTCACGGGCGACCAGAAGGCGGACGCCCAGCTCATCGGCCAGTTCGGCGTGGGCTTCTACTCGGGCTTCATCGTGGCCGACAAGATCACCGTCGAATCGCGCCGCGCGGGCCTGAAGGCCGACGAGGGCGTGCGCTGGGTCAGCGGCGGCGCCGGTGACTTCGAGGTGGAAACCATCACCCGCCCCGCGCGCGGCACCAGCGTCATCCTGCACCTGCGCGACGACGCCTCGGAATACCTCAACGCCTGGAAGCTCAAGCAGGTGATCGGCAAGTACTCCGACCACATCAGCCTGCCCATCCTCATGGAAAAAGAGGAGTGGAAAGAAGGCGAGAAGGAAGGCGAACCCGGCGGCATGGTCAAGACCGGTGAATGGGAAACCGTCAACAAAGCCAGCGCTCTGTGGACGCGCCCCAAGAAGGACATCACCGAAGAGCAGTACCAGGAGTTCTACAAGGCCATCAGCCACGATTACGAGAACCCGCTGACCTGGGCGCACAACCGCGTGGAAGGCAACACCGAGTACACGCAGCTGCTCTACATCCCCGCCAAGGCGCCGTTCGACCTGTGGAACCGCGACAAAAAGGCCGGCGTGAAGCTCTACGTCAAGCGCGTCTTCATCATGGACGACGCCGAGGCGCTGATGCCCAGCTACCTGCGCTTCGTCAAGGGCGTGATCGACTCCAGCGACCTGCCGCTCAACGTCAGCCGCGAGCTGCTGCAGGAAAGCCGCGATGTGCGCTCCATCCGCGAAGGCAGCACCAAGCGCGTGCTCTCCATGCTGGAAGACCTGGCCAAGCACGACAAGCACACCGCGGGCGAAGGCGCTGATGGCGTCACGGACGTGGTGGACGCCGACGACAAGGCCAAGGAAGGCAAGTACACCGCCTTCTACGCCGAGTTCGGCGCCGTGCTGAAAGAAGGCCTGGGCGAAGACTTCGGCAACCGCGAGCGCCTGGCCAAGCTGCTGCGCTTCGCCAGCACCACCAGCGACAGCGTGAGCGTGGGCTTTGCCGACTACAAGGCGCGCATGAAGGAAGGCCAGGAGGCCATCTACTACATCACCGCCGACAGCCTGGCGGCGGCCAAGAACAGCCCGCAGCTCGAAGTCTTCAAGAAGAAGGGCATCGAAGTGCTCCTGATGACCGACCGCGTGGACGAGTGGGCGCTGAACTACCTGCACGACTTTGACGGCACGCCGCTGCAAAGCGTGGCCAAGGGCGCCGTGGACCTGGGCAAGCTGCAGGACGAGGCCGAAAAGAAGGCTGCCGAAGAGGCTGCCGAAGCCTTCAAGCCGGTGCTCGCCAAGCTCAAGGAAGCCCTCAAGGACAAGGCCGAGGATGTGCGCGTGACCACCCGCCTGGTCGACTCGCCCGCCTGCCTGGTGGTGCAGGACGACGGCATGAGCACGCAGCTCGCCCGCATGCTCAAGCAGGCCGGCCAGAAGGCCCCCGAGACCAAACCCGTGCTGGAGGTGAACGCCGAGCACCCGCTGGTGAAGAAGCTCGATGGCAGTGTGCACTTCCACGACCTGGCCCACATCCTGTTCGACCAGGCCCTGCTGGCCGAAGGTGGCTTGCCGGAAGACCCCGCCGCCTACGTCAAGCGGGTGAACGCGCTGCTGGTGTGATGGTAGCGAAAATAGCTTGAAGCGATCGTCAGACAAGCGCTAAAAGCTATTGAATAAATAGCAAAACAATCCCGGTAGAGCCTTGGCTTTGCCGGGATTTTTGTTGGGGTGATGAAGCCGCTGCATCCGGGGCAACCCGTGGATCCCTCCGGCATCCATCTGCGGCTTGGCGGTGTCTTCACCTGCTGCGCGTGGGGGCCGGGTGTGGATACCAGCGCGCTCCTGACCGGGTTGGGCGATGATGCGTACATTGCGTCACCCACGGTCTTGCCTGACGGGCCAGCCCGAACCCTATGCGCCCTGTTCTCTGGATTGGTGTCGTCTACAACGCCGCCATTGCACTCATGCTCATGTTCCCATCGACGCTGGGCGCCATGGCAGCGCTTCCACCGATCGGGTCCGATTTCTATCGCTGGATGCTGACGTACTTCGTCGTGCTCTTCAGTGCAACGTACGCCTGGCTGGCGCTGTCTCCCACGATTTCTCGGTCCCTTATCGCGCTGGCCGCCATCGGAAAGACGCGTGCGTTCCTCATTGCATTGCTGAGCCTGCTTCGCGGGGACATCCCGCTCAAAGCCTTTGGTGTCTCCGTCGGAGACCTGGGCTTTGCCATCTACTTCCTCTACTGGCTTCGATCAACTGCAGGGGTGCCGCCCAAGGCATAGGCAGCCGGGGAATCGGCGAAATGGGCCGGCTTTGCGCGGTAGCCCCTGCCGTCCGCAAGCCAGAAATTCCATTGGTGCCCACCGGCCTCGTCAGCAGGCCAGCGGATGGTCAGGCGCGCTGTTCGCGGGCCTGGGGCAGGATGCGGGCATGCACCATGTCGCGCTCGGTCGGGTGGGCGCTGATGAGTTCCAGCAGGGCGCCTGCGGGCAACTCCATGGACTTGCGCCGGTCTTTCTTGACCGGAATGGTGCGCCAGCCTGAAAGCACCATCCAGTTCCACAGATCACGCGGAATCGGCTGGTTGACCGCCATCTTCACATCTTTGCGGATGATGAACGCGCCCACGGGCGGCACAGGACCGGCCGGCGGCGCGCGGCGCTGCTGGCGGATGGAAAAGACGGTGCGCAGAAGATCTTTCATGGGCGGATGCCGACCGTTGCAGCGCCAGGGAAAAAGCGCCCCACGGTCAGTTATGTTAAACAGTGGTATTCACATATCAATCCGATGTACTGGGCGATACTACCGCCGTTGCCCATGGGTTGTCGCCCTCCATCGAATTTCAACAGCCCTTCCCCATGGTCCGTTCCAAAAGCGCCTCGGTGTCCGCCAAACCCGAGCCGCAGCACAATCATCTTCTGGCGGCCTTGTCGCCGGACGTTCAAGGCCGTCTGTTTCCGCACCTGGAACTAGTTCCGCTGCCGTTGCGCGCGGTTTTGTATGAATCGCGGCGCGCGATGCGCCATGTCTACTTTCCCACCGATTCGATCGTCTCCATGCAGTATCTGATGGAGAACGGGGCGTCCACCGCGATCTCGGTGGTGGGCAACGAGGGCCTGCTCGGCATCACCCTGTTTCTGGGCGGCGAGAGCACACCGAGCCGCTCGGTGGTGCAGAGCGCCGGGTACGCCTACCGACTCCCCAGGACGCGGGTGAAGGAGGAGTTCAACCGCCACGGCCAGTTGCTCATACTGATGCTGCGTTACACGCAGGCCCTGATCACGCAAATCTCGCAGACCGCCGTGTGCAACCGGCACCATTCGATCGACCAGCAGCTCTGCCGCTGGCTCCTGCTGTCGATGGATCGCCTGTCCAACAACCACCTGACGATGACACAGGAGTTCATCGGCAACATGCTCGGCGTGCGCCGCGAAGGCGTCACCCAGGCCGCGCTGAAACTGCAGCAGCTCGGCGTGATCTCCTATTCGCGCGGATTGATCAAGGTGCTGGACCGGCCGAAACTGGAAAAGCTGAGCTGCGAGTGCTACAGCGTGGTCAAGAAAGAAACCGAACTGCTGCTGAACTACATGCCGCAGCGCCAGGTCATCAAGAACCCCGACGCCATCCCCACGGCGAAACTGGAAACCGCATAGGCGGTGCCACGGCCCCCTTGCGCCTCAACCGGGGCCATTCCATGGCACGGAGTTAGCGCAAAGGCAATGGGCTGGCAAGGCCTGCAAGCAACCCGATGGCATAGAGCAAGAGAGCCACACCCGCCAGGAGATAGAGCGCAAACATGCTCCAGAAGGCACCGGGCTGGTCCTGCCGATGGAACTCCAGGCGGCCTTTGAAGCCGTTGGAACCACAGGGCAGCCAGCCACGGGAAAGGCTCTGGTAATCAACGATCAGCAAGCCCATGCCGAACGCGAGAAAAAGCAAACCTTGGAAGATGCTCATCGTTGGATTTCCGATTTCCAGCACAGGCCTGAAGATTCCATTCAGGGGGATACCCAAGGGGCGGCGCTCAGCACGGCCACTCCAGTGGATGGGCTTTTTCTAACCTGAAGCGCAGGCTTGGTCAAGCTGCCGGGGCTTCCGGGCGGAGTCTGTCGCTGGACGCCTCTTCAAGACGTCCATGGCGGCAGCCTTCAACCCACCAGCGGCTCCTCCTGCATCGCCTCGATCTGCTCGTGCAGCATGTCCACCTGCCCGCGCCAGTAGTCGCTGCTGCCGAACCAGGGGAAGTTGATGGGGAAGATCGGGTCTTCCCAGCGCCGGGCCAGCCAGGCGCTGTAGTGGATCAGGCGCAGGGTGCGCAGCGGCTCGATGAGGGCCAGCTCGCGCCGGTCGAACGTGCGGAACTGTTCGTAGCCGTCGAGCAGGGCGCCGAGCTGGTGGGTGCGCTGGCGCCGGTCGCCTGACAGCAGCATCCACAGGTCCTGCACGGCCGGGCCCATGCGGGCGTCGTCCAGGTCGACAAAATGTGGGCCGCCACGGCCCCATTCGTCGAGCGGCGTCCACAGGATGTTGCCGGGGTGGCAGTCGCCGTGCAGGCGCAGCAGCGTGGCTTTTTTTAGATCAAATCGGCCTGCAGCGCTTTCTGGTTGTGCGTTAGAAGCTATTAAATCAAGAGCGGTATTGCAGGCGTCGCGCCAGGCCGACTGCACGTCCAGCGGGATCAGGTTGTGCTCCAGCAGCCAGTCGCGCGGTTCGGTGCCGAACTGTGGCAGATCGAGCGTGGGCCGTGCAGCGAAGGGGCGGGCGGCGCCCACGGTGTGGATGCGTGCGAGGAAGCGGCCGATCCATTCGAGCACTTCGAAGTCGTCCAGCTCGGGCTGGCGGCCGCCGCGCCAGGGGCTGACCGAGAACTGGAAGCCGCCGTGCGGGTGCAGCGTGCGGCCCTCCAGCACCAGCGGGCCCACGGCGGGCACCTCGGCGGCCATCAGTTCGGCGGCGAAGGCGTGTTCTTCCAGAATCTGCGCCTCGCTCCAGCGCTCCGGGCGGTAGAACTTGGCCACCACGCGGCTGCCGTCTTCCAGGGTGACCTGGTACACGCGGTTCTCATACGATGACAGGGCCATCAGCCGCCCGTCGCCGTACAGGCCCACGCTGGCCAGCGCGTCGAGCACCACGTCGGGTGTCAGCGTGGCGAAGGGGTGCAATGGCGAGGCGTCGGGAATAGAGTGCATCCACTCATTCTCGCTGGTCCGCTGCGCCCGAGCCATGCCATACTTTTGACGGGTGGTTACAAATTTTGTTCTCAGACAAGGGGCGTGCATGGCGTTGAGCATCAAAACCAAGATATGGCTGCCGGCCATTGCCGTGAGTGTCGGGCTGGTACTCATGTCGGTCGGCTCGGCGGTGCGCACGGTGCAGTCGCAGGCCATCACGGTCAAAGAGCAATCTGATCAGCAAGGCAAGCTGGAGCTGGCGTCGCGCTGGCGCGGTCTGGTCGAGGCGCAGGCTTTGCGCACGCTGGGTGCGGCGCTGGCGGCCGATGAGGCTTCGGCGTCGCTGTTGCAGGGGGGGCAGGAGCAGGCCCAGCAGGAGCTGGCGCAGGTGCAGTCCGCACTGAGTGCTCTGCTCTCCGACAGCCAGGAGCGTGCCGCGCTGGACGCCGCCAGCGCCCGGGCGCTGGCGCTGAAGGCTTCGCTGGAGGCGGCGCAAAAGCTCAAGGCCGGGGGCGATGCAGCGGCGTTGCAGGCGCACATTCGGGACGACACCCAGGGCAAGCTCGCGGCCCTGCAGGCGGCACAACAAGACATGGTGCGCCTGACCGAGCGGGGCGCCACCGAGCTGCGCGACAAGGCGGGCACCGAGCGGCTCAAAACCGTGTGGGGGGTGGCGGGCATCATGGCCATCATCATTGCGGCCGTGTGCATCGGCACCCGGCTGGTGCAGCGCAGCGTGACCGAACCTTTGGCCGACATCGTTCAGGTGGCGCGCTCCATTGGCGAGGGCGACCTGACGGTGCGCATCGGCACCGACCGCCAGGACGAAATGGGCGAGGTGCTGCGCGCACTGGCGCACATGTCGCAATCGCTGGCGGAACTGGTGGGGCAGGTGCAGCGCTCGGCGGGCAGCATCGGTACGGCCAGCGTTGAAATTGCCCATGGCAACCACGACCTGTCCAGCCGCACGGAGGCCACCGCCGCCCACCTGCAGCGTGCATCGTCCACGCTGGACCACTTGAGCGGCGCGGTGGGGCAGTCGGCCGCTTCGGCCCGCGAGGCCAATGCGCTGGCGGCTTCGGCCTTCACCGTGGCGCAAAGCGGCGGCCAGTCGGTCAGCGAGGTGGTGCACACCATGCAGCGCATCGACCACTCGTCCAAGAAGATCGTGGACATCATTGCCGTGATCGATGGCATTGCGTTCCAGACCAACATCCTGGCGCTGAATGCCGCCGTGGAAGCCGCCCGCGCCGGTGAGCAGGGGCGCGGTTTTGCGGTGGTGGCCAGCGAGGTGCGCTCGCTGGCCGGGCGCTCGGCCGAAGCGGCGCGCGAGGTCAAGGCACTGATTTCCGCCTCGGTGGAAAACGTGGAGGCCGGCACGGCCCTGGTGGGCCGCGCGGGGCAGACCATGCAGGAGATCGTGCAATCGGTGCAGCGCGTCAGCGGCATCATCGGGGAGATCACCGCCAGCACCGCCGAACAAAGCGGCCACATGCAGCAGGTGAACTCCGCCGTGGGCGAACTGGAGCAAATGACCCAGCAGAACGCGGCCCTGGTGGAGCAAAGCGCCGCAGCGGCCGGTGCCATGAGCGAGCAGGCGGCGGTGCTCGAACGCCTGGTCGGGCGCTTCAAGCTGGCCGATGCACGGCCTGCGTCGCAGGCACGGTTGACGGCCGGCTAAGCCCGCTGCTCGGAACCGCGGCGCACCGGCGCCCGGTGATCAGGGCCGCATGCGGGCGATGTGGCCGGTGCGCGGATCGCCCTGGCCGCGCAGCAACTCCAGAAAGAGCGCCTGTGTGGCCTGCGGCCCCAGGTGCTGCTGCACGGTGATCCAGGGTTGGGGCGGCGCCTGCACGGCGCTGCTGAAGGCCTGCCAGGCGGCCACCAGGCGGTCGTTCAGGCCCTGCACGCCCCATTCGCCGGTGCGCTTTTTCACCTGCGCGGGGGCGAAAAACATCGTGGGGCGCGGGCCGGGCAGTTGCCCTGCGCCGCCCAGGTCGCCCACATGGCTGGCGCCCACGGCGCAGCTGTAGGCCAGTTGCGTGAAATGCTGGTGGATGCGCTGGCGCAGCGCCACGCTGCCCGCAAAGTCGATGTAGACGCAAGGCGTCGCGGCGTCGAGCTGCTCCAGGTCCTCATAGGCCACCACGCGGTGGTAGCAGCCCAGGCTTTCGCAGAACGAGCGGTTGGCTTGGGACGTGAGGCCGATCACCTGCACTCCTGCGCGCTGCGCGAGCTGGAAGGCCGTGCCGTAGGCGGTCTTGCTTGAGGCGCTGGACAGCAGCAGCGTGCCCGCGCCGTAGAAGCCCTGGTCGGCCAAGAAGTCGTCAATGAGCCAGGAGGTGATGAACAGCGGGCGCAGCAGGGCCTGGAGGTCTTCGGTATCCGGGTGGTAGAACGGGTCGGCGCTGCAGCGCAGGTAATGGTTGTAGACGGGGTGCAGGCCCGCGCGGTGCGCGGCGCCGTCGCTGAACCCCGTGCTGGACGCCTTGTGGGGCTGGAGCACTGCCTCGGTGGCCATCGGCCAGTAGCCGTAGAGCCGCTCGCCCACCGCCACCCCGGGGTGCAGCGATTCGGCCACCGTGCCGAAGCCCCACACCGGCACGATGCCCCAGCCTGGCTCGCCCGAGGGGAAAAAGCGCCAGTACTCCAGCATCTCGCCCATGGCGGCATAGGTGATGTTGTTGGCAGTGAGCGCGAAGCGATCGACGTGCACGCGCACCTGGCCGTCGGCCAGCGGGGCGGGCTCGGTGCTGCGCAGCGTGGTGGTGGCCAGCGCGTCCTGGCGCACGAGGAGGGTGGTGGTGTTCATGCGGCAACGGTAGGGCAAGCGGCGCCCGGGCTCAAGCCCGGCGGGCCGCCTGCGCGACACCGGGGCTCAGCCTCTCAGGCCAGGGTCAGCGTCACGTCGATGTTGCCGCGCGTGGCGTTGGAGTAGGGGCAGACCTTGTGGGCCGCGTCCACCAGCGCCTGGGCTGCCGCGCGCTCCATGCCGGGCAGGTGCACCTGCAGGCGCACGGCGATGCCATAGCCGCCGGTGATGGGGCCGAGGTCCACTTCGGCGTCCACCGCCACGTCCTGCGGGATGGCGATTTTCTGCATGCCGCCCACGGCCTTGAGCGCGCCGATGAAGCAGGCCGAATAGCCGGCGGCGAACAGCTGCTCGGGGTTGGTGCCGGTGCCGGACGTGCCGGGCGAGGACAGCTTCACATCCAGGCGGCCGTCGTCGGTGCGCGAGGCGCCGTCGCGGCCCCCGGTGGTGTGGGCGCGGGCGGTGTAGAGGACTTTGTCGAGGGTGGTCATGGTGCTTGCCTTTCGGGTGGGTGCCCCGGACTGGGGCGGGAGGAAAACTTCAGGGTTGGAGGCTGTCGCGCAGCGTCTGGAGCTGGCGCGTGAGCGCCTGCACCTCGCGCAGCGGCAGGTGGCTGTGCGCCAGGATGCAGGCCGGGATGGCCTCGGCCTGCGCACGCAGGGCCTGCCCGGCGCTGGTGAGGGCGATGCGCACACGGCGCTCGTCCTGTAGGTCGCGCTGGCGCTGCACCAGGCCTGCCGCCTCCATGCGTTTGAGCAGCGGGGTGAGCGTGCCCGAGTCCAGGCTCAGGCGATCGCCCAGTTCGGACACCGTGTGGCCGTCCTGCTCCCACAGCACGAGCATCACCAGGTATTGCGGATACGTCAGGCCGATGGCGTCGAGCAGCGGCTTGTAGAGCTTGGTCATGGCCAGCGAGGCCGAATACAGCGCAAAGCACAACTGGTGGTCCAGTTGCAGCGCGGCGGGGCTGGGGCTGGCGGGGAATGCAGGCAACGTCATGGGTTAAATTATTTTGCACAATTGAATTGTGTGCATTTTAATTAATCAAGCCCCTGATTCCGTCATGGGTTTGGGCAAGAAAAAAGCGCCCCGAAGGGCGCCTTGGTGTCGTGCGCGGGCGCTCAGTAGCTGTAGACGCCCTGGCCCGTCTTGCGGCCCAGGCGACCGGCGGCCACCATTTCGCGCAGCAGCGGGCAGGCGCGGTACTTGCTGTCGCCGAATTCGGCCAGGTACACGTCCATCACGGCCAGGCACACGTCCAGGCCCACCATGTCGGCCAGGGCCAGCGGGCCGATGGGCTGGTTGCAGCCCAGCTTCATGCCGGCGTCGATGTCTTCCGGCGTGGCCAGGCCTTCGGCCAGCACAAAGAAGGCCTCGTTGATCATGGGCACGAGGATGCGGTTGACCACGAAGCCCGGGGCGTTCTTCACGGTGATGGGGCTCTTGCCCAGCGCCACGGCCATGGCCTTCACGGCGTCGTGCGTGGCGTCGCTGGTCTGCAGGCCGCGGATGATTTCCACCAGCGCCATCATGGGCACGGGGTTGAAGAAGTGCATGCCGATGAACTTGTCGGCGCGGCTGGTGGCGGCGGCCAGCTTGGTGATGGAGATCGACGAGGTGTTCGACGCAATGATCACGTCAGGGCCGACGATGCCATCGACCTGCTTGAGGATCTTGAGCTTGAGCTCGTAGTTCTCGGTGGCGGCCTCGATGACCAGTTGAGCGGCCTTCAGGGCGTCGTAGCTGGTGGAGGTCTTGATGCGCGCCAGGGCTGTGTCCTTGTCGGCCTGGGTGATCTTTTCCTTCTTGATCAGGCGGTCCAGGCTGCCCGAGACCGTGGCCAGGCCCTTCTGGACTGCGGCGTCAGAAATATCGACCATGACGATGTTGATGCCCGAGACCGCGCAGGCCTGCGCGATGCCATTGCCCATGGTGCCTGCACCGATGATGCCAACCGTAGAAATGCTCATGTGGAGTGCTCTCTTCAAAGTGAAACAACAGCCTCCATCGTATCGGCATTTACCCTCGCTTTCGGTTAAGGTGGACCGAAGACAGAGGAGGCGAGACATGTTCGACTACATCGTGGTGGGTGGCGGTTCGGCCGGTTGTGTGCTCGCCGGGCGCCTGAGCGAAGACCCGGCCGTGCGCGTGTGCCTGCTCGAGGCGGGTCCTGCGGATGGCAGCGTGCTCATCCACTGCCCGGCCGGGCTGGCGGTGATGGCTAAATTCATGCTCAACGGCTGGGGGCTGAACACCACCCCGCAGCCGGGCCTGGGCGGGCGCCGGGGCTACCAGCCGCGCGGCAAGGTGCTGGGCGGCTCCAGCTCGATCAACGCCATGATCTATGCGCGTGGCCAGCCGCAGGACTACGACCACTGGGCCGCCCAGGGCAACCCCGGCTGGGGCTGGAGCGATGTGCTGCCGTATTTTTTCCGGTCCGAGAACAACGAGCGTGGCGCCGATGCCTGGCATGCCGTGGGTGGCCCGCTCAATGTGATGGACTTGCGCTCGCCCAACCGCTTCAGCAGTGTGTTCGTCGAGGCCGGTGTGCAGGCCGGTCACGCACACAACCGCGACTTCAACGGTGCCACGCAGGAGGGCGTGGGCGAATACCAGGTCACGCACCGCGATGGCGAGCGTTTCAGCGCCGCCAAGGCCTACCTCACGCCGCACCTCGCACGGCCGAATCTGCAGGTGCTCACCGGAGCGCACGCGATGCGCATCCTGTTCGAAGGGCGCCGTGCCGTCGGGGTCGAATACCGCCAGGGCGGCCGCGTGCAGCAGGTGCGCTGCACGCGCGAAGTGCTGCTGAGCGCGGGCGCATTGTTGTCGCCGCAACTGCTCATGCTCTCGGGCATCGGCCCCGGGACGCAGCTGCAGCGCCATGGCATCGCCGTGCTGCACGACCAGCCCGGCGTGGGCGCGCACCTGCACGACCACCCTGACGTGGTGCGCGTGGTCGACGCGCCGGGGCAGAGTGAACTCTTCGGCATATCGCTGCCGGGCGTGGCGCGCATCGTGCGCGGTGTCGGCGAGTGGCGCCGCCAGCGCAGCGGCATGCTGACGACCAACTTCGCAGAGGCGGGGGGCTTCATCCGCAGCCAGCCGTCAGAAGCGGCTCCCGACGTGCAACTGCACTTTGTCATCGGCAAGCTGGTGGACCACGGCCGCAAGACGGTGCTGGGCCACGGCTATTCCTGCCATGTCTGCCTGCTGCAACCCGTCAGCCGGGGCAGCGTGCAGCTCGCCAGCAGCGACCCGCTGGCGCTGCCCCTGGTGGATCCGAACTTCCTCGGTGAGCGCTCCGACATGGACCGCATGGTGCACGGCTTCCGGCGCATGCAGGAAATCCTGGCGCAGCCCGCGCTGGCACGGCATGGCGCCTTGAAGGTGCTGGAGTCGGACACCGACATCGAAGCCTTCATCCGCCAGTACGCCGACACCATCTACCACCCCGTGGGCACCTGCCGCATGGGCCCGGGCGAGCACGACGTGGTCGACGCGCAGCTGTGCGTGCGCGGCGTGCAGGGGCTGCGCGTGGTCGATGCCTCCATCATGCCGCGCATTGTCAGCGGCAACACCAACGCGCCCACCATCATGATCGCGGAAAAGGCGGTTGATCTGGTCCGTGCGGCGGCGTGAACAAAGTCACGTAATTGGTGTGCGATGGTGCTTTTAAGGATGCGATAGGGTTCAGTTAAGGGATTTTTAACAGCGCGCGAAGGCGGCGATTTCTAGACTTCATTCCACGGTTGCGGGTGCATGGTGCACCCGGCCCGGCGCGGTTTTCCGCCACGCCGTAGCAGGCCCCAGGGCCAGGAAAGAACGTGAGGAAGATCGAACCCCGCGAAATTGCCGAAATTGCCGAAATCGCCGCCACCCAGTCCCCCGCGCCGCGCGTGGACCTGTATGCCGGCATCCACAAGGCCCTGCGCGCCTTCATGGCCGACACGCTGCTCGGCCTGGGCCGCATGGACGTGGAGGACGACCTGGACTTTGCCCAGGGCTGCCAGCGTGTGGCGCAGTTGCTGGACGTGTGCCAGGCTCACCTGGAACACGAAAACACCTTCGTGCACCCGGCCATCGAAGCCCGTGTCCAGGGTGGCAGCCTGGTGGTGGGGGACGAGCATGAGGAGCATGAGCGGTACATCCTGCGCCTGGTTCGGGCGGTGGCCGATCTGATGTCCTGCGCGCGCGCCGACCGCGCGCCCCGCACCCAGGCGCTGTACCACGCGCTGGCGCTGTTCGTCGCGCACAACTTCGAGCATATGCACCTGGAAGAGACTGCGCACAACGCGGCGCTGTGGCAGCACTACACGGACGACGAGCTGATGGCCGTGCACGGCGCGCTGGTGTCGTCGATTCCGCCCGGTGAAATGATGCTCGTGATGCGCTGGATGGTGCCCTTCATGGCGCCGGCCGAGCGCGTGGCCCTGCTGGGCGGCATGCGCCAGCAGGCGCCCGGCGAAGCGTTCGGTGCCGTGCTGGACGTGGTGCGTCCGCACCTCACCGCACGCGAATGGGACAAACTCATGGCCGGCCTGGGAATGGCTGGCGCGGCCGTCCGGTGAAGGCTCAGCCCGGCAACTCTTCGAGCAGCACCGGACAGGCGACGCACAGGCGAAAGCGCCCGCGCCCAGTCTTTTCGATGCGCATGGGTGGGTTGTTTTCCTGCAGGCGGCGCTGCAGCAGGAGCAGGCGCGCCTCCAGGTTGTCGGCCACGTCGGGCAGGCGGATCGAAGGGTCCAGCCGCAGTTCGCGGTTGGTGAATTCGGTACGTCCCGCCTGTGTGTAGTCGCGCAGCAGCTTCCAGAAGATGGCGCCCGCCACACCCTTGATGAGGTAGTCGTCGTTGATGAACACGCTGTCGTTGGCCGGGTAGTGGCGCACGCGCACCGGGGCTCCGCTCACGGCGGGCGCCAGCGTGGCGCCGGGCGTGGCCCCGTCGGCGCTTTCGGGCGTGGCCTGCAGCAGGTCAATGGCCGCGCCCAGGTGGCCGGCCAGGGTGACGAGCATGTCCTCGTCCTCGAAGTCGAACGCCAGATCTTGCGGGCTCTCGACGAACAGCACGCCGAGCACGCGCCCGGCTGCCACCATGGGCACCGCCAGCTGGCTGTGTGGCTCAGGCAGGCCGGGGTAGGGAATGTCCATGCCCGG
Organism: Burkholderiales bacterium RIFCSPLOWO2_12_FULL_65_40; assembly: GCA_001770955.1. GTDB lineage: Bacteria > Pseudomonadota > Gammaproteobacteria > Burkholderiales > Burkholderiaceae_C > Simplicispira. The sequence continues at coordinate 157,647 of MESL01000047.1, read as the reverse complement.
CGGCTCGGCGCCACCGTGGTGCGCGCCAGCCTCCAGGCTGCTGCGCATGGCGTGGCTGTAGAGTGCGGCGTGCGTCATGTGGCTGATGCGCACCGGCGTGTTCTCGCGCGCGGCCATGCCGATCACGCCATGCCCCAACGCGATCTCCGAGCCCACGCCCGAGGTGGCGTAGCCGCAGCTGGCCACGGTGTACAGGCGCTGCGCCGGGGCATCGAGCATCAGCACCATGGCATGTCCGATGCCCATGGCGTCGCGCAGGCAGGCGAGCGCGCCCTGCAGCAACTCCTCCAGGCCGGTGCAGGCGGCCATGCGCTCGCTGCACTGGCGCAATCGGTGCAACTGGCCGGGCCGGGGAGCAGGCGGCGGCAGACCCTCGCCGTCGATGGCGTCGATGTGCTCCACGGCGTACACGTCAGAACCCTTGAGGCGGAACACATCGGCCATGCCGTTGTGCGACGCGATGCCCGCCAGGCGCGCCTTCATGCTCTCGAACAGCGCGCCCGCCGTCTCCGTACGCAGGTAGCGCAGGTGCAGGCGATAAAAGCGCGCGGTCACCGGGTCCAGCACCAGCACCGAGGCATATGGGTTTGCGAGGATGTTCTCGCGCGTCTTGTTGAAGAACTGGAACGACAGTGCCACATGGCCCTCGTCCACATAGACGACCTGCGAGATGTAGGCCACGTTGGGCGTGCCATCGCTGGCGCAGGTCGCCATCACGGCGGGGATGGCGCCTTCAAGGCAGGAGCGGATGGCGGGGAGCAGGGGCGTCGTCATGGCTGGGCGGCGGTCAGGGGCGCACCAGCGCGCGGCCCGGGTGTCTGGTCGAAGGCGGCCTGCGGCGTGAACTGCAGGGCCACCACGTCTTCCAGCGGCGCGGACAGCATGGCGGCCGCGTAGGCGGGCCCGTAGCCCACCTGGGCCAGCTCGTGCTGCATGGCGGCGAGGTATTTGTGCAGCAGCGGCTGATCGGCCGGACCTGCGGGGCGCAGGGTGGCCGTGCTGGCCTTGAGCTGCAGCGTGCGGTGCGTGGGCGGCTCGCTGAACACCACGGCGACCCCGCCGCCAGCCTCGATGTCCTGCAGGAGCTGGCGCGACTGGCTGCGCCGCAGGTACACCGTGACCTGCGTGCCGTCGGCGCTGATGGTGCTGCCCACGCCGCGCATGATGCTCGGGCGCAACGCGGCATCGCGCGAGGCCACGATCACCGAGACCCCCCGGTCCACCATGGCGATGTGCTGCGGGCTCAACAGTGCGGGTGCGGTCATGGCGGTCAGGCGGCGAAACGGCGGCGCGTCAGGGCCAGGGCGACCCAGTAGGCGGCTACGGTGGTCACCACCATCACCAGGCCGTGGCGCAGTGGGTGCGCGGGCCACTGGTCCATGAAGAGCGGGCGTACCAGCTCCACGGCATTGGTCAGCGGAAGCCAGTCGGAAATATGGCGCACCACGGTCGGCAACTGCTCGCGCGGAAAGAACACACCCGAGAGGAACATCATGGGCGTGAGCACCAGCGTGAAGTAATAGGTGAAGAAGTCGTAGCCCTTGGCCAGCGCGTTGAAGATCAGCGCGATGCTGGAGAACATGATGCCCACGCACAGCAGCACGGGCCAGGCCACGAGCAACTTGGGCGAGTGGCTGATGCCCAGCGCCAGCATCACCAGCAAGATGGCCGTGACCGTGAACAGCGCCTTGAAGGCGGCCCAGAGCATTTCGGCCAGAACGACGTCGTCCAGCCCCACGGGGGTGTTCATGATGCCTTCCCAGGTTTTCTGCACATGCATGCGCGAGAAGGCCGAGTACAGCGCCTCGAAGCTCGCGGCGTTCATCGCGCTCATGCAGATCGAGCCGCTGGCGAGGAACAGGATGTAGGGCACGGCCTGCCCGTTGACCTGCATCTGCCCCACGAGCGCGCCCATGCCGTAGCCGAAGGCCACCAGCCACATCAGCGGCTCGGCGATGTTGCCCACCAGGCTGGGAATGGCGAGCTTGCGCCACACCAGCAGGTTGCGCAGGAACACCGGCCAGAAGCGCCCTGAGAGCGTGGGCGGACGCCACACTGAGGGCGTGGAAGATGCTGCGGCGGGTGCCGCGGGTGGAACGACGCTTTGCATGGGCGTATTGTGCTGCGGGGGGCCGGGTCTTGCAGCACCACCGCGCGGATTCGGTTCTCCGCCCCATGGGGGTTCATCGATACCCATTCCCTATAGCCCTCAGGCCCGGGCCGGATTGACGCTGCCTGCGGTCACCGGCACCAGGCCGCCGTAGCATCAGGACCCGGCCGGACATTCCGGCAGCGCGAGGTAGGCATGTTGCAACGACGTTCTCTGCTGGGGGCTGGCCTGAGCGCCTCCTTGCCGGCCTGGGCCACCCACCCGCAGGCCCGGGACCTGATCCGTTCTGGCGGCGTGGTGGTGGCCTTTCGGCATGCATTGGCGCCTGGCACGTTCGACCCGCCGGGGTTTCGCATCGGTGACTGCCGCACCCAGCGCAACCTGAGCGAAGAAGGGCGAGCACAGGCGCGGCGCATGGGCCAGTGGTTCCAGGCCCAGGCACTGGTGCCGGCACAGGTGCGCTCCAGCCCATGGTGCCGATGCCTCGACACCGCCCGGCTGGCCTTTGGCACGACCCAGGCGTGGGCGGCGCTGGGGTCGCCCCAAGGCGCCGCCGAGGCCACTAACGAGGCCCACCTGGGCGAACTGCGTCAGCTGCTGGCAGACGTGTCCCGCCAGCCCGGCCGCTTCGAAGTCTGGGTGACACACATGTTCGTGCTGTCGGCGCTGGTGGGCAGCGACACGGCGGTGGGCGAGGGGCTGGTTCTGCGCGGGGATGCCGCTGGCGTGCCGCGTGTGCTGGCCCGCCTGCCGTCTGGCGCTGTCTGAACGCGGCGGTGATTTGCAGGGCTGCCACCGCAATGAAAAGCGCCCACCGCCCGTTGTGCGCTCGCGCGCCGCAGGGCGGTGGGCGCCGGTCGATCCGGCGGGGGTCAGACGCTCACGGTATCGGTGTACGGTTTGGTGCCATAGAAATCGTGGATGCCTTTTTCCCAGGCCACATCGGCCATGTCGGGCCAATGGTTCTTGTCGAACCCCGGTGCGCCTTCGAGTTGTTCTTTGTTCACGCCGAGCGTGAAGCGCTTGTTCTCGGTGTCCAGCTTCAGCGCGTCCCAGGGCACGGCGAAAAGCTTCTCGCCCATGCCCAGGAAGCCGCCAAAGGACAGCACGGCGTAGCTGACGCGGCCGCTGCGCATGTCGAGCATGATCTCCTTGACGTCGCCCAGGTCTTCGCCGTCCTTGTTGTAGATGTCATTGCCGATGAGCGTGTCTGCGCCCATGAGGTGCGGACCCGGTCCATGGCGGGGGTCCGGGCCGACGCCGGGCGTGCCCGAAAGCTTGTACATGCCGTAAGCGTCGCGTTCTTCGTAGTTCATCTTGTGCTCCATTGGAAAAGGGGTGCATGGAGCATGGGGCGTGTCTCGGGCAGTGTCTGTTCGCAAGCGCACGCAGCGTTACACGGCGGCGCCCCCGCATGCGTCCGCGTACCATGCAAACCTGTCGCGTCATTGCGCAAGAGGCTGCCGTTCGGGCTTGCGACCTTCTGATGCGAGAACATTGGGACAATGCTGTCGCAGTAAAGGTTTACCCATTTCCCATTCTTCTTGAAAGCGCCACCATGACCACCCTTGGAACCCCTTTGTCTCCCCACGCCACCAAAGTCATGCTGCTCGGCGCGGGCGAGCTGGGCAAGGAGGTGCTGATCGCATTGCAGCGACTGGGCGTGGAGACCATCGCCGTGGACCGCTACGACCACGCCCCCGGCCAGCAGGTGGCGCACCATGCGCGCACCATCGCCATGAGCGACCCGGCGCAGCTCCAGGCCCTGATCGAGGCCGAGCGCCCGCACCTGGTGGTACCCGAGATCGAGGCCATCGCCACACCGATGCTGGAACAACTGGAGGCCGCAGGCACGGTGCGCGTGATCCCGACGGCCCGCGCCGCGCGCCTGACCATGGACCGCGAGGGCATCCGTGTGCTGGCTGCAGAAACGCTGGGGCTTCCCACCAGCCCCTACCGCTTCTGCGATTCGCTGGCAGAGCTGCAGGCCGCCATCGATGGCGGAATTGGCTACCCCTGCATCGTCAAGCCGGTAATGAGCAGCTCGGGCAAGGGCCAGAGCAAGATTGACGGCCCGGCCGATGTGCAGCAGGCCTGGGACACCGCCATGGCCGGTGGCCGCGTGAGCCACGGGCGGGTCATCGTCGAAGGCTTCATCGACTTCGACTACGAAATCACGCTGCTGACAGTGCGCTCGCTGGGGGCCGACGGCACGCCCGTCACCAGCTTCTGCGACCCCATCGGCCATGTGCAGGTGAGCGGCGACTATGTGGAGAGCTGGCAGCCCCACCCCATGCACCCGGCGGCGCTGGCCAAAGCGCGCCAGATCGCCCGGACCGTGACGGACAACCTGGGCGGCCAGGGGCTGTTCGGCGTGGAGCTGTTCGTCCAGGGCGAGCAGGTCTGGTTCAGCGAGGTCAGTCCGCGCCCGCACGACACCGGCCTGGTCACGCTGTGCACGCAGCACCAGAGCGAGTTCGAGTTGCATGCGCGCGCCATCCTGGGCCTGCCGGTGGATACCAGCCTGCGCAACCCCGGCGCCAGCGCCGTGATCTACGGCGGCGTGGAGGCTGTGGGCATCGTGTTCGACGGAGTTGATGAAGCGCTGCGTGTGTCCGGCACCGACCTGCGCCTGTTCGGCAAGCCCGAGAGCTTCACCAAGCGGCGCATGGGCGTGGCACTGGCGCGTGCGGGTGATGTGGAGACGGCGCGGGGCAATGCCAAGCTCGCGGCCAGCAAGGTCAAGCCGCGCAAGGCGTGATTGCCGGGTTATGAGTCAAATTGGCTTCTAACGCTTATGCAGCAAACGCCAGCAGCTATTGTTAATGGAGCATTGAGGCGCTCAACCATCCTCGCGAATCTGCCGCCCGGTGAGCTTGAGGAACAAATCCTCCAGGTTTGCCGGCCGGTGCAGCGTGCGCAGGTGCGGGTGCTGCAGTAACGCGTCGAGCAGGGGGCGCGCTTCGCGGGTGTAGAAGAACACCGTCTCGCCGCTGACCTCGGTGCGCGCCGCCAGGGCCAGCAGGGCAGGGTCCTGCGCCAGCGCCAGGGCGCCCGCGCCGTAGACCTCCACCACTTCGGGCTCCAGGTGCTCGGCGATCAGCGCGCGCGGCGCGCCTTCGGCGATCTTGCGGCCATGGTCGAGCACCAGCAGGCGCGAGCACAGGCGCTCGGCCTCGTCCATGAAGTGCGTGGTCAGCAGGATGGAGGTGCCGGCTTGCACCAGGCGTTGCAGCCGCTCCCACATCAGGTGGCGTGCCTGCGGGTCCAGGCCGGTGGTGGGTTCGTCGAGCAGCAGCAGGCGCGGCTCGTTCACCAGCGCGCGTGCCAGCGACAGGCGCCGCTTCATGCCGCCCGAGAGTTCGCCGGGCTTGGCATGGGCCTTGTGCGTGAGTGCGGCAAATTCCAGCAGACGCGGCGCGCGCTCGTCCATCACCCCGGGCCCGAGGCCGAAATAGCGGCCGAACACGCGCAGGTTCTCCAGGCAGCTGAAGTCGGGGTCGAGCGAGTCGAACTGCGTCACCACGCCGATCTCGGCCTTGATGGCCAGGGCGTCGCGCGGCATTTGCAGCAGCGGGCCGCCGCCCGCAGGCTGGTAGTGGATGCTGCCGCCATCGGGTGCGGTGAGGCCCAGGCACATGCGGATGGTGGTGGTCTTGCCCGCACCGTTGGGGCCGATGACGCCGAGGCATTCGCCGGGGGCCATCGAAAACGAGACGTCGTTGACCACGGTGGTTTCGCCATAACGCTTGCTCAGGTGGCGGACCTCGAACAGGGGCGAGGCCAGGGGCAGGGGCGCGGAGGGGGTGTCCATGGGGTGATTGTGAATGAAATTGGCGATGAAGGCCCTGAATGCGAGCGCAATAAGCTATGAATTCAATAGCAAATAGAGGGGAGGGATAAGGCTTGACGAACGTCAAATCTCGTTGAATTTCCGCACTAGCAAAGTGGGAATTTTTGTCAATCCGGGCATACTATGAGTTGGTAACAAAAGGTGCAAAGGGTTCGCATGGACAAACAGGCTTCTCCGGGTTCGCCGTACGAGCGTCAACGCCAGACCGCCAGGGCGCTGGATGAAAGCGTGCAGGCACAGATGGCGCGCGCCAACATGGGGCTCTCTCCGGTGTCCATGGCGCTGGCGGCGGCCGACTGGGCCCTGCACCTGGCCGTCTCGCCCGGGCGGCAGATGGTGCTGGGGCAGCGCGCCCTGGCGCTGGCGCAGCAGGCCTGGCTGGCGTCGGCACGTCCGGCGACGGACGCTGAAGGCCAGCCGCTGCCCGAGAAGGACGCACGTTTTCGCGACGCAAGCTGGCAACAGTGGCCCTTCAATGCCGTGAAGGAGAGCTTCAAGGCCAGCGACGCCTGGTGGCGCGAGGCCGCGCAGGTGGACGGCCTGACGCGGCACCACCAGCATGTGGTGGATTTCTTCGCCCGGCAGGCGCTTGATGCCGTGTCGCCCTCGAACTGGCCCTTCACCAACGCCGAGGCACAGCAGCGTGCGCGCGAGACAGGCGGGCAGAGCCTGCTGCAGGGCTACCAGCATTTCACCGAAGACCTCAAAAAGCACCAGAGTGCCCCGCACGATGCCGATCCGCAAGCGCTGGAGCCTCTGACTTTCGAGGTGGGCAAGGACGTGGCGGTCACGCCCGGCAAGGTGGTGTTCCGCAACCACCTGATCGAGCTGATCCAGTACGCGCCCACCACCGACAAGGTTTACCCGGAGCCGTTGCTCATCGTGCCCTCGTGCATCATGAAGTACTACATCCTGGACCTGTCGCCCTCCAACTCCATGGTGCGCTACCTGGTGGGCCGGGGTTACACGGTGTTCATCGTCTCGTGGCGCAACCCCGATGCCTCCGACCGTGACCTGGGCATGCAGGACTACTTGCGCCTGGGCGTGATGGAAGCCATGGCGGCCATCCGGGAGCGCACGAAGGCGCCGCGCATCCACGCGCTGGGGTACTGCCTGGGCGGCACCTTCCTGGCCATGGTGGCTGCGGCCCTGGGGCGCAGGAGCCGCGCAGCGCAGGGCAAGGGCCACACGCGCGAACATGCCGCCTTCCCGCCCCACATGCCCGAGCTGGCTTCGGTCACGCTGCTGGCGGCGCAGACCGATTTCAGCGAGCCCGGCGAGATGGGCGTCTTCATCGACGACGACCAGATCCAGACGCTGCGCCAGGACATGGAGCGCAAGGGCTACTTCTCGGGCAAGGCCATGGCCGGTTCGTTCCAGTTCCTCAACGCGCGCGACCTGATCTGGTCGCGCAACACGCGCCGCTACCTGCTGGGCCAGGACGAGGTGGATTTCGACCTCATGAGCTGGAACGCTGACGTCACGCGCCTGCCTGCGCGCATGCATTCCGAATATCTGTCTTCGCTGTTCCTCAACAACGCACTGGCCGCAGGCCAGTACCGCGTGGGCGGCGTGGGCGTGGCGCTGATGGACATCCATGCGCCCATGCTGGTGGTGGGCACCACGCGCGACCATGTCTCGCCCTGGCGTTCGGTCTACAAGATCCACCTGCAGACCGATACGCACGTCACTTTTGTGCTGGCCGCCGGTGGGCACAATGCCGGCATCGTCTCCGAGCCGGGCCGCGCGCGGCGCAGCTACCAGATCGCCGCCACGGAAGATGGCCAAGGCTGGACGGGCCCCGATGAATGGGAAGCCAACGCGCCGGTGCGTGAAGGCTCGTGGTGGGAAGCCATGGATGCCTGGCTCAAGGAGCGCTCGGGCGAGCCCGTGGCGCCCCCGGCCATCGATCCGGCCACGGTGCTGTGCGACGCCCCGGGCGAATTCGTCATGGTGCGGTATGCCGACTGACATGCCCGGTGTGGACGGCCCGGTGGCAGACCAGCTGCGCCGCATGAGTGCCTCGGTGCACCAGCTCAGCGCACGCATTGCCCGGCTGGCCACGAGTCTCGGCGTGGACCTGGAAAACGAGGCCGAGCTGGAACGGGTGCTCCATATCGACGCCGTACGCGTGCCCGTGCCGGACCGGCGCGTCACCCCCGACCGCCGTGCGGCGCCCCGCGCAGGCATGAGCCCGGACCGCCGCAAGTCCCAACTGCGCGAGGAGCTGCGGGGGCTGCTGGTGCTGCGCTATGGCGTGGCCCGCAGCTATGTGGACCGCGTGGGGGTGGATGCGACACGCCACATCCTGGTGTCCGCGCAGGAACAGCTCGTGCGTGAAGGCTTCAGGCCGGGTGCGGACGGGGCCCATCTGCGCCGGCTTTTCAATCAAGACTGACCCCTTCCGTGCGCCGGCCAGCGTGCCTGGACCCTGCGCTTTTTCCTGTCTTCTGACCCCCCCGACGCATGACGAAAAAGAACAATGTTTTCAGCCTGGCTGGCAAGAAGGGCCTCATCCTGGGGCTGGCCAACGAGAGCAGCATTGCCTGGGGCTGCACCCAGCTGGCCCACCAGATGGGCGCCGAGCTGGTGGTGTCCTGCCTCAACGACAAGGCCCGCCGCTTCGTCGAGCCGCTGACCGATCCGCTGGAAGTGGACCTGGTGAGCTGCAACGTGGAGCAGGACGGTGAGCTCGAAGCCCTGGTGGCCCATGCGGCGCAGCGCCTGGGACGGCTCGATTTCGTGATCCACTCCATCGCCTGGGCGCCGCTCGAAGACCTGCATGGGCAGGTGATCGACAGTTCGCGCAAGGGCTTCTCGCGCGCCATGGAGGTGTCATGCCACTCCTTTGCCGAACTGGCCAAGCTGTGCGTGCCGCACATGTCGGCGGGCGGCAGCCTGCTGAGCATGACTTACCTGGGCGCCGAAGAAGCCGTGCCGCACTATGGCTTGATGGGGCCGGTGAAGGCTGCGCTCGAATCCATGGTGCGCTACATGGCGCTGGAACTGGGCCCGCAAGGCATCCGTGTGCATGCCGTATCGCCCGGCCCCATACTGACACGGGCGGCCTCGGGCATTGCCAGTTTCGACGAACTGATGGCCAATGCCGTGCTCAAGGCGCCGCTCAAGCGCCTGGTCACGCTGGAGGAAATCGCCCAGCTCAGCGCCTTCCTGTGCTGCGATGCGTCTTCCGGCATGACCGGCCAGACCATTTATGTGGATGGCGGCTGTCACGCAGTGGCCTAGGATGCAATACACCCCCCTGCGTCGCTTCGCGCCTTCCCCCCGCTCTCGCCTCGCTGTGCGAGGCGGGCAGGGGGACGCCACCAGCGCCCTCACAGCGGAATACTGGCGGCCCTTGCGCGGTGGCCGCTGGCCTGGGCCGCGCCCGTTTTCAACGCCGGGTCATCTGGTTGAATTCTCATCTGCATGCATCCGCTCTGTTTTTTTAAGGATTTCCGCAACATGAACATGGCACCGAACACCGAATGGCTGGAAAACGTCACCTACGACGAACTCTCCGTGGGCCAGAGCGCGCGCCTGCTGCGCACCCTGACGCAGGCCGATATCCAGGCTTTCGCTGCTGTCTCGGGGGACACCAACCCGGCCCACCTGAACCACGAATACGCCAACGACACGCTGTTCCACGGCGTCATTGCCCATGGCATGTGGGGTGGCGCGCTGATTTCGGCGCTGCTGGGCACCCAGTTCCCCGGCCCGGGAACCATCTACCTGGAGCAGGTGCTGCACTTCACCAAGCCGGTGCGCATTGGCGACACGCTGACCGTGACGGTGACCGTGACGAGCAAGGACGATGAAAAGAAACGCATCGAACTCGACTGCGCGGTGCTCAACCAGAAGGGCCAGAGCGTGCTGCACGGCACGGCCCGCGTGCTGCCACCCACCACCAAGGTGCGGATCCCGAAGGTCAATGCGCCGCAGATCCAGCTGTTCGACCCCGAGGCACGGTTCAAGGAGTTGCTGTCGCTGGCCGACGGCATGCCTGCCGTGCGCTGCGCCGTGGTGCACCCGTGCGACGTGGGCTCGCTCAGCGGCGCCATGGATTCGGCGCACTACGGCCTGATCATTCCGGTGCTCATCGGCCCCGAGGCGCGCATCCGTGCGGTGGCCTCTGAAGCAGGCATCAACCTCGACGGGGTGGAGATCCACTCGGTCGAACACAGCCACGCGGCGGCGGAGCTGGCGGCCGCCATGGCGGCGCGCCGCGAGGTCGAGGTGCTGATGAAAGGCAGCCTGCACACCGACGAGATGATCAAAGCCGTGCTGGCCCAGCCCGCGCTGCGCACAGGGCGGCGCATGTCGCATGTGTTCCGCTTTGACGTGCCGCTCTACCCCAAGCCCCTGCTCATCACCGATGCCGCGCTGAACATCCGCCCCAGCCTGGCGGAGAAGGTGGACATCATCCAGAACGCGATCGACTTCGCGCGCATCCTCGGCGTGGAGACCCCGAAGGTGGCCATTCTTTCAGCGGTCGAGACGGTCAGTGCCAACATCCCATCCACGCTGGATGCGGCCGCCCTGTGCAAGATGGCCGACCGGGGCCAGATCAAGGGGGGCCTGCTCGACGGCCCGCTGGCCTTCGACAACGCCATCTCGGCCCAGGCTGCCGAGATCAAGCACATCGAGTCGCGCGTGGCGGGTGACGCCGACATCCTGGCCGTGCCCGACCTGGAGAGCGGCAACATGCTCGCCAAACAGCTCGAATACCTCGCGGGGGCCTCGGGCTCGGGCATCGTGCTCGGCGCGCGCGTGCCAATCGCGCTCACCAGCCGCGCCGACGGCCCCACCGCCCGCGTTTCGTCGGCCCTGCTGGCCACGCTGGCGGCCTACGACGCGCGCCGCCAGCGCCAGCTGCAGGCAGCGGCGCAGTCCAACGCCTGAGAGGTGGCGGTCATGGCCATTCTTGCCGTCAACGCGGGCTCGTCCTCGCTGAAGTTCTCCCTGCACCCGCTGCGGCTCGGGCAGGTGCAGCCGAGTGTGCTCAGCGGCAACATCGAAGGCCTGGAGCCCGGTGGCCAGCCCGAGATGGCATGGACCTTCGCCGGCCAGCCGCGCCGCGAGGCGGTGAGCGGCCCGGGCGAGACGCCCTTTGTGCAGGCCCTGGCCCGCCTGCGCGAACTGCTGGCCAGCCTGGAGGGCGCGCCCCAGATTGCGGCCGTGGCGCACCGCGTGGTGCATGGCGGCGAGGATTTTCGCGATAGCGTGCTTGTCACCGACGCGGTGCTCGAACGCCTGGCGCGCCTCAACTCCCTGGCGCCGCTGCACCAGCCGCACAACCTGGCCGGTATCCGTTCGTTCCGCCAAGCCTTCCCGGCGCTGCCGCAGGTGGCCTGTTTCGACACCGCCTTCCACGCCGGTCTGTCCGAGGTGGCCAGCGCTTTTGCCCTGCCGACCGCTCTGACCGAACAGGGTGTTCGGCGCTATGGCTTCCATGGCCTGTCGTACCACTACATCATGGACACGCTGCAGGAGCGCTCGCCGCGCGCGCAGGGACGCGTGCTCATGGCCCACCTGGGCAACGGCGCCAGCCTGTGCGCGGCCCGGGCCGGGCGCAGCGTGGCCACCACCATGGGTTTTTCGGCGCTTGACGGTCTGATGATGGGCACGCGCAGCGGCACGCTCGACGCGGGTGTGCTGCTCTACCTGATGGAGCAGGGCTGGGACCATGACCGCATCCAGAAGCTGCTCTACAAGCAGAGCGGCCTGCTCGGCGTCTCGGGCATCTCGGCCGACATGCGCCGCCTGCGCGCCGACGGCAGCGCGGCGGCGCAGCGCGCCATCGACCAGTTCATCTACCGCGTGGTGCGCGAGTCGGGCGCCATGGCGGCCAGCATGGGCGGGCTGGATGTGCTGGCCTTCAGCGGCGGCATCGGCGAGAACGATGCTGCCCTGCGCACCCAGGTGTGCGACCAGCTCGGCTGGATGGGGGTGCGCATGGACGCCGCGCGCAATGCCGGTGTGCCGGGTGACGCGGCCCATGCGATCCATGCCGAGGGCAGTGCCGTGGAGGTCTGGGTCGTTCCGACCGACGAGGGCCGCGTGGCCGCACGCGAGGCGGCCCGCCTGCTGCACCCGGCTGACGATGCCGGTGCGATGGAAAACAATCGATAAAAAGTGGCTATGTCGATTGCTGGTCAAGCGCTGATAGCTATTTAATTCATAGCATCTTGGGTCGCACTGTGCATGCGGCCGCGCCCGGCGGTCTTGGCCTCGTAGAGTGCCCTGTCGGCCCGTGCCAGCAGTGGCTGGATGCTGGTGTCATCAGGCCGCAGCACGGCCAAGCCAGCGCTGAAATCGATCTCCAGGCCCAGTTCGGCAGGGGCCGCCTGCCGCAGGCGCTGGCGCAGCCGCTGGTCGAGCGGCGCGCCGGCCGATGCGTCGCTGTGCAGCAGCAGGCAGAACTCCTCGCCGCCCAGGCGCGCGGCCAGGTCGCCGTCGCGGCGCGTTTCCTTGAGCAGGCGGCTGAACAGCTGCAGGGCGCGGTCGCCCACCTCATGGCCATGGGTGTCGTTCACCTGCTTGAAATGGTCCAGATCGAGCATGAGGGCGGTGAGCGGCAGGTCATGGCGCCGGGCGTGCGCCAGCATGGCCTGGGCGCGCTCCTCGAAGCCACGCCGGTTGGGCAGGCTGGTCAGTGCGTCGGTCACGGCGAGTTCGCGCAGCTTGATCTCGGCTTCGTCGCGCCAGGCCACCAGCATGGCGATGGTGTTGAGCACCACCGTCACGCAGGCGCCCAATGCAAAGGCCAGGTTGACCGGATGGGGTGTGCGAAAGCTGGGGTACTGGTCGGTGAAGGCACCCACGATGCCACGTGCCAGAGTCAGGCCCGCCATGGTCAGCATGCTGACGAAAATCAATCTGCGCCAGCCCGTCTCTGCGGGCCGCTGGGGTTGCAGCGTGGCGCGAGCCACCAATAGCGTGACCGCAGCCAGCAGGGTGTTGGCCCAGCCCACGCGGATGGCATAGCTGCCGAAGCTCAAAAAGTAGCCCAGCGGCGTGGCCACCACGAGCACCAGCAGCAGGCGCGGCCAGGGCCGGGGGCCCAGCCATCCGGCGAGCGCACGGTAGTTCATCCACTGCGCCGCTGTCCCGCAGCCGATGGAGACCGTGGACAGGATGCGGTCGGCCAGTGTGGCAGGGACGTAGGTGGATGCGATGATGGCCGCCCAGGCCAGGGCCTGCAGCAGCAGGCTGGCCTGCACGTAGCGGGCGGATGCGCTGATGTTCCGGCCCATGATGAGCGGCAGCGATGCCGAGATCATGAACAGGCTGATGGCCGTGGTGGCCAGCAGGGTCAGAAAATCCAGCTGCATGGCTCTGGATTATTGGAAAGCCACCTCGGCAAAGCTGCGCAGTTTGCGGCTGTGCAGGCGCTGCACACCGCCGCTGCGCAGGATCTCGATGGCGCGCATGCCGATGCGCAGATGCTGGTCCACGCGCTCGCGGTAGAAGTGGTTGGCCATGCCGGGCAGCTTGATCTCGCCGTGCAGCGGCTTGTCGCTCACGCACAGCAGCGTGCCGTAGGGCACCCGGAAGCGGAAACCGTTGGCGGCGATGGTGGCGCTCTCCATGTCCAGCGCCACGGCGCGGCTCTGGCTGAAGCGCCGCTGAGGGGTGTTGTCGGGCAGCAGCTCCCAGTTGCGGTTGTCGGTGCTGGCCACGGTGCCGGTGCGCATGATGCGCTTGAGCTCGTCGCGGCCCATCCGTGTGACGTCGGCCACGGCCTGCTCCAGCGCCACCTGGATTTCTGAAAGCGCCGGAATCGGCACCCACAGCGGCAGGTCTTCGTCGAGCACATGGTCCTCGCGCACATAGGCGTGGGCCAGCACGTAGTCGCCCAGTTGCTGTGTGTTGCGCAGGCCGGCGCAGTGGCCCAGCATCATCCAGGCATGCGGGCGCAGCACGGCGATGTGGTCGGTGATGGTCTTGGCGTTGGCCGGGCCCACACCGATGTTGACCATGGTGGTGCCGCTGTGATCCTGCCGCACCAGGTGGTAGGCCGGCATCTGCGGCAGGCGCGGCGGCTGCGCGCCCAGTTCGTCACCCGGCTCGGCGGCCAGGCCGACGCGGCGCGTGACCACGTTGCCAGGCTCGATGAAGGCGATGTATTCGCTGTCGGGCTTGGCCATCTCGGCGTGGCCCAGGCGCACGAACTCGTCGATGTAGAACTGGTAGTTGGTGAACAGCACGAAGTTCTGGAACCACTCGGGCGCCGTGCCCGTGTAGTGGCGCAGGCGGTGCAGCGAATAATCGACGCGCGGCGCGGTGAACAGCGACAGGGGCTGTGCCTCGCCCGGGCGGTGCTGGTGCGTGCCGTTGGCGATGCCGTCGTCCATGGCGGCCAGGTCGGGCAGGTCGAACAGGTCGCGCATCAGCATGCGCCGCTCGGGGCCCAGCTGGCCCTCCACATGGTCGTGCTCGGCAAAAGAGAAGTGGATCGGGATCGGGTGCGCGCTGGTGCCCACTTCCAGTTCCACGCCGTGGCTCTTGCGCAGCAGGCGGAACTGTTCCTGGTAGTAGTCCGAAAACAGGTCGGGCCGCGTGAGTGTGGTTTCGTAGCGTCCGGGGCCTTCGACGAAGCCGTAGGCCAGCTTGCTGTCGGCCCGCGCCACGGTGGTGGTGTGCACGCGCACGAAGGGGTAAAACGCGCGCACCGGTGCGGCCGGAGTCTCGCCGGACACGAAGCGCTGCATGGCATCCCGCAGATGGCTGATCTGCTGCTGGTAAATACGCTGTACCTGGGCCAGGGCATCGGCCGGTTCGGTGTGGCGGGTGGGGGCGATGAAGTCGGGAATCTGGGGCATGTGCCTATTGTCCACATGCGCACGAGGTGCGTGTGACAGCTAGCGCGACATCCAGCGGCGCGTTTCCTCAGCCTCCATGGGCACCGACACCAGATAGCCCTGCACCAGGTCGCAGCCCAGTTGCCGCAGCAGTTCCATCTGCGCGGGGGTCTCCACGCCTTCGGCCACGGTCTTGAGTTGCAGGCTGTGGCCCATCTGGATGATGGCAGTGACAATGGCCACATCATCGGCATCGCCGGGTGCGTCCATGACAAAGGATCGGTCGATCTTGAGCTTGTCGATGGGGTAGCGCTTGAGGTAGCTGAGGGACGAGTATCCGGTGCCGAAGTCGTCCACCGACACGCCCACGCCCAGCGCCTTGAGGGCGTTGAGCGTGTCGAGCACAGGGCCGGTCTGGTGCATCAGCACCGACTCGGTGAGTTCGATCTCCAGGAAGCGCGCCGGCAGGCCGGTCGCCTGGAGCACGGCGGCGATTTCGCCCACCAGATCGCGCTGGCGGAACTCGAGCGCCGACAGGTTCACGGCGATGGGCACCGGGGCCAGCCCTTCGTCCTGCCAGTCCCTGAGCTGGCGGCAGGCCTCATGCATGACCCAGCGGCCGATCGGGGCAATGAGACCGCGCGATTCGGCGAAGCCGATGAATTCGTCCGGGCCGACCAGGCCTCGCTCGGGGTGCTTCCAGCGCACCAGGGCCTCGAAACCCTGGAGCGAGCCGTCCTGGAGGCTCACCTGGGGCTGGTAGTGCAGCACGAAGGCCTGCTGGGCGATGGCCTCGCGCAGCAGGCGTTCCTGCTGGAGTACCTCCATGGCGCGGCCGTCCATGCCGGGCAGGAAAAACTGCCGGTTGCCCCGGCCGTTTTCTTTGGCGTGGTACATCGCGGCATCGGCGCAGCGCAGCAAGACGTCCCCCGTGGGGCCGTCGTCCGGGAAAAGGCTGATGCCGATGGACGGCGATATGGTGACGGGCTGGTGGTCGAGTGTGAAGACGCCCCGCATGGATTCGAGCAGCTTGTCGGCCACGAGGGCTGCGTCGTCCGGGGTGTGGATGTTGGTCAGCACGACTACGAA
Organism: Burkholderiales bacterium RIFCSPLOWO2_12_FULL_65_40; assembly: GCA_001770955.1. Classification (GTDB taxonomy): domain Bacteria; phylum Pseudomonadota; class Gammaproteobacteria; order Burkholderiales; family Burkholderiaceae_C; genus Simplicispira. Next base: position 141,791 of record MESL01000047.1, on the reverse strand, counting down.
CTGGTCGCCTCCCAGCCGGGCCACCACATCGGTGTCGCGCACGCACTGCGTGATGCGTGCGGCCACATCGCACAGCAACTGGTCGCCTGCATGGTGGCCCAGCGAGTCGTTGATGGTCTTGAAATGGTCCAGGTCGATGAACAGCACGGCGGCGTGACCCTGCCGCCGGTTCGCCTGCGCCAGCAGGGTGTCGAGCCGCTCCAGCAGGTGGTGCCGGTTGGGCAGGTTCGTGAGGGGATCGTGCAGCGCGATGAAGGCCTCGCGCTCCTTCGCCTTCATGCGCGCCGTGAGATCGTGGAGCACGACGATGCGGTAGTCGGCATGCTGCAGCGGCATGGTCTTGCCCACCGCTTCGACGGGAATGGTGTGCCCGTCCTTGTGCGTGATGGTGACCTCGTACGGGTCTTCGCGCCCGCTGCGCGTGTATTCCAGTGCCACGGAGCGCCATTCGGGTGTGATGAAACTGAAGATTGACTGGTTCAGTACCTCTGGCAGCGTGAAGCCCGTGAGCCGCTGCAGCGCTTCGTTGCCGTCGATGATGATCCCGTTGCGGTGGAACACGATGGCCTCGTCGGTGGCCTCGGCAAACTTGCGCATGCGCTCCTCGCTCTGGCGCACCGCGTTCTCGGCGCGCCAGCGCTCGGTGATGTCGGTGATCAGCACGAAGGCGCCCACCAGCCGCGCTGTCTCCAGGAAGTGCGGGATGAGGTTGACCTCGATCACGCGTGTCTCGCCGTTCGGCAGCGTCTGCTCGCGCATGTATTTCACGCGCTCGCCCTGCATGCAGCGTTCGACATGGGGTTCGATCGCCTGCCAGGCCTTTTCGCCGATGGCTTCGCGCACGGTCAGGCCCAGGATGGATGCGGCGCTGTGGCCGTTGTAGGCGGCGTAACCCTGGTTGGCGAAGCGGCAGCGCAGGTCGGGCAGATCGAAATAGGCCATCAGTGCAGGCACGGAGTCCGCGATCAGGCGCAACAGCGAGTCGCTGTGCTCCCCGGGGGGCGGGGTCTGGGCATCGGTCGTGGTGTTTGGCATGTGAACCCGCACTGGTTGATGGGGTTATAGCCGATCGCCGGGAGACGCGGCTTGGGGCAAATCCGCATCCAGCTTTGCCAGCCCGCCCCCCGTGGGCCGGGTTTCTGGCAGCATGGGGGCTCTTGAGAGAACGGTTTGCGGGAGCATGCATGCAGGAAGGGGGCGATTTTTCGACCGCCATGGCGGTGCTGGCCAGCGCGCTGGGCTGCGGTCTGCTCATGGGCATCGAGCGAGAGCGGCGCAAGGGCGACGGGCCTTTTCGCGCGCTGGCTGGGGTGCGCTCGTTCGCCCTGGCGTCGCTCAGTGGCGCGGCGGCGGCACTTATCGGTTCCATGGCGCTGGTGGCCGTGGTGGGTGTTTTCATCGCAGCCCTGGCGGTGACGGCCTATGCCCGGGACGACTCGGGCGACCCCGGAGTGACCACCGAGATCGCACTCCTGCTGGCTTACCTGATCGGGGTGCTTTGTGCGCGTGACCAGCTGGTTGCTGCGGCGCTGGCCGTGGCCGCCACGGGCCTGCTGGCGGCGCGTGACAGCCTGCACCAGTTCGCGCGCGACTGGCTGCAGCCGGGCGAGGTGCGCAGCGGACTCATCCTGGCGGCGCTGTTCCTGCTGGTGGCGCCGCTGGTGCCGGATGCACCGCTGTGGCAGGGGCTGTTCAATCCGTGGGTGGTCATGCGCCTGCTGCTGGTGCTGCTGGTGATCCAGTCGCTGGCCCACATCGGACGCCGCCTGCTGCAGGCGCGCCAGGCCATGGCGCTGTCGGCGCTGGCCTCCGGGTTCGTCTCCAGCACGGCGACCATCGCCAGCCTGGGAATGGAGGTGCGCGAAGGCGCCGCAGTGCGCCCGCAGGCCGGGGCAGCGGTGCTCTCGTGCGTGGCCACCATGGCCCAGATCGTGGTTGTGGCCGCTGCCGTGCAGCCGCTCTGGCTGGCGCGGCTGTGGTTGCCGGCGCTGGCGGGTGGGCTGGTGGCTGGTGCCTGGGGCTGGTGGCGTGTGCGCGGGGTGCCTGCCGGCCCGGAAGATGGCGCGGCAGCGCGCCCGCTGCTGCCGCCCGACACGGCCATGTTCAAGCTGCGCGACGCCGCCCTCATCGCCGCGCTGCTCACGGCCGTGCAGGTGGGGGTGCACCTGCTCACACGCTGGCAGGGCGATGCGGGCATGCTGGCGGGCGCGCTGCTGGCGGCCCTGGCCGACGTGCATGCGGCAGCGGCGGCCCTTCTGGCGCAGGCCGGCCCCGCCAGCCCCTCGGCCCCGGCCATAGGGCAGGCCCTGGGGGCGGCCCTGCTGGTGCACGCCGGCAGCAAGAGCGCGGTGGCGCTGGCCAGCGGCGGCTGGCGCTATGCCTTGGCCGTAGCGCCTGGCGTGTTGGCCCACACGCTGGCATTCGTGGGGATGCTGGCCCTGCAGTGACGGGGGCGGGGGGCGCCACCGATAATCGGTGCATGACTTCTCCTTCCCCCCAAGCCGGCACCGATTTCGGCTCGCTGGCCCTGAGCCCCGCCACGGTGGCCAACCTTCAGCAGCTCGGCTACACCCAGATGACGCCCATCCAGGCGGCCGCCCTGCCATTGGCGCTGCTGCGCAAGGACCTGATCGCCCAGGCCAGCACCGGCAGCGGAAAGACCGCCGCCTTCGGCCTGGCGCTGCTGGCGAACCTGAACCCGCGCCGCTTTGCCGTGCAGGCGCTGGTGCTGTGCCCCACGCGCGAACTGGCCGACCAGGTGGCCACCGAGATCCGGCGCCTGGCGCGCGCCGAGGAGAACATCAAGGTCGTGACCCTGTGCGGCGGCGTGCCGCTGCGCGGCCAGATGCTGAGCCTGGAGCACGGCGCGCACATCGTGGTGGGCACGCCCGGCCGCGTGATGGACCACCTGGAGCGCGGCCACCTGACGCTCGAAGCCCTCAACACCCTGGTGCTCGACGAGGCCGACCGCATGCTCGACATGGGCTTCTTCGACGACATTGCCACCGTGGCGCGCCAGTGCCCGAAAGAGCGCCAGACGCTGCTGTTCTCGGCCACCTACCCGGAGGGCATCGCCAAGCTCAGCGCGCAGTTCATGAAGAACCCGCAGCAAATCACGGTGCAGGCGCAGCACGCCGAGGCCAAGATCGAGCAGCGCTGGTACGAGGTGAAGGACAGCGAGCGCCTGCACGCGGTGTCGCTGCTGCTGGGGCACTTCCGGCCCGAATCGTCGATTGCGTTTTGCAACACCAAACAGCAGTGCCGCGACCTCGTGGCCGTGCTGCAGGCGCAGGGCTACAGTGCGTTGGCGCTGTTCGGCGAGCTGGAGCAGCGCGAGCGCGACCAGGTGCTGGTGCGCTTCGCCAACCGAAGCTGTTCGGTGCTGGTGGCCACCGATGTGGCGGCGCGCGGACTCGATATCGCCAACCTGGCCGCCGTCATCAATGTGGATGTGACGCCCGACCCCGAGGTGCACATCCACCGCATCGGCCGCACGGGCCGGGGCGACGCCGAGGGCCTGGCCTTGAGCCTGGCGAGCATGGACGAAATGGGCAGCGTCGGCAAGATCGAGCAGCTGCAGGGCCGCGAGTCGCGCTGGCACCCGCTGGCCGAACTTGCGCCCACGGGCAGCGGCCCGCTGCTGCCTCCCATGGCCACGCTGCAGATCATCGGCGGGCGCAAGGAGAAGATCCGCGCCGGTGATGTGCTGGGCGCGCTGACTGGCGAGATGGGCTTCACGCGCGAGCAGGTCGGCAAGATCAACGTGAATGACTTCTCTACCTACGTGGCGGTGGACCGCGCTATTGGCGCCCAGGCCACCCAGCGCCTCAACAGCGGCCGCGTGAAGGGCAAGAGCGTCAAGGCGCGGCTGGTGACGGACTGAAGTGATGGCGCAGAAAGAACAAGCTTCGGCGGCGCCCCGCCCCTGGCTCACGCCCCGCAACCTGCTGTGGACGTCGGTCTGCGTGGCCGTGATCACCATTGCGCTCAAAACGCTGGCCTGGTATGTCACCGGATCGGTGGGCCTGTTGTCGGATGCCATGGAGTCCTTCGTCAATCTCGCCAGCGCAGTGTTCGCACTGGCCATGGTGACGGTGGCGCAGCTGCCTGCCGACGACAACCACCCCTACGGCCACCACAAGGCCGAGTACTTTTCCTCGGGCTTCGAGGGCATCCTCATCGTGGGGGTGTCGGCGGGCATCATGTGGGCGGCCGTACACCGGCTGCTGGACCCGCAACCGCTGGAGCAGGTGGGCTGGGGCCTGGGACTTTCGATCGTCAGTTCTGCGCTCAACGGCCTGCTGGCCTGGGTGATGTTCCGCACCGCGCGTGAACACCGCTCCATCGCGCTGGAGGCCGATGCGCGCCACCTGGTCACCGATGTCTGGACCTCGGCCGGTGTGCTGATAGGGCTGGTGGGGGCGGCACTCACGGGCTGGCTTTGGCTGGATGCGGTGGCGGCCATCATCGTGGCACTCAACATCCTCAAGGAAGGCGTGCAGCTGGTCTGGCGCTCGAGCCAGGGACTGATGGACGAGGCCGTGGAGCCCGACGTACAGGCCACCATCGACGCCACACTGCAAGGCTTCGTGCAAGGCCAGCCGCCGGGCGCATTGCGCTTCGACCATGTATCCACGCGCCGTGCCGGTCAGCGCCGCTATGTCGATATGCACATGCACATGCCGGCCGACTGGACCCTGCACCACGCCGCCGAACTGCGCGGCCAGGTCGAGCGCGCCCTGATGGATGCCGTGCCTGGCCTGCGCGCGACCATTGAACTGCTGCCGACTGACGTGGAAGCCCATTTCGATGACCCGAAGGGTGTCGCATGATCGCGCTATTGCAACGGGTGCGCCAGGCGCGCGTGGAGGTGGAGGGCACCACCGTGGGCGCCATCGACTCGGGCCTGCTGGTGCTGGTGTGCGCCGAGCGTGGCGACAGCGAAGCCGAGGCCGACAGGCTGCTGGCCAAGATTCTCAAGCAGCGCATCTTCAGCGACGACGCCGGAAAAATGAACAAGAGTGTGCAGGACATCGGAGGCGGCCTGCTGCTGGTCAGCCAGTTCACGCTGGCTGCCGACACCTCGGGCGGCAACCGCCCCGGCTTCAGCCAAGCCGCAGCGCCGGACGAAGGGCGTCGCCTGTACAACTATCTGGTGGAGCGGGCGCGCGCCGCGCACCCCTTGGTGCAGACGGGCCAGTTCGCGGCCGATATGCAGGTGCACCTGGTCAACGACGGGCCGGTGACGATTCCGATGCGCATGGAACCTGCCAGGGTTTGATTCAAAAATGATAGCTTTTGGCGCTTGATAGATAAGCGCTGAGCTTGGTTTTTGCTTATTTTTGGTTGACCAGCAATGGCGACACAGGCAGCACCCGAAACGCCAGCGAAGCCAGCGCCAGCCAGCCAGCAATGGCCAGCATGACGGCGGTGTGCGGGTCTGTGCCATGCTGCTGGGCCCAGGTGGCGACGATGCCGGTGAACCATTGCATCAGCGCCACGCCCAGGAACATGGCCATGGTGAAGGCCGAGAGGGCGCGGCCTGTCAGCGTGGCCGGGTAGGAGGCGCGCACGTCGGCGTACTGCAGCACGCCGTAACCCGATAGCAGGCCCATCAGCAGGATCAGCGCCACGCTGGCCGCTGCGTGCTGCAGCAGCGCCAGGGCCGCGAACAGCGCGGCCATCAGCAGCGAGATGTTGGCGATCCACGGCCGGCGGCGGGCGGCGCCCGGGTCCAGCCGGCCCGACAGGCCGGGCGCGAACAGCGCGATGAGCGAGAGGGCGAGCGCGACGTTGCCGCTGTCCAGCAGCGAGAGCTGGTAGCGGTCCATCAGCAGCGGCGCCAGCCACAGGCCGCGCAACGACAGGAAGGCGGCGTAGCCCGACATGCCCAGCACCAGGATGCCCCAGGTGTGGGGGAGGGTCAGCAGTTCGGCAAAGCGCCGCAGCGCCTGGCCCCAGGTTTCGCGCCCGGCCGGGGGCGGAACCCGCGGCGCGGGCTCGTGCACGCGCAGATAGATCAGCAGCCACGATAGCGCGCTCAGGCCCGCCAGTACCGCGTAGCCGGTGCGCCAGCCACCGCCGTACTGCACCAGCCACGCCAACGGGGTGCCGGTGAACAGCAGGCCCAGCCCGCCGACGCCCATGCCCATGCCCGAGAAGAAGGCAAAACGATCGGCCGGAAAGTGCCGCGCAATGAACAGCGTGCAGGCCAGGAATGCCGGTGAGCAGCCGACGCCGATCAGCAGCTGCCCCACCATCAGCCAGGCGTAATCGGGCGCCAGGGCGGAGAGCGAGGCCCCGGCAATCGCCAGCGGAAAGGCGGTCAGCACGGTGCGGCGCAGGCCGTACAGGTCCAGCGCCACGCCCATCAGCAACTGCGCCACGCCGAAGGAGAGGCCGAAGAGTCCGGCGAAGGCGCCGAGCGACTGGGCCGAGAGCCCGAAGTCCGCCGTCAGCCCCTGGGCCAGGATGGCGGTGGTGGTGCGGAAGGCCTGGCTGAGCGCGAAGCCGCTGAGCAGCGTGAGCAGCATGGCCCAGAGCGCGCGTTCGTTCGCGCGCCCGGGGCTGGGGGAGTGCGCTTCGTCGCTGCTCACTGCCGCCAGAAGAAAACCGCCGCCATCACCAGACCCGTGGCCACGATGCCCCAGCGCAGCACGTTCGCGGGCAGCTTGCGTGCCACGCGCGCACCGCCGTAGCCGCCCGCCGTGGCAGCCACCATCATCATCAGTGCCTGCGGCCAGTGCACGATGCCGCCCGCCGCGTAGATCGCCACAGCGATGGCGGTGAGCAGGGCGGAGACGAGGTTCTTCATGCCGTTCATGGCGTTGAGCTGCGTCTGCCCCAGCAGGCCGAACAGGGCCAGCAGCAGGATGCCCAGTCCGCCGTTGAAGTAGCCACCGTAGGCCGCCACCGCCAGCATGCCGAGCGCGGCCTTCCACGGCGTGGCCTGGCCGTGGCTTGATGCGCCCGCCCATTGGCGCAGCCTGGGGCCGAAGGCGAACATGGCGGTGGCCGCCAGCAGCAGCCAGGGCACGACGCGCCGGAAGGTGGCGTCGGGCGTGACCAGCAGCAGCGCGGCGCCCGCCGAGCCGCCGATGAGTGAGAGCAGCACCACGGCGCGCATCGAGAGGCCGGGCGGGGATTGCATGTCCTCCCGGAAGCCCCAGGCGCCAGCGATGTAGCCCGGCAGCAGCGCCACCGTGCCCGTGGCGTTGGCCGCCACGGGCGGCATGCCGGTGAAGACGAGTGCGGGCAGCGTCAGAAAGCTGCCGCCCCCGGCTACGGCATTGAGGGCGCCGGCGATGAAGGCGGCGGTGAGCAGCAGGGCGGTTTCCAAGGCTTCTTCTCCAAGGCCAGGCCTGAAAAGTGGCCTGGCATCATTCCTGTCATCTTAGGTGGAGATCGGCGGAAAGTTGGCCCTGATTGGCGCCGAAAAAGTTGTCATTGCTTTGCCGAAAGTGTGGTGGCTGGCGGTGAACCGAGGGCCTTAACGGGCGTAGGGATCTGCAAAACCCAGTTCCTGGAGGATGGCCGTTTCATAGGCCTCCATCTCCTGGGCGTCTTCTTCGCTGGTCTCATGGTCCCAACCTTGTGCATGCAGCGTGCCATGCACCAGCAGGTGGGCGTAGTGTTCTTCCAGGCTCTTGTTCTGCTCGCGTGCCTCGCGCTCGACCACCGGGGCGCAAAGCACCAGGTCGGCGGTCACCAGCGGCTCCTGTGTGTAATCGAAGGTCAGCACGTTGGTGGCGTAGTCCTTGTGCCGGTAGTCGCGGTTGAGCTGGCGGCCCTCGTCCTCGCCGACGATGCGCACGGTGATTTCTGCGTCCGAGGCCAGGGCGTGGCGGATCCAGCGTATGACCTTGTGGCGCGGCAGCACGGCGCGGTGGGCGGTGGCGCCATCAAAGCGGCCGAACTGCAGGGACAGGGTGAGTTGATTCAAGGTCATTTTTGGTTCCAGCCCTTATGCAGAAGGCGTGTGCAGCTATCAAATAAATAAATGTCCATTCAGGCGCGTGGTACCGGGCGGCTGCGCTGGGCGTCGTAGGCATCCACAATGCGCGCCACCAGCGGGTGGCGCACCACGTCCGCGGTGGTGAAGCGTGTGATGGCGATGCCCTTGACGCGCTTGAGCACGCGCTCGGCGTCGATCAGGCCGCTGAGCTGGCCTTTGGGCAGGTCGATCTGGCTCACGTCGCCCGTCACCACGGCCTTGGCGCCAAAACCGATGCGCGTGAGGAACATTTTCATCTGCTCGGGCGTGGTGTTCTGCGCTTCATCGAGGATGACGAATGCGTTGTTCAGCGTGCGCCCGCGCATGAAGGCCAGCGGTGCGATCTCCAGTGCGTTGCGCTCGAAGGCCTTCTGCACCTTGTCGTAGCCCATGAGATCGTAGAGCGCGTCGTACAGCGGGCGCAGGTACGGGTCCACCTTCTGCGCCAGGTCGCCGGGCAGAAAGCCCAGACGCTCGCCCGCCTCCACGGCCGGGCGCGTGAGCACGATGCGCTGCACGTTGCTGCGCTCGAGCGCATCGACCGCGCAGGCGACGGCCAGGTAGGTCTTTCCGGTGCCCGCAGGGCCAATGCCGAAGGTGATGTCGTGTGTGGCGATGTTGTCCAGGTACTGGGCCTGCGTGGGCGTGCGCGCGCGCAGGTCGGCGCGGCGGGTGTTCAGCAGCGCCGGGCCGCCTTCGGCTTCAGCCGCCAGGGCACTGTCTCCCACCAGCATGAGCTGCAGGTGTTCTTCGGAGATGGGCCGCTCGGCCATCTCATAGACCGCCTGCAGCACCTCCAGCGCCTGCGTGGCGCGTGCCTTGGGGCCGTCCACCTTGAACTGCTCGTGCCGGTGCGCGATGCTCACCTGCAGCGCCGCCTCGATGGTGCGCAGGTGGCTGTCGGCCGGGCCGCACAGGTGCGTGAGGCGGGTATTGTTGTGGGGGGTGAAGGTGTGGCGCAGGATCACGTTGATAATTCCGTCGGAATGCGCCGGACGGCGACAAAGGACACCAATGATAGGCAAATTGACCGGCCAGCTGCTGGAGAAGAACCCGCCCGAGGTGCTGGTGGACTGCCACGGCGTCGGCTACGAGGTCCAGGTGCCCATGAGCACCTTCTACAACCTGCCCGCCATCGGCGAACGGGTGAGCCTGCTCACGCAGTTCATCGTGCGCGAGGATGCGCAACTGCTGTACGGCTTTGGCAGCGCCCCCGAGCGTGCTGCCTTTCGCGAACTCATCAAGATTTCGGGCGTGGGCCCGCGCACGGCGCTGTCCATCCTGAGCGGCCTGGGTGTACAGGACCTGGCGCAGGCCATCACGCTGCAGGAGGCCGGGCGCCTGGTCAAGGTGCCCGGCATCGGCAAGAAGACCGCCGAGCGCCTGCTGCTCGAACTCAAGGGCAAGCTCGGTGCCGACATGGGGGGCGCCCATGCCCACGCTACCAGCGAGGCCCAGGCCGATATCCTGCAGGCTTTGCTGGCGCTGGGCTACAACGACAAGGAGGCGGCCGCTGCCTTGAAGGCACTGCCGCCGGAGGTGGGCGTGAGCGAAGGCATCAAGCTGGCGCTCAAGGCGCTGGCGAAGTGAATCGCGCCCACAGTATCAACAAGAAAGGACCGAACCGATGCGTACGACGAAATGGGAGATCGCAGTTGGCTGGATTCTCACCCTTGCACTGTTACCAGGTTGCGGTGGGGGGAATACCGAGCAAAGTGCGCAGTCCGGCGTGCTACATGCCGAATCACGTGTGCAGCCCATTGATGCGGTACAGGAGCCGTCTCGAATCAAGACGTTGACTGTTGCGGAGCGTATTCGGCCGCGCGTCGTTGAGTTAAGGGAGGAACTATCAACCAAGGATCTTCCCGGTTCACTAAGCGGCGCGAGGCTAGTGGGGCTTGCTCGCAAGGTAGCGGCCACGGAATCAGCGGCTGGAATGAATTCCTACTTGGATTGGCAGGCCTCGCCTTCCGGCGGCTGGCAGGCAGCCGTTAGCTTTCGTGTTGTCGATGCACAAGGGTTGCGCGTGGGCTTGCGCGTAGGCACTTTGCCGGGTGGCGCAATTCTGCGTGTGTATGACCGGCAGCGTCCGGCGCAAGTATTTGAAATTGCAGGAGCAATGGTGCTGCAGCGTATTCAGGTCAACCTGGATGCAGGTGATGGAAGCGATGCAGCACGTACATGGTGGACCCCGGAGATCGGTGCAGCTGAAGTGGTGCTGGAGATCGAACTGCCGCCGGGCACTCCTCTCAGCAGTTTGGATGTGTCTGTACCTGTGGTATCGGAAATTATTGAAAATCTGGCGCTGCCAACGGCTGAAGAAATGGGGCAGTCAAAAGTTGGCGAATCAGATGTTTGCAATCTTGACATCACTTGTTATGACGCCTATGCCAGCAAGAGCAACGCAGTTGCCCGTATGCTGTTCACTCAGGGCGGCAGTACCTATGTTTGCACTGGAACGCTGCTCAATGATCGAGACGGATCAGGTACTCCATACTTCCTAAGCGCGAATCACTGCATTGCCTCACAAACGGCAGCCAGTACATTGCAGACAGATTGGTTCTATCGCTCTCCGACTTGCAACAGCCGCGTGCTGTCCAGCGCTACCGCCAGACGCTATAACGGGGCTACGTTGCTCTATGCCAGCTCCGAAACCGATACGGCTTTCATGAAGCTCGTTGATGCCCCGCCGCCAGGCGTGACTTTTGCTGGTTGGGATGCCAGAACTCCGACGATGGGCAGTTCCATCGTCGGGATACATCATCCGCGTGGGGATCTCCAAAAAATCAGTTTCGGCGCACTGCAAGGCTATACCAACTGCGCTGCAGCATCAGGGGGCAGTTTCAGCTGCAGTGGCACTACAGGCGCTTACTACACTGTCACTTGGAGCCAGGGTACAACGGAAAGCGGTAGCAGCGGTTCTGCGCTTTGGCGAGACGGTTATGTCATTGGCACGCTTTACGGCGGCACAGCGACCTGCGGTGCAAGCTCAACACCTGCCTTCGATATATATGGTCGTTTTGATCGTGCATACGCCGACCGTCTAAAGGATTGGCTTGCTCCTGTGCAGCCAGCAGCGCCACGATCAGCTGTCTATCGATTTTTCAATACTCGCACGGGCGCGCATTTCTACACCATCAGCAGCGCAGAGCGTGACTACGTGATCGCTACATACAAGGAATTTAATTACGAAGGTCCGGTTTTCTATGCGTACCCTGCTGCGACTTCAGGGCAGGGGCCCGTCTATCGGTTCTTCAACACCCGCACAGGAGCGCATTTTTACACCATCAGCAGCGCAGAACGAGACTATGTGATTAGTGCCTACCAAGACTTCACGTATGAGGGCCCACAGTGGCATGCTCAGACGGGCACGGGTAACAGCTCAACGGCGATTTATAGGTTCTTCAATACCCGTACGGGCGCACATTTCTACACGATCAATGCACTGGAGCGTGATTATGTGATGGCGACGTACAAAGAGTTCAATTACGAGGGCGCGGCATACTACGCTTGGACCTCGCCATGAGGTTCATGCGCGGAACGATATGAGTATTCAAACCGACGATTTCGCTCCCGCACCCGCCCAACGCGTGATCTCCGCGGCCCCTGCATCGCCCCAGGAAGAGGCGATCGAGCGCGCACTGCGCCCCAAGCTGCTGCAGGAGTATGTGGGCCAGGCCAAGGCGCGCGAGCAACTGGAGATATTCATTGGTGCAGCGAAGAAGCGCGGCGAGGCATTGGACCATGTGCTGTTGTTCGGTCCGCCAGGCCTGGGCAAGACCACGCTGAGCCACATCATTGCGGCCGAGCTCGGCGTCAACCTGCGCCAGACCAGCGGCCCGGTGCTCGAAAAGCCGAAAGACCTGGCGGCGCTGCTGACCAACCTCGAGCGCAACGATGTGCTCTTCATCGACGAGATCCATCGCCTCTCGCCCGTGGTGGAAGAAATTCTCTACCCCGCGCTGGAGGACTACCAGATCGACATCATGATCGGCGAGGGTCCGGCGGCGCGCTCCATCAAGCTGGACCTGCAGCCCTTCACCCTGGTCGGCGCGACCACGCGCGCGGGCATGCTCACCAACCCGCTGCGTGACCGCTTTGGCATCGTCGCACGGCTGGAGTTCTATACGCCCGAAGAACTGGCGCGCATCGTCACGCGCAGTGCGGGCCTGCTGGGCACACCCATGGACGAGGCGGGCGGCTTTGAGCTGGCACGGCGCTCGCGCGGCACGCCGCGCATTGCCAACCGGCTGCTGCGCCGCGTGCGCGACTATGCCGAGGTGAAGGGTTCGGGCCGCATCACGCTCGATATTGCCAACCGGGCGCTCGCCATGCTGGACGTGGACCCGCAAGGCTTTGACGTGATGGACCGCAAGCTCCTGGAGGCCCTGATCCATCGCTTCGATGGCGGGCCCGTGGGCCTGGACAACATCGCGGCCAGCATTGGTGAAGAGGCGGGCACCATCGAGGACGTGATCGAGCCCTACCTGATCCAGCAAGGCTATCTGCAGCGCACACCGCGCGGGCGCATTGCCACGCTGGCCGCCTACCGGCACCTGGGCGTCACGCCGCCGCAGGCGGCCGGCGGGCTGTTTTCTGAATGATCGAAGGACACCCATGGCGCTGAGGAATGTTCTGTGAGTAAACGCTGGCTGGTTCTGGTGGTGGGCGCTGCCGTGCTGGTGTTGGCCGTCGCCGTCGGGGCGATGGCGCTGCGTGGCCCACAGGTCGATGCCCTGGTGCTGCAGTCGGCTCCGCTGGTCCGCAGCTTGCAGTTTTCGGCGCGTGTGGCCACGCTGTCGCGCGTGGACGTGGGCAGCACGGTCACGGGGCGTGTGGAGCAGGTGCGTGTGTCGGAGGGGGCGCAGGTGCGCCAGGGTGACGTGCTGGTGCAACTGGAATCGGACGAGCTGCGCGCCGTGCTGGCGCAGGCGCTGGCCTCCGAACGCCAGGCGCAGGCACGCCTGACGGGCCTGCGCAGCAGCGGCCGCACGGCCACGCAGGCGGCAGTAGCCCAGGCCGACGCCACGCTGCGGGCTGCAAGCGCCAGCCTGGCGCGGGTGCAACAACTGGTGGCCGAGGGTTTTTACAGCCCCGCGCAACTGGATGAAGCCCGGCGCGCGGTCGATGTGGCACGGGCGCAGCAGCGCAATGCACAGGCGCAGAGTGAAGCGAACACCGATGCCGGCACGGATGTGGCGCAAGCCCAGGCGCAGCTGGCGGTGGCCCAGGCGGCCACCGTGGCAGCCCGGGCCCGTCTGGCACAGACCGCTTTGGTGGCCCCTGCCGATGCCCGCGTGCTGGTGCGCGATGTCGAGCCCGGGCAGATCGTGCAACCCGGCAAGGCCCTGCTCAGTCTGGCGCTGGCCGGACCCACGCAGCTGGTGGCGCAGGTGGACGAGCGGTTTCTGGACCAGCTGCAGCCGGGCCAGAAGGCTACGGTGGTGGCCGATGCCTTTGCTGGCCAGCATTTTGCGGCGCGCGTGCTTTCCATCGCACCTGCGGTGGATGCGCAGCGCGGCGCCATCGAGGTGACATTTGCGCTGGATGCGCAGGCCCCCGCGTATTTGCGCGAGGACATGACCCTGTCGGTTGAGGTGGAGACCGCCCGACGCGAGCGCGCCCTGGTGTTGCCCCAGGCCGCCTTGCGCGGCGCCGTGGCGGGCGACACGGGGACGGTGCTGGTGCTGCAGGACGGGCGTGCCCAGGCCCGCAACGTGCGGCTGGGTCTGCGCACGCTCGATGCGGTCGAGGTGCTCGAAGGATTGCACGAGGGCGACACCGTGCTGCGTGGCGGCGCCGTGCAGGCGGGCGACCGCGTGCGCGCTCGCACCGTGGAGTGGTCTGCAGGTGCTGCGGTCCCCGCGACAGGCGCCCTGCGCCAGGGGCAGGGCGCCGAGGCAGGCGCTGCACTGACCAACGCCATGGGCCGCTGAGCGCGTGGAAATGAAAAACTCCCCTGAGGCTCTGCGGGCCTTCCCCCCACTCTCGCAGCGCTGCGCACTGCGGGCAGGGGGACGCTCCCGGCACGGCGGGGCGGCCCTTGCGCGGGAGTCCTGGCCTGGGCCGCGCCAGTTTCTGGCGACGCGGGTGGAACGCAGCGCTATGGATAACTGACATGCGAATCTGGCCCGGCTTTGAAGTGCTTGTGGCGTTGCGCTTTTTGCGCGAAGGGCGCATGCAGACCCTGCTCATCATCGTGGGCGTGGCGGCGGGCGTGGCGGTCATTGCCTACATCTCGGCGTTGATCAATGGCCTGCAATCGAACACCCTGGCCAAGACGCTGGGCGCCCAGGCGCACATCACCTTGCGGGCACCGGACGATCTGGTCACACCTGCGGCCCCGGCAATGCCCGGCACTGCGGTGCTCACCGAAACCCAGCCGCGCGCGCAGCGCCTGCGGTCCGTAGCTAACTGGCAGGCGCTGGTGCCGCTGCTCGAGCGCTTGCCCGAGGTCGCCGGGGTTTCGCCCATGGTGTCCGGCTCAGGCCTGGCGCTGCGCGGAGAGGCATCGCAAGCCATTGCCCTGATGGGTGTCGACCTGGACCGCTATGACCGTGTGGTGGGGCTGCGCTCCAAGGTGGTCAGCGGCAGCGCGCGGCTGTCGCCGGGCGAGGCGATTGTGGGGCGCGAACTCGCGAACGATCTGGGGGTGCGCGTGGGCGACCGCCTCACGGTGCAGACCGGCAGTGCGAGCGGCACGGTGAGCGATTCCGTGCGCGTCACCGCCCTGGTGGACCTGGGCGTGAAAGACCTGAACCGGCGCACCGTGATCGTGCCGCTGCGCGCGGCCCAAAGCCTGCTGGCGCTGCCGGGAGGCGCCAGCCAGCTCGACCTGACCCTGAAGGATGTATGGGTGGCCCAGACCCTGGCGCGCACGTTGCAGACCCAGTTCCCCTACAAGATCGAGAGCTGGCAGGAGAGCAATGCCCAGCTGGTGTCCGCACTGAATGCGCAATCCATCAGCACCTCCATCATCCGGGGCGTGGTGCTGGCGGTGGTGGTGCTGGGCATTGCCAGCGTGCTGGTGGTGTCGGTTGTGCAAAAGGGCCGCGAGATCGGCATCCTGCGCGCCATGGGCGCCACGCGGGGACAGGTGCTGCGCGTGTTTCTGGTTCAGGGCGCCGTGGTGGGGGTGCTGGGCTCGGCATTGGGCCTGCTGCTGGCGGTGGCGCTGATCTGGGTGTTCACCCACTTCGTGCGTGGCTCCGACGGTTTGCCGCTGTTTTCGATCACTCTGCCGCCCGCCATGGGTTTGCAGGTAGCGCTGATTGCGTCGGTCTGTGGCGTGCTGGCCGCCGTGGCACCGGCGCGGCGTGCAGCCGCGCTGGACCCGGCGCAGGCCATCCGCATGTAGTGATGAGACACCCCCCTGTGCGGCTGCGCCGCTTCCCCCCGCTCTCGCAGTGCTGCGCACTGCGGGCAGGGGGACGCCCCCAGCGCTGCGGGGCTGCCCTTGCGCGGGGGCCGCTGGCCTTGGCTGCGCCGGTTTTTTGCGCCACGGGCGGTGCGCAGCGCAATGGATTGCAAAAATGTTGATCGAACTACGCGACGTGCGCAAAAGCTACAACCTGGGCCGCCCCAGCGAGGCCGAGGTGCTGCACGGCATCAGCCTGCAGGTGCGCCGTGGCGAGTTCATTGCCCTGATGGGGCCTTCGGGCTCGGGCAAGAGCACGCTGCTCAACATTCTGGGCTTGCTGGAACGCATGACGTCCGGTGGCTACCGGCTCGACGGCGAAGTGGTGCAGGGCCTGGATGATGCCGCGCTGACGCTGCGTCGGCGCCGCACGCTGGGGTTTGTCTTCCAGTTCCACCACCTGCTGCCCGCGTTCTCGGCACTGGAGAACGTCACGCTGCCGGCCCTCATGGCCGAAGGCCGTGTCAGCAGCGCGCAGCGCGAGCATGCCCGCAGTCTGCTGGACGCCGTGGGACTGGCCCAGGCCATGGACAAACGGCCGGCAGAGCTGTCGGGGGGCATGCAGCAGCGCGTGGCGATGGCCCGTGCGCTGGTCATGAACCCCCCGCTGGTGCTGGCCGACGAGCCCACCGGCAACCTCGATACCGTCTCATCGGCAGAAGTGTTTGCCTTGATGCGGCGCATCCACGCCGAGCGCGGCACGGCCTTTGTTGTGGTCACGCACGACCCGCGCCTGGCGGTGCGCTGCGACCGGCTGGTGGAATTGATTGACGGCCGTATCGCGCGCGATGAGCCCATGCCGACGTCAGCAGAGTTTCATTAAAAATGACCCGTAACGATTGTTCGTCAAGCGTCAATAGCTATTAAAAAAATAGCATCAAAGCCCGTGTGAGCAGCCGCCATCCGCCGCCATTGTGTCGATGGAAGCGACCCATGCGGGCGCTGCTGCCACCGACGCGGGGGTGGGCTGTGCATGGGCCAGGTCTACGCCCATCCAGAGCAGGCCGGCGCTCAGGGCCAGCTTGCCAACGGTCGCTATCCAGCGTCGCAGGAGCTCAGGCATTTTCCGACTCCGGGTGGATCTCGATGGTGCGGCGGCGGTGGCTGAACGGCGTCACCGCCACGCGCTGCGCATCGCTGCCTGTTTCCAGACCGATCTCGTCGTCACGCAGGTAGCAGCCGGGGTCTTCGGCCCAGGCGTCGCCCGTGAGCTGCTGAGCGCGCACGCGGGTGTTGCCGCCACAGATGCTGAAGTAGTGGCATTGCGCGCAGCGCCCGCCCACCGGGCGCGGCTTGGCCTTGAGGCCCGCCATCAGCGGCTCGGAGGTGTCGGACCAGATGCTTGAAAACGGGCGCTGGCGCACGTTGCCCAGGTCGTGGTGCCACCACATGGTGTCGGGGTGCACGGTGCCCAGGTTGTCGATGTTGGCCACGTTCACGCCGCTTGAATTGCCACCCCAGGCCAGGAGGCGCTCGCGCAGCGGTGCCTCCCACTGCGGCATGCGCTCGCGCACCCACTGCAGCAGATAGGGGCCGTCGGCGTCGTTGTTGCCGGTCACGTAGTCTTCCTCGCGGCCTTCCAGCGCGGACTGCCAGGCGCGCTCGAACAGCAGGTCGAGGGCGTCGCGCGTGGCCTGGAACTGCGCGTCCTTGCCACGGTGGATGTTGCCGCGCCCGGCGTAGTTGAGGTGCGAGAAGTAGAACTTGTCCACGGCCTCTTCGCGCATCAGGTTCAGCAGCGCCGGGAAGTCGTGCGCGTTCATCGCGGTCATGGTGAAACGCAGGCCCACCTTCACGCCGCGTTGGTGCAGGTAGCGCACGGCGGCCAGGCTGCGGTCGAAGGCGCCATCGAGGCGGCGGAAATGGTCGTGCGTTTCGCGCAGACCGTCGAGGCTGATGCCAACGTAGTCGAAGCCCATGGCCTCGATGCGGTCGGCCATGGGTTCGTCGATCAGCGTGCCGTTGGTGGACAGGCCGGTATAGAACTTCATCGCCTTGGCGCGCTCGGCAATCTCGAAGATGTCGGGCCGCATCAGCGGCTCGCCGCCCGAGAGAATCAGCACCGGCACCTTATAGGCTTTGAGGTCGTCCATCACGCCGAACACTTCCTGCGTGGACAGCTCGCCCTCGTAGTCGTGGTCGGCCGACAGCGCATAGCAGTGCTTGCAGGTGAGATTGCAGCGGCGGATCAGGTTCCAGATCACCACCGGGCCGGGCGGCTGACCGCTGCCCCGGCGGGCGGGAACGGGGTAGGTGCCAGTCGCCTGGGCTTGCGCGAGCTCGCGCATGTATTGGCTGATACGGAACATGGTTTAGCTTTCCTTGAGACGCAGACCGGTCTTTTTGAGGATGGCGGTGGAATACAGGATGTCGTGGCCCCGGCAGGCGGTGCCCAGCAACTCTTGCAACTGCACGGCCTGCTGCTCGACCTCGGCGCGTGAGCGGCCGTGCAGCATGGCGAACAGGTTGTAGGGCCAGTCGGGCAGGCGGCGTGGGCGGCGGTAGCAGTGGCTCACGCCGGGCAGCTGGCCGATGCGCTCGCCGAGGATGTCCACCTGGGTGTCGTCCACGTCCCAGACGCTCATGCCGTTGGCCGTGAAGCCCAGGCGGTAGTGGTTGGGCACGGCGCCGATGCGGCGGACCAGGCCGGTTTCCAGCAATTGCGCCAGGCGCTCGCGCACCTGCAGGCCTGAGACGCCCAGGCGTTCGCCCACGGCGTCGTAGGGGCGCGGCACCAGCGGCAGGCCGCCCTGGGTGGCGGCGATCAGCTGGCGGTCGAAATCGTCAAGCGCCATGGGCTTCTCCGCTCGTCAGGGGGAGCTTGAGTTCGACGAAGAACTCGCGCTCCTTCGGAAAGGCCAGTACGGGCAAACCCGTCTCGGCCTCGATGCGTTCGATCGCGGCCGCGCACTGCGCCGGGGTTTCGGTGCCGAGCACGAACCACATGTTGAGCGCATGCGCGCGCCGGTAGTTGTGCGCGATCTCGGGGTGGGCGTTGACCTGCGCCGTGACGGCCTCGTAGCGCTCCTCGGGCACGGACATGGCGGCCAGCACGAACAGACCGCCCGCGCGCTCGATCTGGAACAGCGGGCCGAAGCGCGTGAGCATGCCGCTCTCCAGCAGGGCCGAGAGCCGCCCGATGACGTATTCCTCTGTCCAGCCGAACTCGGCGGCCACGTCTGCGAAGGGCCGCTCGGTCAGCGGCAGATCACCGTGCAGGCGTTCCAGCAGGCGGGCATCATCCGGCGACAGCATCAAGCACCTCCAGTGTGGCGGCGCTGGGGGCTGCGGCTTCGGGCAGGGCGCGGAAGCGCCGAGGGCCGGTCTGCTTGAAGCGGCGGCATGAAAACAGCACCTCGTGCGGGTACTGCGCCAGGCCCGCGTCGGCGATGGCGCGCGCGATCACGTCCAGTACGGCGGCGCGGTCGCGGCCATGCACCATGCAGTACAGGTTGTAGGGCCAGCCCCCGGCGCGCTCGCGCCGGTAGGCCAGCGTCACGCCGGTCACACGGGCGAGGGCTTCACCGCAGGCATCCACCTGCGCGTCGGGAATGTTGAACACCGTCATGGCGTTGGCATCAAAGCCCAGCTCGTGGTGGCGCACGATGGCGCCGATGCGACGCACCGTGCCCTGGTCCAGCCACTGCTGCAGCGTTTGCAGCACCGATTCGCCCGTGCGGTCCAGCGCTTGCGCCCAGGCGTCGTAGGGGCGGGGCACCAGGGGCAGGCCGTCTTCGAGCAGGGCAGCGAGCGGCCGGTCGGCATCCAGCACCGGTGTGGCCTCGCGCGCGGCGGCCATGGGTGCAGGAGCGGTGCGTTCGCGCAGATCAAAGCCCAGGTCGATGCGGTAGGCGCGCTGCATGCGCAGTTGCAACGCGGGGAGGCCTGTGGCGTCTTCGAGCGAGCGCATGGCCGCGCGCACGGCGGCATCGTCCTGCCCGGTCATCACGAACCAGAGGTTGAAGTGGTGCTCGCGCTGATAGTTGTGGTTCACGCCCGGGTGGCTGGACACCACGGCGGCCACGGCGTCCAGCCGCTCGGGGGGCACCGCCATGGCGGCCAGCAGCGCCGCACCGCCGGCGTTGCCCGCGAACACGCCGCCGATGCGGCTCAGTGCGCCTTCGCGCTGCAGCCGGGCGTAGCCCGCCAGAACTTCATCGACCGACAGGCCCAGCGTGCCTGCAATGTGCCCAAAGGGCTCGCGCACCAGCGGAAAGCCGCGCTGCCAAGGGTTGAGCAGCGCCAGGTGCAGGTCGGCGTCGGGGGCCATCTAGAACCCCACCCGCGCAGCGCGGGAGGTGAAGAAAATGCCGCTGGGCGAATCGACCGTCATGGTCGCCTGGGTGGCGAAGGTCTGCGTGTCGATCACGCTGACGCGGTGGTCGTCGCGCGAGCTGATCCAGACCGATTCGCCGCGCGGCGTGAACTCCATGTGCAGCACGGCCTTGCCGGGCTCCAGTGTGCGAACGATCTTCTGCGTGGTGGTGTCGATGACCTGCACGCGGTGGTAGTCGGGCACCGAGAAGTTCACCCACACCTGGCGGCCGTCGGGACGCGCCATCACGAACACGGGCTGGCCCGCCACCGGGATGCGGCCCACCTCCTGCCAGGTGTCGGTGTCCACCACCAGCACCTCGTGGCGGCCGATGGCGGGCAGGTAGGCGCGGCGCCCTGCCACGGCCCAGCCGCGCAGGTGCGGCATCTTGTAGACCGGCAGCGGCTCCTGGCCCCGACCGTAGCCGCCCAGGATGCGGCGCACGCGCGGGGTTTCTTCCCACAGGTCGACCATGGCCAGCCCGTCCTCGCCGAACAGGCCCGCGATGTAGTGGCGGCCGTTGGGCGTGACCAGCGCGTCGTAGGGCTGGCGGCCGATGTTGGGCAGCTTGGTGGTGACGGGGTTGGCCCGGTCGGACAGATCGGAGATCCAGATGGCGTCGGCATCGAACAGGCTGTAGGCGAAGCGGTGCCCGGGCAGATCGACCAGCCCGACCACGCGCGAGAGCTTGCCGGGCGCGTATTCGGCCGGAATGTCGGCCACCAGCTCCAGCGTGGCGGTGTCGAAGGCCTTGATGCCGCCGGGCGTGTAGTTCTGCGCCACCACCAGGCGGCCGTCGGCGCTGATGGCGCCGCCAATCGAGTTGCCGGCCTGCATCACGCGGGCGGCGATGCGGCGCGTCAGCAGATCGACCTTGGTGAGTGCGCCGTCGCGTCCGAAGACAAAGGCGTAGCGGCCATCGCGCGAGAACACCACCGAGGCGTGCGAGAGGTCGCCCAGGCCCTTGACCTCGGCCAGCAGCGTGCGCTGGGTGGTGTTGACAATGGCCAGCGTGCCTGTGGAACGCGCCACGACGACGCCGAGATCGCCCGTGCCGGTGGCGGCCGGGATTCCGGCGCAACCGGCCAGCAACAGAGAGGAGGCGCCCATCAGGGCTAGGCAGTCGCGGCGTTTCATCGGGGGTCTTTCTGGGGCTCGGGGAAACCGGCCATCAGTTGCTGGGCAATCCACAGGGCCTCGGCTTCGGTCAGCATGGCCTTCCAGGGCGCCATGGGCGTGCCCGGGCGGCCGCCGTAGATGGTGGCGGCCATGGAGTCAAGGGGCTTGTCGGCCAGTGCCTCGCGGGTGAGCGCGGGGCCCAGGCCGCCGGTCAGGTACAGGCCATGGCAGGAGCCGCAGTCCTGGCGCACCATGCGCACCAGTTCCTTCTGGCGCGCCACGTCGGGCGCGCCCTGCTGCGCGAATGCGCCAAAGCTCGCCAGCCCCAGGGCCAGTGCGGTACCCCAGAGCCGCCGGGCGTGTCTTTGCAGGCCATGCGGTGGGGGAGGAGAGTGGAGGTTTACCATGGTAAGGAACGGCAGTGCACGATGGGCGACCGACATATGCGGATATTCACCGCAATGGTTCCGCATGTCCTTGACGTGGGTCAAGTGCTTCATGGCAAGGGCTTTTGACAATGGGGGCAACGACAAAGAGCATTCCGCTTTCACGGAGCATTGATGGATACCGCCCGACCTTCCGCGCATGACGCCTCGCAGCCAGCAGCACCCGCAACCCCTGTCCTGCAGCCCTCCGAATGGGGGGGCGTGGTTCTGGTGGGCGCCGGGCCAGGGGATGCCGAACTGCTGACCCTCAAGGCCGCGCGCGTGCTGGCCAGCGCGCGCGTGGTGCTTTACGACAACCTGGTGTCCGACGACGTGTTGCGCCTTATTCCGCAGGATGCAGAGCGCATCTATGTCGGCAAGCGGAGCAGCAACCATACGCTGCCTCAGGAGGGCATCATCGAACTCATGGTCCGCCTGGCCAAGGCGGGCAAGTCGCTGGTGCGCCTGAAGGGGGGTGATCCCTACATCTTTGGACGAGGCGGCGAGGAAGCCGAGGCGCTGGCCGCTGAAGGCATTGCCTGCGAGACCGTCCCCGGCATCAGCGCGGCCCAGGGCGCGTCTGCCAGCACTGGCATTCCGCTTACGCACCGTGACCACGCCGCCATGCTGGTGTTTGCCACCGGCCACCTGCAGGGTGAGGGCGAAGAGCGCATTGTGGCGCTGGACTGGGCTGCCTTGGCCCGGCCGCACCAGACAGTGGTGATCTACATGGGCGTCGGCACGCTGCCGGTGATCTGTGCCAAGTTGGTTGAGCATGGATTGAGCGGCCACACGCCTGCGGCCCTGGTCGAGCGCGCCACCCGGCCCGACCAGCGCACCATCGTCGGCACGCTCGAAACCCTGCCCGCGCTGAGCGTGAAGCACGGCGTGCACCCGCCTGCGCTCATCATGATCGGCGACACGGTGTCGCTGCAGGAGCGCATCGGCGGACCGGCACTGAGGTAGTCAACACTCCCTGTGTCGCTTCGCGCCTTCCCCCTCTCCTGCGGGAGGGGGGCCTTGCTCTGCGCTGCGGGGCGGCCCTTGCGCGGCTGAGCCGTGTTCGTTCATGCGCACCGACGAAATGCAGGGCAGCACGGGGTCATGCACTGGCGGTACTCCAGCCGCGGGACGCCACCTGCGCATGCAGGAACCGCGCGAACTCCGCCGCCGCCGGGGCCAGCGAGGCGCCGGCGCGCTGGTAGACCTGGAACGTGCGCCGCAGTTCGGGGGTTTGCAGTGGGCGCATCTTCAACTGGTAGAGCCTGACCAGCGAGTCCGCATAGGGCAGGCACGCCGTGATGCCCTGACCCGCCCGCACCAGGCTCAGCGCTGTGGTCATGAAGGTGACCTCGTGGCTCGGGCGCAGCGTCAGGTCGCGCAGTGCGCCGTGCAGGTCGTGTTCCAGCAGCTCGGTGAACTGGCCCTGCAGCGCAATGAACGGGTGCCCCACCACATCGCTCCAGCCGATGGTCGCGAGCCGCTCCAGCGCATGGTCCGGTGGAAAGACGATCATGAACGGCAGCTCGAACAGCGGTTGTGCCGTGATGTCGAAGCCCGTGGGGCGCTCGGGCCCCACGCCGAAATCCACCTCGCCGCTGGCCACGCGCGCCAGCACACTGTCCACTTCGCAATCGGCCAGGCGGATATGCACCTCGGGGTGTGTCTGGTGGAAAGTCGCAATCACCTCGGGCAGCAGCGTGCAGGCCATCAGCTGAGGCGCGGCGATTCGCACCACGCCCTTCCTGAGCGCCTTGAGGTCATCAATGCCGTGCAGCACGCCTTCGAGGTCCTGCAGGATCTTGTCCACCAGCGGGTAGAAGCCGCGCCCCGCCTCGGTCAGGCCGATGCGCCGCGTGCTGCGCTCGACCAGGCGCACGCCCAGGGTCTGTTCCAGTTCCTTGATCTGCCCGCTCAGTGCCGATTGCGTCACATGCAGCGAGGCGGCGGCCTGGGTGAAGCTGCCTGTGCGCACCAGCGCCACCAGGGCGCGCAACTGCCGCAGGGTCACATTCATATGAAAAATTGATAAATGAATAAAAAAATACCGTTTGAATGATAAATTGAAAGGCCGTGTAATGCCATCCAAGGTGCCACGAACGGCACAGGAGACACCGCCATGCAGATTCAGAAAATTCACCACGTGGCCTACCGCTGCAAGGATGCCAAGCAGACCGTCGAGTGGTACGGCAAGTACCTCAACATGGGTTTCGTGCTCGCCATCGCCGAAGACAGCGTGCCCTCCACCGGCGAGCCCGACCCGTACATGCACATCTTCCTGGACGCGGGTCAGGGTAATGTGCTCGCCTTCTTCGAGCTGCCGGGGCAGCCGCCCATGGACCGCGACCGCAACACGCCCGTCTGGACGCAGCACCTGGCGCTGCAGGTGGATTCGATGGACGAACTGCTCGCCGCCAAGGCGCGCCTGCAGGCGGACGGCATCGAGGTCATCGGCCCGACCGACCACACCCTGTTCCAGTCGATCTACTTCTTCGACCCGAGCGGCCACCGGTTGGAACTGGCCGTGAACACCGGCACGCCCGAGATGCTGCAAAAGCTCGACGACGTGAAGTGGGACATGCTCAACGAATGGGCGCGCACCAAGAAAGCGCCCAAGCACGCCGCGTGGATGCACGACGGCAGCCACCGCCAGACCTGATTCCGGAGCCTCCCCATGAAACTTGCCACCCTCCAGCAAGGCGGCCGCGACGGCGCGCTGGTCGTCGTCAGCCGAGACCTCACCCGCTGCCAGCCCGTCCCCGCCATCGCGCGCACGCTGCAGGCCGCGCTGGACGACTGGGAGCGCCGCGCGCCCCAGCTCCAGCAGGTGTCCGATGCGCTCAATGCGGGCCAGGCGCCCGGCGCCCAGCCTTTCGATCCGGCGCAATGCCATTCGCCGCTGCCGCGCGCCTACCAGTGGGCCGACGGCTCGGCCTACCTCAACCACGTGGAGCTGGTGCGCAAGGCGCGCGGTAGCGAAATGCCTCAGTCCTTCTGGACCGACCCGCTGATGTACCAGGGTGGCTCGGACAGCTTTGTGCCGCCGCTGGCCCCCATCGACGCGCTCACCGAGGACTGGGGCATCGACTTCGAGGCCGAGGTGGCCGTGGTTACGGGCGACCTGCCGCTGGGCGCGGGCGAGGCGCAGTGCGCGCAGGCCATCCGCCTGGTGATGCTGGTCAACGACGTGAGCCTGCGCAACCTCATTCCCGCCGAGCTGGCCAAGGGCTTCGGCTTCTTCCAGTCCAAGCCCGCGAGCAGCTTCGCGCCCGTGGCCGTGACGCCCGACGAGCTGGGCGATGCCTGGCAAGGCAGCAAGCTGCACCGTCCCCTGAACGTGCAGCTCAATGGCCAGCCCTTCGGCTGCCCCGATGCGGGCCAGGACATGGCCTTCAGCTTCGCCCAGCTCGTGGCGCATGTGACCCAAACGCGCGCCATGGCGGCGGGCTCCATCGTCGGCTCGGGCACGGTGTCGAACAAGCACGGCAGCCTGCATGGCTCCCGCATCGCGCACGGCGGCGTGGGCTACGCCTGCCTGGCCGAGCTGCGCATGGTCGAGACCATCGAGGGCGGCGCGCCCGTCACGCCCTTCTTGCGCTTTGGCGACCGCGTGCGCATCGAGATGTTCGACGCCACCGGCCAGAGCATCTTCGGCGCCATCGACCAGACCGTGCGCCGCGTGCCAGCGCCCGAGTGACCATGCTGCGGCTCTACACCTACTTCCGCAGCTCGGCCGCCTACCGCGTGCGCATCGCGCTCGCGCTCAAGGGGCTGGCGTATGACAGCGTGCCCGTGCACCTGCTGCGCGGCGGCGGCGAGCAGCTCCAGGCCGCCTACCGCGCCGTGAACCCGGCCGCGCTCGTGCCCACGCTGCAGGACGGGGGCGCCACGCTCACGCAGTCGCTCGCCCTTCTCGAATACCTGGAAGAGACGCACCCCGCGCCCGCGCTGCTGCCGCCCGACGCCGTGGGCCGCGCCCGCGTGCGCGCGCTGGCGCTCGGCGTGGCCTGCGACATCCACCCGCTGAACAACCTGCGCGTGCTCAACTACCTCACTGGCACCTTGCAGGCCACCGACGCGCAGCGCACCGCCTGGATACACCACTGGATGGCGCTGGGCCTGGAAGCCATCGAGGCGCAGCTGGCGCGCGACGCGCAGACCGGCCTGTGCTGCCATGGCGACACGCCCACCCTGGCCGACTGCTGCCTGGTGCCCCAGGTGTTCAACGCGCGGCGCTTCGGCCTGGACCTGGCGCCGTACCCCACGGTGCGGCGCATCGCGGAGCACTGCGAGGGTCTTGCACCCTTCCAGGCTGCGCACCCGGCGCGCCAGCCCGACGCCGAATGATCAGCGCTGGCGTAGGCCCACCACCATGCCGTGCACGATGAAGGCCTGCGCCGCATAGTAGGTGGCCAGCACGCCCACCTGCGCCAGCGGCAGCGGCTGCACGAAGCGGTTGGTGGCCAGCAGCGAATCGCTGAGCATGAAGAAGCAGGCCCCCAGCGCCACCTGGCGCGCCGCGCGGTCGCCCAGCACGCTGGCGCGGCCCAGGGCCTGCGCCGCCATGAGCGCGATCGCGGTGACATACACCGCCACCGGAATGCGCAGTTCGGTGGGCAGTCCGCCTTGCCACAGATACGCATACATGGCGCCGCCCACGCCCAGCGTGGCGGCCAAGGCGCCAGGCCGGGGCAGCCAAGCCACGCCCTGGCGGAACAGCACGATGTAGGCGATGTGGGCCAGCAGAAAGCTCACCAGCCCGGGGATGAAGAAGCCCTCGACCATGAGGAAGGCGTCGCCCGCGAGCGAGCCCACCAGCGCCGCGCCGAGCAACCACCAGGGTTTTGGATCCAATCGGCCTCCGGCGCTTGATTGGCGAGCGCTGTAAGCTACTAAAACAATAGCAATCACCATGGTCAAAGGCTTGAACAGCCAGTGCCACTGCAGCAGCCCCGTGGCACTGGTGACCGTGGCCAGCGCACCGCACTGCACCACCAGCGCCAGCAGCATGCCGATGCGCCCGCGCAGCAGCGCCCACAGGGCCCAGGCGGCGGTGAGCCAGGCGGCCACCCACAGCGGCAGGGCGGCGGGGGGCTGCACGATGAGCGCGGTCAGCGCGGCGAGCAGCAGCACCGCCAGCACGGCGGCGAAAGGGCGCAGGATCGGGTGAGGGGGCGTCGGCAGGGCGTGCATGGGCAGGGCATTCCAGAACAGGGCAGGGCGCGGCCAGGCCGCGCGAAGCCACCGATTCTGGCGCCGATCAGCTCAGCGCGCCTCTGGCATCAACCCGGATGACGCGCTCCACCACCCCGGTCTCCAGCCCGCCGCGCACGCCGATCAGGGCATCGTGCAGGTTCACTGTGGGGTCGCAGTGGCCGGGGATCAGCCAGAGCATGCGGCCGATGGCCGGCAGCCGGGCCTGTGCGCCCTGCGCCGTGAGGATGCCGTGCTCGTCCCCGCCGTTGGCGTAGCGCAGCGCGCGCTCGGGCGGCAGCAGCGCCACGCGCGGCAGGCCGGAGTCGATGGCGTGGCTCTTGTGGCCGGCGTCGCACACGGCGCGGTCGCCCTGCACCGAGAGGACCTGGGTCTTGACGTAGAGCGCGTGCTCGAACGTGGGCTGCGCGGGTTCGCGCTCGTTCTGCGCGTAGTCGGCGTCCATGAACAGGAAGGAGCCCGCCTGCAGCTCGCCATAGACGCCGCTGGCGGCCTCGTGCACCAGCGTGCCCGTGCCCGAGCCGGTGACCAGCGGCACCGGCAGCCCGGCGGCGGCGATGAGGTCGCGCGTGTGGCGCGCGGCCTGCACGGCGGCGCCAATAGCCTCGCGCCGCTCGGCCGCGCCGCGCAGGTGCTGGGCACGGCCATGGTAGGCGTGCAGGCCGGCGAAGCGCAGCTGCGTGAGCCGCGCCACGGCCTGGGCTAGCGCCAGGGCCGGTTCGCCCGGCGGCACGCCGCAGCGGCCCTGGCCGACGTCGATCTCGACCAGCACGTCGATGCGTGCCTGCGGCGCCGCCTGGGCCATGGCCTCGGCCAGCCGCTGGATGCCCTCGGCGCTGTCCACGGCCAGCGCCAGGCGACCGCCCTGGGCCTGCAGCGCGGCGGCCAGTCGCGCCACGCGCAGTAGCTTGGGGTGCGCGATGACCTGGTTGGTGATGGTGATATCGCGCACGCCGCCAGCGGCCAGCGCCTCGGCCTCGGCTGTCTTCTGCACGCAGGCGCCCACGGCGCCGGCGCGCTGCAGCATCAGCGCGATCTCGGCGCTTTTGTGCAGCTTGGCGTGCGGGCGCCACAGCACCTGGTGCTTGCGCGCAAACTCGGCCATGCGCGCGATGTTGCGCTCCATGGCGTCGAGGTCCACCACCAGCGCGGGCGTGTCGATCGCGCTGGTGCGCTGGCCGACGCACCCTTGTAAATACTCAGGCAGTGGTTTCATCGCGCGTGGCCGTGTCGAGGTGCTGGGTGTCGGCCCAGCCGACCAGGGTCAGGCCCTCGGGCGTCCAGAGCAGGCGGTTGATGGCGGCGTTCGTCAGTTGCCAGGTGCGCGGCGCCTGCAGTTCCTGGCCCGTGGCCAGTCGGTAGAGCACGTCGAGCACGCCGCCGTGGGCCACCAGCACCACCAGGCCGCCGGTGTGCTGGGCAGCCAGGCGGTGCGTGGTGGCGGCGATGCGCTCGCGCAGCTGCACCAGCGTCTCGCCGCCCTCGGGCGCGAAATGCGGGTCGCGCTGGCGCCAGCGGCGCGCCTGCTCGGGCAGCTCGGCCTCGATCTCGGCGAAGGTGCGGCCCTCCAGCTCGCCAAAGCTGCGCTCGCGCAGGGCGGGTTCGGGCACCAGCGGCGCGCCCGTGGTCTCGGCAATGGCGCGCGCTGTGGTGTGGGCGCGCTGCAGGTCGCTGGCGTAGATGGCGCTGAGCGGCTCGCCCGCCAGGGCGCGCGCCAGCTGGCGCGCCTGCCACAGGCCGGTGTCGTTGAGCGGGATGTCGAGGTGGCCCTGGATGCGTGTGTCCACGTTCCAGGCGGTTTCGCCATGGCGGATGGCGATGATGCGGGTGGCTTGCATGGGGTCAGCGCTGCATGGGGATATGGACCTGGCGCGGGCCGGCCGGTGGCTGCGGGAAGCCGCTGAGCGCGGCGTCGAACAGCACGCCAAAAATGGCCGGGTCGTCGGTCCACACGTCTTCGTGCAGGGCCGAGGTTTCATAGACCACCTGCTGCGTGGCCGCGTCGCGCAGCAGCAGGCTGGCCTCGCGCCGGTGCAGGGTGGGCGGCATTTCGCGCAGCATCATGCCTGCGCGCAGGCCGGGTCGCCCGTTCCAGCCAACGCCCCAGCCCCACATCGGCGGGTAGTGCGGCCAGTCGGGCAGGGCGGCGCTGGAGCGCACCTCCACCTGCGCGACGAGGCGCGCGCCGGCATCGTCGCGGCGCAGGCCCGCGCGCTGCAGGGCCTGGTGCGCCAGCGCCTCGATGGGTGCGAAGGCCTTGTCGGATGCCTGTTGCGAGGGGAGCTTTTCGAGCCGGTAGGTCGGCGGCGCGGGCAGGGCCGTGAGCGTGGACCAGCTCTGCACCTGGCTGTCGACCACGCGCACCGAGGCGCAGCCCGACAGCAGCGCGACGGCGACGGCGCTGGCGCAGAGGAAAGAGCGGCGGAGCCAGAGCGGGGTCATGGTTCTTGCCTCCTGGAAAAGAATGGGGAAAGACACCGCCATTGTCGTACCGGTTTCCCGTGGCGCGTCGTACTACACGCGAGGCATGGTACTGGCGCGGCCCAGGCCGGCGGCCGCCGCGCAAGGGCCGCGCCGCAGCGCTGGTGGCGTCCCCCTGCCCGCATCGCGCAGCGAGGCGAGAGCGGGGGGAAGGAGCGCAGCGACACAGGGGGGTGTCACCCAATATGCACGACCTGCATGCCCGGAAGCTGGGGCGGCGCAGGGAATTCTTCCTGGTCGAAGGCCTTGTCGCCGTCTTCGCTGGCGATGCCTGTGGCCTGGGCGCCCTTGAAGTCGTAAAGCTGGCCGTCGAGCAGATGGCTGGGCACCACGTTCTGCAGGGCGTTGAACATGTTCTCCACGCGGCCGGGGTACTTCTTTTCCCACTCGCGCAGCATCTCGCCCACCTGCTTGCGCTGCAGGTTCTCCTGGCTGCCGCAGAGGTTGCACGGGATGATGGGGAAGTTGCGCTGCGCCGCCCAGCGCGTCGTGTCCTTTTCGGACACGAAGGCCAGCGGGCGGATGACCACATGGCGGCCGTCGTCGCTCACGAGCTTAGGCGGCATGCTCTTGAGCTTGCCGCCGAAGAACATGTTGAGCAGCAGCGTCTGCAGGATGTCGTCGCGGTGGTGGCCCAGGGCGATCTTGGTGGCGCCCAGCTCGTCCGCCACGCGGTAGAGGATGCCCCGGCGCAGGCGCGAGCACAGGCTGCAGGTGGTCTTGCCCTCGGGGATGAGGCGCTTGACGATGCTGTAGGTGTCCTCGTTCTCGATATGGAACGGGATGCCCTGCGCGCGCAGGTAGTCGGGCAGCACATGCTCGGGAAAGCCCGGCTGCTTCTGGTCGAGGTTCACGGCCACCAGGTCGAAGTGGATGGGCGCGCGCTTTTGCAGCTTGAGCAGGATGTCGAGCAGGGCGTAGCTGTCCTTGCCGCCCGACATGCAGACCATGACCTTGTCGCCCTCTTCGATCATGTTGTACTGCACGATGGCCTTGCCGACCTCGCGGCACAGGCGTTTTTCGAGCTTGTGCGCCTCGCGCTCGATCTTGAAGTCGGGGCGGCCCTGCGGCGTGGCGGGGGCGGCGGTTTCGGGTTCGTCGGTCCAGGGGGTCATAGTGTCTTGCAGCGGCTTTACCACTGCCCGGTTTCCATGCGGATGGCGACTTCACAGTCGTCGAAGATTTCCAGTTTGGCGATTTTCACGCGCACGCCGCGCACGCCGGGCAGCAGCATGAGCCGGTGCGCGAGCTTGCCGATCAGGCTCTCTAGCAGGTTCACATGCTCGGCCGTGCATTCGTCGATGATGATCTGGCGCACCTTGCGGTAGTCGAGCACATGCTCGATATCGTCGTCGTGCGGCGCCAGCGGCTGCGCGCCCAGGCTCAGCTCGGCATCGACCTGGATGGGCTGGGGCGCGTTCTTCTCGTGCGCGAGGATGCCCAGGTTGGCATTGAAGCGCAGCCCGGTCAGGGTCAGGGTCTGCAGGCCGGTGGTGTGGTTCATGGGGCGGCGGGGTGGTTACATCAGGGAGAAGTCGCGGTCGAACTTCATCAGATGCTGGCCCCCATCGACCAGCAGCGTGGTGCCGGTGAGGGAGCGGTTTTCCAGCGCGAAACGGACCGCGCTGGCGACATCTTCGGCCGTGGACGAGCGCCCCAGCGGGCTGAGCGTGTGCCGCTGACGGAACTGCTCCTCGCTCAGCAGGTGGCTGGTGAGCGTGAGTCCCGGCGCCACGCCCACCACGCGCACGCGCGGCGCCAGGGCCAGGGCCAGCATGGTGCCGGCAGCCTCCAGGGCGGCCTTGGACAGGGTGTAGCTCAGAAAATCGGGGTTCTGGTTCCAGAGCTTCTGGTCCAGCAGATTGACCACGGCGCCCTGCGCATCCATCTCGCCCTTGGCGGCACGCTCCAGCAGATGCGCGTGCAGGGCCTGGGCCAGCACGATGGGCGCGCCGGTGTTGCTGCGCAGGTGCTGCTCCAGCGTGGCAAAGCCGAAACTGGCGGCGTCGTCGTGCTCGAACAGCGACGCGCTGTTGACCACGGCATCCACGCTGCCAAAGTGCGCCACCACGCGCGGCAGCAGGGCGCGCACGCAGGCCTCGTTCTGAAAATCCGCATCAAAATGGGCGCTGGCGCCCGACAGTTCTGCGCAAGCAGCTACGGTATCGATAGCATCCTGCTCGGACTGCCGGTAGTGCACGGCCACCTGCCAGCCGCCAGCGGCCAGCTCCAGCGCAATGCTGCGGCCCAGGCGCCGGGCGGCGCCGGTGACCAGGACGGTACGCGGACGGGGAGCGGTGGACATTCGGGGACAATGCAGGCCGTGACGACAGAACCCACAAGTTTAACGACCGCCCTGCAGACCCACATCGCGCAGGCCATTGCAGCCCATGGCGGCTGGATCGGTTTCGACCGTTTCATGGAGCTGGCGCTCTACACCCCCGGCCTGGGCTACTACGCGGGCGATCTGCCCAAGTTTGGCACGCTGCCCGACTCGGGCAGCGACTTTGTGACCGCCCCCGAGATGACGCTGCTGTTCGGCCAGACGCTGGCCGTGCAGGTGGCCGAGGCACTGCAGCGCACCGCTACCTGCGAGGTC
Organism: Burkholderiales bacterium RIFCSPLOWO2_12_FULL_65_40; assembly: GCA_001770955.1. Taxonomy (GTDB): domain Bacteria; phylum Pseudomonadota; class Gammaproteobacteria; order Burkholderiales; family Burkholderiaceae_C; genus Simplicispira. The sequence continues at coordinate 110,228 of MESL01000047.1, read as the reverse complement.
TGGGAGTTCGGCGCCGGCTCGGGCGCGCTGGCGCTGCAGCTGCTCGATGCGCTGGGCGACGCCGTGCAGCGCTACACCATCGTCGATCTTTCGGGCAGCCTGCGCGCGCGCCAGCAGGCGCTGCTGACGGCGCACGAAGGCAAAGTGCGCTGGGTCGATGCGCTGCCCGAGCGCATGGAGGGCGTGGTGGTGGGCAACGAGGTGCTCGACGCCATGCCCGTGAAGCTGCTCGCGCGCCACGGCGGCGCGCAGGGCGGCGTGTGGCACGAGCGCGGCGTGGTGGTGCAGAACGGCAGCTTTGCCTGGGAAGACCGGCCTACCGACCTGCGCCCGCCCGTCGAAATCGAGGGCCCGCAGGACTACCTGACCGAGATCCACCCGCAGGCCGAGGCCTTCATCCACACCCTGGGCGACCGGCTGGTGCGCGGCGCAGTGCTTCTACTGGACTATGGTTTTGGCGAGAGTGAGTACTACCACCCGCAGCGCCACATGGGCACGGTGATGTGCCACCGCGCGCACCGCTCCGACGACGATCCGCTGCAGGATGTGGGCCTCAAGGACATTACCGCCCACGTCAACTTCACCGCCATGGCGCTGGCCGCGCAGGACCAGCCCCTGCCCGAGGGCCAGGGCTGGAACGTGCTGGGCTACACCACGCAGGCACACTTTCTCATCAACTGTGGTTTGCTCCCAAAAATGGAGCATCAGGCGCTTTCCCAGCGGGCGATAGCGGCCAAATTGATCATGGAACACGAAATGGGCGAGCTGTTCAAGGTGCTGGCACTGTGCAAGGGCGAGCCGTGGGAGCCGGTGGGCTTTGCGAATGGCGACCGCACGCACAGGTTATGAGGCATCCCCCTGAGGCGCTACGCGCCTTCCCCCTTCTCTCGCCTCGCTGCGCGATGCGGGAAGAGGGACGCCACCAGCGCTGCGGGGCGGCCCTTGCGCGGTGGCCACTGGCTGAGCCGCGCCGGTGTCCAGCGCTGTGGGTGGCGTGCCACGCGGTAGGGTCACTGCGATGATTCGCTGGCTCATCGTCGTCTTCCTGGCGCTGGTGCTCATCAACGGGCTCACGCCCTGGCTGCAGCGCCTGGGGTTGGGCAAGTTGCCGGGGGATTTCCGGTTCCGCCTCTTCGGGCGCGATTGGTACATCCCGCTGGCCAGCACGGTGCTGCTGAGCCTGGTGTTGAGTCTGGCCGTGAAGTGGATCTGACCCCGCGCCCTTGAATTGCACACCGCACGGCCCGATGTGGGGTGCAGTCCCTTGGAGCCCGCATGACCGAATCCCTGCACATCGTCTGCCCCCACTGCCACACCACCAACCGCGTCCAGGCGGCGCAACTGGGCAGCCAGCCTGACTGCGGCAGTTGCCACCAGCCGCTGTTCACGGGCGCACCGCTGGCGCTCGACGCCACCAGCTTTGGCAAGCATGTGCAGCGCAGCCATATCCCGGTGCTGGTCGATTTCTGGGCGCCCTGGTGCGGGCCGTGCCGCCAGATGGCGCCGGCCTTTGCCCAGGCCGCGCGCACGCTGGAGCCCCGGGTACGGCTGGCCAAGCTCGACACCGAGGCGCACCCGCAGCTGGCGGCGCCCTACAACATCCGCAGCATTCCCACCATGGTGCTGTTCCAGGGCGGGCGCGAGGTGGCGCGCATCTCGGGGGCCTTGGGCGCGGCGGACATCGAGCGCTGGGTGCGTTCGGTGCTGTGATGTGCGAGTTTCAGCGCAGTCCCAGCCAGCGGTCCAGCGACAGGCTGCCAGCGCCGCGCCCGGCAAGGTAAAGCATCAGCGCCGCCCACGACAGGTGCGTGGGCCAGGCATCGGGGTACACAAACAACTGAATCACCAGCGTCATGCCCAGCAGCGCCAGGGCCGACAGGCGTGTGCAGAGTCCCAGCACCAGCAGCACCGGGAACAGATGCTCGGCCACGGTGGCCATCTGCGCCGCCCATTCCGGGGGGATGAGCGGCAACTTGTATTCCTCGCGGAACAGCAGGTAGGTGGTGTCGGTGATCGTGAATACGCCTTCGACCTTGGTGCGGCCCGACATCCAGAAAATGCCCGCCAGCGCCAGGCGCGCAGCCAGCGCGATCAGGCCGTGCGGCGTGAGCTGCTCCAGCCGCTCGGCCAGGCCGTTCCACAGCCCCCGCGAGCCGGAGTGGGGCGCAAGGGCGGTGCCGGTGGATGCATGGGTGGTGTACATGGGGTTCTCTCCTAGTTCAACGGGGTTTCGGGGGTGCGCAAAGCGCCGGTGTGCAGTAGCAGCGCGACGAGCTGGGACAGGTCGGCCGCTGGGTCGGCTTGCAGGGCCTGGGTGGCGGCATCCTCGAACGAGGCACCCGCAGCGCAGGCGTCCAGCAGCGCGCAGCCTGCGTGCGGCAGCGGCGCCCATTGCACGGCATCGTGCGGGCGGGTCAGCAGCGCGCCTTCGCCCTGCCAGGGCAGGTTCGCATCCCACGCCAGGCCGTCGCGCTGGCGCTGCCACAGGCTGTAAGCCGGGTGGTCTTCGCACCACTGCCAGCGCGCGGCCGGGTGGGGTTGCAGGCGCAGCAGCGCCAGGGTCTCGGGCGGCTGCTGGGCCAGCCATGCGGCCTGCAGTGTGGCTGCGTCGGCCGCCAGGTGGGCCTCGGTCCAGCAGCGGTCCAGCCGTGCCACCGCGCCCAGGTAGGGCAGGTCGGCGGCGGGGCCAAAGCCTTCCAGGAAGTCGGCAAAGCCCGCGCCATAGCCCATGAGCCGCCCGTCCGTCGGCGGATGCTGGTGCACGAAGGCATGCGCCGCGGCGCGCAGCCAGTCGCTGCCCACCAGGGTGTGCACGGCGGGGTAGTTGGCCTGCAGCGCGTCGATGCAGCCCTTGGCCACGGTGTTGCGGTACACGGCAAAGCCGGGCTGGGCGAGCAGCGCATCCAGCCAGGCGGGCGGCGGCGCGCTGGCGCCGGGTGGGGGCAGCAGGGCGCTGGCCAGGCCGTCCTGGAAATCGCTCAGGTGCATGGCAGGGCCTCCAGGTTCGCGAGCATGCGGTGCGCGCGCTCGCGCTCGGCCAGCAGCTCGGGCAGGGGCGGGATCGCGTCGTCGCGCTCAATCAGCGTGGGCCGAGGGCCGGTGCGCGCGATCAGGCGCTCGTACAGTGCCCACACGGGCTCGGCCACGGGCGCGTCGTGGCTGTCGATGAGCAGCACGTCGCCCAAGCGCGGGTCGGCATGGTGGCCCGCGAGGTGGATCTCGGTGATGGCGTGCACCGGAAAGGCGTCGAGGTAGTCGCTGGCGCAAGCGCCCAGGTTGTGCGCGCTGAGGTACACGTTGTTCACGTCCAGCAGCAGGCCGCAGCCGGTGCGACGCACCAGCTCGGCCAGAAAATCGGTCTCGCTCCAGTCGTGCCCGTCGATGTGCAGGTAGTGCGTGGGGTTCTCGATGGCGATGGTGCGGCCCAGGGCGTCCTGCGTGGTGCTGATGTTGGCTGCAATGCGTGCCAGCGCCTCTTGCGTGCGAGGAAAAGGCAGCAGGTCCGGGTGGTAGCGCCCGCGCCAGGCCGACCAGGCCAGGTGCTCGGACACCAGCGCGGGCTCGATGCGCCGCGCCAGTTGCGCCAGGCGGTGCAGGTGGCCCGCATCGGGCGGCGCATCGGCCGCGAGCGAGAGCGAGACGCCGTGCAGCGACACCGGGTGCTGCGCCCGGATGGCTTCAAGCCAGGCCAGGCGCGGGCCACCGCCCGACAGGTAATTCTCGGGGTGCACCTCCCACCACAGGCCGCTGGCGGTGCAGTGCAGGGCCTCGTCATAGTGCTGGGGCTTGAGGCCCAGGCCTGCGGTGAGAAGGTGGGGCATGGTGCGTTCCTATCGGGGATCAGGCCTTGATGACGCTGAGGGAGCCCATGCCCTTGGGCGTCTGGATGCTGGTGCAGGTGCCTGCGGGCACATACTTCCAGGCGTTGCCCTGGTAATCCACCTTGGCGGTGCCCGCGCAGGTGGTGCCAGGGCCGGCGGCGCAGTCGTTCTTGCCGGCCATGGAAACGCCGTAGCACTTCTCCATGGCGGGTTTGGCCATGTCGCCGGATTTCGTGGTGTCGGATTGGGCCATGGCAGCGCCAGAAGTGAGGGCGGCAAAGGCCAGGGCGCCGAGGGTCAGGGTGCGTGGGGACATGGTGGTTTCTCCTTGGGTTGCGAACAAAAGATCCAGACCATTGCCGGAGGTGTGTTTCCGGCCGGTCTGCGCTGTAATTCGCAGGCAACGCTGCAGCGGTTACGCTGCATGAAAAAAATGCAGAAGTATTTTTTTCACCCCCGCTGTAACCCGCAGCACCCCAGCCCCGAATAACCCACGGGAGACGCCATGGAGACTGAACAGCGGTTGCGCCCGCTGCTGCTGCAGGGCCTGGAGGGCGATACCGACGCCTACCAGCGCTTTCTGAAGGAGTTGAGCGCGCATTTGCGGGCCTTTTTGCGCCGCCGCCTGGCCCAGCGGCCCGATGAAGTGGAGGACCTGGTGCAGGAAACCCTGTTGGCCGTGCACAACCAGCGCCACACCTACCGGCACGACCTGCCGGTGACGGCCTGGGCGCATGCCATTGCGCGCTACAAGTTCATCGACTGGCTGCGCGCGCATGCGGTCAAGGGCGCGCTCGATGTGCCGCTGGACGATGCCACCGAGCTGTTTTCCAGCAGCGACAGCGAAGCGGCCGAGGCCCGGCGCGACCTGGGCCAGTTGCTGCAGACGCTGCCCGACCGCCAGCGCCTGCCCATCGTGCACGTCAAGCTCGAAGGGCTGTCGGTGGTGGAAACGGCGCGTATCACGGGGCTGTCGGAGTCGGCAGTCAAAATCGGCGTGCACCGGGGCCTCAAGGCCCTGGCGGCCCGGATCAGGGGAACGACATGAAAACGGATGAACTGATTGGCCTGCTGGCGCAGGACGCAGAGCCGGTGGCGCCGCACGCTATCGAGCAGCGTTTTGCCATGGCGACGCTGGCCGGGCTGGCCGGCGGCCTGGTGTTGATGCTGGTGCTGTTTGGCGTGCGACCCGGGCTGGTGCAAGACATGGGGCTGTCCATGTTCTGGGGCAAGCTGCTATTTGCCGCCCTGCTGGCCGTCGGCTGCGTGGCCGTGCTGCGCCGCCTGGCGCGCCCCGGCATGGGCCTGGGGTACAGCCTGCTGCTGCTGGCGCTGCCGCCGCTGGTGCTGTGGGGCCTGGCCGCCGTGGCGCTGGGGCAGGCCGGGCCTGCCGAGCGCCTGGGACTGGTGCTGGGCAGCACCTGGCGCACCTGTGCCTTCAACATCGCGGCGTTGTCGCTGCCCGCTTTCGTGGCCTGCCTCTGGGCGCTGCGCGGCGCGGCGCCCACGCGCCTGGCCTGGGCGGGCGCCGGGGCCGGGCTGCTGGCGGGTGCACTGGGCGCGCTGGCCTATGCGCTGCACTGCCCGGAAATGGCCACGCCCTTCCTGGCCGTGTGGTACCTGGCGGGCATGGCCTTGCCGACGTTGGCGGGGGCGTGGCTGGGGCCGCGCGTGTTGCGCTGGTGAGCGGGGCTGGCGTTACGGCGTGGGCTGGGCCAGCCAGGCGGCCACGGCCTCCACGCGCGCGGCGTGGATCAATTCCCCCACTTTTTGGCCTGTAACGCCCTTGGATGCTGCGTGAGCAGCTATCACACTGGTAGCAACCGATTGCACTGCGGCGAGCGCGGCATTGATCCGTGCGCGCTGCGGATAGGGTGATTCCTCGAAATGCAGGCGCCCGCGCGCGTCGCACTCGCAGGCAAGCAGGATCTCGTCGAGCCGCGCCGGCTTGCGGATGGCATCGCAGCGCTCCAGCAGCCGCACCAGCGCAGCGGCGCCCAGGTCGCCGCTGCGGTGGATGTTGCCGTGCTCGCGCGCCACCACATCGGCCAGTTCGCGGCAGTCCGTGGGCACGCGCAGGCGCTCGCACAAGCCCTTGAGCAGCTTGCTGCTTCGCTGCTCGTGGCCGATGTGGCGCGGCAGCACGTCCTGGGGCGTCGTGCCCTTGCCCAGGTCGTGCGTGAGGCAGGCAAAGCGCACGCCCAGCGGCGCCTGCAGGCGCGCGGCCATGTCCAGCACCATCATCAGGTGCACACCGGTATCGATTTCGGGGTGGTAGTCGGCGCGCTGGGGCACGCCCCAGAGGCGATCCACCTCGGGCAGCACCACCTTGAGCGCACCGCACTGGCGCAGCACCTCGAACATGCGCGAGGGCTGTTCTTCCATCAGCCCGCGCGCCAGCTCCTGCCACACGCGCTCGGCCACCAGGTGGTCGGCCTCGCCGTGTGCCACCATGGAGCGCATCAGCGCCATCGTTTCGGGTGCCACGGAAAAATCGGTGAAGCGCGCCGCAAAGCGCGCCACGCGCAGGATGCGCACCGGGTCGTCGTGGAAGGCGTCGGTGACGTGGCGCAGCACCTTGTCCTGCAGGTCGCGTGCACCAAAATAGGGGTCAAAAATGGCTTCAGCGTCCACCCCGTCTGCGCTGCTAGCTATTGCATTGATAGTAAGGTCGCGCCGCGAGAGGTCTTCCTCCAGCGTCACATCGGGCGAGGTCTGCACCACAAAGCCCCGGTAACCGCGCCCGCTCTTGCGCTCGGTGCGCGCCAAGGCGTATTCCTCGCGCGTCTGGGGGTGCAAAAAGACCGGAAAGTCGCGCCCCACGGGCAGGTAACCCAGCTCGATCATCTGCTCGGGCGTTGCGCCCACCACCACCCAGTCGTGGTCGTTCACGGGGCGGCCCAGCAGCCGGTCGCGCACGGCGCCCCCCACCATGTAGATTTGCATGCGGGCAGTGTAGTTACTATTCACGCCCCTTCAAGGCACTGTTCGCGCCCGGAGTCTGCCCATGTCCACGCCCCCCGCCATCACCATCGTCCAGCCCAACCCCGACGGCAGCCTGCCCATTCCGGCTCCGTCCGCCCCCAGCGCCACTGAGGCCGCCGCCGCGCAGTTGCAGCAGCGCGCCGAGGCGCTGCAGGAGCAGCTCGAAGGCCTGCAGGAATTGCTGGCCAAGCCCCTGAACGAGATCCTGGCCGACCGCGACAAAGCTCTGGAGGCCGCTGCCGCATGGGACGCCTTCGGCGCCATGTGGGTGCTGTCGCAACGCGCCATGCGCCGCGTGGCCGTGGATCTGGCCGCACAGCAGGGCGTGAGCGAAGCCGAGGTGGTGAGCCGTGCCATGGGGCATGCCAACGCGGTGCTCAACACCGAGGACGAGACCCTGGGCGGCAGCATCGCCCCCGCGCAGATGGCGCACATCGCGCGGCACAAGCCGTTTTTGCGCAAGCAGTTCCGGCAGGGGTGAGGGCGGGCCTGCGCAAGGGCGCGGGTTGACGGGCCGGCCAGCCCATGGCTGTGCCGGTGTTTGATTCACATCAATGGGCTACCCTTTCTTCGCGCGTAGGGTGGTGCATCGACGGCGATGAACGCTTGCTCAAGCGGGCCGCAGAAGACTGAACATCGTGCCCAATCCACCCGAAATGACCTCCCTCTCCCTCGTGCTGTGGATTGCCGCAGGGATATTGCTGCAGGTCGTGCTGTGGCTCGGCATCGGTTTCTGGCAGCATTGGGGCGAGTACCAGGCCCTGCGCGCAGGCCTGCGGCCGGGTGACGGGGCGGCAATGCATTCTCCGGCAACCCTGCAGCCTGCGGCGTCCGAGCCGGCCGCCGTGGCGGCGTGGAGCGGGTTCCGGGCCTTCCGGGTCGATCGCAAGGAAATGGAGGATGGCGCCCAGTCCATTGCCTCGTTCTATCTGGTGCCGGAAGACAAAGCGCCCCTTCCTGCATTCCTGCCGGGCCAGTTCCTGACGTTTCGCCTCGACGTTTCCACGCCGGACGGCACCACCGCCCAGGTGGTGCGCTGCTACTCCCTGTCAGATGCGCCGCACCCTCAGTATTACCGTGTCTCCATCAAGCGCGTGCCCGCGCCGGCGGGCAGCAGCGTACCGCCCGGGCGCTCGTCCAACCACTTCCATGACCATGTGCAGGTGGGCAGCACACTGCAGGTGCGTGCGCCGGGCGGGCATTTCTACATGGACCGCAGCGACGCGCCGGTCGTTCTGGTGGGGGGTGGCATCGGCATCACGCCGGTGCTGTCCATGCTGAACTGGTGCCTGGCGGAGCAGCCGGGCCGCGAAGTCTGGCTGTACTACGGCGTGCGCAACAGCAGCGAAGTCATCCATGCCGCCCACCTTGCAGCGCTGGCTGCGGCCCACCCGAACTTCCGTCTGCGCCTGTGCTTCAGCAACCCCTTGCCGGGCGATCAGCCGGGCAAGGACTTCCACCACCACGGGCGTGTGGATGTCGCGCTGTTCCGTGCCGAACTGCTGCTGCGGCCCTACCACTTCTACATCTGCGGCCCGAACCCGCTGATGGAGAGCATCGTCGCCGGTCTGCAAGCCTGGGGCGTGCCGGACGGGCGCATCCATTACGAGGCCTTTGGTCCGGCATCGATCAAGCCGGCATCCGGCGCTGCCGCCCCGGAGCCGGGCGTGGCAGAGCACAGCGACATCGTTGTCACCTTTGCCAAATCGGGCAAGCAGCTGCCCTGGAAACCGGGCGTGGCGAGCCTGCTGGATTTGGCCGAGGCCCACGGGGTGCGGGTGGATTCAGGCTGCCGGGCGGGCAGTTGCGGCAGCTGCCAGACGGCCATCCGGTCGGGGGAAGTGGCCTACGGCCATCCGCCGGACTTCGATCCCGAGCCGGGGAGCTGCCTGCTCTGCACCTGCACCCCCAAGACCAGCGTCACTCTGGAGGCCTAGATGACCCACAACCTCTGGCGCAGCCATATCCTCCCCTTCACACTGCTGGTGGGGCTTCTGGGGGCCGCCACCCTGGTGGGCGACTTTCTGCTGCACCGGTTCAACCTGGTCTGGATCGGGCGCTACCTGGGCATTCCGGGCACCTTGCTCATCATTGCCTCGCTGTTCTATTCGCTGCGCAAGCGCAAGATGATCGCCTCGGGCAATGTGAAGTCCTGGCTGCGCATGCACGAAGTGGGCACCTGGCTGGGCTCGCTGATGGTGCTGCTGCACGCCGGCATCCATTTCAACGCCATCCTGCCCTGGCTGGCCACGGTGGCCATGGGCGTCAACGTCATCAGCGGCATGGTGGGCAAACTGCTTCTGGGCCGCTCGCGCGAGCATGTGCTGGGGCAGCGTGACCACTATCAGCTGCGCGGCATGTCCAAGGAAGACATCGAGCGCGCGGTGTTCTGGGACGCGGTCACGCTCGACGCCATGGCCAAATGGCGCAAGGTCCACATCCCGATCTTCATCGTCTTCGCGGTCCTGGCGCTGGGCCACATCCTCAGCATCTTCCTGTTCTGGGGCTGGGCATGAGCCGCACACTGAAGTGGATCCTGGCCGTCAATCTGGCCGTGCTGGCCATTCTGGCGTTCGTCTATCCCCACCTGATGGTGGGCCCCGGCAAGCTGATCCCCGGTCATGCCAAGCTGGAAGCCGACTGTTTTGCCTGCCACTCCGCGTTCACCGGGGCCGAATCACAGCGCTGCACCACCTGCCACAAGCCGCAAGACATCGGCAAACTCACCACCGTGGGCTTGCCCATCGACAAACCGCTGACGAAGACGCCGTTTCACCAGAAGCTCGTCAGCTCGGATTGCGTGGCCTGTCACAGCGACCACGCCGGCGTGAAGCGCTTCCGCACCACGGGCCGGTTCAACCACCTCCTGCTGGAGAAGACCGCGCGCGCCGAGTGCCAGACCTGTCACAAGGCCCCCACGGACGATCTGCACCGGCAGGTCACGGGCCAATGCAGCCAATGCCACAGCCAGGACAAATGGACCCCCGCCACCTTTGACCACAGGAAGTATTTCGAACTCGACCGCGACCACAACGTCCAGTGCGTGACCTGCCACGTGCGCAATGACTACAGCCGCTACACCTGCTACGGCTGCCACGAGCATTCAGAGCAGAAGATCCGCCGCGAACATATCGAGGAGGGCATCCGCGACTTCAACAACTGCGTGGAATGCCACCGGAATGCGGATGAGCACGATATCCGCGGCGACTTTGGCAAGGGCCGGGGCGAGGGCAAGGACTCCAAACGTCGCAAGCGGGAAAAAGACGACGATTGAGGGCTTGCTCCGTGCGCCTGAGCGCCCACGCGCGTTTGCCGCATTGCACAGGCCGCCCGATCCACGGCCTGTGAGCGAGGGTGGGCAGGACCTCCAAGACGGTGCCCATGCGCTCGGGCGCCGATTCGGGGGCGTATCGGGCGAAGTGGTCGCGAAAGAGGTCGAAGTCGGCCGGTACTTCCGGGGCCGGTTCGAAGTGCGGCATGCGGCGGCGGCTCACGTGGCGCGTCCCGGCGACGCGCCGGTACGACCCATGGGCCCGCAGATTGGTCGTGTTGATGCAGGGTCGAAAACTCAATGTGGTATCATCGCCAATACCATGAAAGCGCCTCCCCAGATTGTTCTGGACACCAACGTGTTGGTGGCGGGGCTGCGTTCACGCAATGGCGCGTCGTTTGAATTGCTCCGGCGCTTGCCTACAGGGCAATATCGCTTGCATCTGACGGTGCCATTGGCCATGGAGTACGAGGATGTCTTGCACCGTCCCGGGCTGTTGCCCTTGCCTGTCGACGCGATCAACGCTGTTCTGGACATGGTGTGTGCCGTCGCGGTCCAGCAGCCAGTCCATTTTTTATGGCGTCCCCAATTGCGTGACCCCAGCGATGAACTGGTGCTGGAGGCAGCGGTCAACGCATCGGCAGGCTATTTGGTCACGCACAACCTGCGGGACTTTGCCGCTGCGGGCAGGTTCGAAGTCCAGGTGGTCACGCCCGGCCAGTTTTTGAAGCTATTGGATGGAGCCGCACCATGAGCACACTCAGTCTGCGCTTGCCGCAATCGATTCACCAGAACGCCAAGCTCTATGCCCAGCGGGAGGGCATCTCTGTCAACCAGTTGGCTGCCACCGCACTGGCCGAAAAGCTGGCGGCCCTGGCTGCCGAGGACTACATCGCCCAGCGCGGCCAGCGCGCCAGTTCTGAAAAATACAAGGCCGCGCTGGATCTGGTGCCCGACGTTCCGCCGATAGAGGGCGATGCGTTGCCGTGATGGACCAGGGCCTGTTCACCCTATTTTTGCCAGATGCGTTGCGACCAAAAAGGGCCAGGCGTTAGGCGCTAAACGAAGCTGGGTGGTGCCCCAGTGAGGCTTGGCAACGCCGCGCATGGCCCTTTTTGGTCGCAACCCGAAGGGAGCGGGGAGAAAGCCGCGCCACTCGTCGTTGCCCTCCTAGCCAAGGCCCCAGCCTTGGCGTCGTCACGCGCCTAGATTGGCGCGGTTTTCACCCCGTTCGCACTGGCAAAAATAGGGTGAACAGGCCCTCATCCACCGAAGTCCTGGCTCTCAACGCCCCAGCCGGTACGGCTCTTCGAACTCGCGGAAGTCTTGTTCGGCCAGTGCGCCGTCAATCCAGGCTTTGACGCCGGGCAATGCGCGCACGCGCTGCACGTAGTCGGCAATGTGCTGCGGCACCGGCAGGCCGTAGCTGTGCAGGCGCATGCAGACCGGGGCGTAGAAGGCGTCGGCGATGGTGAATGCGCCGAACAGCATCGGGCCGCCGTGCTGCTCCAGCAGGCCGGTCCACATCTCGACCAGGCGCTGCACATCGGCGCGCACGGCGGGTTTGTCACGCCAGAGCAGGGCGCCGGTATCGGGCAGGTGGGCCTCGATGTTCATGGGGCAGGCACCGCGCAGGGCCGTGAAGCCACTGTGCATCTCGGCGCACACGCTGCGAGCGCGGGCGCGGGCGGTCTTTTCCTGGGGCCAGAGGTTTTTATCGGGGTAGGTCTCGGCGAGGTATTCGGCGATGGCCAGCGTGTCCCAGATGGCCAGGTTGCCATCGACCAGCACAGGCACCTTGCCGGTGGGCGAGATGCCCGCCAGGGTGGCCTTGAAGCGCGAATCGGGGTCGAAGCTGTCGAACCGCGCGAGCACTTCCTCGAAAGGAATGCCGGCCTGGCGCAGCAGCACCCAGGGGCGCATGGACCAGGAGGAGTAGTTCTTGTTGCCGATGTAGAGCTGGAGCATGGTTCACCTGCTGAAGAAAAGGGGCCGCAAAAGAGCGGCCCATTGTGCGGCAAGGTGCGGAGGGCGCGAAGCGCGGCACTCGCATGCCGCTGACCTCTCCAGGGTTTTCACCCTACCTGTGGCGTGGCCCGCTCGATGATGGCGGCCACATCGACGCCGCGTGGCAGCGTGCCGTAGTTAAAGCTGCCCTCGGGTGCCAGGCGCGAGGCACAGAACGCGTCGGCCACGAAGGCCGGAGCACCACGCACCAGCAGCGAGGCCTGCAACGCCAGCGCCATGCGCTCGACCACGTGGCGTGCGCGGTACTGCAGGTCGGTGGTGTCGGCAAACTCCTTGCCCAGGTCGCGCACATGCTGGTCGAGCAAGGTGTTCTGGCCCTGGGTGTGGCGCAGTTCGGCGAAGAAGGCGTCCACCACCTCGGGCGTCTTGGCCATGGCACGCAGCACGTCCAGGCACTGGATGTTGCCGCTGCCTTCCCAGATGGCGTTGACCGGTGCCTCGCGGTACAGGCGCGGGAACATGCTGTCCTCCATCACGCCGCTGCCGCCGATGCATTCCATGGCCTCGTAGGCGTGGCCGGGCGTGCGCTTGCAGATCCAGTATTTGCCCACGGCGGTCACCATGCGCACGAGCAGGTCCTCGTGGCGGTTGTCGCGGTGGTCCAGCGCGCGGGCCACGCGCATCGACAGTGTCATCGCGGCCTCGCTCTCCAGCGCCAGGTCGGCCAGCACGTTCTGCATCAGCGGCTGCTGGTTGAGGCGTGCGCCAAAGGCGCTGCGGTGCGCGCAATGGTGCAGCGCCTGCGACAGCGCCATGCGCATGCCCGCGCTCGACCCCACCATGCAGTCAAAGCGCGTCATGGCCACCATCTCGATGATGTTGCGCACGCCGCGCCCTTCCTCGCCCACCATCCAGGCCAGCGCGCCGCGCAGTTCGGTCTCGCTCGATGCGTTGGAGGCGTTGCCCATCTTCTTCTTCAGGCGCAGCACCTGGAACGGGTTCTTCGTGCCGTCCGGGCGCCAGCGCGGCAGCAGAAAGCACGACAGGCCCTTGTCGGTGTGCGCCAGCACCAGGAAGGCATCGCACATCGGCGCCGAGACGAAATACTTGTGGCCCACCAGTTCATACGCCTGACCGGGGCCGCCCTGGCCCACGGGGTAGGCGCGCGTGCTGTTGGCCTGCACGTCGGAGCCGCCCTGCTTTTCGGTCATGGCCATGCCGATGGTCACGCCCTGTTTTTGCTCCACCGGCACGTTGCGCGGGTCGTAGACGCGGGCGGTGATTTTGGGTTCCCACAGCGCCGCCAGGTCGCTCTGCAGGCGCAGCGCGGGGATGGCGGCAAACGTCATGGTGATGGGGCAGCCATGGCCGGCTTCCACCTGGGTGTGCAGGTAGTTGCCTGCGGCGCGCGCCACATGGGCGCCGTCTTTCGGGTGGGTCCAGGGGGAGGAGTGCAGGCCGTGTTCAATCGCCGTGCCCATGCAGCGGTGGTAGGCGGGGTGAAACTTCACCAGGTCGATGCGGTGGCCAAAACGGTCGTGTGTTTCCAGCTCGGGCTGGTGTTTGTTGGCGAGCATGCCCTGCTCCAGGTACTCGGCCGAGCCAGTGAGCTGGCCGAAGCGCTGCAGGTCGGTGTCGGCCCAGGCGGCGCCCTCGCGCTGCACGGCCTCGCGCAGCGCGGTGTCCTGCGCGTACATGTTGTAGTCGGCGAGTTCGCAGGACACGTTCTCGACCTGGTGGGTGTCGGCCAGGTAGCGGGTGTGCAGGGCGGTGGTGTCGTTCAGCGCGTTCATGGCGGGTTCTCCGGGGTGAAAGGGGGCGTCAGGCCACGCGCAGGCGGGCCTTGCGCGTGGCGGTGTCGGGGGTGGCCAGGGTGTCGTAGAAGCGGTCCCAGATGGCGCGGCCCGCCGCATCGAAGGTGTGCACGCTGTCGATGAAGGCTGCGCGCAGTGCGCCGTCCACCATGGGCTCGGGCAGCAGCGGGTCGTACACCAGCTGGCGGATGGCCGCGCCACCGAGGAAGAACGACTCGTGCGCTGCCTGGTCGATCGGCAGGCGCGCTGCGCCCTCCAGCCAGCGCTGCAGGCGCTCCTGCGTGGCGCGGTAGCCCTGGTTGAGGGCCGCGCCGTCCCACAGCGCGTCCACGGCGGCCTCGGTGGTGGCGTCGAGCTGGGTGCAGCCGCAGACCACGGCCTGCGCCTCCAGGCCCAGCGCAAGCAGGCGCGTGCGGATGGCGGCAATGTCCACTTCGATGTTGTCCGGGCGCAGCCAGAAGTCACGCTGCAGTTCGGCGAAGCCCAGCAGGTGCAGCGCGCGCTCACGCTGCCGCATGGCGGCACGGTCGCCGCGCGCCAGGGCGCCGCAGTGCACGGCCACGTACTGCCCGTTCCAGGGGCGCAGGCGCTCGGCGGTGTGGCGCCAGTGGGCCACGTCCTGCGCCAGGCTTTGCGCCGCCGGCCCCAGGCGCCAGGCGCCACGCTCGGTGGCCTGTGCCATGTCCTGCGCGGCCAGCCGTGCCAGCGTCACGCGCACATGGTTTTCGCTGATGCCGAACACTGCGCCTGCCGCCACGGCGTGGCTGACCGGCAGCGCGTCGTCGCCGCTGGCGAGCAGCAGTTCCAGCAGCAGGTGCTTGGGTTGGACCTTGGCTTCGATAAAGGAGGTCATGCATTAAATATTACACAAATACAAAGTTTGAGCAAATATGTGTAATAAAACAGGGCGTGACAAGCCGCTACGGTTCGCTGGTTTTGCCTGTCGATGCGGTGGGCGTACTGCGCGCCGACGTTGCGGCGTCAGCGGCGAGGTTCAGCAGACACCGCGCAAGGGCCGCCCCGCCGCGCTGGTGTCGCCCCCCTTCCCGCGCGGCACTGCGGCGCGCAGAGAAGGGGGGAGCGGCGTCAGCCGCTCGGGGGGATGGGCCCTATACAGGCCACACCACACCGTTGTCATTCAGGATGGCGTCCAGCGGCTGGTCGTGCAGTTCGGGTTCGAAGTCGTCCAGATAGCCCTGGGTGTAGCCCAGCCCTACGGTGAAAGGGCGGGGCTGCAGCGTGGCCAGGGTGCGGTCGTAGAAGCCGCCGCCGTAGCCCAGCCGGTAGCCGCCCGGGCCGTAGCCCACACAGGGCACAAAGAGCAGCGTGGGCACGATGAGTTCGGTGTCCTTGGGCTTGGGGATGCCGTAGGCGTCTTCTTCCATGGGGCAGCCGGGGTACCAGGCGTGGAAGGTCAGGGTCTTGTGCTGCTTGTTCACCACGGGCAGGCCGATGCGGCGCAGCTGGGGGTCGCCCTGCAGTTCGCCGTCCTCCTTCCAGCGGTGCAGCGCGGGCAGGGGGTCGAATTCGCCCTTGATGGGCCAGTAGGCGCCGATGATGGCGTCGGGCCGGTTCACGAGCCAGATGCGCATCACCTGCTGCAGCAGGTCGGCGCGTTGTAGGCGGTCGGGCAGGTTCAGGCGTTGTTCCACCAGAGCGCGCCGTAGGGCTGCTTTGTCCATCACATAATTCCCCCATGCATTTATTGAAGATTCTGACACCGCTGGTGGCCTGTGCGCTGCTGGCCACGCCCACGGCACCTGCCCTGGCCCAATCCAAGGGCGATCAGGTGCTGCTGGACATGCACCAGGCTTTCCGCAAAGGCGAGCGCAAGAAACTTGAACAACTCCTGCCTTCGGCGCGTGGCCATGCGCTTGAACCCTGGGCAGCCTATTGGACCTTGAAAGCGCGGCTGGATGAGGCCACAGCCGAGGAGGTGCAGGCCTTTTTGCAGCGCTACGCCGGCACCTACCAGGAAGACCGTCTGCGCAACGACTGGCTGCTGTTGCTGGGCCAGCGCCGCAACTGGTCGCAGTTTACCGAGGCACACCCGGCGTACCGCATGCAGGACGACCGCGAGGTGCGTTGCTATGCGCTGCTGATCGATGACATCAAGGGCACGGCGCCCGCCCATGTGGGCGAAGAAGTCCGCCGTGCCTGGTACGGGCTGCGCGACGCCGACGACGGCTGCACCCATGCGGCCAGCGAGCTGTATGCCGGCAAGAAGCTCAGCGCCCTCGATGTGTGGCGCAAGGCGCGCCTGGCCGTCGAGGCCAACCGCCCCCGGGTGGCCCGCAATGCCGTTGCCATCGTGGCGCCCGAAGCGCTGGAAAAGGTGGGGGCGCTGCTCGATTCCCCCACCAAATACCTGAAAGCCCATTCCACGGCGGGCGGCAAAGTGCGCCAGGAGCTCGTGCTGCTGGCGCTCATCAAGCTGGCCACCAGCGATGTGGAGGCTGCTGCCGGGCAACTCGACAGCAAATGGGGCGTGCACCTCTCGGCCGAGGAGCGCAACTGGGCCTGGGGGGTGATCGGCAGGGTGGCTGCCCAGAAGCTTTCACCCGATGCCACGGCCTACTTCGCCAATGTGACGCGCGATACCGACCTGAACGATGAGCTGCTGGCCTGGAAGGTGCGCGCTGCCCTGCGCGCGGGGCAATGGGCCGTGGTGCGCAAGGCCGTGGATGCCATGAGCGACGAGGCGCGGCAGGACAGCACCTGGGTGTACTGGAAAGCGCGTGCCCTGCTGGCAGGCAGGCCCCACGAGGCCGAACGTGCCGAGGCACAGCGGCTGTTGCAGGGCATTGCCGGCACACGCGGTTTCTATGAGCAACTGGCGCTGGAGGAGCTGGGCCAGAAGGTGGCACTGCCGCCCGTGCCCGCACCGCTGACCGCTGAAGAAAAAGCCGCTGCGCGCGCCAACCTGGGACTGAACCGGGGGCTGTACGCCATCCTGCTGGGCATCCGGGGCGAAGGCGTGCGCGAATGGAACTACACCACGAACCGGCACCAGAACGGCGGCATGAACGACCGCGAACTGCTCGCTGCCGCCGACTTTGCCTGCGAGCGCGAGGTGTGGGACCGCTGCATCAACACCAGCGAACGCACGCGCGAAGTGATCGACATGGCGCAACGCTTTCCCATGCCGTTCCGCGATGCCGTGCTGGAGCGCTCGCGCGCCATCGGCCTGGACCCCGCTTATGTGTACGGCCTGATCCGGCAGGAAAGCCGCTTCATCATGGACGCTCGCTCGCACGTCGGCGCCTCGGGCCTCATGCAGGTCATGCCTGCCACGGCGCGCTGGACGGCCAGGAAGATCGGGCTGACCGACTTCCGGCCCGAACACATCACCCAGCGTGACACCAACATCGCCATCGGCACGGCCTACCTCAAGCTGGCACTGGACGACTTCGCCGGCTCCATGCCCATGGCCGCCGCCGCCTACAACGCCGGCCCGGGCCGTCCGCGCAGCTGGCGCAACGGCGCGGTGCTCGACGCCGCCATCTGGGCCGAAAACGTGCCGTTTGCCGAAACGCGTGACTACGTGAAGAAGGTGCTGGCCAACACGACGAACTACGCCGCCCTGATCACCGGCCAGCCCCAGTCGCTCAAGAGCCGCCTGGGCACCGTGGGGCCCCGGGGGAGTGCAGAGCCCGAGTCGAACAAGGAGCTTCCTTGATGGTTTGGGGCCTCTAGGCCATAACTGCAAAGCGCCTGCAGCTCTTCATTGAATAGCAGTCTCGGGGTTCTCAGCCATCCATCGTCCACAGCGGTGGGTAGCCGAGTCCACCGGCATCACAGGTTCACCAGCCCATCGCCCTCGCGCCGCGCGGCGCCCGAGCGCACCAGATCGTCGGCCAGGCCCTGAAGCCATTGAGCCTGGGGCTGGTCACCAAAATGCCTTGCATGCAAGGCACCGAAGTAGGGGGTGGCGCTGGCCCAGGCGTGCAGGTCGGTCAGCTCGATGCGCTGCCACTCCAGCAGCTTGTACTTGAGCAGTACCTTGGCGGCATAGAGTGCGTGCTTGACCGGGTTGCTGGCAAAGCCATCGAGCCGCTTGCGCGCCACGGTCAGGGCGCGTTCTGCGTCGTGAAACACCGGGCCGTGGCCCGGGATCACGGTGCGCGGAGACAGGCGTTCGATGAGGTCGAGCGTGCGCGCGACCTCATCGAAGGCGTCCTCGCCTTCCAGCTCGGGAAAGACCACGCCAAACCCGTTCTCCCACAGAGCGTCGGCCGAGATCAGCACGCGGTCGTGCGGCTCGAACAGCACCACCGAGTGGGGGTCGTGCCCCGGCGCGGCGTGCACCTGCCAGGGGCGGTCGCCCAGCAGTTCCTCGGTGTCGGGCTGCAGCAGCGCGTCGCAGCGGAACTGCGGGCATTCCTGGCCTGTGGGGGTGTAGCTCAGGGCGTAGGCGTCCCAGGTGCGCACATGCGCGGCCTGCCCGGGCGGGATGGCCGTCTGCACTCCCGGCCAGGCCTGCTGCAGCGCGGCGTTGCCGCCGCAGTGGTCGCTGTGCAGGTGGGTGTTGAGGATGCGCTCCAGCGGTCGCTCGCCCAGCGCCGATTGCACCAGGGCCAGGGTCTGCGCGCTGTGCGTGCAATAGCCCGTGTCCACCAGCGCGCTGCCTGAACGCTGGCCCACGAACAGGATGTTGTTCGACGACAGCCAGCCCCGCTCGAATACAGTAATTCCGGGTGCCAACGCTTGGTAGTTATGCGTCATCAGCTATTGAAGTGATAGCGTTTACTTGCCCGAACGCAGTTCGCGCCGCAGGATCTTGCCCACGTTGGTCTTGGGCAGATCGTCGCGGAACTCGATGTACTTGGGGCGTTTGTAGCCGGTGAGGTTGTCGTGGCAGAAGCGCACCACGGCGTCTTCGTCCAGCGCTGCGTCGCTGCGCACCACGAACACCTTGACGGCCTCACCCTGCTTTTCGTCGGGAATGCCGATGGCAGCGCATTCGAGCACACCGGGGCAGGTGGAGATGACGTTCTCGATCTCGTTGGGGAAAACGTTGAAGCCGCTGACTAGGATCATGTCCTTCTTGCGGTCGATGATGCGCGTGTAGCCCTCGGCGTCCATGATGCCGATGTCGCCCGTGCGCATGAAGCCGTCGGGGGTGAAAGCCTTGGCGTTCTCCTCGGGCTGGTTGTAGTAGCCCGGCATCACGTTGGGGCCCCGGATGCAGATTTCGCCCGACTCGCCCTGCGGCACGCTGTTGCCCGCGTCATCCTTGATGGCGATGTCGATGCCCGGCAGCGGCAGGCCGATGCTGCCGGTGAACGTGGTGTTGTTGACCGGGTTGTTGGTGCCGATGGCGCAGGTTTCGCTCATGCCCCAGCCCTCGATCATGGTGGTGCCGGTAACCTTCTGCCATTGCTTGGCCGTGCCCTCCGACGCCGCCATGCCGCCGGCCTGCGAGACGCACAGGTGCGAGAAGTCGAGCGTGCGGAACTGCGGGTTCTGCAAGAGTGCGTTGAACAGCGTGTTCACGGCCGGCAGCATGTGGAAGGGGCGTTTCTTCAACACCTCGACGAACTTGGGGATGTCGCGCGGGTTGGGTATCAGCGTCAGGCGCGAACCCTGGCGGATAGCCAGCAGGCACAGCGTGAGCGCGAAGATGTGGTACAGCGGCAGAGCGGCGATGCTGTTGGCCTTGCTCAGGTCACCTATTTTTGCCAGCGCCGGTGTAAACCAGGCTTCGGCCTGCAGCGTGGCGGCAATGATGTTGCGGTGCGTCAGCACTGCGCCCTTGGACAGGCCCGTGGTGCCGCCCGTGTATTGCAGGAAGGCGATGGAGTCGTGGTTGGCCTGGCTGGGTTGCAGGCTGCGGCGCGCGCCCAGGGCCAGGGCCTTCTTGAAGCTGGTGACCTTGCGCCCGCCGGTCAAAGGCAGTTCGTAGCTGGGCACCATCTTGGCCAGGTGGCGCACGGCGAAAGAAATCCATCGGCCGTACCAGAAGCCCAGCAGGTCGCCCATCGAGGCCATGACCACATGCCGGATGCCGGTGTGGTCGATGACCTCGGACAGCGTGTGCGCGAAGTTCTCCAGGATGACGATGGCGGTGGCGCCCGAGTCCTTGAGCTGGTGCTCGAGCTCGCGCGCGGTGTAGAGCGGGTTGACGTTCACGCAGGTGTAGCCCGCACGCAGCACGGCGGCCATGGTCACGGCGAACTGCGGCACGTTGGGCAGCATGATGGCCACGCGCGCACCGGGCTCCAGCCCCTGGCCTTGCAGCCAGGCACCCAGGGCGGCCGAGTAGCGGTCGAGCTCGCCGTAGGTCATCCAGCGTTCCATGCACACCGAGAAGGGGCTGGAGGCATGCTTGCGCATGGCTTCTTCCAGCAGATGCGCTGCCGAGCGGTACTGCTCGGGATCCACGTCATGCGGTACGCCAGCGGGGTAATTCTTCAGCCAGATCTTGTCCATGCTTTGTTCTGCGGTCAAAAGGGAGAAAAAGGGGTGGGTCGCGATTGTCCAAGCAAGCGGGTGCTTGGTGTTATCGGGCTTGTCCTAGGGTGCGGGTCAATTCGGTCTCGCAGGCGACAGACGGGGCCTCGAACATGATCTGCATCAGGTGCGATTCGCGCTCATGCACCGTCTCCAGAAAGCGCTCGACGGCGCCGCGCTGGCGCGCCAGTTCACCGAAGGTGTCGAAGCCCGACTCCAGAAAGTGCTGCAGCGCGCCCAGGCCGGCCGCCTGGGCCGGGCGGCGCATCATGCGCAGCATGGTGCGCAGGCCCGGCATGCGTGTGAGCCGCGCAAGGTCCTGCCCGATGCTGATCACGCTGCCCAGCTGCTGGTAGCGCGCGTGGCGCTCGCCCACGGCACGCCAGGCGCTGGTGTAGCGCGCGGCCTCGCCGGGTGCGCCGGTCAGGTCGCGCCAGGCGCGGCCCATGGCCTGGTCGAGTTCTTCGGTCTGCGCATGCAGCACCGCCAGCGACACGGCCGTCTGCACAACGGGCTTGGGAAACACGGTCTGCAAGGTGCCGGCAATGCGGCCGAACTGGTCGTCGCGGGCGGTGAAGTCGCCCGGGCTGTAGAGTTCGTCCAGAAAAAAATGCGTGGCAGGCTGAACGGTGGGGTCGGCCATCAGGTCGGCATAGGTGCCGGTGAAGCGGCGCGATTGCAACTCCTTGACCTCCAGCACGGCCTGGGCCAGCGTCGGGTCGCCCGTGCGGTGCATGCGCAGCGCCGTCACGTCGGCGATGCAGTTGCGAATGGTTTCGGCGGCGTCCATGGGCTCCAGTGGGTTGGCACGATGAAAGCCCATTAGACCCAAAAAACACGGCGGGCAGCGCATCTTCTTTCGACAGGTCACTCGAATGCACGGCCGGCGCTTTCGGTTACGCTGCGCCGGGAACGGTGGAAGTCCAACGAACCTATTGCCTCCATGATTGCTCGCATACAAATTGTCTGGACCTTGGCCCTGGTGCTGGGGCCGCTCGTCTGGCTGGTGGTGCTGTGGCAGCATTCGCCGGCCTGGGCGCTGGGGGGCGTGGTGGCTGGCTGGGTGGTTTTCGCCCTGGTGATGGGCCTGCAGTTCGTGCTGATGCACGCCGCCAACCGCTCCGACCCGGCGCCGCGCGCCAGCGCAGCGCAGGTCTGGCGCGCCTGGTGGGTCGAGATGGGCGTGGCGCTGGTGGTGTTCTGCTGGCGCCAGCCGTTTCGCAGCCGCTCGAAACCCGACTGGCTGCCCGCCGCCCCCACGGGGCAGCGCGGTGTGGTGCTGGTGCACGGTTTTTTGTGCAACCGCGGGTTGTGGCTGCCCTGGATGGGTCGGTTTCGTGCCGGCGGCCATGCCTATGTGGCGGTGAATCTGGAGCCGGTGTTCGGCTCCATCGACGACTACCCGGCGATCATCGACGACGCTGTGCGCCGCGTGACCCAGGCCACCGGCATGGCGCCCGTGGTCATCGGTCACAGCATGGGCGGGCTGGCCACGCGCGCCTGGCTGCGCGCCTGCCAGGCCGACGCCCGTGTGCACCACATCATCACGCTGGGCACACCGCACGGCGGCACTTGGCTGGGGCGCTTCAGCAGGTCCGCCAACGGTCGGCAGATGCAGCTGGGCAGCGAATGGGTGCGGCAGCTGCGCACGACCGAGCCGCCTGCGCGTGCCAGCCTGTTCACCTGCTGGTATTCGAACTGCGACAACATCGTGTTCCCCACGAGCACGGCGGCCTTGGCGGGGGCTGATAACCGCTTGGTGGAGGGGGTGGCGCATGTGGAGATGGCGCTCGATCCGGGGGTGATGCGGGAGTGTCTGGATTTGATTGCCCAGGATGGGGTTTGAGCCAAATTGGTCTCTGGCGCTTGTCTGGCTTTCGCTGACAGCTATGGTTTTTATAGTTATCTGCGTGCCTTTCCGACGGGCGGGAGCCGGGGTGTGCGCCCGGCGGCGCACCTTCTTTTCTTGTCTCGCCAAGAAAAGAAGGCAAAAGAAGGCGACCCTACTGTCTGCGACCCCTTCGCTGCGCTACGGGGCAACCTGGGGTGCTCGGATGCGGGGTGCGCCGCGTAACTCACTGCGCGCCTGCGGCGCTCCGTTCAGACAGACGCGGCGAGTCAGTTGACGAAGCGCGGGTGTGTCCTGCGGCTCACCCACGCCACCCCGCCTCCTGCGCGCCCCAGGCGCATACAGAAGGGGGGTGGCAGCCCAACAGCCCAACAGCCCAACAGCCCAACAGCCCAACAGCCATACGGGCCATCGCTGCGTTCGGCCTGGATAGCGCAGCGCGAGGCGCTTGCGCCCGCGCAGACGGGGCCGAGCGAAGCGATGGCCCGTGTGGATGTCCGGTTGCGGGTTCCCTTCTGTGCGTGCCGAGAAGCGCAGGGCAGGGGGTGCGTGCGTGTGCCGTAGGACACACGCACTTCGTGCACTGACTCGCCGCAGTTGTTTGAACGGAGCGCTGCAAGCGCGCAGTGAGTTACGCGGCGCACCCCCTGCCCGAGCATCGCAGGTTGCCCGTAGCGCAGCGAAGGGACACGCACAGTAGGGTCGCCTTCTCTTTGGTGACTTTCTCTTGGCGAGACAAGAGAAAGTTACTGCGCCGCCGGGAGCACACCCCGGCTCCCGCACTCAAAAAAGCTCAAAACCAACTATTAAAACAATAGCTGCTACCGCAATACAGATAAGCGCTAGAACCAAATTTCACTTAAAAAAATCAAGCCACCACACCATCCCGCTCATCCGCCGCAAACTCCCCCAACCCCCGCAGCCGCTCATACACCGGCGCAAAGTCCGCCGCCGTCATGTCGAATAGCTGCTCGAAGCTGTCGATCACGAAATACGTCTGCTGGTAGCTGTCGATCTTGTAGCGCGTGCGCATGGTGCGCTCCAGCTGCAGCGGCAGGCGTTGCGGTTCCGGGCTTTGCACGGCATAGGGCAATTCGCCCGAGGAGCTGAGGATGCCCGCCCCATAGGCCCGCAGGCCGCCGTGCTCCCGGATCAGGCCGAACTCGATGGTGTACCAGTACAGGCGCGAGAGCATCTCGCACGCGCCGAGCTGCTGGGCTTTGAGACCGCCCTGGCCATAACGCTGCACATAGTCGGCGAACACCGGGTTGAACAGCAGCGGCACATGGCCAAAGAGGTCGTGGAAGATGTCGGGTTCGACGATGTAGTCAAACTCTTGGGGCGTGCGGATCCAGTCGGTCACCGGGAATTTCCGGTTCGCCAGCAGTGTGAAGAACGGCACCTCGGGAATCAGCCCCGGCACGGCCACGATCTCCCAGCGCGTGGCGCGGTAGAGGCGCTCGTTGATCTCCTCGAAGCGAGGGATGTGGTCCTTGATACCCAGAGAGGGCAGGGCGGCGATGAAGGCCTCGCTGGCCAGGCCCGGCAGCAGGGCGCTCTGGCGCTCGTACAGGCGCCGGTAGGTGTCGTGGTCGGCGCGGGTGTACGCGGCATGGTTCTGGGCGCAGGTGTAGTCGGCGCCCGCGCGGGCATAGTCGCCGCGCGGTGGGCGTTCGCTGGCGCCATAGACGACGGGTTCGACGGCCATGGGAGTCTCCTTTCTGGTTTTGTATGGTGCACGTGCTATTCGCGGCGCATGACACAGGCGCGGCCCAAGCCAAGGCTCCCGCGCAAGGGCCGCCCCGCCGCGCTGGGAGCGTCCCCCTTCCCGAAATGGCGTAGCCATTCGAGAGCAGGGGGAAGGCGCCGCAGGCGACACAGGGGGGTGTTTCTTACGCTCCCGTGGGGGCCTGCAGCACGCCGCGGCGCATCTGGTCGAGCTCGATGGACTCGAACAGCGCCTTGAAATTGCCGTTGCCAAAACCCTCGTCACCCTTGCGCTGGATGAATTCGAAGAAGATGGGCCCGAGCTGGTTCTCGCTGAAGATCTGCAGCAGCAGCGCATCCTTCTTGCCGTCGATGAGAATTCCGCGCTCGCGCAGGGCTTCGAGGGGTTCCCCATGGCCCGGGATGCGCTTTTCCACCAGTTCGTAGTAGGTGTCGGGCGTGTCGAGCAGGCGCACGCCGCTGGCGCGTAGCTTGTCCACCGTGGCGTACAGGTCGTCCGAACCCATGGCGATGTGCTGGATGCCCTCGCCCTTGTACATGTCGAGGTACTCCTGGATCTGGCCCGGCTTGTCCTTGCCTTCCTCGTTGATCGGGATGCGGATCTTGCCGCAGGGGCTGGTCATGGCCTTGCTCTTGACGCCTGTGACCTGGCCCTCGATGTCGAAGTAGCGGATCTCGCGGAAGTTGAACAGGCGTTCGTAGAAGTCGGCCCACTCGGCCATGCGGCCCCGGTGCACGTTGTGCGTGAGGTGGTCGATGTAGGTCAGGCCGTGGCCGAAGGGGTGTAGCGCTTCATCAGCGCTTACCCCCGGCAGGGCCTCGAAGTCCACGTCGAAGAAGCCTATGTTGCCGATGTCGCCGGGCTGTGCGCCGCCCTTGCCGCGCCAGCGGTCCACGAAATAGATTAGGCTGTCGCCGATGCCCTTGATGGCCGGGATGTTCAGCTCGCCCGGTCCCGCTTTGCCGGCATAGCCCCAGGCGCCCAGCGATACGGCGCGCTCGTAGGCCGCCTTGGCGTCGTGCACGCGGAACGCAATGGCGCAGACGCTCGGGCCGTGCAGGCGCGCGAAGCGCTGGGCAAAGCTGTCGGGCTCGGTGTTGATGAGGAAGTTGATGCCACCCTGGCGGTACAGCAGCACGTTCTTGTGGCGGTGCCGCGCCACCGGCTTGAAGCCCATGCCTTCAAACACGCGGCCCATGGCTACGGGGTCGGGAGCGGCGTACTCGATGAATTCGAAGCCGTCGGTGCCCATGGGGTTGTCCCATGCGGCGATCTCGTTCAGGGCCTGCCCGGGCAGTGCTGCGTTCATGGTGTCTCCGTCAGTGAATTGATTCAGGTCATACCTAAGCCATGCACTGTAGGGAGAGTGATCCTCAGCATTCAGGCGTATTGAAGCCTGTTCTGCGGGCTATTTGCAGGAAAGTTGCGCGTTGTCAAAACCATGCGCGGCGCATCATGTTTGCCCCCTTGGGGGCGGGTGGCCGGTCACTGGGCTGCCGTGGCAGGCTGGGCGCGCAGGGCCAGCGCGCCTTCGATGCGCAACTGCTCCTCGGGCGAGAAAAGCTGGCCGCGCAACTGCTGCAGCCGGGCCGCATCCTGCGTGCTGCTCCGCGCCTGCTGGTACTGGTCGAGGCGGGCATTCCAGTCGCGCTCCTCTTGGTCGAGTTGCGCCAGGCGCTGGGCGGCTTCCGTGCCGTGTTGCGCACTGCGCAGGGCATGGCGGGTGGAGTCGTCGATGCCCTGGGCATTGAAGGCAGCGGTCTGCTGCGCCACCCCGACATGGACCACGGCCTCGGCGCGCAGGGCGCGCTGGGCGGGATCAAGCATTTCCTCGGCCGCCTGCAGCGCACTGCGTTTTTGTTCGGGGGTCAGCTGGCTGTTGCGCTCGATTTCCAGCCGGGCCAGCATGGATTGATCAAGCGTCATCTCCTGCGCAAAAAGCGCATCGAATTCGTCGCCGTCGAAATACTGCAGGCGCACCTTCTGGCGTGCCTCCAGGGCATTGCGCAGGGTGCGCGGGTCGCTCAAATCCGTGGGAGCGCGCAGTTGGCCCAGGGCCACGCGGTAGTCCACATAGCGATGCGCCAGCGCCAGCGCGCGGGTGGCCAGTTCGGGCGGAAAGTGTTGTCCCACCAGGCCTTCAAGGCGCTGTTTGAGGGCCTGCGGATCGGCGGCGTCGCCCGCCGCGTGCAGCAAGGCTTCCAGCGCATCGCGCAGGCCGGGTTGCAGCAGCGGGTCCGCCCCGCTGTCCAACCCCTTGCCGGCTGCCGCGCGTGCGAGCAAGTGCGAGCCACCGGGATGGGCGCCGTCGGTCTGGGCGCCCGACGCGAAAGGACGCCCCAGCGCGCTGGCGCCAGGGACGCCGGACGCCTGCGAGGCGCCGTCCGGCTGTTGTGTCCACCACCAGGCGCCCGCACCCAGCAGGGCGCAGGCCACCAGTGCCAGGGCACCCTTGCGCATCACAGGCCGGCCACTTTCAGGCGGTTGGCGTGCTGGCGGTACAGCGTGACCGGGTCGGTCGAGAACCAGTCGCGCAGGCCCAGGACCTGGTTGACTTCGTCCAGGTGGTTCTGGCGGTAGTCACCCAGGTGCTTGCCCAGGCGCGTCGAGCAGGCCGACACCAGGCCGTCGTTGGCTTCGCCGAACACCAGGCCGAGCACGCCCAGAAGCCCGTCGCTCACGTCGAGCACGTTGGTCATCGGCTTGGTGCCGGTCCACGAGTAGTAACGCACGCCGTTGACCAGCTCGGCACCGTTGCCGCAGCCGCTGGTCGGTACGCCCGCAGGAAAGCGCTGGTTGAACTTGGCGGAGCCGGCCGTGCTGAGCGAGTCGAGCGCAGCGGTCGGCAGCTGCTGAAGGCTGGTGCCACCCGAGAGCACGTTGATCAGGGAGGTCAGCGCCAGCGCAGTGGAGTTCGCCAGAGTCTCGCTCACGCTGCCCACCGGGGCCACGCCGCGCACGATGTCGGCGACGCGCGATCCACGGTTCACGCCGCCAACGGAGGTGACGGACGCCACCAGATGGGGGGCGACACCCGACACGTACCGCGAGGTCGGGCTGCCCTGCGAGTGGCCGACGAGATTGACCTTGGACGCACCGGTGACGGCCAGGATGTTTTTCACCTGGGCCAGCAGCTGCTCGCCGCGCACTTCGTGGCTGTTGGCAGCCGAAACCTGCGCGACATACACCTTGGCGCCGTCGCTTCGAAGGGCGCTCGGGATTCCGTAGAAGTAATCCACACCCAGCGCCGAGTCGAACCCGAAAATCCCGTGCACCAGCACGATGGGGTAGCGGGTCTGGGTGTAGGTGCTCTGGGCGTGGGCGTTTTGCAGGGGCAGCAGGGTCAGGGCCGCCGAAGCAAAAGCGAGGCCGCGCAGCAGGCGGCCGAAGAAACCGGTCATGGAATGTCTCCTAAAAATAATTTTTGGTTTGGATGCAAAAACGAACGACCGTGCGTTTTTGCAGTTGAAATTTTTCTACATACGCCACACTGTCACCATCGGGACATACCCGATGCCTCCGGTAACGCTGTCTGAAACGCGCCCAACAGCATAAAATCGTGCGCTATGAGTGCAAATGACGCATTGGACAAGCTGGATCGGGCCATATTGCGCTGTTTGCAGCAAAACGGCCGCGAAACCTACGACGTGGTCGGCGAGCAGGTGGGGCTGTCGCCCAGTGCCGTGTTGCGGCGGGTCAAGCGGCTCGAAGACAGCGGCGTGATCGATCGCTACGTGGCGCTGGTCCGGCCCGAGGCGGTGGGCCTGGGCCTCACGGCCTACCTCAACGTGCGGCTGGAAAAGCACACCGAGAGCCACAAGCGCAACCCCATGGATGTCTTTCGCGCCAGCGTGCAGACCTGGCCCGAGGTGGTGGAGTGCGCGTCCCTCACCGGCGAGATGGACTACCTGCTGCGCGTGGTGGTGGCCGACATGGCGCACTACAGCCGTTTCATCATGGACACCCTCCTCAAGCACCCCAGCGTGCAGGACTGCAAGACCAGCTTCGTGCTCGACCACGTCAAGGCCACGACCGCCGTGCCGGTGTGATGGCGCCTGTCGCGCGGCCGACAGCACTCCCTGCTGCAAAGCCCGCGCCGGGCGCACTTAAGAGCTTGATTTCATTCGGCAATTGGGTATTTGGTTCTAAATTGTTGCAGCGCAGCAAAAAAGACTTGGAAACCCCCGGGAAAACCCCTATATTGGAGCCATGATCGAAACCAAAGACTGGCTCAAGGCATCCTGGAACGCAGGCACCGACCTGTTGCGTCCGGTGGGTGTTGGCGAGCCCAAGCCCGGCAAAGTCAGCACACCCCTGATGGTGCCGATCCGTTCTCTTGGGCCCACGTACCGCGAGCGCATCACTGCGCATCTGCTGGCACTGGAGCCTGCCGACCGCTATCTGCGCTTTGGCTACCCCGCCAGCGATGAGCAGATCCGGCGCTATGCCGAGCAGTTGAATTTCGAGCGCGACGATATCTTCGGCATCTACAACCGCCGCCTGGAGCTCATCGCCATGGCGCATCTGGCCTACACCTCCCTGCCCGAGCACCAGAACTGCGCCGAGTTCGGCGTGTCGGTGCTCAAGACGGCACGGGGGCGGGGTTATGGGGCCCGGCTGTTCGAGCGTGCCGTGATGCATGCCCGCAACGAAGGCGTCAGCATGGTGTTCATCCATGCCCTGTCGGAAAACACCGCCATGCTCAAGATCGCGCGCAATGCGGGTGCCGTGGTGCACCGCGATGGCTCCGAATCAGAGGCTTTCCTGCAGTTGCCGCCCGCCAACCTCGATACGCGCATGACCGAGATGGTCGAGCAGCAGTTCGCCGAGGTGGACTACCAGATCAAGCGCCAGGCCAAGCAGTTCTGGGACTTTCTGGCCGGTGTGCAGGAAGTCCGCGAAGGCGTGCGCAACGCACGCCACCAGTCCGGCGGGTGAGCTGCGCCTGGCCCCTGGGCCAGGTCAGGGGAGATAGTGTCATGGCAATCCGTTATCCTAACGGCCTGTTTCACTACCGCACGTCCTGCACCCCAAGGCTGTGTCAGACCCGCACCCCGCGCGATCGCCTGAAAAGGAAGACAAGCGCACATTCCTGCAAAAAGTGGTGGAGTTCATCCATCCCGGACCCGATTCGACCGAAGAACTGATCGAAACCCTGGCCGAGGCCGAGAGCAACGATGTGATCGGCGCGGATTCCCGCGTGATGCTTGAGCGCGTGATCCGCATGGCCGACATGACCGCCGGCGACGTGATGGTGGCCGCGCCGCGCATGGATCTCATCCATATCGATGCACCCTTTGACGAGCTGCTGCATGTGGTGATCAACACCGCGCACTCGCGCTTCCCGGTGTACCAGGGCGAGCGCGAGAACATCATCGGCATTCTCATGGCCAAGGACCTGCTCAAGCTCCAGCGTTCGCCGGAGCTGAACATCCGCGCCTTGCTGCGCCCGGCGGTTTTTGTGCCCGAGACCAAGGGGCTGAACGATCTGCTGCGCGAATTCCGCGGCAACCGCAACCACCTGGCCGTGGTGATTGACGAATTCGGCCGCGTGGCGGGGCTGGTGACCATCGAGGATGTGCTCGAACAGATCGTGGGCGAGATCGAGGACGAGTTCGACATTCCCGAGGACGAGGGCGACATCTTCGCCCTGGCCGACCGCACCTACCGCGTCAGCGGCGACACGCCCATCGAGCGAGTGTCCGAAGCCTTCGGCGTGACCATTGCGGGCAGCGACCCCGACGAAACCTTTGAAACCATTGGCGGCCTGATTGCCCACGAGATGGGCCATGTGCCCAAGCGTGGCGAGCAGACCGAGCTGTGCGGCCTGCAGTTTGTCGTGCTGCACACCAAGGGCGGCGCGGTACGCTGGTTCAAGGTGACTCCCGTGGCGCCGGACCAGGTCCCCGCCGCCTGATGTCCGCGTTCCCTGCGCCTGTGCCGCGCTCCGCGCCGTGGCACGGGCCGCTAGCGTTGTGCGCCGGCCTGGCGCAAGCCGCATCGCTCGCGCTGCCGGGCAGCGGCCAGCCCGTCTGGTGGCTGCAACTGGCGTCCATGGCAGTGCTGGCCGCGCTCTTGCGCAGCAGCCCGACATGGCGCCGCGCAGCGGCACTGGGCGGCCTGTTCGCCACCGCCTGGCTGGCAGGCACCTTCTGGTGGCTGTTTATCTCCATGCACACCTACGGCGGCTTGAGCGCGCCGCTGGCCGTGGCGGCTGTGCTGGCGCTTGCGGCCTTTCTGGGCAGTTACTACGCCGCAGTTTTAGGTATTTTCAAGGCTTTAGAGCCCAGTGGGCGTGCGCAAGCAGCTATTGTTTTCGGAGCGCTCTGGATGCTGGCCGAGCTGGCCCGCGGCGTCTGGTGGACCGGTTTCCCCTGGGGCGCGGGCGGCTATGCGCATGTCGATGGGCCCCTGGCCGCGCTGGCGCGCAGCATCGGCGTCTACGGCATCAGCGGCGTCGCGGCTGCGCTGGCCATGCTGCTGGTGCAGGTGCGCCGCAGCGATCTGCGCAGTACACGCGCCTGGGCGCTGGCGCTGGCGCTGGCCTCTCTGGGTGCCGGTGCCGCCTGGCAGCGCCACTGTGCCGTGGAACAGTGCCAGACACCTGCTCAGTCGCCCGCGCCACCCCTGCCCCTGGCCCTGCTGCAGGGCAACATCCCGCAGGATGAGAAATTCCAGCCGGGCAGTGGCGTGCCCATGGCGCTGCAGTGGTATGGCGACCGCCTGACGTCCCTGGCGGGCGCTCTGGTGGTGGCACCCGAGACCGCCTTGCCACTGCTGCCGCAGCAACTGTCGCCCGGGTATCTGGAGGCCATCGAGCAGCATTTCGCCAGCGGCGACAGCGCCGCGCTGCTCGGCATGCCGCTGGGCAGCCTGGAGGCGGGCTATACCAATTCGGTCGTGGGCTTCCAGCCGGGTGCGGCAAAGCCTTACCGCTACGACAAGCACCATCTGGTGCCGTTTGGCGAATTCATCCCGCCGTTCTTCCGCTGGTTCACCGAGCGCATGAACATCCCGCTGGGCGACTTCAGCCGGGGCGGCTTGGCCCAGCCGCACTTTGCATGGCGTGGCGAGCGCATCGCGCCCAACATCTGCTACGAAGACCTGTTTGGCGAAGAACTGGCGGCGCATTTCCGCGACCCCGCCAACGCGCCGACGGTGTTCGTGAACCTGAGCAACATCGGCTGGTTCGGCAACACGCTGGCCATCGACCAGCACCTCACGACCAGCCGCATGCGCACCCTCGAATTCGAGCGCCCGATGGTGCGCGCCACCAACACAGGTGCCACTGCCATCATCGACCACCGGGGTGTGGTCACGCACCAGCTCGAGCGCCATGTGCGCGGCATTCTGAAAGGCCAGGTGCAGGGGCGCAGCGGCCCCGTCACGCCGTATGCCGCCTGGGCGGCGCGCTGGGGCTTGTGGCCGCTGTGGATTCTGGGGGTTCTGGCTGTGCTGGCGGCATGGGTGGTTCGACGCCGGAATGCCGGGCACCATACGGGATAATGCGACCCTGCAATTCAATAAAAGCGATGGGCGCGATGAGCAATCAAGGCGGCATGCCCGCTGATCTGGAGCACGACTGAAAATGGCTGATTCCTTTTCCTATGAACAACTGATCGCTTCGGGCGAGGGCCGGCTGTTCAACCCCGACAGCGGGCGTCTGCCGCTGCCGCCCATGCTGATGTTTGATCGCATCACGCACATCGACAGCGATGGCGGTGCGCATGGGCTGGGAAAGATCGTTGCCGAACTCGACGTCAAGCCCGATCTGTGGTTCTTTGCCTGCCATTTCCAGGGCGATCCAGTCATGCCGGGCTGCCTGGGGCTTGATGCCATGTGGCAGCTCATCGGCTTCTACCTCACCTGGCTGCGCCTTCCGGGCCGGGGCCGCGCGCTGGGCGCGGGCGAGGTCAAGTTCACCGGTGAGGTGGGGCCGGATGTGAAGCTCGTCACCTACGAGATCGACATCAAGCGTGTCATCAAGCGCAAGCTCAACATGGCCATCGGTGACGCACGCCTGCTGGCCGATGGCAAGGAAATCTACGTCGCCAACGACCTGCGCGTGGGGCTGTTCCTGCGCGAGGAAGGCGGTCAGGGAGTCGCAGCATGAAAAAGCGGGTCGTCATCACGGGCGCGGGCATTGTCTCGTGCATTGGCAACGACATGGCGACGGTCGAGGCCTCGCTGCGCACGGGCCGAAGCGGTATCAAGGCCGTGGAAAAGTTCACCGAGCTGGGTCTGCGCAGCCAGGTGGCGGGCGTGCCCGAGATCGATCTCGAAGCGCGCATCGACCGCAAGCAGCTGCGCTTCATGGGCGACGCGGCCGCCTACGCCCAGATCGCCCTTGAAGACGCGATTGCCCAGGCGGGATTGAGCCCCGAACAGGTGAGCCACCCGCGCACCGGCCTCATCATGGGATCGGGCGGCGGATCGCCCGCCAACCAGATCGAGGCGGCCGACACCCTGCGCGAAAAAGGCATTCGCCGCGTGGGCCCCTACCAGGTCACGCGCTGCATGAGCTCGACCGTGTCGGCCTGCCTGGCGACCAACTTCAAGGTCAAGGGCATCAACTACTCGATCACCTCGGCCTGCTCCACCTCGGCGCACTGCATCGGCGCGGCGGCACAGCAGATCGCCTGGGGCATGCAGGATGTGATGTTCGCCGGTGGCGGCGAAGAGCTGTCCTGGGGCATGGCCCTGCTGTTCGACGGCATGGGCGCGATGTCGAGCAAGTACAACGCCACGCCCGAGAAGGCCGCGCGCGCCTACGACGCCAATCGCGACGGCTTCGTGATTGCTGGCGGCGGCGGCGCCGTGGTGCTGGAGAGCCTGGAGCACGCCCAGGCACGCGGCGCCACCATCCTGGCTGAAGTGGTCGGCTTTGGCGCCACCAGCGACGGCGAGGACATGGTGGCACCCTCGGGTGACGGCGCCATCGCGTGCATGCAGCAGGCGATGGAAGGGCTGGACGGCCCCATCGACTACATCAACACGCACGGCACCTCCACGCCCGTGGGCGACATGCAGGAAGTGCGCGCCATGCAGGCGGTGTTTGGCGATGCGGTGCCGCCGTTCTCGTCCACCAAGTCGCTCACCGGCCATTCGCTGGGCGCCACCGGCGCGCAGGAGGCGATCTACTGCCTCATCATGTTGAACAAGGGCTTCATCGCCGGTTCCGTGAACGTGGAGACGCCCGACCCGTTGCTCGGCTCCATGCCCCTGGTCACCACGACCCGCGAAGCCCGGCTCACCCACGTGCTGTCCAACAGCTTCGGCTTTGGTGGCACCAACGCCAGCCTGGTGCTGCGCCGCTGGACGGCGTGAAACACCCCCCTGTGTCGCTGCGCTCCTTCCCCCCGCTCTCGCATCGCTACGCGATGCGGGCAGGGAGACGCCCCCAGCGCGGCGGGGCGGCCCTTGCGCGGGGGCCACTGGCTCGGGGCGTGCCGGATTCAAGCGTCGCGGGCTGCCCGCGTCATGAGAAACTGAAGCCCTCCTGAGGCCCGCGCGGCCCGTCTGTCCTGTAGGACGGGCGGGCCGTCGGCTTTGCGGGGCCGTAAAATCCTCTGTTCGCGTGCCTGTCAGGCGCGCCATGGTTCCAACACCCCTTCCTGCGCGGTTTGCGCCGCGCACACCAACGCATGTTGACCTTCCAGCAAATCATCCTGAAGCTGCAGACCTACTGGGACGCCCAGGGCTGCGCGCTCCTGCAGCCCTACGACATGGAAGTGGGCGCGGGCACCTCGCACACCGCCACATTCCTGCGCGCCATCGGCCCCGAGCCCTGGAAGGCCGCTTACGTGCAGCCCAGCCGCCGCCCCAAGGACGGCCGCTACGGCGAGAACCCCAACCGCCTGCAGCACTACTACCAGTACCAGGTGGTGCTCAAGCCCGCGCCGAGCAATATCCTGGAGCTGTACCTGGGCTCGCTCGAAGCGCTGGGCTTCGATCTGAAAAAGAACGACATCCGCTTCGTCGAGGACGACTGGGAGAACCCCACGCTGGGCGCCTGGGGCCTGGGCTGGGAGGTCTGGCTCAACGGCATGGAGGTGACGCAGTTCACCTACTTCCAGCAGGTCGGCGGCATCGACTGCAAGCCCGCCACGGGCGAGATCACCTACGGCCTGGAGCGCCTGGCCATGTACCTGCAGGGCGTGGACAACGTCTACAACCTGGTCTGGACCGAGGGCGCGGACGGCAGCAAGCTTACCTACGGCGATGTGTACAAGCAGAACGAGGTGGAACAGTCCACCTACAACTTCGAGCACAGCGACGCCGATTTCCTGTTCACCGCCTTCAACGCCCACGAAAAGCAGGCCAAGCACCTGATGGAGCAGCAGCTCGCGCTGCCTGCCTACGAGCAGGTGCTCAAGGCCGCGCACAGCTTCAACCTGCTGGACGCGCGCGGCGCGATTTCCGTCACCGAGCGCGCCGCCTACATCGGCCGCATCCGCAACCTGGCGCGCGCCGTGGCACAGAGCTACTACGACAGCCGCGAACGCCTCGGCTTCCCCATGGCCCCGCGTGAGTGGGTGGCAAACATGCCCAAGAAGGCCGCCTGAGCGCCGCAGGAAACAAGCACCATGACCACGCAAAACCTTCTCGTTGAACTGTTTGTCGAAGAGCTGCCCCCGAAGGCGCTCCAGAAGCTGGGCGATGCCTTTGCCAATGTGCTGTTCGATCAGCTCAAGGCCCAAGGCCTGGTGGGCCCGGACTCGGGCGTGACGGCGTTTGCCTCGCCGCGCCGCCTGGCCGCCCATGTGAGCCATGTCTGGCTCAAGGCCGAGGACAAGGCCGTGCAGCAGAAACTCATGCCCGTGAGCGTGGGCCTGAATGCCGAAGGGCAGGCCACGCCGGCCCTGCTGAAAAAACTGCAGGCGCTGGGCGCTGACCTGTCCGACCCCGCCGCCGCCGTGGCTGCCCTCAAGCGCGCCCCCGACGGCAAGGCCGAGGCGCTGTTCTACGACAGCCTGGTGACCGGCGCGACGCTTGACACCGGCCTGCAGAAGGCCCTGGACGAGGCCATTGCCAAGCTGCCCATCCCCAAGGTGATGAGCTACCAGCTGGAGACCGACTGCGAGCTGCCCGGCTGGAGCAGCGTGCACTTCGTGCGCCCGGCGCATGGCCTGGTCGCGCTGCACGGCAGCACCGTGGTGCCCGTCAAGGCGCTGGGTTTGAAGGCCGGCAACACCACCACCGGGCACCGCTTCGAGGCCGCCAAGCCCACGGTGGTGCTGGCCCATGCCGACCAGTACGCCGACACCCTGGCGCGCGACGGCGCGGTGATCGCCAGCTTCGCCGAGCGCAAGGCCGAGATCGCCCGCCAGCTCGCTGCCGCAGCAGCCCGCGTGGGCGGCGGTGCGCGCCCCATCGAGGACGAGGCGCTGCTCGACGAAGTGACGGCCCTGGTCGAGCGCCCCAACGTGCTGGTCTGCGAGTTCGAGGAGCAGTTCCTCGGCGTGCCGCAGGAATGCCTCATCCTCACGATGAAGGCCAACCAGAAGTACTTCCCGCTGCTCGACGCGGCGGGCAAGCTGACGAACAAGTTCCTGGTGGTGAGCAACATCAACCCCGAAGACGCGAGCTTCGTCATCGGCGGCAACGAGCGCGTGGTGCGCCCGCGCCTGGCCGATGCCAAGTTCTTCTTCGACCAGGACCGCAAGAAGACGCTGGCCTCGCGCGTGGACAGCCTCGGCAAGGTGGTCTATCACAACAAGCTTGGCACGCAGGGCGAGCGCGTGGAGCGTGTCAGGTCCATCGCCAAGGCCATTGCCACGCAGCTGGGGGATGCCCAGCTTGTGCAGCAGGCCGACCAGGCCGCGCTGCTGGCCAAGACCGACCTCGTGACCGACATGGTGGGCGAGTTCCCCGAGCTGCAAGGCACCATGGGCCGCTACTACGCGCTCAACGACGGTCTGGCTGCCGAGGTGGCCGACGCTATCGAGGACCACTACAAGCCCCGCTTTGCGGGCGACGCGCTGCCGCGCAACATGGCGGGTGTGGTGGTGGCGCTGGCCGACAAGCTCGAAACCCTGGTGGGCATGTTCGGTATCGGCAACCTGCCCACAGGCGACCGTGACCCGTTTGCGCTGCGCCGCCATGCGCTGGGCGTGATCCGCATGCTCATCGAAAAAGAGCTCCCACTGGCCTTGGATGAACTACTAGGTTCGACAGCTGCAATTTTTGGTGAGCGTGTTTTTAGCTCTGGCATTGAACCTAGCCAAAAGCCCCAAGGAACGGTTTTGCACGGCTCTGTTGGCGTTCTATTTGATCCCGAAGCTGGGAGCAAGGTCTTGGGCTTCATCTACGACCGCCTCGCCGGCAGCCTGCGCGAGCAGGGCTACAGCGCGCAAGAGGTCGATGCCGTGCTGGCCCTGCGCCCGCAGCGCCTGGCACTGGTCGAGAAGCAACTGGCGGCCGTGCGCGCCTTTGCCCAGCTCCCCGAGAGCCCGGCCCTGGCCGCAGCCAACAAGCGCGTGGGCAACATCCTGAAAAAGGCCGAGGTCGAAGGCCCCGTCGATGCCCACGTCAACCCTGCCTTGCTGCAGGAGCCGGCCGAAAAAGACCTGTACGCCGCGCTGCAGCGCTTCGTGCCCGAGGCCAATGCGCAGTTTGCGGCGGGCGACTACACCGCAAGCCTGCAGACGCTGGCCGTTCTGCGCGCACCGGTCGATGCGTTCTTTGACGATGTGATGGTCAACGCCGAGCAGCTCGATCTGCGCCTGAACCGCCAGGGCCTGCTCAAGACCCTGCACGACGCCATGAACCGCGTGGCCGACCTCTCGCGCCTGGCCGCCTGAGCCCTGGCAGGCGCCGCCACGCATGTCTGCATCCCCTGATACGGGTGCCGCACCGGCCGTGGTGCAGCGCACGGCCTGGTGGCTGTTTGCTCCTCCGGCAGGGCTGGCTGCGCTGCGCTGGTTGCTGCAGTGGCAGTCCGAGCGCGCAGCGCCATCCCCTGCGCTGCCGCTCCAGCCCCTGGCAGAAGGGGGCACTCTGATGACCGCGCTCATGCCCCTGTTCTGGGGCGTGGGGGTGTTGCTGGTGCTGGCCCTGGGCATTGCGGGCGCGGTGCGCCGCTGGGGCGGGACGCGGGTGCGCAAAATGTTGCTCTGGGCCTGGGCGCTGCTGTGCCTGGCGGGCAGCGCGGCACTGCTGGCGGGCCATCTGAACCGGCAGGGCCTGCAGCCCCTGGCCCCCGTGCAGGCGCAGGTGCTGGGCAGCCGTCCACGGCCACCGAGCCTGCATGCGGTGGGCGGTACCGAGCTGGTGTTGCGCGTGGACGGGCTCAGTGCGGTGCAGCAGGTGGTGATCGACGACGCCCAGGCCGCCCGTTGGCAGCCGGGCCAGCGCATCCTGCTGCACTGGGCGCATGGGCGATTCCGGGGGCTCTACGTCACGCGCTGGCAGGCCGGGGACGCGCCTGCGGCGAATCTTTGATAATGCCTCCATGAAAATCGTCATCCTGAACCGCGACGGCACGATCAATGCCCTGGGGAGCGATGAATACGTCGCCTCGCCCGACGACTGGGTGGCCCTGCCGGGGGCGCTCGAAGCCATTGCACGGCTCAACCGTGCGGGTTGGCATGTGGTGGTGGCGTCCAACCAGCCGGGGCTGGGGCGCGGCATGTTCGACGTGGCCACGCTCAACGCCATCCACGCCAAGATGCACCGCCAGCTGGCCGCCGTGGGCGGGCGCATCGATGCGGTGTTCTACTGCCCGCATGCCCCCGACGAGGCCTGTACCTGCCGCAAGCCGGCGCCCGGGCTGCTGGAGCAGATCTGCGAGCGCTACGGCGTGGATTGCGAAGACATCGTGGTGGCTGGCAACTGCCTGGTGCACCTGCAGGCCGGTGCCGCCATCGGTGCCCGACTGCATCTGGTGTGCACGGGCGAATCGGCCGGTATCGCGCCCGACCAGCCTCTGCCGCCCGGCTGGCCCGAGGGGACGCGGGTCCACGCAGACCTGGCGGCGTTTGCCGACCATCTGCTGCAAAAGACGGGTGCCACGCCTGCCTGAACGGCTGCCGCCATGATGCAGCAGCTTGTGCAGATGGCACTGGATCTCTTCGATCCGCCAGCCCCTGAAAAGCTTGAGCCAAAAGTGCCTTCCGCGCTTGATGGTAAAGCGTTGGCAGCTACTGAAATTAGAGCAAATGCTGCTGGCAGCGCTGCGCCGCTGCAGACCCTGCTGGCCCCCGCGAGCTTTCGCCACCCTCAGGCCAGCCGCGAGGTGGTGCTCGGCCATGCGGTGGTGGCCTATGCGCTGCAGCGTGCGCGCCGACGCAGCATCGGCTTCACTGTGGGGGCCGATGGCCTGTCGGTGCGGGCACCCACCTGGGTCACGCTGGCGGCCGTGGATGCCGCGCTGCGCGAAAAATCGGCCTGGATTCTGCGCAAGCTGGACGAGGCGCGCGAGCGCCAGCAGCGCCTGGAGCATGCACGCATCCGCTGGCAGGACGGCGCTGTGCTGCCCTACCTGGGCGCGCCGCTGCGCGTGGTGCTCGACCCAGGCGAGCGCGTGGCGGGTGCCTTGCGGACGGCCGGGGAGGGTGCGGAAGCCGCACGGCAACTGCACATCGGCCTGCCGGGCGTGGCCCGGCCCGAGCAGATCCGCGACGCAGTGCAGGCCTGGCTGATGCGTGGCGCGCGCCAGCATTTCACCGAGCGGCTGGAGCACTTTGCACCGCTGCTGGGGGTGCGCTGGACCCGCCTGCGCCTGTCCAGCGCCCAGACGCGCTGGGGCAGCGCGCGTGCCGATGGCTCGATCTGTCTGAACTGGCGTCTGCTGCACTACCCGCCTTCGGTGATCGACTATGTGGTGGCGCACGAACTGGCGCACCTGCGCGTGATGGACCACAGCCCACGTTTCTGGGACACCGTGCGCACCGTCGTCCCCGACTACGCGGCCCTGCGCCGCCATCTGCACGAAGAGCCCGCACCATTGTGGGATTGAATGCTATCTAATAAATAGCTGCTCGCGCTTTGCGGGCGGGCATTTGTGGCTATTTTTGTCCTATTTAGACGCCAGGGTCAACCCCCGGTCTTGGGCCATGGCGGGCGCCCTGGGTCAGAATCGGGTGGCCCCTGCATTGCACGTACCCTTACGCCATGATCCCCCTGCAACTCTTCGACCCGGCTTCCAGCAGCTACACCTACATCCTGCACGACCGAGCCACGCGCGATGCGCTCATCATCGACCCGGTGGATGCGCAGATCGAGCGCGACCTGGCCGTGTTGCAGGCCCATGGCCTCACCCTGCGCTGGGCCGTGGAGACGCACAACCATGCCGACCACATCACCAGCGCGGGCCTGCTCGCCGAACACACGGGCGCCCGCACGGCGGCCCCGGCGGGCTGCGGCATCGGCACCGCCAGCATGCAGCTGGCGCCGGGCGATACGCTGGCGTTCGGCGGCGAGCGCCTCAGCGCCCTGGCCACGCCCGGCCACACGGCGGGCAGCATGTCGTACCTGTGGCGGGGCCATGTGTTCACGGGCGATGCCCTGCTCATCAACGGCTGCGGCCGCACCGATTTCCAGTCGGGCAGCGCCCGGCAGCTCTACCACAGCATTACCGGGGTGCTGTTTGCCCTGCCGCCCGAGACCACCGTGTGGCCCGGGCACGATTACCACGGGCGCGGCCATTCGACCATCGGCGCCGAAAAGGCCGGCAATGCCCGGGTGGCCGGGCGCAGCGAGGACGAGTTCGTCGCGCTGATGGAAGGGCTGCATATGCCGCCGCCCGAACGCATGGGCGAGGCCGTGCCCGCCAACCAGACATCCGGCCTGCGCCACGATGCCGGCGCCTCGGGCCGGCCCGTGCCGCGCGCGGCCCAGGGCTATGCGGGTGATGTGCCGCCGGTGCTGGCATGGCAATGGGTGCAGGCGGGAGAGGCGGTGCTGGTCGATGTGCGCAGCGACGCCGAACGCGCCTGGGTGGGCGAGGTGCCCGGCGCGGTGGCCGTGCCCTGGAAGCAGTGGCCCGGCATGGTGATGAACCCGGACTTCGACGCACAGATCCGGGCGGCGGTGCCGCAGGGTCGCAAAGCCCTGCTGCTGTGCCGCAGCGGGGTGCGCTCGGTCGCGGCTGCGCAGCGAGCCACGGAGCTGGGCCTGGACGCCTGGAATGTGCTGGAAGGCTTTGAGGGCGACCCCGACCAGCAGGCCCGGCGTGGCCTGCGAGGGGGGTGGCGCTTTCACGGCCTGCCCTGGCGCCAGGGCTGAGGCGGGACGGCAAACCCCCTGCGCCTGCGTGCAGCCACCCGGGCCGGCCGCTGTCCCGGCAGCGAACGGCGGTTTCTGAAAACCCGTGATAATCCGCCGCATGACTTTTCTGGCCATTGATGTTGGCAATACCCGCCTCAAGTGGGCCTTGTACGAAGCACCCCACCCCGGGGCTGCCCTCTTGGCGCAAGGCGCCGAATTTCTCGACCATATCGACCGCTTGTCGGAGACAGCATGGGCCCATCTGCCCGCACCCACGCGCATGCTGGGTTGCGTGGTGGCGGGCGACGCCGTCAAGCGCCGGGTAGAGGAACAAATGGAGCTGTGGGACGTGGCCGCGCAATGGGTGGTGCCGTCCGCCCAGGAGGCGGGCCTGACCAACGGCTATGACCATCCGACGCGGCTGGGCTGCGACCGCTGGGTCGCCATGATCGGTGCGCGCCAGCGCATCCTGGCGCAGGGCGCAGCGCGGCCCCTGGTGGTGGTGATGGTGGGCACGGCCGTGACCGTGGAGGCCATTGATGCCGAGGGGCGCTTTCTGGGCGGGTTGATTCTGCCCGGGCACGGCATCATGCTGCGCGCGCTGGAATCGGGCACCGCCGGGCTGCATGTGCCCACCGGCGATGTTCGCCTGTTTCCCACCAACACGAGTGACGCCCTCACCAGCGGAGGCACCTACGCTATTGCCGGTGCGGTCGAGCGCGTCTACCAGCACCTGCTGCAGCACTGTGGCCAGGAGCCCGCCTGCATGATGACGGGTGGCGCGGGCTGGAAGATGGCGCCGAGCATGACGCGGCCGTTCGAACTGGTGGACAACCTGATCTTCGACGGCCTGCTGGAAATCGCCGCCCGCAGATTTGGGACACCCCCCTGAGTCGCTTCGCGCCTCCCCCCCTCTCCTGCGGGAGGGGGGGACGCCACCGGTGGCCTGGCAAAGCCAGTTCCACGGTGGCACTGGCGGGCGCCATAGCACCCTGCGACGGGCGTTATTCTTCCAGCTCTGCCTGTGCCATTTCCACGTCCAGGCGCTCCATGGCGTCCAGAGGAGTGCTGGCGGCGGCCTGCTCGTAGAGCGCGGTGGCTTCCTTCATCTTCTTGTCGCCGTCGAGCATGACCAGGGCGTTGGCATACTCGATCATGGCGATGGCCGATCCCGGGTTGAGCTTGAGGGCTTCCTGGAACAGCTTGAGTCCGGTGTCCTTCTTGGCGCCGTAGGTCATGCCGCCGATCAGCGAGCCCACCTTGTCGATCACCTCGGCGTGGAAGGCTCCCAGTGCGATGCGCGCGTCGGCGTGCTTGGGCGCGAGGGCAATGGCTTTTTCGAGTGATTCCTTGATCTTGCCACCCAACCCCTGGGCCAGGGCCTTGGCCACGCTGATGCCCTGGCTGTAGCGGCCCAGCGCGTAGGCATGCCAGTACCAGGCGTTGGCATTCTTGGGGTCTTGAGCCGCCTGCGCCTCGGCCTGCTCGGCGACCTGCAGGAACAGGTCCAGGCGCGTCTTTTCTTTCTTCTCCAGATAGGTGGCGTAGATGGCCGTGGCCTTGTTGGCGGCCGTGATGCCCGCACCACCAGCCTCCAGGCCGGCTTCGGCGGCCTGCTGGAACTCACCGTTGTGGTAGTGCACCCAGGCCTGCAGCACGGCAGCATCCTTGGGCAGGGGCTCGGCATCGCCGGCGTGCAGGCGGGCCCATTGCTTCTTCAGGCTGGCAGCGTCGAACTGGTAGTCGCCTGGGTGGGGAAAAGGGGTCCATTTCGCCATGGTGTGTCTCCGTTATCGGTTGGTATTTTTAAACGGCGGGGGCGGGGCCGGAAGGAAAAGAGAACCGCTGCTGCAGTTCGTCCTGGGACGTCGCATTGCCCGCAATGCGGGAAACAGGCGTGGCCCAGGCCAGCGGCCCCCGCGCAAGGGCAGCCATGCCGCGCAGGCGGCGTTTCTCTGGCGTGCGCTGGGGGCGTCCCCCTGCCCGCATCGCGCAGCGATGCGAGAGCGGGGGGAAGGCGCGAAGCGACTCAGGGGGGTGTTTCATTTCAGGTAAGCGCTGGCCAGTTGCAGCAGGTGGGCGCGCTGGCCGGGTTCCAGGTAGGGCATGAGCAGGTTCAGCACATGGTGCGCTCCGCGCAACAACGCTGCCTGCGCGCTTTCGGGTTCCAGCGCGCGGCGCGGGTCGCGCACATATTCAAAGCTCAGCCAGTAGGTCAGCACCACCACCATGCTGGTGGCGGTGGGTTCGATTTCGCGCGAGTCGATCTGCAGGGCCCCCGCACGCTGCATGCCGTCGAGCAGGGCACGCACGGCGTGGGTCTTGTTCTGCAGCACGGTCTGGAAATGCATTTCCAGCCGGCGGTTCTTGGACAGCAGATCGTTGAGGTCGCGGTAGAGAAAACGGTATTGCCAGATCAGTTCGAACAGGGTGTGCATGAAGAACCATGCATCCTCGACGTTGCGCACGCTGCCACTGGCTCCCAGCAGCTCAGTCAGCGAGCGTTCGTAGCGGTCGAACAGCGCGTTGATGAGCTCGTCTTTCGCCGGGTAGTGGTAGTAGAGGTTGCCGGGGCTGATGCGCAGCTCGGCGGAAATCAGGGTGGTCGAGACGTTCGGCTCGCCAAACCGGTTGAACAGTTCAAGCGTGACTTCCAGTATGCGTTCAGCGGTGCGGCGCGGCGCTTTTTTCACCATGTGTACTGGCCCTCATGCATCGAATGGAATGGTTCTTTGGGGCTACTCTAACCGACGTTATTGGATGCTCCGAATGCTGCGCTGCGGCATTTTTCGGGGGCGCAATGCAATGCGGCTGTCACACCGGGGGTGTGACAGCCGCATCGGGCAGGAACACGAGGGACCTGCCGCATGCCTAGAGGGTCAGGCGTTGGCTGCGCCGTCCGTGGCCGGAGCCGATGCTTCGGTGCTGCGCGGTGCGACCTTGGGGAAGGGAACGCGGGCCTTGGCAGCGGGCTTCTTGGCGGCGGGTTTGGCAGCCGGTGCCTTCACGGCAGGCTTGGCAGCCGCCTTCTTGGCCACGGGCTTGGCAGCGGGCTTGGCAACAGCCTTCTTGGCCACGGGCTTGGCGGCGGCCTTCTTTGCGGGAGCGGCCTTCACCGGCGCGGCCTTGACGGCGGGCGGTGCCTTGCCCAGGCTCTTGGCCAGTGCATCGATGCGGGCATTGAGCACGTCGAGGTCGCGGGACGTGGGAACGCCCAGCTTGGACAGGGCTGTGGCCACGCGGTCTTCAAAAATGTTCTCCAGCTTGTCCCACTGACCTGCGGCGCGCGAGCCAAT
The DNA here is from genome assembly GCA_001770955.1 of Burkholderiales bacterium RIFCSPLOWO2_12_FULL_65_40. GTDB lineage: Bacteria > Pseudomonadota > Gammaproteobacteria > Burkholderiales > Burkholderiaceae_C > Simplicispira. The sequence goes on along the minus strand of MESL01000047.1, from coordinate 66,833 downwards.
GTCGCTGGCCATGCTGGTCACGCGGCTGGTGGCTTCGGAGATTTTTTCTTCGGCCACGGCCTGGGTCTTGCGCTGGATGGACAGGCCTTCCTTCACCAGGGCTTCAAACACCTTGCCGCCTTCTTCCTGGGCCTTGGAGAAAGCGCCCAGCCCTGCCAGCCAGATTTGCTGGGCCGAATCCTTGACGGTGCTGGACAACTGGGCGCCCGTCTTCTTCTTGTCGTTGCTGAGTTTTTGCAGTTTCTTGACCATGTGGCCTCCAATGAAGGGTTGAAATCGGTGCCGCGGCGATCTGCTTTTGGCATAGGACGGACTGTACGCGCTGCGCTCCGCGCCGTGTAGGCGCGCGCTCCTAAAAACGTAGAGCAGGCCATCTAGCACGGCGTGGTGTGGTTAGCATCGACGCGGGTTTTTGCTGAAGCCCGTGGGGCAGTGGTTGGGCAAGAATGAACGAAGCCATCAACAGGAGTTTTCAACATGCAGTATTTCGTGACAGGAGCCACAGGGTTCATTGGCAAGCGTCTGGTCAAAAAGCTCCTGGAGCGCAAAGGCAGCGTGGTGTATTTTTTGCTGCGCAAGGAAAGTGCCGGCAAGGTGGCCGAGCTGCGCAGCTACTGGGGCGTGAGCGCAGCGCGTGCCGTGCCGGTGTTCGGTGACCTGACCGCCCGCAAGCTCGGGGTGGCTACCGAAGATGTGAAAAAGCTCAAGGGCCAGATCGACCATTTTCACCATCTCGCCGCGGTGTATGACCTGTCGGCCGACACGGAGAGCCAGGTGGCCGTGAACATCGAGGGCACGCGCAACACGGTCGAGTTCGCCAAAGCCATCGATGCCGGCCATTTCCACCATGTCTCGTCGATTGCTGCTGCGGGCCTGTACGAAGGGGTCTTCCGCGAGGATATGTTCGAGGAGGCTGAAGGCCTGGACCACCCGTACTTTCTCACCAAGCACGAGAGCGAGAAGATTGTGCGCCAGGACTGCAAGATGCCCTGGACGGTGTACCGCCCGGCCATGGTGGTGGGCGACAGCCAAACCGGCGAGATGGACAAGATCGACGGCCCGTACTATTTTTTCAAGCTCATCCAGCGCATGCGCCAGTTGCTGCCGCCGTGGATGCCCGCCGTGGGCCTGGAAGGCGGGCGCGTGAACATCGTGCCGGTCGATTTCGTGGTCAATGCCATCAACGTCATCAGCCACCAGCCGTCGATCGGCAAGAAATGCTTCCATCTGGTGGACCCGGTGGGTTACCGCGTGGGTGACGTGCTCGACATCTTCTCGCGCGCAGCGCATGCGCCGCGCATGAACCTGTTCGTCAACGCAGCGCTGCTGGGCTTCATTCCCAAGGGCGTGAAGAAGAGCCTGATGGCGATTGCCCCGGTGCGCCGCGTGCGCAACGCCGTCCTCAAGGACCTGGGGCTGCCCGAGGACATGCTCACCTTCGTGAACTATCCCACGCGCTTCGATTGCCGCGAGACGCTGGCGGCGCTCAAGGGCTCGGGCGTGCAGTGCCCCAACCTCAAGGACTACGCATGGCGCCTGTGGGACTACTGGGAGCGCCACCTCGACCCCGAGCTGTTCATCGACCGCACGCTCAAGGGCACGGTGGCGGGCAAGGTGGTGCTGGTGACGGGCGGATCGTCGGGCATCGGCCTGGCGGCAGCGCACAAGTTTGCCGAGGCGGGCGCCACTACCATCATCTGCGGGCGCGACCAGGACAAACTTGACGCCGCCTGCCAGGAGGCCCGGGACAAAGGCTACGAATTCATCGCGTATGCGACGGATATTGCCGACATGCAGGACTGCGACCGCTTCGTGCAGCAGCTTGTCGCCGACCACGGCGGGGTGGACTTCCTCATCAACAACGCGGGCCGCTCCATCCGCCGTGCCATCGAGTCGAGCTACGACCGTTTCCACGATTTCGAGCGCACCATGCAGCTCAACTACTTTGGTTGTCTGCGGGTCACCATGGGCTTTCTGCCCGGCATGGTGGAAAAGCGCAAGGGCCATGTGGTCAACATCAGTTCTATCGGCGTGCTGACCAATGCGCCGCGCTTCTCGGCCTACGTGGCCAGCAAGGCGGCACTGGATGCCTGGACGCGCTGCGCATCGAGCGAATTTGCCGACCAGGGGATCACCTTCACCACCATCAACATGCCGCTGGTGCGCACGCCCATGATCGCGCCCACCCAGATCTACAACAACGTGCCCACGCTCAGCCCCGAAGAGGCCGCCGACATGATTGCGCAGGCCTGCATCTTCAAGCCCGTGCGCATCGCCACGCGCCTGGGCACCGTGGGGCAGGTGTTGCACGCGCTGGTGCCGCGCGTGGCACAGATCGCCATGAACACCAGCTTCCGCATGTTCCCGGACTCGACGGCGGCCAAGGGCGACAAGAGCGGCAAGCCGCAGCTGTCGGCCGAGGCGATTGCGCTGCAGCAGATGATGCGGGGCATTCATTTCTGAGCGCTTGGCCTGCCTGGCAGGCCTGCGAATGGTTACGGACGGGTCCGGGGGGCAGTGGGATAATTCCAAGCTTTGCCCATAGGCCCTTCGGACGGTCCTTACCATGATCCTCGTCACCGGCGGCGCCGGCTTCATTGGCGCCAATTTCGTTCTCGACTGGCTCGGCTGCTCCCAGGAGAGCGTCGTCAACCTCGACAAATTGACCTATGCAGGCAATCTGCAGAACCTGGCCAGCGTGCAGGGCGATGCGCGCCATGTTTTCGTGCAGGGCGACATCGGCGACAGTGCCCTGGTGGAGCGCCTCCTGGCTGAACACCGGCCGCGCGCCATTGTCAATTTTGCGGCCGAATCGCATGTGGACCGCTCCATTCACGGGCCGGAGGATTTCATCCAGACCAACGTGGTCGGAAGTTTTCGGCTTCTGGAGGCTGCAAGGCACTACTGGCAAGCGCTTCCAGCTATTGAAAAGGAAGCATTCCGGTTCCTGCACGTAAGCACCGACGAGGTGTACGGCACGCTGGCGCCCGATGCGCCCGCATTTACCGAAGCGCACAACTGCGAGCCCAACAGCCCCTACAGTGCCAGCAAGGCCGCCAGCGACCATCTGGTGCGCGCCTGGCACCACACCTACGGGCTGCCGGTGCTCACCACCAATTGCAGCAACAACTACGGTCCCTACCACTTCCCGGAAAAGCTCATCCCGCTGATGATCGTCAACGCGCTGGCCGGCAAGAGCCTGCCCGTGTACGGTGACGGTATGCAGATCCGCGACTGGTTGTACGTCAAGGACCACTGCAGCGCCATCCGCCGCGTGCTCGAAGCGGGCCGCCTGGGCGAGACCTACAACGTCGGTGGCTGGAACGAGAAGCCCAACATCGATATCGTGAATACGGTGTGCGCTTTGCTCGACGAACTGCTCCCGCGCGCCGACGGCCAGAGCTACCGCAGCCAGATCACCTACGTCAAAGATCGCCCCGGCCACGACCGGCGCTATGCCATCGACGCCCGCAAAATCGAGCGCGAACTGGGCTGGAAGCCCGCAGAAACCTTCGACACCGGCATTCGCAAGACCGTGCAGTGGTATCTGCAGAACCCGGAATGGGTGGCGGGCGTGCAGACCGGCGCCTACCGCGACTGGGTGCAGGCCCAGTACGCCCCCACCGGGGTGGCCGCATGAACATCCTGCTGCTGGGCAAGGGTGGCCAGGTCGGTTGGGAACTGCAGCGCAGCCTGGCCGTGCTGGGCCAGGTAACGGCGCTGGACTTCGATAGCCCGGAGCACTGCGGCGATTTCAGCCAGCCCGAAGGCGTCCGCGACACTGTGCGCCAACTCCGCCCTGATGTCATCGTCAACGCCGCCGCCCACACCGCCGTGGACAAGGCCGAGAGTGAACCGGAGTTTGCGCGCCTGCTCAACGCCACCACACCTGGCGTGCTGGCCGAGGAGGCCGGCCGCCTGGGCGCCTGGCTGGTGCACTACAGCACCGACTACGTTTTTGATGGCAGCGGCAGCCGTCCCTGGGTGGAAACCGATGCCCCCGCGCCGCTGAGCTGCTATGGCCGCACCAAGCTGGAAGGCGAGCAGCTGATCCAGCAATCGGGCTGCCAGCACCTGATCTTGCGCACGAGCTGGGTTTATGCGGCGCGTGGGGGCAACTTCGCCAAGACCATGCTGCGTCTTGCGCAGGAGCGCGATCGGCTTACCGTCATCGATGACCAGTGGGGCGCACCCACCGGTGCGGATCTGCTGGCCGACGTGACAGCCCACGCCGTCCGCCACCTGCAGCAGCGCCCCGAAGATGGCGGCCTGTTCCACTGCGTGGCCGCTGGCGAGACCAATTGGAATTTGTATGCGAAATACGTTCTGAGCCAAGCTGTACAAGCGCAACCAGCTATCAAAATCAAAGCGACCGAGGTGGCGCCCGTGCCCACCAGCGCCTTTCCCACGCCCGCCACGCGCCCACACAACTCGCGCCTGAACACGGCCAAGCTGCAATCCACCTTTGGCCTCCAGCTCCCGCACTGGCAAGCCGGCGTGGCGCGCATGCTCACCGAAATTCTCTGAAGTACACACCATGACTGCACGCAAAGGCATCATCCTCGCCGGGGGCTCGGGCACCCGTCTGCACCCGGCCACGCTGGCCATCAGCAAGCAATTGCTGCCGGTGTACGACAAGCCCATGATCTATTACCCGCTCAGCACCCTCATGCTGGCGGGCATCCGAGACATCCTGGTCATCAGCACGCCCCAAGATACGCCGCGTTTTGAGCAGTTGCTGGGCGACGGCAGCCAGTGGGGCATCAACCTGCATTACGCCGTGCAACCCAGCCCGGACGGCCTGGCGCAAGCGTTCATCATTGGCGAGCAGTTTGTGGGCAATGCGCCCAGTGCGTTGGTGCTGGGCGACAACATCTTTCATGGGCATGATTTCCATGAACTGCTGGGCAGTGCCACCCGGCGTACCGAGGGGGCCAGTGTCTTTGCCTATCATGTGCACGATCCCGAGCGCTACGGAGTGGCCGAGTTCGACTCCCAGGGCAAGGTGCTGTCGCTCGAGGAGAAGCCCGAGGTGCCCAAGTCCAGCTATGCAGTGACGGGTCTGTATTTCTACGACGGCCAGGTCGTCGAATTCGCCAAGAGCCTTCAGCCATCACTTCGCGGCGAACTGGAAATCACGGACCTCAACCGCCTCTACCTGGAGCAAGGCCAGCTCAATGTCGAGATCATGGGTCGGGGCTACGCCTGGCTGGATACCGGCACGCATGAGAGTCTGCTGGAGGCGAGTCAGTTCATCGCTACGCTGGAGCACCGCCAGGGCCTCAAGATCGCCTGTCCCGAGGAGATCGCCTGGCGCAGCCAGTGGATCGACAGCGAACAATTGCAGCGCCTGGCACGCCCCCTGGCCAAGAACGGATATGGGCAGTACCTGCTGCGCCTGCTCCAGGAAACCATTTATTGACGCCTATGCTAGCCACCCGCCTGTCCATCCCCGATGTTGTGCTGATCGAACCCAAGGTGTTCGGCGATGCACGTGGTTTTTTCTTCGAGAGCTTCAACCAGCGCAGCTTTTACGAAGCTACCGGAACCGATTACCAGTTCGTGCAGGATAACCACAGCCGCAGTTCCAAAGGCGTGCTGCGGGGTCTGCATTATCAGATCCAGCAGCCTCAGGGCAAGCTGGTGCGTGTAGTGCAGGGTGCTGTATTCGATGTGGCGGTGGACATCCGTCGCAGCTCACCCACCTTCGGAAAATGGGTGGGGGAGGAGTTGAGCGCCGACAACCACCGCCAGCTCTGGGTGCCGCCCGGGTTTGCACACGGGTTTGTTGTGCTTAGTGATACAGCAGAGTTTTTGTACAAGACCACCGACTACTACGCACCGGAGCACGAACGGTGCATCGCATGGGACGATGCTACGCTGGCGATCGATTGGCGCGTCGACGGGCGGCCAAGCCTGTCGGTCAAGGATGCCCACGGAAAAGCGTTGGAGAATGCTGAGCTATTCCCCTGATCTTTCTTTTCCCTATGGCCGTGATTGAGTCGTGACTTTTCGCATCGACTCGTAAAGCCTGTCGGAGCCATACTGCTTGTTGTCCGGGTCGAACGAAAACAGGTTGTGGTTGCGCGCCACGAGTTTGCCATTCCATCGTGGTTCCAGAAAGAACGAAAGGAACTCTGCGCCGTGCAACGCATGCTGACTGAGCATGCGTTGAACAGCAGGGGCATTCATCGCCTTGAGCGGATGAAACTCTGTCACACCATAGCCGCGGTGCGAGGTTTTGGCATACCACCGGGTAAAAGTGTCGCCATAAGCGGCATCGCCGTAGAGACTTACGCCCAACCGGATGTCGCCTATCGGTTGTAGCGAGGCCTGAATGGCATATTTGTTCGCATCCCAGCTAGGGTTGGTGAAAGGGATAATCTGGTGCGTGTAGTGTGGCGTGCCTGCAAGGCAAGACTGATTCACCACTCCATCGAAGAACTTCAGGTAATCCACGACCTGCTGCCCACGGAACGCATGCCAAAGGGGCACGAGCGGGTTGAAGTAGTACGCTGATTGATCGGTCGGAAAATCGATGTGCGCCTGCAACGTGACATCGGCTGGCGCAAAAGCCGGTAGTTGCCTTTGCGGCATGGCTTTGGGTGTTGTCTGAAACCGGTCCATGAGGGCGATGTGCCGTGTTCCCAATGGCGTCAATTGACCAGGCCTCTGTTCAATGAATACATCAATGCGGTGCAAGCCCGTGGGCAAACGTCGGAAGTCCAAATCCAGACGCCAGCCGGTGTTGGCGTCGCCGAACTCTGGTTTGGCTGCTAAAACATCCTGCCGTCCCTGGTTAACCTGGGTTTTGCCTACGAACGTGCCATTGCGATACACATGCACCCATGCTGATGGAGCCCCGGCAGTCTGTTTTAGATAGGCCCACCCGGCAACAGGCAGGGTGCCGTGTGCAAACGAGTCGATGTGCTCGGCGAAACGCCGCAAAGGTTCGGTACGAATATCGCGTGATGGCGGCTGTATTTCTTCGAATGATGTGTAATCCGTTCCTAGGACGCGGTTGAGCTGCTCAATGCGCAGAAACTCCTTTTTCAGGAACTTCCGAAAGCTTTCCGACGATTGCGGGCTGTAGTCTGTGACACGATACGGTGTGGAAAACCCCATGCCCGCTTCGAAATCAGGTAAAAGGTGGTGCAGTTCGCCCAGCAGTGTCACTCCCCTGATCTTGGCGATGTCCTCAGCGGGAATCTGGCACATTGCGTCCAGCAGGGCCTTCGTGGCCTCTACACGCCGTGCGGTCAATTCTGTCTGTGTGTTTGCAAAAGACCAGTTGTTGAGGGGGGCGTCGTAGTAGCGGCCTTGCGCGAGGGGGCCGTCGCGCGTTTGTGCCAGGTTGGCTGGGTCGGTGGCCAGCGCCCTCTCCAATGGCGCATCGGTGGAAAAATGCGTGGAGAAAAGATAAAGGATCAATGGACGGTCGGTGTCGCGCACTGTGCGCACCAGCCGTTGTACGAGTTCTTGGTCGATGATCCAGCCGGCCGCGCTGGGACGAAACAGCTGTAACAGCGGGACAGGCAAGGTGTAGCCCAGTGGATAGGCCCCGAGAGATTTGCCACGCGGCTGGAGTGCTAACAAGGTGGATTCCACCAGCGCTGCCGCCGAACCATTGGGGCCTGTGCAGGTGGCCTGCAGACTGGCAAGGTCCTGCGTGAGTGCGCTGTGTTGTGCCACTATGCACGAATCGATCACACCAATCATTGGCGCCAGCAGCATGGGGCCGGCCTTGTGCGCTCTAGGCGCTATGTGGCTTGACAGCAGCGCGTGCCCTACTATGCCTGCAACCAGCACACCGCAGGCGGCCATGCTGATAACTGCGGTGATGGTGCGGTTGGTTTGGTATGAATTCATCGCGTGCTGCTACTGAAAGGAACCGGGTTATTTTCCCCTTGAATTGCCCAACAAATGGTTCTTGATTCCGGGTGTGTGCGCGGAGCTGAGCAGGTGACATCATCAAGGCTACACTCACGCTCTTTCCTGCAGATCGTTGCCCCGCGGTGTCGGTGCGCCATTGGCTGGCACAGTGCAGGCTCGGACCCTGAGCATTCATGAGCACAAACACACTATCGGCTTTGGCTGAACCGTCGGATTTTGAAGCCGTGGCGCGCACGCGTCTCGGCGAACTGCTGGTTCAGGCTGGAAAGCTCAGCGCCCGGGACCTGGATCGCGCGCTGTCGGCGCAGCAGGAAATGGGTGGCATGTTGGGGCGTGTACTAGTGCGTCTGGGGCTGGTATCTGAGTCCGATGTGGCGCAGGCACTCTCCTCCCAGCTCGGCATTCCCTTGGTGCGTGCGGATGGTTTTCCAGACCTCATGCCTGATGTGGAAGGATTGCTGCCCGGTTTTCTGCAGGCCAATGCGGTGTACCCGCTGCGCCAGGAAAATGGCCAGCTTCATGTGGCCATGGCGGTACCGCAGGATGCATTTGTGGTAAAAGCCCTGCGTCTGGCAACGGGCTGCGTTATTCAACCGCACCTTGCGCTTGAAAGCGATATTGAAAAAGCACTGGCTGAACCGGTGGAGGAAGCCGCCGTGGACGAAGAGGACGGCTTTGGCGAAGGCTTTGATGGTGGCGATTTTGTTGAACACCTGAAAGATCTGGCCAGTGAGGCCCCTGTCATCCGCTTGGTCAACGCCATCATCGGACGCGTGACCGATCTTCGTGCATCGGATATTCATTTGGAGCCGTTTGATGATGGGCTCCATGTGCGTTATCGGGTAGATGGCGTGATCCACGCGGGGGAATTGGTTCCGCCGCGTCTAAGTGCTGCGGTTAATTCCCGCGTTAAGCTCTTGGCGCACCTCGACATTGCGGAGCGCCGCCTTCCGCAAGACGGGCGCATCAAGACCCGTGTCAAGGGGCGCGAACTGGATTTGCGAGTTTCCACTATTCCTACCGTGCACGGAGAAAGTGTTGTCATGCGGGTGCTGGATCGTGCCAGCGTGCGCCTTGAGCTGGAAAACATGGGGTTCGAAAAGGACACACTCGCGCGTTTCAATGCCCTGCTGTCCCGCCCTCATGGCATCCTGCTGGTCACGGGCCCCACTGGCTCGGGTAAAACCACTACTCTGTATGCCGCGCTTGCTAAGATCGACGCTTCAACGCAAAAAATCATTACGGTGGAAGATCCGGTGGAGTACCAGCTTGAAGGTATCAACCAGATTCAGGTGCATTCGCAGATCAATCTGACCTTTGCCAATGCCTTGCGATCTATATTGCGGCAAGACCCCGACATCATCATGATTGGTGAGATGCGCGATGGTGAGACCGCGCAGATCGCCGTGCAGTCCGCCCTGACTGGCCATTTGGTGCTCTCCACACTGCACACCAATACCGCTGCCGGCGCTGTGATTCGTATGCAGGACATGGGGGTGGAGCCTTATCTCATCACCTCTGCCGTTAACGGTGTGCTGGCGCAACGACTGCTGCGCACGCTGTGTGGGCATTGCAAGCAACCTTATGAGCCCGGCCCCGAGGTGCGCAGCAATACCGGGCTGGCGCGCTTCTGTGCCGCAACGCAGCCCATTTACCGCGCCGTAGGCTGCGAGCACTGTCGTCACTCTGGCTACCGGGGGCGTACCGGCATCCATGAACTGCTAGTGTTGGACGAGCCCATGCGCCGCGCCATCATCGATGGGCGTGACGCCAACATCCTCAACAGCATCGCTGCGCAGAGTGGCATGCTGAGCCTGCACGAAGACGGCCTGCGCAAGGTGGCGGCTGGCCACACCACGCTGGACGAGTTGGCCCGCGTCACGCAGGATCACTCGGATGCCTGACTTCTCTTGGCGCGCCGCCACTGCATCTGGCAAGGTAGAAGAGGGGCGGCTCAGTGCTGCCAGCGCAGCGGCGGCGCTCAAACAACTGCGTGGCCAAGGGCTCACGCCGCTGAACATTGACGATGCGCAGGGTGCAGGGGCTCCTGCGGGTGCCAGGGCGGTGAATGCGGTGATTGGATTCGCCCAGCCCAAGGTGCGCCAGGCCAAAGGGCCTGTTTCCGCGCCTGACGTACTGGCCATCACGTCCGAACTGGCCATCATGCTGCGCGCCGGTCTTGCGCTCGACAATGCCCTGCGCGTGCTGATCGATATGAGCCACAAGCCGAGTGTGGCCACCCTAATGCAGGGCATCCTGGATTCCGTCAAGGGCGGCACGCCGCTGAGCCGTGCCTTGGCACAGCATCGTGAGCTTTTTGGCGATTTTTATATCAACATGGTGCGTTCGGGCGAGGCCAGTGGTCAGATGTCTGCCGTGCTCGACCGCCTGGTCGAACACATGGAGCGCCAGCGCGCCCTTCGCGACAACGTCATCTCCGCCACCATCTACCCGGCCATCCTGCTGGCGGTCGCAGTGCTCTCGCTCATAGCCATGCTCGGTTTTGTGGTGCCGCAGTTTGAAAAGCTGTTCACCGACATGGGCGATGCGCTGCCCATGCCCACGCGCCTGGTGATGGGGCTGGGCCAGGCCTTTACGCGTTATGGCCTGTTCATGGGCGTGGTGGCCGTGGGGGGCAGCATGCTATTGATGCGCTGGCTGCGATCACCCTCGGGGCGTCAGTGGTGGCAAACCCTGGTCTTGCGCCTGCCGCTCATGGGGCCGCTGGCGCTCAAATACCAGCTCACGCTGTTCTCGCGTTCGATGGGCACCCTGCTGGGCAATGGTGTGCCCATGCTCACCGCGCTGCACATTGCCACCGAAACCGTGGGCAATGTCGTGCTGCAAAAGGCGTTGGCGCGCGTGGCGCCCATTGTCAAGGAGGGGGGGCGGGTCGTGCAGGCGCTTTATGCCACGGGGATCTTTGAGCCCCTGGCAATCAACCTCATTCGCGTGGGTGAAGAAACCGGCCGCATCGGCCCCATGATGCTGGAATTGGCAAACATATTGAACCGCGAGGTCGAAACCGGTATCAAACGCCTGCTCACGCTGGTGGAGCCAGTGCTCATTTTGGTGCTGGGTGCGTTGATCGCGGCCATCATTGTTTCCATTCTGCTCGGAATTCTGTCGATCAATGACCTCGCCGTATAATTTTTGTTTGCTCAAGGAACCGTCTCCCATGGTGAGTCTTCGTGCCCGCCGCGCCTGCGGCAACCCTTCTGATCGCAAGTTTTCGCGTGGTTTCACGCTGATTGAACTGTTGGTGGTGCTGGCCATCCTCACACTGCTGGCCGGCTTGGTTGGCCCCCGCGTGCTGAACCAGCTCGGCGGTGCAAAATCCAAGACGGCGGGTGTGCAAATCGCCGACCTCGACAAATCGCTGGAGCTTTTTAAACTCGATGTGGGCCGTTACCCCACCACCGAGGAGGGGCTTGACGCTCTCGTCAAGCGCCCTGGCAGCGTCAATGGCTGGGCTGGGCCTTATCTGAAAGGTGGTGTGCCCACTGACCCTTGGGGCCGTCCGTACCGCTATGCCAGCCCTGGTCCGAACGGTGGCATCGAGATTCTTTCACTCGGCGCCGATAGCGCGCCCGGCGGCGAAGGCGAAAACGCTGACGTCCGCAACACTCCCTGAGCGCCGCAGCCCGCGGCCAATGCAGCATGCGGCGTGAGCGCGGCTTTACGCTGATCGAGTTGCTGGTAGTGTTTGCCATCATTGCACTGCTGGTGGGCTTGACCCCCATGGCATATCAAAAGCTGCGGGAGTCGGCCCAATACCGCGATGTGTTGCGAACCATGCTGTCCGAAATCCGCTCTGCGCGCCAGCAGGCCCTTGCTGCGCATACCGAGGTGCTCTTCCGCGTAGACTTGGGTCAGCGCAGCTATGGCATCGAGGGGCGGGCTTTCCATCCGGTGCCGCAGCCGCTCGAAATCCGGGCAACGGTAGCGGGTGCCGAACTTGCATCCAACGGGGTGGCTGCCATCCGCTTCCTTTCCGACGGCGGTGCCACGGGCGGTAGCATTGAGCTTCTGCGTCCCTCGGGTGCGGGAACCCGCTTGCGAGTGGATTGGCTTTCGGGGCGGGTGACCCAGGAACCCTTGGCGCCATGATGCGCCACAGCGCTGCCCGGCAGCGTGGCTTTTCTCTGCTGGAGCTCTTGGTGGCGTTTTCCATCATGGCGCTGGCCTTGGGCATGCTTTACCGGGCCAGCGGCAGCAGCGCCCGTGCGGCAGGTGATGCTGAACGCTTCCAGCGGGCCGTAATTCTGGCCGAGTCCCTGCTCGCCTTGCGTGATGCTGTGTCGCCGCAAGGGTGGCGTGAGGCGGGCGACTCTGCAGGCTATAGCTGGCAGATCGTCAGCGCGCCTTATGCCACGGGTATCACCGGGCCAAACGTGCCTCCATTGCATGAAATTGAAATCGTTGTGAGCTGGCGTGATGGCGAGCGCCAGCGCAGCCTCACATTGGCCACCCTGCTGCCAGAGCGCAAGCTCACCGGCAAAGGAGTGCAGAAATGACTCGCTTCCAAAAGTCAGGGGCGGCCGGCTTCACGTTGCTAGAAGTGCTGGTGGTCATGTCGCTTCTGTCTCTGGTGATGCTAGGCATGGGTTCAGCCTTGCGAACCACTGCGCAAACGGGTGAGCGGGTGGATCAACGCCTGATGCAAGCAGACGAGTTGCGCACGGCAGCCTCGTTCATCTATTCGACGCTGGGCCGTATCTCGGTGAAGAAAATCAATGCACCCGTGTCAGCAGGGGAGAGTCCTTATTTTTTTGTCGGACAGCCAGATGCCGTGGCGTGGATCGGCATCATGCCCGCCCGCTACGGAGCCGGTGGGCGCTACTATTTCAAACTCTCATTGGGGGAGTTGGATGGCAAGCGTGGGCTGGTCATTCATTACCTGCCGTGGTCAGACGCCTCGCCACTCCCCGACTGGACGCAGGCGGAGGGGCGTGTTTTGGTGCTGGGCGCAACGGCGTTTTCACTGCAGTATCTGGATACAAACATGGATGCTCCGCAGTGGGTGTCGGCGTGGACCTCGCCCGAAGGCCCGCCGGACCGAGTGATGCTTGCGCTGCACGGTGTCGAAGGTCCGTGGCCCAGTCTGGTCGTGCCTTTGCGTCCCACTCCCGCAAGCGCCACTGGCGCTGGCTCTGGCGGTGCCGTGTTTGGAGGCAGTACGCCATGAGTGCCATCCATAAACCCGCCCACCGTAGTGCAACAACCCGCGGCGTGGCCTTGATTGCGGTGTTGTGGATCGTTGCTGCGCTCACCATCATCGTGACGGGGCTTTCGCGCACCGTGCGCGATGAGGTGCTCCTTGTTTCCTCTGCGCGCCAGAGCGTGGAGGCCCAGGCATTGGGGGAAGCCGCCATTCAGTTGGTGCTCCAGGGCATGGCATCCCAATCCACGCCTGTGAGTCGGCTCACCACCGTGGACATCGTTTACCGAGGGGTGCCGATTCGCGTCGAAATCATGCCGCTCAACGGGTTGATCGATATCAACAGGGCTGCGACCCCATTGCTGAGCCGCTTGTATGAAGTGGCTGGCGGGTTGGCGCCCGAGGCCGCACAGGCGCTGGCGCAGGACACCATTGAGAGACGCGAGCGCAAAGGCGCACGCGGCCAACCCGAGCGTTTCGAGGCGATTGAAGACCTGCTGCGTGTTCCTGGAGTCAGCTATGACCTCTATGCTAGACTTTCCCGCCTTATCACTGCAGACGTGCGGGGAGGGGGTGGGCGCGTGAATCCCATGGCAGCGCCAGAAGCCGTGCTGGGGGTGCTGGCCAATGGTGATGTAAGTCTCGCGAGTCAAATCGCCAGAGCACGTGATTTAGGCCAGGACGGGATTGACACCACTGTTCTGGACGCCAGTTTTACCGACAATTCTTCGGTTCGACGTTACCGAATTCAAGCCCGTGTACCCTTGGAGGGCGGGGCTTGGTTGCGCTCGTCGCGCAACGTCGATCTGGGCTTCAGCATGCGTGACGGCATGCCGTGGCGAACCTTTTACACCGAACGTAGCCTTGACTCCCAAATACGCAAAGCGACCCCATAGCCATCATGCCGTCCACCTCTTCCGGCCCCCGTTTTCTGGGCGTTGACTTCCATGCTCTCTGGCGAGAGGTGCGCAAATCATGGCGAGGCGCACACCAATGGCCTGTTCTCGCCTGGTTGTCGCCCGCTGTGCGCGTGCGTCTGCTCCAGGCTGACGAAGGAGAGTCTCTCTGGATCGGCGAAGTGGAGCAGCCAAAAGGCACGCGCCTTCACCAGACACGGTTTTGTGCGTTGGAACTGCCCGAGCACATCGTGTTGCGGCGGCACTTGTCAGTGCCGACCATGGGAGAGTCAGACACGGCCAGCGCCGTTGCCTTGGATGTGCGCAGCTCTAGTCCCTTTGCTGCCGATGATCTGGCTTGGGGCTACCACGCCGGGGAAGCACGCAATGGTCTGAGACCGGTGGATGTGGTGCTTGTCTCGCGCAAACAGGTGGGTATGTACATCATCTCGCAAAGCACTCGCCTGGAAGGAGTGCTTGCGCCAGAAATCTGGGTGCGCGGGGCTGACGGGGCCCCGATCGTTCTGAACGGTTATGGCGACAACCAGCGAGTCGCATTTGTCCGGCGCTGGCGCTTAGTCAATTATGGGTTGCTGATCCTGATCGTGCTCTTGAGTGTCGCTATCGCTATCACCCCCACGGCACAGCTGAGGCTGCGTGCAATCGAGGCAGTGCGCAGCTACGACGCCATTGCACAGCGCACGGTGCCCTTGGTGAAGCAGCGTGAAACGTTGCTGCTATCGGTTGAACAACTTGGCTCGCTGGCTGAAGTGCTGGCCGACCGCATCGAACCTCTGCGCATTCTGAATCAGCTCACGCAAGCCCTGCCTGACGACACATCGGTACAAAGCTTCAAATTGCAGGGCGCCAAGCTCACCATCATTGGCCTCACTGCCAATGCCTCTGCCCTCATGCAGCTTTTGGGAGATCAGCCCGGTTTGCGCGACGTCCGAGCGCCTTCTGCTGCCACGCGCATTCCAGGCGCACTCAAAGAGTCCTACGTCATCGAATTCACCCTCGACCCTCAGTTCTATGGTGTGGTGAGTGTCGCAGAGCCGCAGGTCGGCCCCAAGCCGCTGGAGGCGCCCGCCGCCAAGTCGGAGGATGTAGCGGCTCAGGCCTCTGTTTCGGCATCTTCGCCCGCCCAAGCTCCTATACCCGTTGTGCCCGGTGGCTCGGCCTTAGGAGGTAGTGCCGTTTATGGTGAAAACTCCGCGCGTCCCGCCACGCCCAAGAAAACTGCCGAGTTGATGTCAGGCGCTATGCCCTCTGCCTCTGCCCCCGTCGTAAAAACTGCGCCATGAATATTCCGAAATCCCGCGACAGTGTGGTGCGGATCCTCACCGTGATGGTTCTTCTGTTTCCCCTGGGGCTACTGGGGTACTACATGATGCAGAAGCACCAATGGGCACAGGATCGGCTGGCCGAATTGGAGCCGCGCTACTCACGCTTACTGGGGCTTGAAGCACAAGGTGCCGAAATGGCAAAAGTGCTTGAACGCGCCCAGACCGCGCGAGCGAAGTATGTTTACCCCGCCTCGCAAGATGCCACCCAGGCAGGCAATGCCGCCCAGCAGCGGGTGCGCGACATCTTCAGCAGCGCGGGGTTGCAAGTGATCAGCAGCCAGGTGCTGCCCCCCAAGGAAGAAAAGGGTTTTGACCGCATTCCGCTGGCAGTGCGTGCCGAAGGCGATTGGCTTGCCGTCCAAAGCGCCCTGGCGGTTCTCTCCAGTCAAGCGCCCATCATCGTCATTAAAGAGCTGGATCTGCAGGTGCAGGGCGGGCTCGGCCATACCGGCGGCGCTCAGGCTCCACGCTTGACGGCACAGTTCAGCCTGAGCATATTGCGGGAGCGTTCATGAGGCGTCATGCAATGCAAATACTTCTGCTGGCCAACGTCACTCTGGTGTTTGTGCTGCTCTGGTTGTGGTTTCTACCAGATGGCAGCCTGCGCAACGCGCATTGGCAGCCGCCCGAAGCACGCAAGGCAGATCTTGCCAACATGCTGCCGTCATTGCCTGGTGTGGGCTCGGCAGACACAAGCCAGTTCGTTGCCATGCTCGACCGGCCTTTGTTCACCATTACGCGGCGCCCGCCGCCGCCACCGCCGCCGCCTCAAGCGCCGCCACCCTCTGATAATCTCAGTACCGCCCGACTGTCTGGTGTTTACCAAGGAGAGGGGGTTGGCGGAATTATCCTCTCCATCGCGGGCAAAGACCGCCGCGTGCGCCTCAACGAGGCGATCGAAGGCTGGACGCTCCAGGCTATTACCGGGCGCGATGTTGCCTTTACTCGAGGCGGTCAGCGCCGCGTGCTTACACTGCCGCGTGCCGCTCTCACCGCTGAAGCCAGCCAGGCCGCCTCGCCCCTGGGTGCTGCAAAGCCGATACCAAAGCCCTCGCCTCCACCCTCCGTTAGGCGCCCTCCTGAGTCCCCTGCTGGCACACCTGCCGACGTTGCAGAGCAATCTCCAGTTGCCCCTAAAGTTCCCCCGAAAGCCACTTTTGGTGGCGGCCGCCGCTAAGAGCGTGCAGGCATCTCTTTATATTCATCAGCAGCTATGACCTTATACAAGTATGCATTGAGCGCTGTTGCGTTGGCCGTCTGTCAAATTGTTGTTGCGCAAACACCGGTCGTTTTGGCTGACGAGGCGCCAACAAAAGACGCCAACACCACAGAGCCACTGGTCACCACAACGACCTCGGTCAAGGGGGGCGCCACCAATGCGCTGAAAACCGTTGCTCAATCCAATGCAGCAGTCAACGAGCCTCGCATCATTCGCGGAAATGACCGGGTCATAGCGCCCGCCAAGGCCGTGGCGCGTTTCGAAGGTAAGCCCGTCAGCTTCAACTTCGAAGAAGCGCCTGTGGCGCAGGTGGTGCGCACCATTTTGGGCGACATTCTCAAAGTCGACTACGTGCTTTATGCGCCACTTGCCGGCACCGTCACCTTGGCCACGCGTACGGCTGTTGCGCCTGACAACGCCATCTTCTTGCTGGAAAGCGCGCTTCAAGCCAATGGCCTCGCGCTGGTGCGCGACGTGCGTGGAACATATCACGTGGGACGTCCCGATGCGATCAAAGGTGTGGGGGGCTCCCTGCGCCAGATGAGCAATGGGCCTCTGTCCCCTGGTTACGGCGCCATTGTCATTCCGCTGCAATACATCGGGGCAGCGGAAATGGCAACGATCCTACGGCCCATGATGCAGGCTGAATCGCTGTTGCAGGTGGATAGTCTGCGCAACCTGCTGGTGCTTACGGGTACGCGTACGCAAGCCGAAGGTTGGCTTGACGTGGTTTCCACTTTCGACGTGGATTTGCTCAAGGGCATGTCGGTAGGGGTTTTTCCGCTGAAATACGCCTCCGTTAAAGAGGTCGAGGCGGCCCTGAGCCTGGTCAGCGGGGGCGGCGCCGTCGCATCTGCCGGTGCAGCTTCAGCGGGCAGGGGGGGGGCTGCCACAACTTCCACAGGCGCTACTGCGCCTGGTGCCGTGCAAGCATCGCTGAGAGAGGTCAATCCGCTCTTTGGTGCTCTGCGCATCATGCCTATCGAACGGCTGAACAGCATTCTCGTGGTCACCCCGCGTGCGGCGTATCTGGACGAAGCGCGCCGCTGGATCGACAAGCTTGACCAGCCCAGCGATAACAACGCAGAGCCCCAGCTCTTCATCTACCCCGTGCAAAACGTCAATGCCCGCCATCTGGCGGGGGTATTGAGTGGCATCTTTGGTGGACAAACCAGTGCTGCCAACGCCAATCCCAGCAGTGGTGTTGCCCCGGGTCTGGGAAGTGCAACAGGCACTTCGTACAGCCAAAGCGGCTTTGCCAATGCCAGCCCTTTGGGTGGAGGCAATGCACTGGGCGGCGGCGCCTTCACAGGCTCGGTTTCTGGTGGTCTGGGCGTCCGGGCTTCAGGTCTGCAGGGATCTGGGGGGAGCACTTTCGGCTCCCGAAATGCCCCAGCCGGAGTTGGACAGGCGCCCGTGAGCGCCAGCCTGGGCGGCATCCGTGTGATTGCTGATGAGTTGAACAACTCGGTGCTGGTCTGGAGCACGAAAGCTGAATACACCAAAATTGAAGCCACCCTGAAGCGGCTCGACCTGCCGCAAACGCAGGTGTTGATTGAAGCCAGCATTGTCGAAGTCACTCTGGGCGACGACCTTGAATATGGTTTGCAGTGGGCTTTTAACGACAGCCGCGCCACCACCGACTACACCGGCAGAGGTGCGCTCAACGGCATTGGCGGCACCGCTACCGCAGGCGTGCTTGGCAGCGCGCTCACCGGGTTTTCTTATGCCCTCAAGAACCCTGCTGGCAACGTGCGGGCAGTGCTCAATGCGTTGGCACAGAAAACCTCCGTCAAGGTCATTGCCAGTCCATCACTCATGGTGCTCGACAACCACTCAGCGTCCATCATGGTGGGTACGCAAACGCCCATTCAGGCGGGCACCACCAGCAACCTCGAAGGCACCGTCACCACCACCAATATTCAATACAAGGACACTGGCGTGAACCTGATGGTAACGCCTTCGGTCAACGCCGGCAACATCGTCACCATGCAGGTGGACCAGTCGGTCACCGATGTGGGCGAAAAAGACCAGGTATCGGGGCAACGTGGTTTTCTACAGCGCCAGCTTTCCAGCAAAGTGGCTGTGCGCTCGGGGGAGTCCATCGTCATGGGCGGGTTGATCCAGGAGCGCAGCAGCAGCTCAAAATCGGGCGTTCCCATACTGCATGCGCTGCCGGTGGTGGGCAATCTTTTTGGCGCAACCTCCACCGAGGGCTCACGCACCGAACTGCTGGTGGTCATCACCCCGCGCGTGGTACGCACGGACATAGACATCCGCGAAGTGAGTGGAGACCTGCGACAGAGCATGAAAGGCCTCACCGGTTTTGGCACGTTGGGCCTGGGAACCAAGCCGGGCATTCCGGACTCTGCCCAAACGCAGCCGCTCCAGCCTGAGCCGAAAGAACGCTGACGGCAATGCCGAGAGCCCATTTTTCAACCCTGCAAACCTTGTAAACCATGAACCCATCCCACAACAAACCAAGTGGCTTCCTTGCCGCTGCCCTGCTACTGGGCGCCCTGACCATTTTTCCTGGTTGCGCCGCCTTGCAGCCTGCGCCCGAGAGCGTGGTGGAGAAAAAAGCGGCAGAGTACTGGCAAGCCCGCCGCCAAGGCCAACTGGAAGATGCCTACGCACTGACGGCGCCTTCGTACCGCAAATTGCGCACGCTGGAGCAATTCAGGGTGCAATTCGGAAATGCAGTCGCCGATGTGCAGGTGGTCAAGGTTAGCTGCGAGCCAGAGAAATGTACGGTCCGTGTAAAAATTGGCATGGCACCCGTCTTGGAGCGTGCAAAAGTGGGTACCATTGCCACCCACCTCGACGAGGTTTGGCTTTTGGAAGACGGCCAATGGTGGCGCCACCACGATCTTTGAAGTGGTGCTGTCACAGCAGGTCTGAAAGGGGCAGCACATGCAAATGTCATGTGTTGCATTTCTTCAACAAAGGGGCCGCAGTCGCAGCAACGGTGTAGAACCCCGTGTACCGCTGTGCTACCATTCCTGAGCGTAATCAATCGTGGTAGTTGCGCTTACCAACTTTTTAAACTGGAGTTCTTGATATGAAGAAAAATGTTCTGGCCCTGAGCATTGCTGCCATGATTGGTGGCCTGGGCTTCGCCGGTGCCGCGTCGGCAGAGGTGCTTGTCGGTACGGGTTTGGCCGGCGCTGGTTCGGTCAACGAGGTGCAAGGTCTCTTGATTGATACTGCTACCCCCGCTAACAGCACGATGTCTGGCCAAGCTCTGGCTACGGCTCTGACTCTGTCGGAAGGCGGCGTCGGCCACATGCTGCTGGTGCCTTACTACAGTGCGCAGAACGGCAACATGACCGTCCTCCACGTGGTCAACACTGATTCCCTGAACGGCAAGGCCGTGAAGGTGCGTTTCCGTGGCGCCGCCAACTCTGACGACGTGATGGACTTTCAGGTCTACCTGTCGCCCGGCGATGTCTGGACTGCTGCTGTCACCGCTGGTGCCGATGGCATTGCGCAAGTGCAAAGCGCCGACAACACCTGCACGGTGCCTTCGCTCGGCTTTAACACGCCTCAGGCTTTCTCTACATCCCGTCTGAACCCCAACAGTTCCGACGTGCAAAAGGCCAACGGCACGCGTGAAGGCTATGTTGAAATTTTCAATATGGCCGACATCCCCAGCGACAAGCTGTACACGGTAGGCACCACGGCTAATACTAACTCCGCTCTCTTCACGGCGATCAAGCACGTGAATGCCGTGGCCCCTTGCTCGGTGGCGGGTTCTGCTGCAGCGACGACCTTGAGTGGTATCGCTCTGACCAACTTCACAACAGAAGCCGCAGCTGCCAACGCTGGCTTTAACACCCCCACTGGTGGCCTGATGGGTGACTGGTACATTATCAATGTCCAGGAAACCACCACCTTCGCTGGTGCCGCTACAGCCGTGGTGGCCAATGGTCGTGGCAACTTTGTTCACTTCCCGCAGATCGATACGGGCGTGGGTGTTGCTGCTATCGATGCCTTCACGGCCGACCCGCTGCTGCGTACTGACTCGGTTCAGGTGGATGGCGGGGCTTTCGCTGCGGCGCCTGCCCTGGCCGCTGGCATGTATGACCTGCCTGACATGTCGACCCCCTACCTGGCTGCTGACTTGGGCAACCCCAAGGCTCAGGCTTTGGCTCTGACCTCGGCTCTGGCAGTGACCTCGGTGACCAACCAGTACGCCAACGACGAGTCCATTTCCGCCAAGACGGACTGGGTGTTCTCCATGCCCACCCGCCGTTACAGTGTGGCAGCCAACTACGCGGCCATCACTGGCACCACCCCTGCCAACGATGCGAACGTGGCTTACCGTCTGTACTCTGACCTGGAAACTGTCGTTCAGCCAAACGCCTTGGCTGGTGCTCAGGATGAGTGGTTCTTTGCTTCCAACACCCCCGTGTCCACCGATGGCTCGGGCAACATCTGCGTGCGTGCTGACGCACAGCGTTTCTGGGACCGTGAAGAAACCACCCCGGGTGCATCTGCTGCGGCGCCGGTGTTCTCGCCCCGTGCGCCAGGCGTAGCCGCTGTGGTCGCGCTGTGCGGTGAGGCCAGCGTCTTGGCATTCCGTGACCTGGGCAACTCGGTTCTGGCTTCCAGCGTGGCTCGTACCACTGTCTCCGCAGGTACCTACACCAACGGCTGGGGCGTCGTGACCACGACCAACGCCATTGGCGCACCGGGCGCTGGCGTGACCCAGCAAGGTCTGCCATTGATGGGTTCTTCGTTCATCAAGCTGACGAACCCCCAAGTGGCTGCTGGCCTGTCTGGCACCTACGGCATCACCTGGCCGCACCGCTTCACGCGTTAATTCGTGGGCACTTAATCGCAGCAATGCGATCCAAGAAGGCGGGGGTTTCCCCCGCCTTTTTTTTTAGTTGCTCCTATTGGGTCCCTGAACACCACCATGAAACGCTTTCACTTCCCTTTGTCTCTTGTTCTGTCTCTCTCGGCACTCTTTGGCGCAAGCGCCCATGCCGCCGAACCGGTGCTTGTGTCCGGAGGGCAAGTCCAGATTACAGCAGCCGACCTGAAGGCCGATGCTCTGCGCATGCCGCCGGAGATGCGCCCCCTGGTGCTGGCAGAAACCAAGTCGGTCACACAAATTGCCAGCAACCTCTTTGCCCGCAGAGCGCTGGCGCAGCGTGCCAAGGCTGAAGGCCTGGACAAGGACCCCGTCTTGCAGGCGGCCCTGCAGGTCGCTTTGGACAAGGTTCTATCCGACGCAATGCTGGCAGAAATCGATGCACGTGCCATGCCGCCAGAGCCGGCCGTGCAGGGCTTGGCGCGCAACATTTACACAGCAAAGCCCGAGCGCTTCAAGGCGCCCGAACGTGTAGAAGCAAGTCATATCCTTTTCAAGGAAGACCAGCCTGACGCCTTGGCCCAGGCAGAAAAAACGCTGGAAGAACTGAAGCAAGGTGCCGACTTCGCCAAGCTGGCTTCCGAGCGCTCGCAAGACAAGGCAAGCGCAGCCAAGGGGGGCAGCCTGGGTGTCTTTGGCAAGGGGCAGATGGTTCCGGAATTTGAGGAAGCGGTCTTCAAGCTGGAGCGGTCAGGGGACCTGTCGCCTGTGGTCAAGAGCAAGTTCGGGTATCACATCATTCGCCTGAACGCGCGCAAACCTGCCGGACAGCAGACCTTTGACGAAGTGCGCGAGGACCTGGTGAAGGAGGTTCGAAACAACCTGCTGCAGGAGGCGCGCGCGGCG
Organism: Burkholderiales bacterium RIFCSPLOWO2_12_FULL_65_40; assembly: GCA_001770955.1. Classification (GTDB taxonomy): domain Bacteria; phylum Pseudomonadota; class Gammaproteobacteria; order Burkholderiales; family Burkholderiaceae_C; genus Simplicispira. The sequence continues at coordinate 44,593 of MESL01000047.1, read as the reverse complement.
GAGGCCGCCAAGATGCAACAGCAGGCGCAGTTCGACAATGAGGCCATTCAGGCATTTTCTGCCGGGTATGCCAAGGACACCAAAAAACGCCCATGACGATGCGCGGCCTTTGTGGCGGGCGGCAAGCCTGCCCGCCACAGAGCCCGGCAGGCAGTAGCCCCTGTGATGCAAGCCATCGTTGCTGAATTGCGTGCTGTCTGGCAAGCGCGCGCCCTGGTTCGTGTGCTTGTGCGCCGCGAAGTTGCAGCACGCCATGCGGGGACGGCCGCTGGTGTCGTTTGGCCCTACCTGCAGCCGCTGCTCACGGTGGCAGCCTATTACCTGGTATTTGACGTGGTGTTTGCCATGCGGCTGGGCGCCGGCGCGCCCACGCATGCCGTAGGCACTTTTCTGGTGGTGGGCGCCTTGCCGTGGATGGCGTTTTGCGATGCCGTCTCGCGCGGAATGAACAGCCTGATCGAGGCCGGCAGCCTGTTGCAAAAAAACGCCTTGCCCCCCGTGCTGATGGTGGCGCGCGCCGTGCTGGCCAGCATGGTGATTTATGGGCCATTGCTGCTGCTGGTAGCCTTGGCCTACGCACCGCTGCATCGTTTCAACCTGGCCGTGCTGGCCTTTGTGCCGCTGCTCATGTTGCAGCTGCTGCTGTGCCTGCTGTTGGGCTATTTGCTGGCCATTCTGGCGGCTGCCCTGCGCGACACGGCGCAGTTGGTGGGCTTTTTGCTGTCGGTGGGCATATACCTCAGCCCCATCTTGTTTCCGCTCAGCCTGTTTCCTGAAGCCTGGCGCTGGGTGCTGTGGCTCAACCCCATGACGGCGCCGGTGCTGGGCTACCAGCAGGTACTTTTGCAGGGGGTATTGCCACCCGCCAGTGTGTGGCTGGTGGGGCTGCTGTGGTTGGGCGGTCTGGCGTTGGCACTGAATGTGGTCGTGGCGCGCAGCCGTGATCAGCTAGTGGACTGGCTATGACACACCACGCAAACAGCCCTGTGCACACCGTTCTCAAGGTGCAGGGGTTGGGCAAGGAATACAAGCTTTATGCCTCGCCGCGCGAGCGGCTCAAGGCCCTGCTCACCGGCAACGCCCGCCATCGCAGCCACTGGGCGCTGCGCGATGTGTCTTTCGAATTGCAGCGCGGCCAGTGCATTGGCGTGATAGGCGACAACGGCGCAGGCAAAAGCTCGCTGCTCAAATTGCTGGCTGGCACCTTGCAGCCCAGCACGGGCCGCATTGAGCGCGTGGGGCGTGTCACCGCCATTCTGGAGCTGGGCGCGGGTTTTCACCCCGACTTCAGTGGACGTGACAACCTGTATTTTGGCGGCAGCCTGATAGGTATCGACCATGCCGAAATGGCGCGGCTGGAGCCTGGCATCATCGAGTTTTGCGAGCTGGGTGAGGCACTCGACAGGCCGGTCAAAACCTATTCGTCGGGCATGGCGGTGCGTTTGGCTTTTGCGCTGGTCACTGCGGTACAGCCCGATGTGCTGATCATCGACGAGGCCTTGGCCGTCGGTGACCAGCATTTCCAGAAAAAATGCATCGAACGCATCATGGCGTTTCGCAGCAACGGTTGCACGATTCTGTTTTGCTCGCACAGTCCGTACCACATTCGCCATTTGTGCGATGTCGCGTTGTGGCTCAAAGGCGGGCAGGTGGCGCAGTTTGGCGCCACCGAGCCGGTTCTGGCCGCTTATGACCAGCATACGCGCCAGCGCCAGCTTGATGAACAAGCTCTTGCAGGCACCGGCGGGGCCAACACCAACGGGCAAGTCGCTCTCGCAGCACCGCCAGAGCCGGATGCACCCGTGGCGGCCGTTGATGCAGGCAGCGCCTGCATTCTGTCGGTGGATGTGAAAGACCTGGGTGAGGCGCAGGGCGAACGGCCGGCCGTGCTGCTCAGCACCGATCTGGTGGTCACCATCACGGCGCGCGGGCGTGGCAACGAGCGACCGAACATCGGCTTCATGATCGAGCAGTCCAAGGGCGTGGGTATTACCTCGCTGGCCACGCATGAAGACGGCGCGGTGCCTGTGCAGCTGGACGACGGCAGTTGGCGCTCGGTGCTGTCGTTTCCCGATTTGCCGCTGCACAGCGGCGACTATGTGATCAGCGCCTTTTTGTTCGACGAAACCGGGCTGGCTGTGTACGACGAGTGGTTCCAGTTTCTGCATTTCAGCTTCATCTTTCCCAAGCCGCTGCCGGGCCTGGTGCGCTTGCCGCACCACTGGAGCTAGTGCGGTGGGCCTGCCGCTGGTCAGTCAATGAATAGACCTATGACAACCTTACACAATCAACCCAGCCTGGGGCAACGCCTGCTGCAGGAAGGCCAGCAACGACTGGCCCAGGGCGATCGCGCGGGTGCCGCGCAGGTGCTGGCACGGGCACGCGAGGAGCGCGACACGGTGCTGGCTGCCCATGCGCTGATTGAGGGCCACGACCTGGTGGGCTCGTTTACCAACATGACGGGGCTTAACTGCGCCATAGCGGCCCAGGACGATATTTTTGGCTTTTTCGCTGGACATCCGTCGAGCCGCAATCCGCTGCGCGACTACCTGGCCGACGGCTGGCGCACCTTGTCAGAGCTGATGCTACTGCTGGAGGCGGTGGACCAGCCGTTGCTCAAGACGCCGAAGGTTCTGGAGTTCGCCAGCGGCCATGGCCGCTTCACCCGCCACCTGGTCAAGGCGCTGGGCGCAGATCGGGTGGTGGCGTCGGATGTGGTGCCCGATGCGGTGGAGTTTTCGCGGCGCACGTTTGGCGTGGATGGTTTCATGTCGGCCAGCGTGCCCGAGCAGGTGCGGTGGCCGCAGCGTTATGAGTTGGTGTTTGTGTTGTCGCTGTTCAGCCACCTTCCGCGCAGCACCTGGTCGCGCTGGCTCAAGGTGCTGTGGGATGCGGTGGCACCGGGCGGCTTGCTGGTGTTCAGTACGCACGGTGTGAAGGCCGCAGCATTCGATAGCGTGAGCCTGGATACGGAGGGGTTCTTCTTTGCGTCGTCCAGCGAATCGAAGGCCATCGACGCGCAGGAGTACGGCACGTCGTTCACGTCCGAAGCCTTTGTACTGCAGCGGATTGCCGAAACCTGCGGGGCGGATGCCCTGGTGCACAGTGCATCGGTGCACTTTTGGAACCACCAGGATGCGTATGTGCTGCGCAGGGCTTGAGGTTGCGCGCCGTGCGTGCGCAGTGGCGAACAAAATGGCGGTGCCGCAATGAGCTGGATGCTGCGTTTGCAGGAGCGCCTGTGCGGATTGGCACCGTGGGATGCCCGGTGCATCACCGACGAGTGGTTTCGCGCGCATTTTGACTATGCGGCCGATGTGGTGCAGCAGTGGGTGGGTGGTGTGCTCGACTTGCCCACGGCGCGGCTGCTGAACTTTGGCTGCGGCGACGGCATTACCGACCTGGCGCTGATGCTGCGCCACGGTGCCACCGCGATCCACGGTGTGGATATCCGGCGCGAGTATGCCAAGCTGCCGAGCATTGCGCGCGAGCAACTGGGCATGTCGCGCATTCCTGCGGGCATGACCTTTGAAACCATCACGCCCGGCGCACCGCTGGCCGGAAAGTGGCCGCTGGTGGACGGCATCATGAGCTGGTCCACTTTTGAACATGTGCAGCGCGACCAGTTGGTGCCGATCTTCAGCGACCTGCATGCCTGCCTGCGGCCCGGTGGCTATTTCTTCATCCAGATCGAGCCGCTGTTCTTCTCGCCTTTTGGCTCGCATCTGAAGCGCTACGACGACGTGCCCTGGCACCATTTGCTGGCCACAGAGGCCGAGTTGTGGAGCGTCATCCAGGCGCATCAGGGCCCCATCGACGCGTCGGAGACCGATTTCGGCTTTGCCGATTTCGGCGTGGATGGTTACAAGAAATTCGTCTTCAACGAATACCGCGCGCTCAACCGCCTCACCGCCGATGAGTTGGTGGAAATCACGACCGGCGTAGGCTTTCACGTCGTGCGCCAGGTGCGCCGCCATGTGGAGATGGAGATTCCAGCCGCATTGCGCGGCAAATACCCCGACGAACTGCTGCTGAACAACGAAGTCTTCTTGCTGCTGGGCAAGTAGCGGTGGAAAGCGCCTCAGGCATGCAGGTCTTGCAGGTTCTGAAGATTTTGCAGCAGTTTGTTGCTATTGATAAGTGAGCTGCTTTCGCTTTTGATGCGAGGTTTTCTGATATAAAAGTAACGGAAAATCAGAGACAGTGTGCGCTATCAGCTCATCTTTTTGACTGCGCTTATGCGCGCAGCCAATTCTTGACCCGCGTCTGCCAATGCTGTGGAATGCGTTGGGCCACACCCCGCAGCAAAGGGTGCGAGCGCAGACGCACCACTCCCGACAGCAGCAGCGACTTTGCTCCGCCGCTGGCATTGGTCGGCGCGCGCGAGTGTTCGCGAAGAAATTGCAGGGTCAGGGGCTCAGCCCGCGCAGCGTTGGGTGTTCCTGCAAGGTAGTCGTTTCGGTAGTCCCAGTCACTGGGCGCAAAGTTGCCTGCCTGTGATGGAGGCTGCGGCGGCAGGCCCTTGGCAAAGTTCTGCTCGCGCAGCATCAAAAACAGGTTGAGGCATTTCTCGGCAGACATGTCCCAGCGCACTACCCAGCTCCAGGGGCGTCCGGCCAGCCGCTCTGGAAAGGCGCCCAGATCGGGGGCGACCACGGGTATCCCTGCCTGCAGGCTGGCGCTGAGGGTGTAGCTATACGTTTCTGGCCATTGGGCGGGGAACCACACCAGATGGGGCTGTAGCCACTGCAACAGGCCTGGCAGGTCTTTTTCGTCGTAGGCACCGTGCACTGTGAGATGGGCCCGTGGCTGTGTTTGCAGGTGGCGGTAGCCGTAGCCCAGCAAGTGAAATTCAACCGGTGCTTTTTGCTTGGCGGCTTCAAGCGCCACGGCCTCCAGCAGGTCTGCTCCCTTGATGGCGCTGAGTGCGCCCAACACCACGATCTTGAGGGCGCTGCCCTCTGGCAGCGATCTGGCTTGGGGTGGCGGTACGGTGGGGGTGCCTGGCAAGGCCATGTCGGTATGGGGGATGGTGCGCACTCGCGCGCCAGGGGCAAACGCCGCCATGCGCTGGGCGGTGTCTTGACTGGGGGCGAGCACGAGGCGGGCCCCTGTCAGGAAATGCCGGTTTCGATGGCGCCAGTCCGCCACCGTGCCGCTCCCTGTGGGGGCGGGGTCTTGCGGCGAGCAGCAGGCACACTGGCCGGGGGCTAGTTCTCCGGCATAGCGGTTGTTGCTGCCGGTCATCGAGATGTGCGTGCAATAGCTGTAGAAGTCGTGGGCGGTGAAGTCGTAACCCAGGCCCAGCTGGGAGGGCAGATCAAGAATGAGCGGGTCGTGGCCGAGCAGGTGGTGGTAGTGGATGTGCCGCACACCCAGTTCGGTCAGGGCCTGGACCAGGTCCTGGTACTGGTCCGCAAGCCGGAAGAGGAGTTGAAAGCCTTCGTTCTCGTCGGCGAGAGCGAGGCGTACGCAGCGATCGGGTGCGGGCGTCAGGGTCAGGAAAACAGCTTGCGTGCGCAGGTGGTGAGCCAGCTCGCGCACATGGCGCAGGGTGCCCCCGGCACGGTCGTGCAGTACGGCCAGCACAACGGGAAGCTGGGCCTGGTTGATTCGCGCCACATCCAGCGCCAACCGGCAGGGCTGGGCCGGGTCTGTCTGCACAAACACCATGACGGCGCTTTCGTAGCGCGGGTGCAGGCGGCGCAGGGTTTCTATGGCGGCTTTTTCGCGGGGGCTTTTGCTGTCGCCAAAGCTCACTCCGCCAGTGTGCAGCACAAAGGTGTCGAGCAGATGCAGGTTGCGCCAGCCCGCTTCTGCGGCACGCTGGCAGAAGTCGTTTTCCTCGCCGTAGCCTTTGCCGAAGTTTTCGGTATCGAAAAGCCCGACCTGTGCCAGGCAGTCGCGGCGGATATACATGCAAAAGCCCACGCCGGTGGGCACGTCCACGACAGCGCCCGGGTTGGTTTTTGCGCACAGGGCATCGAGTTGCGCTGTGTTGTAGCCGGCCGGCAGGCTGTTGTCCTTGCAGAACCGGGGGTAGCTGCAGATGGTGGCGTTGTTGGAAAACGGCGTGACGGATGCAACCTTGGCATCGCCATAGGCGGCACGGCGGATCCGGTCGAGCCAGTCGTTGGCGACCTCGGTGTCGCTGTTGAGCAGCAAAACATCGTTATCGTCACTCAAGGCCATGCCTCGGTTGACTGTGCCCACGAAGCCCAGGTTTTCGGTGTTCTCCAGCAGGGCGATGCGGCTGTCTTGCGCTGCGCGTTCTCGCAGCCAGGCGGTGACTTCGGGCTCGGGGCTGGCATCGTTGATGACGATGAGGCGCCAGGCACACTGTGGGGTGCTGGCCAGAACGGAGTCGATACAGAGGCGGGTGTCGGCCAGGCCACGGTACACGGGGACGATGATATCCACCGGATGCTGAGGGGGTGTGACCGGTGTGGGGAGTACGGCTTGCGGGGTGGACTGCGAGCCACGACCCAGCAGACGATCGAGTCGCATCTTGGCGTGAACGATGGGGCGGGTGGCGCGGAACACGGTGGAATTTTCGATGGTATGAAGGTGTTGGACCAACTCGGCCAAGTCGTGCCGCAGGCGTGTGGCCTCCTGTTGCCAGGTGGCGCGCTGGCGTGAGTTGGATTGGTTGGCTTCTTCCAGGAGCTGATTGCGGATTTGCGTTGCGGCAAGATCCGTTTGCAACTGGTTCACCCTGCCCGCAGTTTCGTGGCAATGGCTCTCCAGCTGGGCAATGCGGTCATGCAGCGGAAGCACGGTGGCAGAAAGGGCTGCATAGTCCGATGACATTGGCCAGCCCAGTTCGACTTCCAGATGGGCGCCTTCATGAGGGCAATGGGCCAGAACGTCCGGGGCGATTGGTAGCTCGAACCAGGGCTCGTCGCCGGCGAGCAACAGCAGCGTGGCGCTGGCTGCCGCGGGTAACGGAGCCTGCCAGACGATCTGGCTGTGGGGGGTGTTGGCCAGCAGTGAGCGATTATCTGTGGCGGCTGACCATTGCCAGAGTGTGGTTCCGGCCGTGTCGCGCAGGGCCAGGCTGTATAGGTGCACAAAACCGGGCCGGTCGGCGGGGTCCAGCCGCAGGTGGGTGAAAGGCATTTCCGGGCCCGAGAGCTCAAAGCGCAGGGTTTGCCGCTCCTGGCCGATGATTCCGGTGGCAGTGAGCTTGTGTTCCTCGCTGTAGTGCCCGTTGTGGCCCAAATAGAGCTGGGTGGTAAACCTCGCCTGGCCTGGTATGGCGGGCGTGCTCAAGATTTCAAGGTTCGTTTGCTTTGCGGCAACCGGGTGAGCTACGCAAATGAACTGGTAAGTCAATGCATCGGGAGCGCCCAGCAGATGCCGCGATACCGAGGGGGGTAGGCGATCAAAGGCGGCATCGAACTCGGACTCGGGCAGTTCGCGGGCAATGGAGTCGATGGAGTCGATGGCCCAATGTTGTTCGCCGAGGAAGCGTGCCAGTGATCGACGAGTGAAAAAGCGCAGGTGGGTACGATCGAGCAGCCCCTCTTCGCGGTAGAGAAATTCACCATCCATCAACTCGGCGACAAGGCCGCTGTAAGCCGCGTTGGGGACGGATATCAGCAGTTGCCCTTGCGGCGCCAGCAGTTGGCGGCACGCGGCGAGCACATGCTCCGGGCGGCTCAGGTGCTCCAGCACATCAGCGCACACGATAAAGTCGTAGTGCTGAGGGGGGAAAGTGGCAAGCAGGTCGCATGTCTCCAGGTTGTCCACCACCACGTGGCGGTAGTGGGGGCGCGCATGGACGGCCTCGGCTTCGCTGAGCGTCACGCCATCCACCACACAACCGCGCGTCTCCGACAAATGCTGCCCCAGCGAGCCGCTGCCACAACCCAGGTCAAGGACTGTGCATTTGTCATGAACCAGGCTGGCCAGCACCGAAAGGGACGTGCGCTCACCAGGGGTGATGTGGCGCAGATAAACGTGCAAATCTTCCATTGAATGCGTCATTCCGGGATTATGACGGTGGGGCTGAGGAATTTGTAACAGCGCATGGGCGCCGGGGCTGGGACAATGGCGCCCAGATGACTGCTTTCCCTGCCCACTTGCCCGGTCTTGTTGTTTCCATCGTCAGCCATGGCCACGGGCCTATGGTGCAGGCATTGCTGTCGGATCTTGCGCAGCTGTCTTCACCCACAGTCCGGCGCGTGGTGCTGACACAGAATTTGCCGGAGCCAGACCCCGAGCCGCCCCCGCAGGGCTGGCCATTTGGGTTGCAGATCAAAAAAAATGGCGTGCCTGCCGGGTTTGGCACCAACCACAACCAGGCGCTTGCCGGGGCGTCCGAGCCCTTTGTCTGCGTGCTGAATCCGGATGTGTCGTTGCAGGGGCAGGACCCTTTCACTGCGCTGGTTCAGGCGGCAGCTACCCCGGGGGTCGGGTGCGCCTATCCGGTTCAATTGGACTTGCAGGGGAAGGTGCAGGACAGCGAGCGCGAGTTGCCCACTCCGCTGGCGCTGTGGCGCCGCCGCGTGTGGGGGCGCAGGGAATCACGAGCGGATTGGGTCAACGCCGCCTGCCTGGTGTTGCCGCAGCCGGTATGGCAATCGTTGGGGGGGTTTGATGCAGGCTATTTCATGTACTGCGAGGACGTCGATCTTTGTCTGCGTTTGCGTCAGGACGGTTGGGCTTTGCTACAGGCGCCCGTTCATGTGATTCACGCCGGTCAGCGGGCCAGCCATCGGCGCTGGAGTCACCTGCGCTGGCATGTTTCGAGCCTGTTGCGTTTATGGCGCTCGCCAGCGTACCGGTGGGCGAAAGAGCATTTGCATGCCGACAAATTGGGGGCGGGTAACATCGGCGGCACATGATCTGGTTGTCTGTGGTGGCTTTTATGGTGGCGGCGCTGGCTGCCGGGTTCATCGTGCGATGGATGCGCAGCCATGCGGCTGTGTATGGCAATGGCATGCCGCAACGCTTTCATCTGGGAGATGTTCCCCGGCTGGGGGGGGCAGCGGTGCTTCTGGGCATGATGGCAGGCTGGGGCGTGGGCGTTGCCTTGAGCTGGCTCGGAGATCCGGCTTCACTGCGACTGGATGGCTGGGTCGTTGCCTGGCTGCTGGTGCTGCTGCCGTCGGCCGTGGGCGGCATTGCCGAGGACATGACACAGCGCCTGACGGTGCGTTACCGGCTGGGGTTTACCGCCGTCTCGGGGGTGCTGGCCGTTGTGTTGCTGGGCTTGTCGGTGCCACGACTCGATATCCCCTGGCTGGACATGCTTCTGTCTGCGGCACCCTGGTTGGGTTTTTCCATTGCCCTGCTGGCCGTGGCCGGCCTCCCCCATGCCTTCAACATCATCGACGGCTACAACGGGCTGGCGGGCATGGTCGCACTCATCGTGTGCCTGGCCCTGGCCCATGTGGCGCTGCAGGTGGGTGACCGGGCACTGGCGGCATTGCTGGTGTCCACGGCAGCGGCCACGGGGGGGTTTTTGCTGTGGAATTACCCGCGTGGCATGCTGTTTGCCGGGGATGGTGGTGCCTATATCTGGGGCGTGGTGATTGCGCTGGCCAGCGTGGCGCTGGTACAGCGCAATGTGCAGGTCTCGCCCTGGTTTCCGTTGCTGCTCCTGATTTACCCGGTGTGGGAGACGGTATTTTCCATCTACCGCAAACTGGCGCGCGGGGTTTCGCCCGGCGTGGCCGACGCCTTACATTTTCACCAGCTGATCTATCGGCGCATCGTTCGCAGCGTGTTCCACGATGATGAATCGCGCCGCATGCTGATGCGCAACAACCGTACTTCTCCGTATCTGTGGGGGTTCACGTTGCTGACCGTGGTGCCGGCGGTGCTGTTTTGGAGCAACACGCCTGTGCTGATGGCCTTTTGTGCCCTGTTCGTGGTGACCTACGTGATGGCGTACCTGGCCATCGTGCGATTCAAGGTGCCGAACTGGCTGCGCCACTGATACAGATTGGCATTCAACCGCATAGCGTTGTTGGGTAGCCTTGCCGTGCTACAGCACTGTCGGCGGCTTCCCGCCTGGCTATACGGTTGAATGCCAATCTGTAGGTGCACCAGCGGCCACGGCTGGTAATGCGGCACAATTTGCAGATTCCCGTTCACGACCGAGTGCCTGTTTCCATGACCACCGACCCCCTTCTTTCGATTGCTCCGCGCGACAAGGCCGAAATCCTGGCCCAGGCGCTGCCCTACATCCGCAAGTTCCATGGCAAGACCATGGTGATCAAGTACGGTGGCAATGCCATGACCGACCCGGCGCTGCAGCAGGATTTTGCCGAGGACGTGGTGCTGCTCAAGCTGGTGGGCATGAACCCGGTGGTGGTGCACGGCGGCGGGCCGCAGATCGAGGCGGCCCTGGGCCGTCTGGGCAAGAAGGGTGAGTTCATCCAGGGCATGCGCGTGACCGATGCGGAAACCATGGAAGTGGTCGAGTGGGTGCTGGCCGGCGAGGTGCAGCAGGACATCGTGGGCCTGATCAACCAGGCCGGCGGCAAGGCCGTGGGCCTGACCGGGCGCGATGGCGGAATGATCCGTGCGCGCAAGCTCAAGATGCTCGACAACAAAAACCCCGAGGTCGAGCACGACGTGGGCCAGGTGGGCGACATCGTGTCCATCGACCCGAGCGTGGTCAAGGCGCTGCAGGACGATGCCTTCATCCCCGTCATCAGCCCCATCGGCTTTGGCGAGAACAACGAGAGCTACAACATCAATGCCGATGTGGTCGCCAGCAAGCTGGCCGAGGTGCTCAAGGCCGAGAAGCTCATGCTGCTGACCAACACCCCCGGTGTGCTGGACAAGGCGGGCAACCTGCTGACCGACCTGACGGCGCGCCGCATCGACGAGCTGTTTGCCGACGGCACGATCTCGGGCGGCATGCTGCCCAAGATTGCGGGCGCGCTCGATGCCGCCAAGGCTGGCGTGAACGCCGTGCACATCATCGACGGCCGTGTGCCGCATGCCATGCTGCTGGAGATCCTGACCGATCAGGCCTACGGCACCATGATCCGTAGTCATTGACGTGGAACAACCCCCTGTGGCGCTGCGCGCCTTCCCTCTTCTCTCGCCTCGCTGCGCGATGCGGGAAGGGGGACACCGCCAGCGCGGCGGGGCGGCCCTTGCGCGGCGGTCGCTGGCTTGGGCCGCGCGCGAGGCATGTGCCGTGTCTGTTTCATGGGCCACATCAATGCGACTCATTGAACGCAGAGGATGAACCATGCGCCTCCTTTTGGTCGAAGATGACATCATGGTGGCCAGCGGCATCAAGCTGGGCTTGGCAGACGCCGGCTATGCCGTGGACTGGGTGGGCAGCGGCGAGCGTGCCGAGGAGGTGCTGCAGCGCGAAACTTTCGACGTGGCCATTGTCGATATCGGCCTGCCAGGCATGGACGGGCTGGAGCTCACGCGCCGGTTGCGCCGCCCCGAGATGGCCAGCCATGACATGCCGGTGCTGATCCTGACGGCCCGCGACGCCCTGCACGACCGGGTGCAGGGGCTGGACCTGGGCGCGGACGACTACATGGTCAAGCCGTTCGAGTTGCCCGAACTGCTCGCGCGCCTGCGGGCTCTGCTGCGGCGCTCGCAGGCCGCCACCACGGCGGTGCTGAGCTTCGGGCCGCTGGAGCTCGACACGGCCAACCGCCGCGTCGGCATCCGCCAGGAGGCCGATGGCAGCCTGCAGCCCATCGAGCTGGGTCCGCGCGAGTGGACGGTGCTCGAATATCTGCTCATCCACGCCCCCAAGCCTGCCAGCAAGGACAAGCTGCTGCAGGCGCTCACCGGCTGGGACAAGGAAATCACACCCAACGCCGTCGAGGTCTATGTGTCGCGCCTGCGCGGCAAGCTCGAACCCCATGGCGTGGGCTTGCGCTCCATTCGGGGGTTCGGCTACCGCCTGGAACTCCAGCAAAGCTGAGGCGTGCCGATGGCCCTGCAGCGCCCCCGCCTGCGCGCCATGACGTCCGACCTGCGCAACCGCCTGCTGCTGTTGCTGGTGCTGCCGCTGTGTGTGCTGGCGCTGCTGGGGGTGTGGATGGACTACCGTTCGGCCGACGATGCCGCCGCGCGGCATGACCAGCGGCTGCTGCGCCTGCTGCCCGCGCTGGCCGACTCGGTGCTGGCCCCTGGCGCCGATGAAGGTGACCCCCCGGTCTGGCTGCTGGCCCCGCCAGTGGAAGATTTTTTGCGCCACAACCCCGGCTTCTCCGGCTTCAGCGTGCGCGATGTGTCGGGCCGGTTGCTGCTCGGCGACGACTGGGTGCACGGAACCATTCCCGCCACCCAGGAGCCGGAGTTTCACAGCGTTGAAGCGGGTGGCGTCACGTACCGGGTGGCCGTGCAGCGCGGGCGCACCGGGGCCGGCGAGATGGTCGTGGCGCTGGCCGATGGCTCGGACCCGCGCCAGCAATGGGCGCAGCACCTGTTGCTGCGGGTCTTGCTGCCCAATCTGGTGCTGGTGGTGGCGGCGGCGCTGGCCATCCACTGGGCGGTGGGACGGGCCTTCAAGCCGCTGATTGACCTGGCGGCCACGGTGGAGAGGCGCTCGCCTCGGGATCTGAGCGCCATTGACGAGGCCGCATCGCCCGCCGAGGTGCGGCCCCTGGTGCGCTCCCTCAACCGCCTGTTCACCCTGGTGAATGCCCAGGCCGAGAGCCAGCGCCGGTTTGTGGCCGATGCGGCACACCAGTTGCGCACGCCCCTGGCGGGCCTGCAAGCCCAGGTGGAGGCCTGGGCCCTTCTGGCACGTTCGGGCGTGAAGACGGCAGAGCATCCGCAAAACGGAGTGCAAAAACAGCCTCAAAGGCATGATGGAAAAGCGCTGGCAGCTATTACATTGGGAGCATCCGAAATCGAGAAACTGCGTGATGCCACACGCCGCACCTCCCAACTCGCACACCAGTTGCTTGCCCTTTCCAGGGCCGACGCGCGCAGCCTCGATGCCCAGGCCATGCAGCGCGTGGACCTTCAGGACCTGTGCGAGAACCTGCTGGAGATGTACCTCGATGCCTCCACCGGCAAGGGCATCGATCTGGGCCTGGAGGCGCAGCCGGTGCATGTTTCGGGCCATGGCTGGTTGCTGCGCGAGCTGCTGTCAAACCTGGTGGACAACGCCATCAAATACACGCCGGCCGGTGGCAGCGTCACCATCCGGTGCGGCACCCGGCTGAGGTCTGCGGAGGGTGCCGGTGCGTTCCTCCAGGTGGAGGACGATGGCCCCGGGGTGCCGCCCGCCGAGCGGGCCCGCGTGCTGCAGCGTTTCTATCGGGTGCCCGGCACCGAGGGCGAGGGCACTGGCCTGGGTCTGCCCATTGCCGATGAAATTGCCCGCGCCCACGGTGCCACGCTTGTGCTGGACGTGGGCCCCAGCGGTCGGGGGCTGCGGGTCACCTTGTTGTTCTGACCTGGGGATGCTTGCTCGTGTAGGCGCTGTGCGAGAATCAAACGCACCCATTCGCACGCCCATGAACGAGCACGTCCCCCCCTCGACCGAAGACGCGGCGCAGCGCGCCGAGGACGCTGCCGAGGGTGCCGGCGCACCCGAGGCCCGCAAACGTCCGCGCCCCGGAGAGCGCCGCGAGCAAATCCTGCAGACCCTGGCCGCCATGCTGGAGCAGCCCGGGGCCGAGCGCATCACCACGGCGGCGCTGGCTGCACGCCTGGGAGTGAGCGAGGCCGCCTTGTACCGGCACTTCGCCAGCAAGGCGCAGATGTTCGAGGGCCTGATCGACTTCATCGAGCAGGCCGTCTTCACCCGCGTGGCGCAGATCACCGGGCGCGAACCTTCAGACGCTGCCGCGCCCGAAGACGGCACCCGCCAGGCCATGCGCGTGGTGGCCCTGCTGCTGCAGTTTGGTGAACGCAACCCCGGCCTGGCGCGCGTGATGGTGGGCGACGCCCTGGTGCTGGAGCACGAGCGCCTGCAGCAGCGCATGAACCAGTTCTTCGACCGCATCGAATCAACCCTGCGCCAGTGCCTGCGCCCGGCCGCTGGGGCCGCCGGCTCCGCCACGCCCAGCGTGGATGCCCAGGTGGCGGCCAGCGTGCTCACCGCATTCATTCAGGGGCGCCTGCAGCGGTTTGCGCGTTCGGGCTTCCGGCGCCTACCCACCGAGCACCTGGAAGCCAGCCTCGCGCTGATGCTCTGAAAACCCGCTGCGCTGGCCCGCTCCGGGCGACTGCCCTGACAAGGAAGAATACTTAATTACAAGCGGTGCAGGGGTGTGCAAACAGGGTTAACCCCTTGTTGCAGCGCGTCATCGTGCCTTGGTGGCATGCCCGCAACGCCGTGTTGGGGGCGCCTCTCTATTTTTGGGGGCATGTCAGGCACTGGAGCGAAATTGCTGCAAAATAGAACGATCGTTCGTTTTTATGTGCAGCATGTCCGCAACCATTTCCTCCAGCCCCGCACCCCGCGCCACCCGTGGGCGTGCTGGCAGTGCCCGCGCACTGCAAAAAGGGCAGCAGACCAAGGCAGCCATCATCGAGGCAGCCCTGGGGCTGGCCACCCACATTGGCCTGGAGGGCCTGTCCATCGGCGCACTGGCCGATGTGATGGGCATGAGCAAGTCCGGGGTGTTCGCGCACTTTGGCTCGCGTGAGGAGCTGCAGGTGTCGGTGATCCGCGAATACCACCACTGCTTCGAGCAGGAGGTGTTCTATCCCGCCATGTCGGCGCCGCGCGGCGTGCCGCGTCTGCGTGCGCTGTTCGACAACTGGATGAAGCGCACCTCGATCGAGATCGACTCGGGCTGCATCTACATCAGCGGCGCCATCGAGTTCGACGACCGCACCGGCCCGGTGCGCGATGCCCTGGCGCATTCGGTGCTGACCTGGCACGCCGCCATGAAGCGCGCCATCGAGCAGGCCAAGGACCTGGGCCAGCTCAATGCCGACGTGGTCGAGGACCAGATGCTGTTCGAGATCCACGGACTCATCCTGGCGCTGCACTATGAAGCGCGCTTTTTGAAAAACCCCGGTTCCATCGCGCGGGCGCTGACCGGTTTCGACAACATTCTTGCCCGCTTCAGCGCCCAGGCGCCCGCAGGCCCCTCCACTGTTCCCACCCCAACCTCCAAGGAGTAAACCCATGCCCACTTACACGCCGCCCCTGCGCGACATGCAGTTTGTGATGCACGAAGTGTTCAATGTCACGGCCGATCTGCAGCAGATCCCCAAGCATGCCGACATGGATGCCGACACCATCAACGCCGTGCTGGAAGAAGGCGGCAAGTTTGCGGCCGAGGTGGCGTTTCCGCTGAACATCAGCGGTGACGCCGAAGGGTGCACGATCGACCAGACGACCCACGCGGTGACCACGCCCAAGGGGTTCAAGGAAGCCTATGCCCAGTACATCGAGGGCGGCTGGGCGGCACTGGGCTGCGACCCTGAATACGGCGGCCAGGGCCTGCCCTACGTGGTCAACACCATGTTCTACGAGATGCTCAACAGCGCCAACCAGGCCTGGACCATGTACCCCGGCCTGACCCACGGCGCCTACGCCGCGCTGGAAACCCATGGCACGCCCGAGCAGAAAGCCACCTACCTGCCCAAGATGACCAGCGGCGAGTGGACTGGCTCCATGTGCCTGACCGAGCCCCACTGCGGCACTGACCTGGGCCTGATGCGCACCAAGGCCGAGCCCCAACTGGATGGCACCTACAAGATCACCGGCAACAAGATCTTCATCAGCGCCGGCGAGCACGACATGTCGGAGAACATCATCCACCTCGTGCTGGCCCGCCTGCCCGATGCGCCCCCCGGCATCAAGGGCATCAGCCTCTTCATCGTGCCCAAGTTCCATGTGAACAAGGACGGCTCGATCGGCGAGCGCAACGGCATCTACTGCGGCGGCCTGGAGCACAAGATGGGCATCAAGGCCAGCGCCACCTGCCAGATGGTGCTCGAAGATGCCGTCGGCACGCTGGTCGGCCAGCCGCACAAGGGCATGCAGGGCATGTTCGTGATGATGAACGCCGCCCGCCTGGGCGTGGGCAACCAGTCGCTCGGCCTGACCGAAGTGGCCTACCAGAACGCCCTGGCCTACGCCAAGGACCGCATCCAGATGCGCTCCTTGAGTGGCACCAAGGCCAAGGACAAGCCTGCCGACCCCATCATCGTGCACCCCGACGTGCGCAAGATGCTGCTGACCGCCAAGGCCTACGCCGAAGGCGGCCGCGCGCTGCAAGCCTACTGCGCCATCCTGCTGGAAAAAGAGCACAACCACCCCGACGAGAAGGTGCGCAAGGACGCCGGCGAGATGCTGGCCCTGCTGACGCCCATCGCCAAAGCCTTCCTGACCGACAACGGCCACATCGCCACCAACGCCTGCATGCAGGTCTTTGGCGGCCATGGCTTCATCAAGGAATGGGGCATGGAGCAGTTTGTGCGCGACAACCGCATCAACATGATCTATGAAGGCACCAACACCATCCAGTCGCTCGACCTGCTGGGCCGCAAGGTGCTGGGCAACAACGGTGCCACGCTCAAGAAGTTCGGCAAGCTGGTCGGCCAGCTGGTGGCCGAGGAAGGCGTGAACGAGAAGATGGCCGAGTTCATCAACCCCGTGGCCTACCTGGGCGACCAGATGACCAAGTTCACCACCGAGATCGGCTTCAAGGGCTTCCAGAACCCCGACGAAGTGGGCGCCGCCGCCGTGGACTACCTGCGCGTCGCCGGTCACCTGGTGTTCGGCTACTTCTTCGCCCGCATGGCACAGGTGGCCCTGCGCGAGATCGCCGCCGGCAACCAGGACCCGTTCTACCAGGCCAAGCTGCAGACGGCGCGTTTCTACTTCGCCAAGCTGTTCCCCGAAACGGCGACGCTGATGCGCACCGCCCGCACCGGCAGCAAGGTCCTGATGGACACCGACCTGGCCCTGGCCTGATGTCATTCGTACCGCGGATTTCAAGCCTTTTTAACCCGGAGTGCCCATGAATAAAGCGCTAGCAGCTATTGTTTTTGCAGTGATTGCCGCCCCTTCGTGGGCCCAGATGACGCCCGAGGGACTGTGGCGCAACATCGACGACAAGACCGGCGAGGCCAAGGCGGAAATCCGCATCCAGGGCAACGGCGCGGGCGTGCTGACCGGCGTGCTGGAAAAGCGCCTGGCCAAGGACGCCAAGCCCGATGACCTGTGCAAGGAGTGCAGCGACGACCGCAAGGACAAGCTGCTGCTGGGCCTGGAGATCATCCGGGGTGCGAAAAAGGCCGAGGGCAAGGATGTGTGGGAGGGCGGCAAGATTCTCGACCCCGAGAACGGCCGCAACTACACGCTGCGCATGACGCCCGTCGAGGGCGGAAAGAAACTCGAAGTGCGTGGCTCCATCGGGCCGTTTGGCCGCACCCAGACCTGGGTCCGGGTCCAGTAACGGCCGCTGCGTTGCCCGCGCGCGGTGCGGCAACGCGACCAACAAGGAACAAAAGACATGTCCCGATTTCAAGTGAAGAAAGTCGCCGTCCTCGGCGCAGGCGTGATGGGCGCGCAGATTGCTGCGCACCTGGTCAACGTCAAGGTGCCGGTGGTGCTGTTCGACCTGCCCGCCAAGGAAGGTGCCAAGAACGGCATCGTCACCCGTGCCATCGACAACCTCAAGAAGCTCAAGCCGTCGCCGCTGGGCGTGGCGGACGACGCCGCGCTGATCCAGCAGGCCAACTACGAAGAGCATCTGGAGCAGCTGCGCGACTGTGACCTCATCATCGAGGCCATCGCCGAGCGCATGGACTGGAAGCTCGATCTGTACACCAAGATCGCTCCCTTCGTCGCACCGCACGCCATCGTGGCGTCCAACACCTCGGGCCTGTCGATCACCAAGCTGAGCGAGGCGCTGCCCGAGAGCATCAAGCCGCGCTTCTGCGGCATCCATTTCTTCAACCCGCCGCGCTACATGACGCTGGTCGAGTTGATCAACACCCCCACCACCGCCCCCGAGGTGCTGGACCAGCTCGAAGCCTTTGTCACCAGCGGCCTGGGCAAGGGCGTGGTGCGCGCGCACGACACGCCCAACTTTGTCGCCAACCGTGTCGGCATCGCGGGCATGCTGTCCACGATGAAGGAAGTCGAGAACTTCGGCCTGACTTTCGACGTCGTCGATGACCTCACGGGCAAGAAGCTCGGCCGGGCATCGAGCGGCACCTTCCGCACCGCCGACGTGGTGGGTCTGGACACGATGACGCACGTCATCAAGACGCTGCAGGACAACCTCAGCGAAGCCACAGACCCTTTCTACGGCAGTTTCGGCACGCCCGCCGTGCTGCAAAAGCTGCTGGATCTGGGCAACCTGGGCCAGAAGACCCGCGCCGGTTTCTACAAGAAGGTCGGCCGCGACGTGCTGCGCTTCGACCCGCAGAGCGGCGACTATGTGCCCGGCGGCCAGAAGGCCGACGAGGTGTATGGCCGCATGCTGAAAAAGCCGGCCGGCGAGCGCCTCGAACTGCTGCGCAATGCCGATGGAGCGCAGGGCCAGTTCCTGTGGGCCATTCTGCGCAACAGCTTCCACTACGCCGCCGTGCACCTGGGCACCATTGCCGATAACGCCCGCGACGTGGACCAGGCCATGCGCTGGGGCTTCGGCATGAAGCAGGGCCCTTTCGAGCTGTGGCAGGAGGCTGGCTGGCTCAAGGTCGCGAAGATGATCCAGGAAGACATCGACGCCGGCAAGGCGCTGTGCAAGGCGCCGCTGCCCGAGTGGGTCTTCAAGGGCCCCGTGGCCGAGGCCGGTGGCGTGCACACCGCGCAAGGTTCGTGGAGCGCATCTGCTAACAAATTTGTAGCGCGCCGCGCTTTGCCCGTCTACGAAAAGCAGTATTTCCCTGAAAAACTGCTGGGTGAGGCACTGCCCGACTTTGCAACTGCAGGCAAGACGCTGCACGAAGACGACGCCATCCGCCTGTGGACGCTGGACGACGAGGTCGTCATCGCCAGCATCAAGACCAAGATGCACGCCATCAGCCCCGACGTGGCCGAGGGCCTGGCGATGGCTGTGGACATGGCCGAGAAAGACTACAAGGCCGTGGTGGTCTGGTCGGGCGACGAGCCATTCAGCGCCGGTGCCGACCTGCAGGCCATGCTGCCCGCCTTCATGATCGCCGGCGTGAGCGCCATCGAAGGCGCCGAGAAGGCCCTGCAGGACACCATGCTGCGCCTGCGCTACGCCAACGTGCCCGTGGTCTCGGCCATCCGGGGTCTGGCGCTGGGCGGCGGCTGCGAGCTGGCCGTGCACTCGGCCCGCCGCGTGGTGCACATGGAAAGCTACATCGGCCTGGTCGAAGTGGGCGTGGGCCTGGTGCCGGGCGCCGGCGGCCTGACCTACATCGCTCGCCGCGCCGCCGAGAACATGGCAACGTCTACCTCCAAGGACGTGCTGCCCTTCCTGACCGAAGGATTCACCGCCGCCGCCATGGCCAAGGTGGGCACCAGTGCGCTGGAATCGCGCAAGCTCGGCTATCTGCTCGACAGCGACATCATCGTGGCGCACAAGGACGAGCTGCTGTTTGTGGCGCTGAACGAAGCCAAGGCCATGGCCAACGGCGGCTGGCGTGCCCCGCACAAGCGCCTGTTCCCCGTGGCAGGCCGCAGCGGCATTGCCACCATCAAGGCGCAGCTGGTCAACATGCGCGACGGCGGCTTCATCAGCGCGCACGACTTCCACATCTCTGCCCTGATCGCAGGCGTGGTCTGTGGTGGCGACGTGGACGCCGGCACCCTGGTGAGCGAGGAATACCTCATGGCCCTGGAGCGCAAGGCGTTCTGCAGCCTCATCACCCACCCCAAGACGCAGGAACGCATCATGGGCATGCTCAGCACCGGCAAGCCGGTTCGCAACTGACATGGGCCGCGCTGCCGCCACCCTCGCGGCCACACGCCCCAACCGGCTGGCCCGCACCCTGGGCCAGCTCGACCGGGTGCCCGCCGTGGCCCGCCCCTGGGCGCGCAACCTGGTGCTGCGCCGCGCCGTGCCCTTCACCGGCACGGCCGGGCTGCAGTATGTGGCGCTGACGCCGCAGCGCGTGGAAGTGGCCGTGGCCAACCAGCGCCGCGTGCAGAACCACATCCACGGCGTGCACGCCGCCGCCATGACGCTGCTGGCCGAAACGGCCACCGGCATGGTGGTGGGCATGAACGTGCGCGACGACTGCCTGCCGCTGGCCAAGGAACTCAAGGTGGCGTTCAAGAAGCGCGCCCAGGGGGCCCTGCGCGCCGTGGCCACCCTCACCGACGACCAGCGCGCGCTGATGCAGCAAAGCGACAAGGGCGAGGTGCAGGTGCAGGTCACCGTGACCGACGAAACCGGCGCCGAGCCGGTGCAATGTGAATTTACCTGGGCCTGGATTCCCTCCAGCCGCCCCAAGAACTGAAGGAGTACCCCATGGCAAAACAAGTCCAGGAAGCCTACATCGTTGCCGCCACGCGCACGCCCATCGGGCGCTCGGGCCGCGGTTACTTCCGCAACACCCGCCCCGATGACCTGCTGGTCGCCGCCATCAAGAGCGCCATGCTGCAGGTGCCCACGCTCGACCCCAAGGCGATCGAGGATTCCATCATTGGCTGCTCCTTCCCCGAGGGCGAGCAAGGCATGAACATGGCGCGCATCGCCATGGGCCTGGCGTTCAGCCACCCCGTGGGCGGTGTCACCGTCAACCGCTTCTGCGCCTCGGGCGTGACGGCCATCCAGATGGCCGCCGACCGCATCCGCGTGGGCGAGGCCGACGTGCTGATCGCTGGCGGCGCCGAGTCCATGAGCATGGTGCCCATGGGCGGCGGCAAGCCGTCCTTCAACCCCGAGGTGTTTGCCCGCGACGAGGACGTCGGCATTGCCTACGGCATGGGTCTGACGGCCGAGAAGGTGGCCCAGCAGTGGAAGGTGAGCCGCGAGGCGCAGGACGCCTTTGCGCTCGAATCGCACCTGCGTGCCATCCGGGCCCAGCAGGCAGGCGAGTTCAGCGATGAAATCACCCCCTTCGACGTGATCGAGCGCACGCCCGACCTGGCCACCGGCGAGGTGACCACCCGCACGCGCACCGTGAGCCTGGACGAAGGCCCGCGCCCCGACACCACGCTCGAAGGCCTGGCCAAGCTGCGCACGGTGTTCGCCGCGCGTGGCACGGTCACCGCTGGCAACAGCTCGCAGACCAGCGACGGTGCAGGCGCGCTGATCCTGGCCAGCGAAAAGGCCGTCAAGCAGTTCGGCCTCACGCCGCTGGCGCGCTTTGTGAGCTACGCTGCCCGCGGCGTGCCGCCCGAGATCATGGGCATCGGCCCGATTGAGGCGATCCCCGCCGCGCTGCGCTACGCCGGCCTCAAGCACGAGGACATCGGCTGGTTCGAGCTGAACGAGGCCTTTGCCGCCCAGTCGCTCGCCGTCATGAACACACTGGGCCTGGACCCGGCCAAGGTCAACCCCATGGGCGGCGCCATCGCCCTGGGCCACCCGCTGGGCGCCACGGGTGCCATCCGCGCAGCCACGGTGGTGCACGCGCTGCGCCGCCACAAGCTGAAGTACGGCATGGTCACGATGTGCGTGGGCACAGGCCAAGGCGCCGCAGGAATTTTTGAAGCGCTGTAACTGGCTACTGCGCGGGCGTCATGCGTCGTTGGGCGGTGCTCGCAATCCTCACGTACCGCAAGGTCGTTCCGGTTGCTGTGCTTCGTCCGTCTAGCCTGACACCCGCTCGCTACGCCCTTGAGGGCAGGGTGTAGGCCCTTTCTTGAGGGTGGAGTGTTCTGAAACTCAAGCTGGCGCAGATCGGCATGATTGACAGGAGACAGGCATGAACAAGCAGACCTTGCGGGTCGATGACGGCGTCAGCGTGGCGCTGTGCGTGTTTGAACCGGAGGGCGCAGCGCGCGCCAGCGTGGTCATCGGCGGGGCCATGGGGGTGCGTCAGGACTATTACGCGGCGTTTGCACAGTGGCTCGCGGGGCAGGGCTTTCGCGTCACCACGTTCGACTACCGGGGCCATGGCGATTCGCTCGTCGGCCCGATGCGCGAGGTGCGTGCCGATCTGTTTGACTGGGCGCGCGATTACGAGGCCGTGATCGCGGCCGCGCGCGCCGCACAGCCCGATCTGCCCCTGTACCTGCTGGGACACAGCCTGGGTGCGCAGTTGCCCGGGTTGCTGCGCAACCCCGGCCAGGTGGACGGCCTGCTCAGCGTGGCGGCGGGCAGCGGCTACTGGCGCGACAACGCGCCACGCCTCAAGCGCATGGTGCCGTACTTCTGGTGGGTGCTGGTGCCGCTGGCCACGCGCCTGTGGGGCTACTTCCCGGGCCGCACGCTCAGGAAGGTGGGCGACCTGCCGGCCGGCGTGATCCTGCAGTGGCGCCGCTGGTGCCTGAGCCCCACCTACAGCGTGGGCGCCGAGGGGCCGGCCGTGGCGCAGAGCTATGGCGCGGTGCGCTTCCCGGTGCTGGCGCTGTCGATGAGCGACGACGAACTCATGACGCTGCGCGGAACGCACAACCTCGTCAACCTTTACACCAACGCACCCACGCGCGTCGAGCGTATCGCGCCGCAGGACGTCAAGGCCCTGCGCATCGGGCATTTCGGCTTTTTCCGCGAGCAGTTCCGGCAGAGCCTCTGGCCACGTGCGGCGGCGCAGTTGCTGGGGCTGGGTACGGCGGAATTCGAGCTGCCAGTCCCCAGCACGACGGCATGAGCACCGATTTCGCGGCACACTAGATACTATGACGACGCATCATCCCTTTGATCAGGCCCTCGTGCTCGACAGCACGGCCCCGGGCCACTACCGGGGGCAGACCCACCCGGCGTACTGGAACATGGTCGGGCCGTTCGGCGGAATCACGGCCGCCACGGTGCTGCGCTCCATCCTGCTGCACCCCGATCTGCTGGGCGAGCCACTGTCGCTCACCGTCAACTATGCCGGGGCCCTGTCCACCGGCCCGTTCACGGTGCAGGCCACGCCGGTGCGCACCAATCGCTCCACCCAGCACTGGAGCGT
This sequence comes from Burkholderiales bacterium RIFCSPLOWO2_12_FULL_65_40, assembly GCA_001770955.1. GTDB lineage: Bacteria > Pseudomonadota > Gammaproteobacteria > Burkholderiales > Burkholderiaceae_C > Simplicispira. Next base: position 21,637 of record MESL01000047.1, on the reverse strand, counting down.
GACCATCCTGCAGACCGACGCGCAGGGCGGGGAGGTGGTCACCACCACGGCCACGGCCGTGACGGCCGCGCGCCGCGAAACCTGGAGCATGGCCGACACGCCCATGCCCGCCGTGCCGCGCCCCGACACGCTCGAATCGGTCGGCTCGGTGAGCGGGGTCGAGTGGTTCAACCGGTACGACATCCGCCCTGTCACCGGCGCCATTCCCCGGCAGTGGAATGGCCAGGGCGACAGCAGCCTGACGCAGCTGTGGATGCGCGACACGCCCCAGAGGCCGCTCGACTTCTGTTCCCTGGCCGCGCTGGCGGATGTGTTCTTCCCCCGCGTCTGGCTGCGCCGCGCGCTGCCCGTGCCTGCGGGCACCGTGTCGATCACGGTGTATTTCCATGCCGGCAGCGGGCAACTGCAGGAGACCGGCGCCGGCTTCCTGCTCGGCCAGGCGCGCGCGCAGGAGTTCCGCAACGGTTTCTTCGACCAGGCCGTGCAGCTTTGGAACGAAGCCGGCTCGCTGCTGGCCACCAGCCACCAGATCGTTTACTACAAGGAGTGAGGGCGGGGCGCTTTTGTGCGCCTGCCTTGCTCCGTTCTTTTCTACCGAAAGCCCCCATGAGCGACACCCCGAACGACATCCTCGTGCACACCGAAGCCGGTGTCACCACCATCACCCTCAACCGGGTGGACAAGAAAAATTCCCTGACCCGCGCCATGTATGCCACCCTGGCCGATACCTTCGAGGCTGCCGCGCAGGGCACCGAGGTGCGTGTGGTGGTGCTGCAGGGCGACCTGGCCATCTTCAGCGCGGGCAACGACATCGGCGACTTTCTGCAACAACCGCCTTCCACCCAGGATTCGCCCGTGTTCCGTTTCCTGCGCGCCATCGCCACCTTCCCCAAGCCCGTGGTGGCGGCGGTGTGCGGCCCGGCGGTGGGCATCGGCACCACCATGCTGTTCCATTGCGACCTGGTCTATGCGGGCGACAACGCAGCGTTCTCCATGCCTTTCGTGAACCTGGGCCTGTGCCCCGAGGCCGCATCGAGCTTGCTGGTGCCCCAGATGCTCGGCTACCACCGCGCCGCCGAGGCACTGCTGCTGGGCGAGCCCTTCATGGCCGAGGCGGCTTTGGAAGTGGGTCTGGTCAACCGCGTGGTGCCACCCACCGAATGCAACGCCATGGCCCAGGCCCAGGCGAAGAAGCTCGCGGCCAAGCCGCTGACGGCGCTGATCGAGACCAAGCGTTTGCTGAAGAAGGGCCAGACCGCGCCGGTGCTGGAGCGCATGGCCGAAGAAGGCGAGAGCTTTGGCCGCATGCTGCGTGAACCCGCTGCCCGCGAAGCCTTTACCGCGTTCATGGCCAAACGCAAACCCGACTTCAGCAACTGCTGAACTTGGAGTGAAATTGGCCTCCGGCGCTTTGCTATCAAGCGCTGGAAGCTACTAAAATAATAGCTAAATGCATGCCGGGCATGCCACCCTGGGCCGCTTTGCGGCCCTTTTTCCAAGGAAGCCCATGAGCAAGTCCGCCGCACCGGTCCAGCCTTTCGAGCCCGAGTTCATTGCCGGGCTCAAGATGATCTTCGAGGAGCGCATCGTCTTCAACCAGGTGCTCGGGCTGAAGATCCTCCACCTGGAGGCCGATCGTGCGGTGGGCCGCATCGACATGAAGCCCGAACTGATCGGGCACTTTGCGCACAACCGCATCCACGGCGGTGTCATCAGCGCCGGGCTCGACGCCATGGCCGGCCTCGCCGTCATGGCGGGCATCGGCGCGCGCCACATGGACGAGGCGCCCCTGCAGCGCCTGCACCGCTTTGGCAAGCTGGGCACCATCGACCTGCGCATCGATTACCTGCGCCCCGGCATCGGCAGCCACTTTGAACTGCGCGCCGAAGTGTTGCGCCTGGGCTCGCGCGTGGCCACCACGCGCATGGAATTTCTCGGCCCCGATGGCACGCTGCTGTCGTCCGGCGCGGCCGCGTACATCGTCTCCTGAGATGTGCGGCCTGTGTGCCGCTGCAAGTGCTGCAAGCGCATGCAACCATTGAACCACCTCGTTACCGAACTTGCGCAATCCACGGCGCTTTTTCCTGCCACGCTTCCTACGATGGTCCTTTTTCAAGGAGATCCGATGGCCGTGCAGAACCCTTTCTTTGGCAAACGTGAACCCGAGTCGTTTCCCGTCCGCCAGACGCCCCCACCACCCGTCAACGGAGCCGGTGTGAACCACGGCACCAGCCAGGCGCAGGCTTCGCAGGCCGCTGCCAGCAAGGGGGTGACCGAGAGCGCCGGCAGCAAGCTGACTGTGGGCCCCAACATCAAGCTCAAGGGCGTCGAAATCACCGATTGCGACACCCTGGTGGTCGAGGGGACGGTCGAGGCCACGATGGACTCGCGCGTGATCCAGATTGCTGAGCAGGGGGCCTTCCGGGGCTCGGCCGAGATCGACATTGCCGAAATCCGGGGCGAATTCAACGGCACGCTCACGGTGCGCCAGAAACTCGTGATCTTCAGCACTGGCAAGGTCAGCGGCAAGATCCGTTACGGCAAGCTCGTCATCGAGGAAGGCGGCCAGCTTTCGGGTGAGATTGATGTGGGCATCGGAGCCCCGGTGCGTGGCAGCACCTTGCGCGCAAGCGAGCCCGCTGTGCTGGTGGCCTGACCCTGGGGGGCACCCGGGGCGGGGGAGGGTGCATTATTTCAAGCAAACGATTGCTTCAATAAACGTTCCCGGCTATCGTCGCGGGCATGTGCCCACCCCGTTCCGAACCACCCTCGGCGTTGGCCGGGGAGCCCCCCGCCGTGCCTGCAGCGCGGCCCCGGGGGCGGCCGCGCAAGGCCCCCGATGCCCGCGATGACGGCAACCGCCGCCAGCTCATCATCGACAGTGCGGCGCGGCTGTTCCGCACGCAGGGTTTTGACGCCACCAGCACCCGCGACATAGCCGCTGCCGCCGACATGCGCAGCGGTTCGCCCTTCTACCATTTCGAGAGCAAGAACGCGCTGCTGCATGCCGTCGTGGAAGATGGCCTGCAGCGTGCCGTGGCCAGCCAGCAGCAGGCGCTGCAGCAACTGCCCGCCGCTGCGCCGCCGCGCGAACGCCTGGCTGCGCTGGTGCGCCACCATTTCGAGGTCCTGTTCGGCCCCGAGGGCGATTTCATCCCCGTCATGCTGTACGAATGGCGTTCGCTGACGCCACCCCAGCGCGCGTCCATCGACCGCGTCAAGGCGGACTACGAAGCGCAATGGATGCCGGTGCTGCAGGCACTGCACGACACGGGCGCCCTCCGGGCCGAGCCCGCATTGGCGCGCCTGTTCATCATGGGCGCGCTGAACTGGGCGGTGCAGTGGTACCGGCCCGACGGGCGTCTGTCGCTCGATGCCCTTACCGGGCAGGCCCTCCGTCTGTTCGTCGGCGACCGCTGATCGTGCGCCGGCCCACCGCATTTCCTTCCTCACCCACCGGAGACACCATGAGCGTTCATTTCACGGCTGCCATCGAACAGAAAGTGCTGCACCTGCGTTTTGGCCAGGCCGGTGTGCGCAACCTCATGGACGACGCCTGGTTCGACGCCCTGGAGGCGCACCTGGCCGAGGCCGACCGCAACCCCGCCGTGCGCGTGGTGCTGCTCAGCGCCGAAGGCGACGCGTTTTGCTCGGGCGCCAACCTCAAAAGCGTGCAGCACGGCCTGCTGGCCGAGGGCTACGCGCAGTCGGCGCTGGCGCGCCTGCTGCGGCGCCTGACCACATTCGACAAACCCCTGGTGGCGGCGGTGCACGGCCTGGCGATTGGTGGGGGCACCACGCTGTTGCTGCACTGCGACTTTGTCTATGCGGCCGAGGGCACGCGCTTCCAGATGCCGTTCGCCAAACTGGGGCTGGTGCCCGAGTTCGGCTCCAGCTACCTCCTGCCTTTGAGCGCCGGCATGCGCCTGGCCAGTGAGCTGGTGCTGCTGGGCGAGCCCTTTGATGCCGCAACCGCCCTGCGCGCAGGGCTGCTCACGGCCGTCGTGCCCGCAGAGGGTCTGATGGCACGCGCCCGCCAGACGGCGGATGCCCTGGCGCAGATGGCGCCGGGCCCCATGGCGCGATCCAAGCACCTGCTGCGCCAGGGCCACCAGGCCGCGCTGGAGGCTACCTTCGCGGCCGAAGGCCAGGCGCTGCAGGAGAGCGTGCAGTCCCCGGAGTTGGCCGAGGCCGTGTCGGCCTTCCTGGCCAAGCGCGCACCCGATTTTTCGCGTTTCTGATGCAGCAAGAAACTGGCGAAACCCAGGCCAGCGGCCACCGCGCAAGGGCCGCCCCGCCGCGCTGGTGGCGTCCCCTTTCCCGGCGTTAGCCGAGAGACGGGGGAAGTGGCGCAGCCACTCAGGGGGTTGTCCCCTCCTTCGCCTGCACCGGACGCGGGCGGCCTTCGGCGTCGATGGCCACATAGGTCAGCAGCGCCTCGGTCACCTTCACGTAGCGGCCCTGCTCGGTGAAGCGCTCGGCAAACACTTCCACATCCACGGTGATCGAGGTGCGGCCGATGCGCTTGACGCTGGAGAAGAACGAGAGAATGTCGCCCACGCGCACGGGGTGCTTGAAGATGAACTCGTTCACTGCCACGGTGGCCATGCGGCCCTGCACGTAGCGTGCAGGCAGCACCGAGCCGGCCAGATCGACCTGGGCCATGACCCAGCCGCCAAAGATGTCGCCGTTGCCGTTGGTGTCCGCCGGCATGGGGATGACCTTGAGCACCAGTTCTTTGTCAGCGGGTAATGGGGCGGCGGGGCGGTTGGAATGCTGGGACATGGGCACAATCTCTGTCTTGGTAACTCCCTGCATTCTCACCCATGCGCCGCCACGGCGAATCTGCCCCCCCCAATCTCCCCGGCGCCCCTGCACGCGCCCACTCTGACTGGGCCACGCTCGGCCGCCTGCTGCCGTACCTCTGGCAATACAAATGGCGCGTCATCGCGGCCATCGTCTTCATGGTGGGTGCCAAGCTGGCCAATGTGGGCGTGCCCCTGCTGCTCAAGCAGCTGGTGGACACCATGAACCTGCCGCCCGGCGATGCCACCGCGCTGCTGGTGGTGCCCGTCGGCCTGCTGCTGGCCTACGGCGCGCTTCGCCTGTCCACCTCGCTGTTCACCGAGCTGCGCGAGCTGGTGTTTGCGAAGGCCACGCAGGGGGCGGCGCGCAGCATTGCGCTACAGACTTTTCAGCACCTGCACGCACTCAGCCTGCGCTTTCACCTCGAGCGCCAGACCGGTGGCATGACGCGCGACATCGAGCGCGGCGTGCGCGGCATCGAGTCGCTGATCTCGTTCTCGCTGTTCAACGTGTTTGCCACGCTGATCGAGGTGGTGCTGGTGCTGACAGTGCTGGCCGTCAAGTTCGACGCCTGGTTTGCCTGGATCACGCTCACGGCCCTGGTGCTGTACATCACTTACACCGTGCTGGTGACCGAATGGCGCACCAAGTTCCGCCGCGAGGCCAACGAGTTCGACTCGGCGGCGCACACCAAGGCGGTGGACTCGCTGCTCAACTACGAAACTGTCAAGTACTTCAACAACGAGCAGTTCGAGGCGCAGCGCTACGACGAGAGCCTGGAGCGCCTGCGCCTTGCACGCCTCAAGAGCCAGACCACGCTGTCGATGCTCAACACCGGGCAGCAGCTCATCATTGCCACCGGGCTGGTGGCCATGCTCTGGCGTGCCACGCAGGGTGTGGTCGATGGCCGCATGACGCTGGGCGATCTGGTCATGGTCAATGCCTTCATGATCCAGCTCTACATTCCGCTCAACTTCCTCGGCGTGATCTACCGCGAGATCAAGCAGAGCCTGACCGACCTGGACAAGATGTTCACGCTCATGGACCGCGAGCGCGAGGTGGCCGATGCGCCGGGTGCGCAGCCGCTGGCCGGACTCGACCAGCCCACGGTGCGTTTTGAAGACGTGCATTTCGCGTATGAAACCCGCACCGACAAGGGCGGTGGGCGTCCCATCCTGCAGGGCGTGAGCTTCGAGATCCCGGCGGGCAAGACGGTGGCCGTGGTCGGCCCCTCGGGCGCGGGCAAGTCCACGCTGGCACGGCTGCTGTTCCGCTTCTACGACATCCAGCAAGGCCGCATCACCATCGCCGGGCAGGAAATTCGCGCGGTCACACAGGCCAGCGTGCGCCAGGCGATCGGCATCGTTCCGCAGGACACCGTGCTGTTCAACGACACCGTGGCCTACAACATCGCCTACGGCCGCCCCGGCGCCACGCAGAGCGAAGTGGAGCAGGCGGCGCGCGCGGCGCGCATCCACGACTTCATCGCATCCACCCCCAAAGGCTACGCCACCATGGTGGGCGAGCGTGGGCTCAAGCTCTCGGGCGGTGAAAAACAGCGCGTGGCCATTGCGCGCACGCTGCTCAAGAACCCGCCGGTGCTGGTGTTTGATGAAGCCACCTCGGCCCTGGACTCGGCCAACGAGCGCGCCATCCAGGCCGAGCTGCGCCAAGTGGCGCAGGGCAAAACCACGCTGGTGATCGCGCACCGCCTCTCCACCGTGGTCGATGCGCACGAGATTCTGGTCATGGACGCGGGCCGCATCGTCGAGCGCGGCACGCATGCCGCATTGCTTGCGGCGGGCGGGCGCTATGCGCGCATGTGGGCACTGCAGCAGTCCGGCGAGGTGCTGGAAGATTGAGGTATTTTTGGCCTCAAGCGCCCACTGGATAAGCGTCATTAGCTACTAAATTGGTAGCAAAAAAGCCCCGCATTGCGGGGCTTTTGACTGGGGTACTGTCGCTGGCTCAGGGCTTGCGCGCGGCGATCGACTTCTCCGCCTGGTTCACCAGATCGGCGCCGATCTGCCCCTTCCACTTGGCGTACACCGGGCGCGTGGCCTTGACGAATTCTTCGCGCTCCGCGGGGCTGAGCTGGGTGACGGTCACGCCCAGCCCTTCGATCTGCTTGATCAAGGGCTTGTCGGCCTCAATGACGCCTTTGCGGGCAATGGCGATCTGTTCCTTGCCGGCGTCCACGGCGGCCTGCTTGACGATCTCGCGGTCGGCCGGGGTCCAGCTGTTCCAGATTTCCTTGTTCACCACGAACACCAGCGGGTCGTTCACGTAGCCCCACAGCGTCAGGTGCTTCTGCGCCACGGTGTGCAGCTTGGCGGCGGTGAAGATGGCCAGCGGGTTTTCCTGGCCGTCGACGGCGCCGCTGGCGAAGGCGGGTTGCGCGTCGGCCCAGCTCATCTGCGTCGGGTTGGCACCCAGCGCGGTGAAGGTGTCGAGAAACAGGGGCGAGCCGACCACGCGGATCTTCAGGCCCTTGAGGTCCGCCGGGCTCTTGATCTGCTTCTTGGAATTGGAGATCTCGCGGTAGCCGTTCTCGCCCCAGGCCAGAGGCACCACGCCGGCCTTGTCCAGCGTCTGGAAGATGCTTTTGCCCACCTCGCCTTGGGTCAATGCGTCCACGGCTGCGTAGTCTGGAAACAGAAACGGCAACGAGAACAGGTTGAGCTGCTTGACCTGGGGCGACCAGTTGATGGTCGAGCCAATGGCCATGTCGATCACGCCCTGGCGCAGCGCGGAGAATTCGCGCGTCTGGTCGCCCTGGATCAGCGAGACGCCGGGGTAGAGCTTGATGTTGATGCGGCCCTGCGTGCGCTCGCGCACCTTGTTGGCCCACAGTTCACCGCCCTTGCCCCAGGGGAAGGCCGGGCCCAGCACGAGCGACATGCGGTATTCGCTCTTGTACGCCGTCTGTGCCAGGGCGCCAGGTGCGGTAAAAGCCAGGGCTGCGGCGGTGGCCACGGCGGAAGTCAGGAAGGTACGCAGTTTCATCGGTCAGTCTCCTTGGAAAAAGTCGGTCGAATACAGGGTGTCCGGCATCAGTAGCCCAGCTTGGCGGGCAGCCACAGTGCCAGCTGCGGGAAGGCAATCACCAGCACCATCACGAGGAACATGGCGAGCAGCATCGGGCCGACCCAGCGCACGGTGGACTCCATGCGCACACCGGCGATGCGGCAGGACACCATCAGGTTCACGGCCAGCGGCGGCGTGAACTGGCCCAGCGCCACCTTGAGCGTCAGGATGACGCCGAACCACACCGGGTCCCACTGGTAGTGGTTCATGATGGGCAGCAGCAGTGGCACGAAGATCAGGAAGATGGAAATGCCGTCGAGAAACATGCCCACGGTGATGAGCAGCAGGATCAGCAGCGAGAGCACGCCATATTCACCCAGGCCCGAGTTCACGATGGCGTTGGCCACCGGGTCGATCACGCCCAGGGTAGAGAGTGAATAGGCAAAGATGCCCGCGAGCGAGACCACGAGCAGGATCACGGCCGAAAGTTCGCCCGATTCGCGCAGGATGGGGAACAGGTCGCGCACCGTCATGGTGCGGTGCACCACCATGCCCACGAACAGCCCGTAGAACACGGCCACCACGGCGGCCTCGGTGGGTGTGAACCAGCCCGCGCGCATGCCGCCCAGGATCAGCACCGGTGCGGCCAGGCCCCACAGCGCCTCGCGCAGGCTCTTCCAGAACGGTGGGCGCGGCATGCTGGCTTCGAGCAGGCCCATCTTGTGGCGCCGCGCCATCCACACGGCCGGGACGATCAGCGCCACGCCGGCCAGCAACCCTGGCACCATGCCGGCGGCGAACAGCGCGGGCACCGAGGCGCCCGGCACCAGCACCGAGTAGATGATGAAGGCCACCGAGGGCGGGATCAGGATGTCGGTGGCCGCCGCCGCCCCCACCACGCTGGCAGAGAAGCTGCCGGGGTAGCCGGCGCGCGACATGGCGGCGATCATCACGCCGCCCACGGCGGCCGCGTTGGCCGGGCCCGAGCCCGAGATGCCGCCCAGGAACATGGCGACCGCAATGGCCACCAGCGGCAGCATGCCCGGGCCGCGCCCGACCATTGCCACGGCAAAGTTCACCAGGCGCAGCGCCACGCCCGAGCGATCGAAGATCGAACCGACCAGCACGAACATTGGAATGGCCAGCAGCGGGTATTTGCCCAGGCCGGCATAGAAGTTCTGCGGCACGGCGAGCAGGCCGAACCACTGGCTGTCGGCATTGGCCAGCGCGATGGCGGTGGCGCCCGCCAGACCCAGGGCCGCGCCGATGGGCACGCCCAGGAACATCAGCCCCAGGAAGGCGACGAACAGCAGAGTGGCAATCATGGCTGCTGCTCCCCGTCGCGGGGGCTTGGGGCGCCTTCCAGGAATTCCACGTCCGGCGGTACCCGGCTGCGGCGCAGGAACAGGCCGATGGCGCGCCAGGTGATGAGCGCCGAGAACACCGGCAGCCAGACCGAATACCACCACTGCGGAACGCCGATGCCCGGCGAGGTTTCGCCGAAGCGGTAGTCGTCCCAGACCACGCGCATGCTGAGCACGGCCATGGCGCCGAACAGCAGCGCCACGAGCAGCGCGCCGAGTTGCGACAGCCGCTGGCGCCGCGCCATGGAGCCGCTCTCGGCAAAGTACTCAATGCGGATGTGGCGGTCGCGCGCGACGGCGGCCGAGCCGGCCACCATGGCCAGCACGATCATCAGGAAGATGGAGATCTCTTCGGTCCAGGCGAACGACGAGTCGGTGAAGTAGCGCACCAGCACGTTGGCGAAGGTGATGAGGGCGAGCAGCGCCATCACGATGACCGTGAGCCAGTCCTCGATGCGCAGCGACCGGGGCTCGCTGTCGTCGGTAGCGGGATCGGGTCCGGAAGGGGGTGTGGTGGACATGGTGGCGGGCGATCGGGGTCGGCACGGCAGGGCGGGTGCGCTGCCGGACGCAAGTGCGGGGACAGCCCGGCATTATGCGGCGTGTTGATATGCACGCACAGCATTGGCGCGCATCGGCGGACCGCCCTGTCGGATTTGCGCGCGCGGATAATGCGCCCCATGGAAACCAAGTGGCTCGAAGATTTTGTCAGCCTGGCCGAGACGCGCAGCTTCAGCCGGTCGGCGCAGCTGCGCCATGTCACGCAGCCCGCGTTCTCGCGCCGCATCCAGGCGCTGGAGGCCTGGGCGGGTGCCGACCTGGTGGACCGCAGCTCCTACCCCACACGCCTGACCTCGGCCGGCAAGACGCTCTACGACCAGTCGCTGGAAGTGCTGCAGGCCCTGCAGAACACGCGTGCCATGCTGCGCGCGCACAGCTCGTCGAGCCAGGACATGATCGAGTTCGCCGTGCCGCACACGCTGGCGTTCACCTTCTTTCCGGCCTGGGTGTCGAGCCTGCGCACCAAGTTCGGGCCGTTCAAAAGCCGGCTCATTGCGCTCAACGTGCACGACGCGCTGATGCGGCTGGTGGAGGGCAGCTGCGACCTGCTCATCACCTACCACCACGATTCGCAGCCCTTTCAGATCGATGCCGACCGGTATGAAATGGTCAGCCTGGGCAAGGAAGTGCTCTCACCCTACAGCAAGCCCGACGCCGATGGGCAGCCCCTGCATTGCCTGCCGGGCAAGCCGGGCCAGCCACTGCCGTACCTGGGCTATGCACCCGGCGCGTACCTGGGGCGCGTGACCGAGCTCATCCTCAAGCAGTCGCGCACGCCCATCCACCTGGATCGCGTGTACGAGACCGATATGGCCGAAGGCCTCAAGGCCATGGCGCTGGAGGGGCAGGGCGTTGCCTTCCTGCCGCACAGCGCCGTCAAGAAAGACCTGCGCGCGCGCCGTCTGGTCAGCGCCGCGCCGCCGGGCTCCGAAGACCTGCAGATGGTGATGGACGTGCGTGTCTACCGCGAAAAGCCCACCGCCAAGGACGCCGCCAAGGGCACGGCACAGGCGCTGTGGGAGTACCTGCAGGCACAGGCCGGTGCCAACCCGGGCGCCATGCTGGTTTGAGCACCGGGCCGCTGGCCTGCCTGCAGTCCGGGAATACCCGCAAAAAACAGACCGATAAAGCCATGCCTTGGCAGCGCAACTGCCGGTATGCTTTTTGCTGAGGGGTTTCTGGTGGCAAGCCACCGACCCGTCGCATTGCTGAGCCCAGCGCGCACGCGCTTCACAATGCGCATTTCATGGGGATTCAGCCAGGCGTCAGCGTCTGGCGCACGAATCCCTAGAATGCACGTTTTTCCGTTTTACCCACAAGGAGACAACCATGAAAAAGCATTTGCTGGCAGCCGCCATTACCCTTCTGGCCGCAAGCAGCGCTATGGCGCAGGCCGGTGACACACTGGCCAAGATCAAATCCTCGGGCAGCATCACGCTGGGTGTGCGCGAGTCCTCGGGCCTGTCTTACACGCTGGGCAATGGCAAGTACGTGGGCTTCCACACCGAGATGGCCGAGCACATCATCTCCGACATCCGCAAGCAACTGGGCATGAGCGCGCTGGAAACGAAGTACCAGCCCGTGACTTCGCAAAACCGTATTCCGCTGGTGACCAACGGCACCGTGGACCTGGAGTGTGGCTCCACCACCAACAACGCCGCGCGCCAGAAGGACGTGGCTTTTGCCGTGACCACCTACGTGGAAGAAGTGCGCATGGTCGTCAAGGCCAATTCGGGCATCACCTCGATCAAGGACCTCAACGGCAAGAGCGTGGCCACCACCACGGGCACCACCTCGGTGCAGACCCTGCGCAAGAACGAGCGCGCCGGTGGCATCGACTTCAAGGAAGTTTATGGCAAGGACCACGCCGACAGCTTCCTGCTGCTCGAAACCGGTCGTGCCGACGCCTTCGTGATGGACGGCTCCATCCTGGCGGCCAACATCTCCAAGGCCAAGAATCCCGCCGACTTCAAGATCGTGGGCGAGGTGCTGAACGTGGAACCCATCGCCTGCATGCTGCGCAAGGACGACCCGGCCTTCAAGAAGGCGGTGGACGACTCCATCAAGCGCCAGATTGCCGATGGTTCGCTCGCCAAGCTGTACGACAAGTGGTTCATGCAGCCCGTGCCGCCGACCAACACCAAGATCGGTCTGCCGCTGTCTGAAGCCACCAAGGCAGCCTGGGCCAACCCCAACGACAAGCCCATGGAAGACTACGCCAAGAAGTAATCGCACACCAGGCCGCCCCTTCAAACCGCGGGTTTGGAGGGGCTTTTTTGTTGGGCGCCTTTGGCGGGGCCCGACACCCTCCGTTTGAAGAAGGAACGATCCTATGAGCTGGGATTGGCAGGTGTTCTGCGAAGACACCATGGAGCGGCAGGTGGTGCAGGGCTGCTTTGGCAAAGGCGGCGACATCACCTATTTGGACTGGATGCTGTCGGCCTGGGGCTGGACGGTGTCCGTATCGGTGCTGGCGTTGCTGCTGGCGCTGGTTTTGGGATCGGTCATCGGCACGCTGCGCACCCTGCAGGACCGGCCAGGCATCGTGCGCCTGGGCAACGCCTGGGTGGAGCTGTTTCGCAACATCCCGTTGCTGGTGCAGATTTTCCTGTGGTACCACGTGGTGCCTACGCTTTTTCCGGTGATGAAGGGCGTGCCCGGCTTCGTGCTGGTGGTGCTGGCTCTGGGCTTTTTCACCTCGGCGCGGATCGCCGAGCAGGTGCGCTCGGGCATCCAGGCCCTGCCGCGCGGGCAGCGCTATGCAGGCCTGGCCATGGGGTTCACCACCTTCCAGACCTACCGCTACGTGCTGCTGCCCATGGCGTTTCGCATCATCATTCCGCCGCTGACCAGCGAGACGATGAACATCTTCAAGAACTCGTCCGTGGCTTTTGCCGTATCGGTGGCCGAGCTGACCATGTTCGCCATGCAGGCACAGGAAGAAACCTCGCGTGGCATCGAGGTCTATCTGGCCGTCACGGGGCTGTACATCGTTTCGGCCTTCGCCATCAACCGCATCATGGCCTTCATTGAAAAACGTGCCCGTGTGCCCGGTTTGATCGTGGCCGGTGGCGCTGGGGGAGGTCACTGACATGAGCCTCGATTTTTCCTTCTACAACTGGGACCTGATCAGCAACTTCGTGCTCAAGGGGCTGTACTTCAGCCTCATGCTCACGGTGGTGGCCACGATCGGCGGCGTGCTCTTCGGGACCGTGCTGGCGCTCATGCGCCTGTCGGGCCGCAAGTGGCTGGTCGTGCCGGCCACGATCTATGTCAACGGCATGCGCAGCATTCCGCTGGTGATGGTGATCCTGTGGTTCTTCCTGCTGGTGCCCGCCATCATCGGGCGGCCCATCGGCGCCGAGGTGTCGGCAATGATCACCTTCATTGCCTTTGAGGCGGCGTATTTCAGCGAGATCATGCGCGCGGGCATCCAGTCCATTCCGCGGGGCCAGGTGTTCGCGGGGCAGGCCCTGGGCATGACCTACGGCCAGAACATGAAGCTCGTGATCCTGCCGCAGGCGTTCCGCAACATGCTGCCGGTGCTGCTCACGCAGACCATCATCCTGTTCCAGGACACCTCGCTGGTCTATGCCATCGGCGCCTACGACATGCTCAAGGGCTTCGAGGTCGCCGGCAAGAACTTCGGCCGCCCCATCGAGGCCTACCTGGCCGCAGCGGTGCTTTATTTCATCATGTGCTACGCCCTCTCGTGGATGGTCAAGCGCCTGCACCAGAAGATCGCCATCATCCGCTGAAGCACAAGAGACCGAGGAACAAAAATGATTGAACTCAAGAACGTATCCAAGTGGTATGGCCCCGTGCAGGTGCTGACCGATTGCTCCACCAGCATCCAGAAGGGTGAGGTGGTGGTGGTGTGCGGCCCCTCGGGCTCGGGCAAGTCCACGCTGATCAAGACCATCAATGCGCTCGAACCCTTCCAGAAGGGTGAAATCTATGTGGATGGCGTGGCGGTGCACGACCCCAAAACCGATCTGCCCAAGTTACGCAGCCGCGTGGGCATGGTGTTCCAGCACTTCGAGCTGTTTCCGCACCTGTCGGTGACGGACAACCTCACCATCGCGCAGATCAAGGTGCTGGGCCGCAACCCCGACGACGCCCAAAAGCGTGGCCTCAAGATGCTGGAGCGCGTGGGCCTGATTGCCCACAAGGACAAGTTCCCGGGCCAGCTCTCGGGCGGCCAACAGCAGCGCGTGGCCATTGCCCGTGCGCTCTCGATGGACCCCATCGTCATGCTGTTCGACGAGCCCACCTCGGCGCTCGACCCTGAAATGGTCGGAGAAGTGCTAGACGTGATGGTCGGCCTGGCGAATGAAGGCATGACCATGATGTGCGTGACCCACGAAATGGGATTCGCGCGCAAGGTCAGCCACCGCGTGATCTTCATGGACGTGGGTGGCAAGATCCTGGAAGACTGCTCGAAGGAAGAATTCTTCAACAACCCCGACGCACGCCAGTCGCGCACCAAGGACTTCCTCAACAAAATCCTGCAGCACTGAGCGCGCTGCGCAGCGGTTCGGCGGCACCTACGGGTGCCGCTGGTGTTTTCAGCCAGTAAGATGCGCAAGGCCGGAATCTTCCGGCGCGGCCGCAGGGCCAGAACGAGAACCTGAATATGTCGCAACCCGTGGTCATCACCGCCGAACTCACCCCTGAAAACGCCCAGGCGCTGGCGCAGTTCGTCAAACGCATCAGCCACGAGGCCATCCGTGCCGTTTCCCGCGACGATGCGGAAACCTTCCTGGTGCGTGACGCGCTGGATTCGCTGCGCGAGGCGCTGGACCTGGCCGGTTTCGACCCCGAATAAGGCAACCCCCGGGTGATGCATGGCAGGCCCTGCCGGGCACCATGCCGAGGGAGTGGTGGGACAATGGCGGCCATGACCGCCGCCCAAGACACCCTCACGATCACCCGCCCCGACGACTGGCACCTGCACGTGCGCGACGGCGCGCCCCTGCACACCGTGGTGCCGCACACCGCCGCCCAGTTCGGCCGCGCCATCATCATGCCCAACCTGCGCCCGCCCGTGACCACGGCACAGCAGGCCCTGGAGTACAAGCAGCGCATCCTCGCGGCCGTGCCTGCGGGCGTCTCGTTCGAGCCGCTGATGACGCTCTACCTCACCGACAACCTGCCGCCCGACGAAATCGCGCGTGCCAAAGAGGCCGGTGTCGTCGCCGCCAAGCTCTACCCGGCTGGCGCCACGACGAACAGCGACGCGGGCGTGACCGACCTGCGCAAAACCTACAAGACCCTGGAGGCCATGCAGAAGGCGGGCCTGCTGCTGCTGGTGCACGGCGAAGTGACCAGCCCCGACATTGATCTGTTCGACCGCGAAGCCGTGTTCATCGAGCAGCAGCTCATCCCGCTGCGCCGCGACTTTCCCGAGCTGAAAGTCGTTTTCGAGCACATCACCACCAAGGAAGCGGCCGACTATGTGCAGGAGTCCGACCGCTTCACCGCCGCCACCCTCACCGCGCACCACCTGCTCTACAACCGCAACGCCATCTTCACCGGCGGCATCCGCCCGCACTACTACTGCCTGCCGGTGCTCAAGCGCGAAACGCACCGCCAGGCGCTGGTGCAGGCCGCCACCAGCGGCTCGGCCAAGTTCTTCCTGGGCACCGACAGTGCGCCGCACCCCGCGCACCTCAAGGAACACGCCAGTGGCTGCGCCGGCTGCTACACCGCGCACGCGGCCATCGAGATGTACGCCGAGGCCTTCGACAATGCGGGCGCGCTCGACAAGCTCGAGGCCTTCGCCAGCTTCCACGGCCCGGCCTTCTACGGCCTGCCGCGCAACAGCGGCACCATCACCCTGCGCCGCGAATCCTGGACGCCACCCGACAGCTTTGCCTTTGGCGAGGCCGAGCTCAAACCTCTGCGCGCGGGTGAAGCGCTGCCGTGGCGCCTGGTCTAGATTTTTCTGCCATCGACTGGCAAGCGCCCTGGCTGGCCCCCTGGCGCGAGCGGGGCCTGCCGCTGGCCCGGCAGGTGGTCGCTGGCACACCGGTGGCGCAGGCCCTTGGGGAAGACGTCGCAGCGCCCCTGCGCTTCGTACCCCAAGAGGCGCTGCCACCGGGCCAGGCCTACGAACAGTTCATCTACGACACCGGCCAGGTCCCCACGCGCGACAACCTGCACGATTTTTTCAACGGCCTGGTCTGGCTGCACCTGCCCCGCGCCAAGCGGCGCATGAACCAGTTGCAGGCCCAGGCCATTGCCGCACAGGGCGTGGGTGCCGTGCGCGGGCCGCTGCGCGATGCAGTCACGCTGTTCGACGAAAACGGCGCCGTGCTCGATGCGCCCGCGCCGTTGTGGAGCGCGCTGCATGCGCGCGACTGGCGCCGCCTCTTCATTGACCTGCGACCCCTGTGGGCGCAGGCACGGCTGGTGCTGGTGGGGCATGCGCTGATGGAGAAGCTGGTTTGTGCACGAAAAGGCATAACAGCGCACGTCTATCAAGCGCCAGCAGCTATTGAATCAATAGCGAATGTGGATGCCTGGCTAGCGAACGAGTTGCAGTCGCAGGCGTGGTCGCGCAAGCCCTTCGTTCCTTTGCCTGTCATGGGGATACCCGGCTGGTGCCACGAAAACGAGAACTTTTCCTTCTATGATGATTCTTCTGTATTCCGCGCTATCGCGGCACGCCCTGCTTGAAGGGATAGGGGGCTGGCCCCATCTGCCAACCCTCAAGCTCTGACAACCTGCATTCCAGTGGAAGCACCATGAAAAGAATCGTCCTGTTCCTGTTGACCAACGTCGCCGTGGTGGCCGTGCTGGGCATTGTGGCCAGCCTGCTGGGCGTCAACCGTTACCTCACGGCCAACGGGCTGAATCTGGGCGCGTTGCTCGGTTTTGCGTTCATCATGGGCTTTGGCGGCGCCATCATCTCGCTGCTGATCAGCAAGCCCATGGCCAAGTGGAGCGCCGGCGTGCAGATCATCGACGGCACGCGCTCGGTGGACGAGGCCTGGATTGTCGAGACCGTGCGCAAGTTCGCCGACAAGGCCGGCATCGGCATGCCCGAGGTCGGAATTTTTGAGGGCGACCCCAACGCCTTTGCCACCGGCGCCTTCAAGAACTCGGCCCTGGTGGCCGTATCCACGGGTCTGCTGCAGAACATGACGCGCGAGGAAGTCGAGGCCGTGATCGGCCACGAAGTGGCGCACATCGCCAACGGCGACATGGTCACCATGACGCTGATCCAGGGCGTGATGAACACCTTCGTGGTGTTCCTGTCGCGCGTCATCGGTTATGCGGTGGACAGCTTCCTGAACAAGAACAACGAGAACCGCTCGGGTCCAGGCATCGGCTACATGATCACCACGGTGGTGCTCGACATCGTGCTGGGCTTTGTGGCGGCCATCATCGTCGCCTGGTTCTCGCGCCAGCGCGAATTCCGCGCCGACGCCGGTGCTGCCCAGCTCATGGGCCGCCGCCAGCCCATGATCAACGCCCTGGCTCGCCTGGGCGGTGTGCACACGCAAGAACTCCCCAAGAGCATGGCGGCCATGGGCATCGCCGGGGGCATCGGCAAGCTGTTCAGCACCCACCCGCCCATTGAAGAGCGCATTGCCGCGCTGCAGAACGCGCACAACAACGGCTGATCGAGGCCCCTTTGCTGCAACACACCCGCCAGGTGGCCCACGGCCCCTGGCGGGTTTCATTTTTTGGCCGCCGAACGCAGGGCTTCCAGCACCGCTTCCACGCGGGGCGCTGTCTCCACGCGCCAGCGGCGCCGGGGCGCGCGCAGCGTGTGGCGCTGGCGGTAGGCAGTGGGTGAGAGGCCCGTGTGCCGTGCGAATACGCGCCGGAAGGCCGCCGGGTCGGCGTAGCCGCAAGCCTGGGCGATGGTGGGGATGCTCTCCAGGGTGATTTCCAGCAGCACGCGCGCGCGGGCGCAGCGCAGTCCGTGTAGGTGATCGAGCGGTGAATGTCCCAGTTCCTCGCGGAAATGCCGCAGCAGCGTGCGCGGGCTCACGGAGGCTGCGGCGGCCACGGCGTCGAGCTCGTAGGGGCGGTCCAGGTGCTGCTCCATCCACGCGATGGCGCGCGCCAGGGTGCTGTCGCGGGTGCTCGGAATGTGCCGTGCCTGTAGCGCCTCCAGCGCAGCTTGGCCGCGCTCCGGGTCCGGGCGCAGCACCGCGCGCAGGGCCAGGGCCAGTTCGGGGCCCATGGCCTGCTGCGCCAGCGTGGCGGCCATGTCCACCATGCCCGTGGACAGTGCCGCGCTGAGCCAGGGGCCGTCTTCATGGAAGTCCTGTGCCGTGGCAATGGAGATGCCCGGAAAGTCGCGGCCGAATCCGCCGATGTAGTACCACGGCAGCGCCACGCGGCGGCCGTCCAGCCGCCCGCTGTGCGCCGCCAGCCAGGCGCCGCTGCCCTGTGTGCAGATGCGCAGCCCCTGGTCTACGGCTACGCCAAGCCGCCGTGCCAGCGCGGGGTTCTGGTCCACGGCGAGGCGCACAGCGGGGATGTCGGGGCAGTGCAGCGGCGCGATGAACAGGGCCGTGGCCGGCCCCTCGAAGGCCCCCGCGCGGGAGCAAGGCAGCAAGGGGCCGTCGGTGATAGACAGCGGCTGGCCCTGGGCGTCGGTCAGGCGCCAGCCGATACGCGGCGCCTGCGCGCCATGGCGCAGGCTGGCCAGCATGTTGGCCGTGTGCAGCAGATCCGCCAGTTGCAGGGCATGGCCCAGGGCGGTCTCCGGCAGCACGGGAATGTCGATGGCGACGCAGGGAGGCATGGCGATTTTGGCTCTTTCAATGGCCATTTTGCCTTCTTCAATGCCTGGGGGGCGCTCATAGCATGGGGCCTTCGTCCATTTCTCACACCCCTTGCCATGCGAAATTCCCTGACAGCTCTCTCGCTTGCCGCCGCCCTGGCTTCGATCGCCCACGCCCAGACGCTTGATGCCGCCGGCCTGCAGGCCATCGATGCCGCCGTGTCCGCCGTTGCGCCGAAGATGGTGCAGTGGCGCCGCGACATCCACGCCCATCCGGAACTGTCGGGCCAGGAGGTGCGCACTGCCCAGCTGGTGGCTGAGCACCTGCGCCGCCTGGGGCTGGAGGTGCAGACCGGCGTGGGCGGCACCGGCGTGGTGGGCACTCTGCGCGGCGGCCTGCCCGGCAAGGTGGTGGCGTTGCGCGCCGACATGGACGCGCTGCCCATGCCCGAGAAGACCGGCCTGCCATTCGCCTCCAAGGCCAAGGGCAGCTACCTGGGCAAGGAGGTGCCGGTGGCGCACTCCTGCGGCCACGATGCCCATGTGGCGATGCTGATGGGCGCGGCCGAGGCGCTGGCCGGCCTGCGTGCGCAGCTGCCCGGCACCGTCAAGTTCATCTTCCAGCCCGCTGAGGAGGGCGCACCCGTGGAAGCCGACGAGCATGGCAAGGTGCCGAGCTTTGGTGCCAAGGCCATGGTGGAGGCGGGCGTGCTCAAGGATGTGCAGGCCATCTACGGCCTGCACATCACGGCCAACCTGCCCTCGGGCATGGCGGGCTACCGCAGCGGTCCGCTGATGGCGGGCTCGGACAGCATCACCATCCATGTGGAGGGCAAAGGCGGCCATGGCTCCTCGCCCTGGAGCGCCATCGACCCGGTGGTGGCCGCCAGCCAGGTGGTGCTGGGCCTGCAGACCGTGGTGAGTCGCCAGCTCAACATCAGCAAGGAGCCTGCGGTCATCACCATCGGCTCCATCCAGGGCGGCACGCGCTACAACATCATCCCCGACAACGTGGAGTTGCTGGGCACGCTGCGTACCTTCGACGAGGGCATGCGCCAGGACGCGCTCCAGCGCATTGTCACCACGGCTGAATCCATTGCTGCCTCCAGCGGCGCCAAGGCCAAGGTGCGTTTCGGCCCTGTGGCCTATCCGGTCACCACCAACCCGGCCGCGCTGACCGAGGCCTCGCTGCCCGCGCTCAAGCTGGCCATGGGCGGCAAAGCTATGGTGATCCCGAAGGTGAGTGGTTCGGAGGACTTCTCGGAGTTTCAGAAGGTTGTGCCCGGCTTCTTCTACTTCCTGGGCGCGCCACCCAAGGGCGTGGACTTCGCCAAGGCCCCGCCCAACCATTCGCCGCAGTTCGACATCGATGAAGACCAGCTCCCCACGGGCGCGCGCAGCCTGGCGGCGCTGGCGGTGGACTTCCTGCGGCGTCCGTAATCGGGTGCTTCAACTGGCTCCGAGCAGGCTCCGTGCCACGGCTTCGCCGACGCGGATGCCGTCCACGCCGGCCGAGAGGATGCCGCCCGCATAGCTCGCCCCTTCGCCCGCCGGGTACAGGCCGGCGGTGTTCAGGCTTTGCAGGTTCTCGCCCCGGCCGATCTTGAGTGGTGACGAGGTGCGTGTCTCCACGCCGGTGAGCACGGCGTCGTGCATGTCGAAGCCCTTGATCTTGCGGCCGAACGCGGGCAAGGCTTCGCGCAGCGCCTCGGTGGCGTACGCGGGCAGGGCCTCGCGCAGGTCGCAGGGCGTCACGCCGGGCTTGTACGAGGGCTCCACGCTGCCCAGCGCCTGCGAGGCGCGGCCTGCGATGAAGTCGCCGACGAGCTGGCCCGGCGCGTTGTAGTTGCTGCCGCCCAGCACATAGGCGTTCGACTCCAGCTGGCGTTGCAGCACGATGCCCGAAAGCGGGTGGTGCTCCCCGTCCTTCAATGCCTCCACGCCATACGTGGCGCCCAGTGTGGCTTCGAATGCAGTGGGGTCGGTGGGGTAATCCTGCGGATCGATGCCCACCACCATGCCCGCGTTGGCGTTGCGTTCGTTGCGTGAATACTGGCTCATGCCGTTGGTGACCACGCGGCCGGGTTCGCTGGTGGCGGCCACCACGGTGCCGCCGGGGCACATGCAGAAGCTGTAGGCGGTGCGGCCGTTGACGGCGTGGTGCACCAGCTTGTAGTCGGCCGCGCCCAGCAGCGGGTGGCCGGCGTGGCGGCCCCAGCGCGCACGGTCGATCACGCCCTGCGGGTGCTCGATGCGAAAGCCGATGGAGAACGGTTTGGCCTGCATGTGCACGCCGCGCTGGTGCAGCATGGCGAAGGTGTCGCGCGCACTGTGGCCCAGGGCCATCACCACATGGGTGGCCGGTAGTTCGTGGGTCTGGCCCGTGGCCTGGTCCAGCACGCGCAGGCCGCGCAGCTGGCGCTGGCCGGCGGTGTCTTCTTCGACGAGTACATCGGTCACGCGCTGCTGAAAGCGCACCTCGCCACCCAGCGCAATGATCTGCTCGCGCAGGGTCTCGACCACTTTCACGAGCTTGAAGGTGCCGATGTGCGGGTGCGCCACGTACAGGATCTCGGGCGGTGCGCCGGCCTGCACGAACTCCTCCATCACCTTGCGGCCCAGGTGGCGCGGGTCCTTGATCTGGCTGTAGAGCTTGCCGTCCGAGAACGTGCCCGCGCCGCCCTCGCCGAACTGCACATTGCTCTCGGGGTTCAGCGCACGCTGGCGCCACAGGCCCCAGGTGTCCTTGGTGCGCTCGCGCACCGTCTTTCCGCGCTCCAGCACGATGGGCCGAAAACCCATCTGCGCCAGCACCAGTGCCGCGAAGATGCCGCAGGGGCCAAAACCCACCACCACCGGGCGCTCGGGCAGCCCCGCTGGGGCCTGGCCCACGGGACGCCAGGCCATGTCGGGCGTGGGCTGGATGTGCGGGTTGACGCTGTGGCGAGAGAGCAGGGTCGCTTCCTGCGCCGGATCAGCGAGGGCGATATCCACGATGTACACCGCCAGCAGCGCCGCCTTGCGCGCATCGAAACTGCGCTTGAAGACCTGCAACGTGGCGATGTCGGTATCGGCCAGGCCGAGCACCTGCACGGCCTGGGCACGCAGGGCCGCTTCAGGATGGGTGTCGGGG
>MESL01000046.1 GCA_001770955.1 Burkholderiales bacterium RIFCSPLOWO2_12_FULL_65_40 | reverse complement strand
CTACACTTATCCACAGCCGACCTTCACAGGTTGGCCATTAGCCCTGGCTCAAAATTCAATCGGCACGGTGGCTCAATTTTGAATCGGCGCCAACACGTTGTAACCATCGCGGATACCCACGCACTCCCAGCCCCGGCCCAGAGCCGCCGACACCGTCGCACGGATCACTGCGTTGAGCCCCGGCGCATCGCCGCCCCCGGTGCTGATGGCAATGCGCTTGATCGGACGGGTCATGGGGAATCTCTTTCTTGTTGGAATGTGTCCGGCCCACAGGGAATCAGCCCTGGTTTCGCTTCCAGATCCAGCGCAGCAAGGCAATGGCAGCCACGTCCGCCACCCCCGTCAAAGCCAGCGCCAAGGCAAGGTACGGTGCCGTGTGCGCATCCACCCAGGCCGGCCGCTGAAGCCAGAACCAGACGCCAGCGGCGCACATCAGCAGCGCGCTGAAGCCCAAGGCTGCCAGCACCAGCGATTGCTGCGGCGTCAGCGTACGCGGCGCCTGTGCCTGCAATGCGGAACGCGGGTCACGAAAATCCACCGTCATGGCGCTTCTCCCAGCCTGCGGGGCACCCGTGGCACCAACACCGCAGGTGCACACGGTACAACGGTTGGCCTTATTTGACCAGTGCCAGCATGTCCTTGAACGCAGGATGCTCGCAGCTGCGCAACCACTCGAAGGCCACCATTTCGGTCGTCACCAGTTCGGCGCCCGCACCGGCAAGGCGGTCGTAGGCAGCATCGCGGTTGCGCTCGGTACGCGAGCCACAGGCATCGGTCACCACCCACACGTCAAACTCGTCCTCGATCAGGTCCAGCGCCGTCTGCAGCAGGCAGACATGCGCCTCGCACCCGGCCATGACGATGGTGGCGCGCTCAGGGCCGCTCTGCGCCGTCTTCTGCAGGTGCTTGGGCAGGCTGCGGGCATTGCCAGCCGGTGGCTTGGCCGGCGGGCGCAGCCACTCGCCCAGGCCCTCCTCGGCGGCGCTGAAATGCATTTTGGACAGCGTCTTGCGGCACAGCGCGCGCAGCGCCGCATCGTTGGCGCCCAGGCGCGAGGGGTTTTGCTCGGTGCCCCACACCGGCACCTCCACCATCTGAGCTATCTGCGCCAGGCGGCGCGCGTTCGCCAACACGGCTGGCCCCTCAAAAATGGCGGGCATGAGCTTTTCCTGGAAGTCCACCAGCACAAGCTGGGATTCGGCGGCGTCAAGCAGCATGGCAGGGTCTTTCTCTCTTGTGGGTGCAATGGCCGGATTGTCGCAGCCAAGGCGCCGCGCCGGTGGCTTGGCGCCCGCAGGCGTATATTGAACCTTGCGGGTGCGGCCCAGCGCGCTTGCCTGGCAGGATTACCGGAGGTGGCTTCATGCAACCCTTGGCTCTGAACAAGGCTTTTACCCTGATGGAACCCGGGCCTGTGGTCCTGGTGACCACCCGGGATGGTGCGAAGGACAACATCATGAGCCAGGCTTGTCGGGCCTCCCTTGATTCAGGAGTGCCTTGCCAACCTGGAGTGCAAAGTCATCGGCATCTTTGAAAGGCACCCATGGTGGTGTAGCAGGCGGTGGCCGTCTACATCGACACCACCCGCAAGGAAAGGCGCACGGTGCACGCGGTAGGCGATGGAACCTTCATTGTCGCGACGAGCGCAGGATCGACCATATCTTCTCGCCCATATGGGCCATCAGCCGAGTCAATGACCGTCACAAGCCATTGAATGGTGTTCTCGATCAGCGGCGGCATGGGTAGCCTCGCAGAGCCGCTGGGATTGCCTTGCTCAGGCAGGCCGACCATGCAAGCACTCCAAGCAGTCTGGCGGCAATCGGCCGGCGAGGCAGTCTTACCGACCTTCATTCAAACCAGCCAGTCTGCTCATAATCCGGGGCTATTCATGTCGAGGCAAACGATAAAGTCTGCACATCAGAACACCGACCAGCCGGTGAACTCTGACAACTCTTGCAGCGCGCGCGTGCCGAGCAGTGAATTGCCAAACGCATTCAGGCCAGGAGACCAGACCGCGATCGATGCATGTCCCGGAACGACGGCAAGAATGCCGCCTCCGACGCCACTCTTGCCGGGGAAGCCGACCGAATAGGCGAAGTCGCCTGAACCATCATAGTGCCCCGCGACCAGCATCAAGGCGTTGATGCTGCGTGCCTGAGCTGGGTTCAGCAGGTGGGCTGCGGAGTCGAAGCCGGCCAGGAACCGGCCGACGCTGGCCAATTGCTGGCAGTTCATCGCGATCGCGCATTGGCGACAGTAAATCTGCAGCAGCCGTTCGCATTCCGTGTGCAGATTGCCGCACGAGCGTAGAAAGTACGCCAGGGAGAAGTTGCGGTAGGCCGTGCGGTATTCCGAGGCGGCAACCTGTTCATCAATCGAGATCCGGTCATCTCCAGCCGCCGTGCGAACGAAATCCATCAGTTCGTCGAGTCCGCCGCCCGCGTCGGGCGCATCAAGCATGGCGTCGGTGGTGACCAGTGCACCCGCATTGACGAAAGGATTGCGCGGTTTGCCGCCTTCCTGCTCAAGCTCAATGACCGAGTTGAAGGTGTAGTTAGATGGTTCCTTGCCCACCCGCTTCCAGAGCCGGTCGCCGTGACGGCCCAATGCGATCGCCAGCGAGAAGACCTTTGAGATGCTCTGGATCGAAAACGGCGTCGCAGCGTCGCCCGCGCTCAGCTGCTCACCACTGGCCAGGCACACACTGATCCCGAACTGGTGCACGTCAACGCTGGCCAGTTGCGGAATGTAGTGCGCCACCTGGCCGCGTTTGTGTGCGCGCTTCATGCGCGCGTCGAGCCCTACCAGAAAGCCCTGGAGCGTTTCCAAAGCGGCGCGGTCCATCGTTCAAACCAGATAACGCCGCGCCAGCAGCGTCCAGTATGCAGCGCCAATGGCCAGGTTGGCGTCGTTGAAGTCGTAACCCGGGTTGTGCACCATGCAGGCGCCCAGCTTGTCGCCGTCCCCGTTTCCGATCAACAGGTAGCTGCCGGGGCACTTCTCCAGCATGAAAGCGAAATCTTCGCTGCCGGTGAGAGGCGGGGCCTGCGGCACGATGCGCTCGGCACCAACCAATTCGCTGCCAATCTGGCGGGCGAAGTCGGTTTCGTACTTGCTGTTGACCAGTGCCGCGTAGCCGCGCCGATAGTCGATTTCAGCCTTGACGCCAAAGCTCTGCGCCTGAGCGTGGGCGATTTCGGTAATGCGCTGCTGCAGCAGGCTGCGCACCTCAGAATGGAGCGCGCGCACGCTCAGCTCAAGATATGCGCTGTCGGGGATGACGTTATTGGCGCGCCCGGATTGCAGCACCCCCACAGTAACCACCGCTGTTTGCAGTGGATCGACGTTGCGCGAGACCACGGTCTGCAACGCCATCACCAGGCTGGCCGCCGCCACCACCGGATCGGCTGCCTTGTGCGGCACAGCACCGTGACCACCGTGGCCTACCAGCGTAATGTAGACCTTGTCAGAGGAGGCCATCATTGGGCCTTCGCGAAAGATCAAGTGCCCCTGCGGCCAGCCGGGCATGTTGTGCATGCTGAAGATAGCGTCACACGGGTATTTGTCGAACAGGCCGTCGTTGATCATGCGTACAGCGCCACAGTCGCTGGTGCCGTATTCCTCTGCGGGCTGGAAGATCAGGTTGAGTGTCCCTGAAAAATCACCCTGCTCTGCCAGCACCTTGGCTGCCGCCAGCAGCATGGCCGTATGTCCGTCGTGGCCGCAGGCGTGCATGACGCCCTGGTTGCGACTTGCGTACTGCAGCCCCGTGGTTTCCTGGATCGGCAGTGCATCCATGTCCGCGCGCAGACCCAGGGTGCGCTTGCCGTCGCCACGCTGGAGTTGCCCGACCACACCGGTGCCGCCCAGGCCGCGCTCAACGTGGTAACCCCAGTCCCGCAGGCGCGCAGCCACCAAATCACTGGTGCGCAGCTCTTCGAATGGCAGCTCGGGGTGCTGATGGATATCACGGCGCAGAGCGATGAATTCGTCTTCGTGTGCGCGTACCGCCTGCAAGGTGTCTTGAACAGTCATGCTATGAACTCACAGTCCGCAAAAATTCGCCTGGTGATCATTTCTGTAGTTCCTGGTCACCGCCGGTTTCGCGCATGAGCAGAATGCCGACGATGGCGATCAAGCTGGTGACAAGTACGTAGAGCGCTGGCGCCGCCGGGTTGTTGGTCACCTTGATCAGCCAGGTGATCACCAGTTGCGCGGTGCCGCCAAACAGCGCCACACCAAAGGCATAGGCAATCGACAGCCCGAGCGCGCGTACATGACCAGGGAACAGCTCCGGGATGGCCACCAGCGTTGGCGCGCCACCAATGCCCGTGAGCAATGCCAGCACCGCAGTCGCCAGTGCCAGAGTGGCAACGCTGGTATGGTCGATGAGCAGCATGTAAGCCGGATAGACCAGAACAAACAACGCTACGCGAGCCCAGAGCATCACAGGTTTGCGCCCATACAGATCTGACAGCCAGCCCCCAAGCAGCGCACCCGCCCAGGTCGCCACGCCGAATACGATGGTCGCCGACATGGCGATCGTCGCGGAGAGCTTGAGCGTGGTCACGGCATAAGTGGTCATGTAGATCGCCGCATAGGTCGAGATCGTCACACCCAGGATGACCATGAGCGCCAGCATGATCGGTCGCAGATGGTGCCGGATATCGGCCAGCGGGCTCTTGATGGGTCCGCTATGCGTGGGCTGCTCGAGGCTCTCGGGCATGTGGCGGCGCAGAAAGACGGCAATGGGGATCAATGCCAGACCGAGCAAGAAAGGGATACGCCAACCCCACGCCAGCATCTGCTCCTTGCTTAGCGCCAGCGTGAGCACAATGCCGACGATGCCAGCCGCCAGCGAGGCTATGCCCTGGCTGGCAAGCTGCCAGCTGCCATACAGGCCGCGCCGGCCCTGGGGTGCGATCTCGATCAGATAGGTCGTAGACGGCCCGACCTCGCCGCCCAGGGCCAGCCCCTGCACCAGCCGACAGGCAATGACGATGATGGGTGCCGCCAATCCGATGCTTGCGTACGAGGGTGTGAGCGCCATGCCGATCGTGCCGATCGTGATGAGCGCAATGGTCAACAGCATGGCCGGCTTGCGGCCGACACGATCAGCGAAAGAGCCGATCAGCAGCCCGCCCAAAGGGCGCGTGATGAAGCCAACGCCAAAGACCGCTACCGACAGCATCACGGTGACCAGCGGCTCGTCAGCAGGAAAGAAGGTCTGGCCGATATACACCGCGAAGAACGCGTAGGTGGTGAAATCAAAGAACTCCAGCGCGTTGCCCGCCACTGTTGCAGCCACGACGCGGGGCTGCACCTTGCTCTTCGCGGCAGTTGAATTGTTCGATACGCGCTGGGATGTGGGCGGCAACGCGACGTCGCCCATACTGGAATTTTGAACGCCCATGAATTTGTCTCCGGATGATTGCTGCTGCCCTGGACGACAGCGTGCGAAATCATATGAATCGTGATCAAATACGTCTAATGCATAATTTATTCGGAATGCATTCAAAAAACTCATGCGACAAACGAAATGAACCTGCGCCATCTGGAGTACCTGCTGGCTGTGGCGGACACCGGTTCGTTCAGCCGCGCCGCGGAGCGGTGCCACATCACCCAGTCCGCCCTGAGTCGCAGCATCCAGACCCTCGAAGACGACCTCGGAGCACGTCTGATAGACCGAATGGGCAAGCGCAACGAGTTGACGCCGTTCGGCCAGACCGTTGCAAGCCGGGCGCGCCGCATGGTGCTGGATGCCGTTGAGCTAAAACGCAGCGCACAGCTATTGCAAGAGGGCTACTTGGGGGTCATTCGCATAGGGCTCGGCGCGGGGCCTACTGCACTGCTGATGCAGCCCTTTCTGCGTTACATGGCCTGCATGCATCCAAGAGTGCAGGTCAGCCTCGAATCAGGCCCCCCCGAGTTGCAGACCAACCGCTTGCGCGAACGTGGATTCGACGCACTGGTTGTGGATCTACGCAGCGTCACGCCAGCTGATGACCTGTTGATCGAAGATTTGGGTCAAATGCGCGGTGGTTTCATCTGTCGCGCGGGTCACCCCCTTACCAAATTCAACACCCCCATTACATTTGCACACCTCCAACGCTATCCGTTAGCGTCGACTTCACTCAATCCGGAGTTGGCACGTCTTCTGATCACCCGCTATGGGCCCGCAGCTGACCCCCAGGTCGCGGTGACCCTGCGCTGCAACAATATCAACAGTTTGCTACACGCGGTACACGGCAGTGACGCGGTGTTCCTCGGCCTCATCAGCCCCGCGCGTGAAGCCATCGCCAATGGTAGCTTGGTGGAGTTGCCCATCACTCCGGCGTTGAATGAGGGCGCACGCTTTGCGTTCGTTACCCTGGCCGACCGCACTGAAGCGCCTGCCATGGGAATTTTTCGCCAGTTTGTGGCCGAGCATCTGCATGACTGAGAGCCCCTTGGGGGCTACGTTGAATCTTCTAAGCTGCCCGATGACCTTATCAGTTGAGAGTAGCTCAGTCGTAACAATACCCGGTCGGTTTCTGCCATTGGGGCACTGCGGCCCACCAGACCTCCAGTTTCGGAAAATTGTGCGCTACGCCGTCGCAATGGCCTGCGACCGCTTTATGCCATGGAGCGTGGGTTCGGCCTTGTACCGCTAAGGACCGCAACCGCTGCCAAGCAGACGCTGAGAAATTTGTCGATGCTGCGAATCAGAGCAGTTTCGCTCCTGGGTTGTCTTTAGACGGGCGGTAATATCCTACAACGCTTGCAACGCTCCGATGCCCCGTCATCGCCATCGCATCAGCGAGCGGAACCTTTTGAACTGCAGCCTCTGTCACAAAACCAGACCGCAGCGAGTGCGCAGAAAACACCTCAGGCAGGCCGGCAAATTTTGCCCGCGATCGAACAATATCTCGGACGGCGGCAGGGGCGAGCGGTTCTCCAAGGTATCCGCCTTTCCTCACCTGCCTAAAAATTGCTCCGTCCTCAATACCTGACGCCGTCAACCACGCCTGTAAGGCCACGCCCGCAATGCCCTCAAGAGGTTTCACGTTCTCCGGTCGATCCGCCGCAGTCTGGTTGCTCTTTGAGTAGGCGAGGGTGTAGGTGAAGCTGTCCGGTCCATGGCGTCGAAGATTTTTCATGGTCGCGCCAGCCACTTCAGACCGTCGGCGTCCTCCCGATGCCCAAGCAAACAGGAGGAGGGCGCGGTCACGTATCCCTTTGAGTGATTCATCGCAGGTGTCCAAGATGGACATCAGCGGATCTTTGGTCAGCGCTTCTTTCTTCTGCGGTAGCGCACCACGTTTGCCGTAGGCGCGGCGCGTCTTGCCTAACAACTCACGCACCTTAGGATCTAGGCACGGATTCTTGACCTCACGCAGTTGATGGACCTTTGACAGAACGGCAATTCGGTGGATCAACGTGTTGAGTGCCATCGGGCCCGGCTTTCCCTTGAATCCCGCATTCACCAGTGCCTGGTCAATGGCAATCGGCAGCTCGTGAGCCAAGCCATCAGCGGTGGTCCGCTGCGCATGATCCACGATGAACTGCAGGACGACGTTCGCCGGCAATGGCAACGTGATGGCCTGGCCGTACCGAACACCATACCAGGCAGCCCAATAGCGCAATGCAGAGCGATAGCTTGCCAGCGTGTTAGCGGACTCACCTTCGCGCATCAATTCTTCAACGGCCTGCGCCGTCACTTGTGACAGGGAGGATGGCTCAAGTGAAGAAACATTTTTCAAGGACGGTAGGCGCATGATCAAAACAATAGATTTATGAGTATTATTCCAATTTCAATACATATGATGTATTGTTTACAACATATTTCGCAAATAAATGACGATAAGCATCGATTATCGTTGGTAAAATTGGGTGGAGTAGGGCGATGCAGTCAAAAATTGTTCGAGGTCCGCGTGGTGTGCAAATGGAAGAGGTCTGGGCAGCCGCCGACACCGTCCTCAGCTTGGGCGAGCGGCCGACGATTGAGCGCGTGCGACAACAGCTCGGCCGTGGCTCCCCAAATACCGTGGGGCCGATGCTCGACGCCTGGTACAGCTCCCTTGCCAAGCGACTGCAGGCGGCGCCGAGCAACTCCACGGAAAACGAACCTGAGTCCAAAGAACCCATCCCGGCCCCCGTAATTAGAGCCGCGAAAGCCATGTGGGGAAGGGCGCTTCAACAGGCCGAAGAGCGGGCCAAGAACAATTTCGCCCAGCGGCGGGAAGAGTTGAGCGTTCAGGCTGAAGCCCTACAAAGGGCGCAGGGCGAGTTAGAGCAAGAAGCGCGGCGTTTGGCCGACAGCAGCGCGGTATATGAGTTAGCGATGCAGGCCCGCGATGCCCAAATTGCCGACCTCGGCAGGCTGACCCAGGATCTGCAGCAGCAGCTCTTGAACAGCCAACATGCCCTGGACGCCATCCGCGCGGAATGCGTGCATTTGCGCCTTGCGACAGATGCGGAGCGGCGGCGCCAAGAGGTCAGGGAGGCGGAACACCAATCCGAACGCGCGCGACTGGAAGAACGTGCCCAGGCGCAGGAGCGCAGGCTGAACGCGGAGGTGGACCGGGCACGACAAGAGTCGAAAAGACTCGCACAGCAGGTTGATAGCGAGAGTAAGAAGGCCGCCAAATCACTCGCCGATGCGCTGGACAGGGCACGCGAATTCGAAACTCAACATGGAGCTTTGGAGATCGAAAAGGCAAGTCTTTCCCAAGAGTTGCTACTGGCCCGAGAAGAAATCAAAGACCTTAAGGCGAAATTAGATGAGCGGAGCAACGATATGTTTGCAGTGCTCAACGAACTACGGGACCGGTTGCCCCCAAGCCCCCTCCAAGAAACTACTCCGCACGGAAGGATTAGAAAGGCTAAAGTTAAACGCAAGGTTTAACGAGCGGATCGGTCGAGGCGGACTTCCAGGATGATCTGGATCAAATTCGTCACTGGTAGCCTGGCGAGCTATCTGCAGAATCACCATCACTGTATTTAGTCCAGCCGGGATTAGAGCGGCATTTTCTGGGCTAGCTCCGCCAAGCTGAGCGTTTGGTTTGGCCAACCACTCTCTTGCACGCTCCTCGATTGGAAGGCCGCAAATGCGGATTCATCTAGCATTGCCAAGCGCTCTGGTGTGGCGCCTTGTCTTCGTATGGCTTGCTTCCTAACGGAATGTCAAACGCATTACCTGGAGTTGTTGAGACGAATTGAATAGAAGCTCAATAGATCAACAGGTTGCGTTAGAAAACTCGAAGAGCATCAAAGCGTTTACCCAGAAAAATGTCAAACGAATTACCTCACCCGCCTCTGACGCCTTGCATATCTGATTATCAAAGAAGATTTTATTTAACATAATATACATCGTATCTAGTTATGGATGCCTGTGCTGGGTTGTGCTACCTTCGTCGTCATGGACTACGTAGTACTAGCCGTGTCATGGACCGCAAGACATCCATGGTGGGCATCGTTAGCGCTGGTGGTTCTGGCGGGAACGGCTATGGCAGTCGCATTTCGACGCCGACGTTCGAAGCGACAAGTGAACTTCAGACTTTTACGACCTCGCAATGAGCAAGCCGCCTTCAAGCCTGTCTCGACTGTCTACGATCCGCGCCGCTACAGGCGGGAGCGCAAAGCGAAGAATTAACCTACGGCGAGACGCACTGCTGTTGATTTGCTCTCTTAAGTCTGCGGTAGCCGCCGCAGCAAACCAGCCATGCTGCGCGGTCGGCCCACGGGGCCGAACCAGGCTCCGCCGGCGACGGCCCAGGCATTGACCAGACCGTACAGCACCAGCGCCACGGCTTGTGCGGCAAACACCGCCGCCAGGCCGCCGCCCCCGCGCAGTGCCAGCCAGCCACCCGTCACTGCCACCGCAAGGCGCACGATGTTGCCGAACACTGGCCACAGCAGGCGCCCCGCACCTTGCGAAGCAAAGTACAGCACCAGGCCGAGGCCAAAGAATCCGTACACCGGCCCGACGATGCGCAGGTATTGCGCGCCGGCCGCGAGCATGGCCGGGTCGCTGTTGAACAGAGACAGCCATGCCCCGGGGAACGCTGCAGCCCACAGGCCGATGGCTTCGGCCATCGCAAACGCCATGGCGGCACCGATCCAGGTGGCTCGCAGGGCGCGCTCGCGCTGACCCGCGCCCATGCAGGTGCCCACCATCGCCACCAGTGGCGCGCCCAGGCCAAAAACCAGCGGAACCAGCAGGTATTCAAGCCGCGATGCCGTGCCATAACCCGCGATGGCCGCCGTGCCAAAACCGCCCACCAGCGCGGTGGTGACGCCAATGGCCAGGTTGGTCGCCACGGTGGAGACGGTGCCCACCAGCCCCACCCGCAAAATGTCCTTGAACAAGGCCCAGCGAAAACGGATGTGCGCAAACGACGGCCGAAGCAGGCTGCGCGGAGACCAAAGATACGCCGCAAGCACCAGGCTACCGGCCAGGTAGTACCCTATCAAGGCGATGGCGCCCCCGGCGATGCCCAGGCCGGGCACTGGCCCCCAGCCAAAGATCAGCAGCGGCGACAGCGGTACCAGCACCAGCGCACCCAGCACCGTGACATAGGCAGGCACGGCCATGTTGCCCGTGCCCCGAATCACGGCCGACAGCGTGTTGAACACCCACACCAGCAAGGCACCCGCAAACACCCAGTTCGAATAGGTGAGCGCCGCATCCAGCGCACCACCGGTGCCGCCCATGCGGGTGTAGAGCCAGCGCCCTCCTCCCACGACGGCCAGTGTGAAGATGAGCGAGAAGACGGCGGCAATGACCAGGGCATGCAGCACCAGCGCATCAGCGTCGGCCCTGCGCCGTGCGCCCAGGGCCCGGGCAATCGCCGATGCAATGCCACCGCCCATCGCCCCGGCAGACGTCATCTGCATCAGCATGACGACCGGAAACACCAGCGCCATGCCCGCCAGGGCATCGGTGCCGAGCTGGCCCACAAAGTAGGTTTCGATCAGCCCTACACCGGCTTGCGCCAGCATCACCAGCACATTGGGTGCGGCCAGCCGCAGCAGCGTCGGGGCAATGGGCGCCTCCAGCAGCATGCGGGTGCGCGAGTCCCGCACGGTGTCACTCCCCATCGCCCGGCTCCTGCGCAGGAAGGGCCAGCAAGGCCAGGGCATCGTCCACCAGCGTGTGCAGTGCCAGCACGCGCTCTACCCCCAGCGCTTCATTCAGCGCCAGTTGCGCCGCCTTCCAGCGGCGCTGTGCTTCAACGCGCTTGTCGCGGCCAGCATCGGTGATGTGCACCAGGCGGCTGCGGGCGTCAGCGCCTGGCTCCAGCGTCACCCAGCCGGCATCGACCAAGGGGCGCAGGTTGCGCGTCAGGGTTGAGGCGTCCATCTTCATGGCGACGGCCAGGTCGCCCGGACGGATGGGACCGAGTTTCAGCACGTGCGAGAGCAATGAATACTGCGTGGTCTTGAGGCCACATTGCGCCATCTCGGCGTCATAGTGGTGGGCCACACGGCGCATGAGCTGGCGCAGCTTGAAATTGGTGCAACCCTGCGGCAATGCGGTTGCCGCGGGAGGAGGAGCGGTCTCGGTGGGAGGTTTTTCGGCTTGCATGGTTTTGATTGTATCTGCAATAATTGCATATGCAAGTTATTCATCGCCGCCACCCAACCTCCCTCCAGACACCATGACCACACACCACCTTCTTGAACACTGGCTCGCGCAGGAGCGCGACATTCTGACGCGGCTGGATGCCGGCCCGGGCCCCGGCGTGGCCCGGCGCGAGCAGATCGCCCACATGACGGGCCTGGAGCAGATGCAGGCGATGCTGCGCGGTGAACTGCCTTATGCGGCCATAGCCCGAACGCTGGATTTCCTCATCGTGGAGGTGGGTGATGGCAGCGCCGTCTTTCAGGGAACACCCCGCCTTGAGCACCTCAACCCCATGGGCACCGTGCACGGCGGCTGGTTTGCCACCCTGCTCGACTCCGCGCTGGGCTGCGCGGTGCACACACGCATGGAGCCGGGGCGTGGCTACACCACGGCCGAACTGGGCATCAACCTGGTCAAGGCCATCACCCCCAAGGTGCAGCGCGTGCGCGCCGAGGGCCGGGTGATCCACAGCGGGCGCCAGCTCGCCACGGCCGAGGCGCGACTGGTGGGGCCCGACGGCACGCTGTATGCCCACGCCACCACCACCTGCCTGGTTTTCGATCTGCCGGCACAATCACGGGCATGAGAATCCTGCACACCATGCTGCGCGTTGGCAATCTCCAGCGCTCCATCGACTTCTACACCCAGGTGCTGGGCATGCAACTGCTGCGCCAGTCGGAGAACCCCGAGTACAAGTATTCGCTGGCCTTCCTGGGCTTTGACGGGGGCAACCCCGGCCAGGCCGAGATCGAGCTGACTTACAACTGGGGCGTGGAAAGCTACGACCACGGCAACGCCTATGGCCACATCGCCCTGGGCGTGCCAGACGCCTACGCCGCTTGCGAAAAAATCAGGGCCGCCGGCGGCAACGTGACGCGCGAGGCCGGCCCGGTCAAGGGCGGCACCACGGTGATTGCTTTCGTGACGGACCCCGATGGCTACAAGATCGAACTGATCCAGCGCGCACCAAGCGGCAGCGGCGCGGGCTTGCGCTGATTTTGCTTTGTTTTTGATAGCTTATAGCGCTTGATGGACGGGCGCTAAAGGCTTTTTCCGTTCAAAATTTAAACCATTGCCCGGCTCTGCATCGGCGTGGTGCGGCGCGGTTCCGTCTGCCGTGTGGTGCACCCCAGCGGGCATCGCCGCATCAATGCGTGCTGGGCAGGTCGTCACCGGGCCGCTTGCAAACCACGCGGTTGCGCCCCTGCTCCT